>JBFWRS010000050.1:0-21858 GCA_050248795.1 Burkholderiales bacterium | reverse complement strand
ACGGGCAGTCCGCCTGCCAGCCTGGTCGGGGTGGAGAGATTCGAACTCCCGACATCTTGCTCCCAAAGCAAGCGCGCTACCAGGCTGCGCTACACCCCGAAAAGGGCGCGAATGATACCGCTTACGGACGCTGTCCGCAATGCGCGCATGCGCGCTGTCCGCGGTCTGTGCAAGGGGCGAATTCCATTGCCCGGGGGGGTGATTTCTGCTACAAAGGCGCCTTCTTTTTTGCAGGTGGCACGGCTACATGGCTCTTGAACTGACTCGAAGGAACGCCGCACCGTTCACGCCCAAGAAGGGCGAGGAGTACATGAACGCCCGCATGCGCACGCATTTCCGCAAGATGCTGGAAGGCATCAAGGCGGAGCTTTCCGAGGAAATCGACCGAACCGTCCACACCATGCAGGACGAGGCGACGGTGTTTGCCGACCCCAATGATCGGGCCAGCCAGGAGTCGGACATGGCGCTGGAATTGCGTAACCGCGATCGCGAGAGAAAGCTGATCAAGAAGATCGACGAGACGATCGCACGGATCGATGCGAACGAGTACGGCTACTGCGACAGCTGCGGCATCGAAATCGGACTCAAGCGCCTGGAGGCGCGCCCGACCGCAACCCTCTGCATAGACTGCAAGACCCTGGACGAGTTGCGCGAGCGCCAGGTCGCGAAGTAGTCACGCCTCCCCGGGGCACTGGACCCCGGGCAGCCGGATTGTTCGGCAGGCGCGCGGGACGCGCCCGTGCCCTACTCCTGCTTGGCGGCGGCCTCGGGTTCCTTGAGGGCCTTCATAGACAGGCGTACCCGGCCCTTGTCATCGGCCTCGATGACCTTGACCTTGACGACCTGGCCTTCCTTGAGATGGTCCGCCACGGCGTTTACCCGTTCGTGACTGATCTGCGAGATATGCAGCAGGCCGTCCCTGCCTGGCATCAGCTGCACTATGGCGCCGAAATCGAGCAGCCGCAGCACCGGGCCCTCGTAGACCTTGCCCACTTCCACTGCCGCCGTGAGTTCGAGGATCTTCCGCTTCGCCGCCTCACCACCTTCGGACTTGGTGCTGGCGATCGATATCGTGCCGTCGTCCTCGATCTCGATGGTCGTGCCCGTTTCCTCCTGCAGCCCGCGGATCACGATCCCGCCCTTGCCGATCACATCGCGTATCTTTTCCGGGTTGATCTTCAGCTTGATGATGCGCGGCGCAAACGTCGAAATCTCGGTCCTGGATCCCTCGATCGAGCGCTTCATCAGGTCGAGGATGTGCAGGCGCGCCTCGCGCGCCTGGGCAAGCGCCACGTGCATGATGTCCTTGTTGATGGACTCGATCTTCAGGTCCATCTGCAGCGCCGTGATGCCGCTGTCGGTGCCTGCCACCTTGAAATCCATGTCGCCAAGGTGATCCTCGTCGCCGAGGATGTCGGTCAGCACGGCAAACTTGGGACCTTCCTTGATCAGGCCCATGGCGATACCGGCAACGTGCGCCTTCATCGGCACGCCGGCGTCCATCAGCGCGAGGCTACCGCCGCAGACTGACGCCATCGACGACGAACCGTTGGACTCCGTAATCTCCGACACCACGCGGATCGAATAGCCGAAATCCTCCTGGGAGGGCAGCAGTCCTGCAAGCGCGCGCTTGGCAAGGCGCCCATGACCGATCTCGCGGCGCTTCGGCGTGCCCATGCGCCCGGACTCGCCGGTCGCATACGGCGGCATGTTGTAGTGGAGCATGAAGCGGTCGCGATACTCGCCCATCAACGCGTCGACGATCTGCTCATCGCGGCCTGTGCCCAGCGTGACGGTGACGATGGCCTGCGTCTCGCCTCGCGTGAACAGCGCCGAGCCATGGGTCCGGGGCAGCACGCCGGTGCGGATCGCAATCGGCCGCACGGTCCGCGTGTCGCGACCATCGATGCGCGGCTCGCCATCGAGAATCTGGTTGCGCACGATTTTCGATTCGAGGTTGAAGAAGATATCCTTCACTTCGTTCGCATTCAACTTGCCGCCAGCGGCTGTCGCTTCCTCCTCGAGCTTGGCCAGTGCAGCCTTGCGGATCTCGTTCAGGCGGGTGTTGCGCGCCTGCTTCTGCTTCATCGCGAACGCATCCCGGAACTGCGCTTCGGTCAGCTCGGCAACGCGCGAAATCAGCGCCTCGTTCCTCGCCGGAGGCTGCCAGTCCCAGGCGGGCTTCGCTGCCTGTTCGGCGAGTTCCTCGATCGCCTGGATCGCGGCCTGCATCTGCTCGTGGCCGTAGACGACCGCACCGAGCATGACCTCCTCGGACAGTTCCAGCGCCTCCGATTCGACCATCAGCACGCCCTGGGCGGTGCCGGCGACGACCAGGTTCAGGCTGGAATCCTTGGTCTGCGTGGCAGTCGGATTCAGGATGTACTGCCCATCGGCATAGCCGACGCGACATGCGCCGATCGGGCCGTTGAATGGAATGCCGGAAAGCGTCAGCGCGGCGGAGACGGCGATCATTGCCGGGATGTCGGGGTCGACTTCGGGATTGCACGACATCACCGTGGCAACGACCTGCACCTCGTTGAAGAGGCCATCCGGAAACAGCGGCCGGATCGGACGATCGATCAGGCGGCAGGTCAGCGTCTCCTTTTCGGAGAGCCGGCCCTCGCGCTTGAAGAAGCCGCCCGGGATCTTTCCGGCTGCATAGGTCTTCTCGACGTAGTCCACCGTCAGCGGGAAGAAATCCACTCCCGCACGAGGCTCCTTGGCTGCCACGACGGTGGCCAGCACCATGGTGTCATCGACGGTGCAGATCACGGCTCCGTGCGCCTGGCGGGCAATCTCGCCGGTTTCCAGCGTTACCTGCTGGGAGCCATAGGTGAAAGTCTTCTTAATAGGGTTCAAGGCAATACCTCGCTATCGGTGCGCCAACGCGCACCTGCACTGGGTCAGTGTGTGATCAGGACCACCACACGGCGAAAGCGCCCATAGACGGCATGAGCGCTTGCGGTGATGGCATGGACGGAAAGGCGACTTACTTGCGCAAGCCCAGCCGCTCGATGAGAGAGCGGTACTTGGCAGCGTCTGTACGCTTCAGGTAATCGATCAGCTTGCGGCGCTGGCTTACCAGCTTGAGCAGCCCGCGCCGGGAATGGAAATCCTTGCCGTGGGCCTTGAAATGGTCAGTGAGTCCGTTGATCCGCTCGGTCAGGAGCGCGACCTGGACTTCCGGCGATCCGGTGTCCTTCCCGGAGCGCTGGTACTGCTTGACGACTTGCGCCTTGTGCGCGACCTGCAATGCCATGACTTAACTGTCTCCTTGGTAAAGGCGCATTCTAGTCCAGCTCCCGGATGACCACAAGTTTTTCAATGATTATCAGCCGCTTGCGAAGCATCCGCGACGAGGCGCAAAGGCCGAACCGTACCTGCCTCGACCAGTTCCCCCACCCCCAGAAAACGGCCGTTCGCACCGTAGATGCGCCGCAGTCCGGAGCCACTCTCGCTGGCAGTGATCGACTGACCATTGCAAAAGCGTGCCGCCGTGGCTTCGTCCAGCCGAAGCTCTCCCATTTCCGCAAGCAGCCGGTCTGCCGGCAGCAGCGCCCGCCCCCTTTGCTCCCCCGGGAGCGCTTCCAGCCTGTCCAGCGTCCAGGCGTTATCGACCGAGAACGCGCCCACGCGGGTCCGCCTCAGCGCGGCCAGGTGAGCGCCGCAACCCAGCCTCTCGCCAATATCGTCTGCCAGCGTCCGGATGTAGGTTCCCTTGCTGCAGTCGACCTCGATTTCCAGTTCCGCGTCCCCCCTTCGCACCAGCTCAAGCCGGCGTATGCATACCCGGCGCGCCTCGCGCGGAACTTCGATACCCCTGCGCGCCAGCGCGTAGAGTGGCGTGCCTTGCTTCTTCAGCGCCGAATGCATGGGCGGGACCTGCTCGATCTCGCCGCGAAAGCCCTCCAGCGTCTGCATCAAGTCGGAGTCCCCCACTTCTACCGGCCGCCGGGCAATCACCCTGCCCTCGGCATCCCCTGAGTCGGTACGCACGCCAAGGCTCAGCGTGGCAAGGTAGGTCTTGCCAGCATCGAGCATCCAGCTGGAAAACTTCGTCGCATCGCCGAACAGCACCGGAAGCAGGCCCGAGGCCATAGGGTCCAGCGTGCCGCCGTGGCCCGCCTTCAAGGCGGAAAAGCAGCGCCTGGCGATCTGCAGCGCCGCGTTCGAACTCAGTCCCTGCGGCTTGTCCAGCAGCAGCAGGGCATCGAGCCGCCGGCGCATGCGGCGCTACTCCTTCGCGCCGCTGGTCACGCTGTCGATCAGCCGCGACAGGCGATCCCCGCGCTCTACCGATTCGTCGTAGAAAAACCGCAACTCAGGCGTCGTATATGTCTTGCTGCGCTTCGCGAGCTGTGAGCGCAGGTAGCCCGCGGCGGCTTGCAGTCCCTTGGTCGCCGCCTCCACGTGGGCCGCGTCCAGGCAGGTGAAATGGACCGACGCATAGGCGTAATCAGGCGACACCTCGACGCCGGTCAGCGTGACCATGCCGACTCGCGGATCGCGGACCTCCCGCTGGATCAGTTCCGAGAGCTCGCGCTGGATCTGGTCTCCTACCTTGAGCGCGCGGCCGCCCCTGCGCTTCACAGCGTGCGCGCCACCTCGAGAACTTCGAATACCTCGAACTGGTCGCCCTGCTTTATGTCCTGGAACCCCTTGATCGAAATCCCGCACTCGAACCCGGCCTTGACCTCGCGCACGTCGTCCTTGAAGCGCTTCAGCGCCTCGATCTCGCCGGTATGGATCACCACGTTGTCACGCAGGATCCGCACCGAGGCATTGCGCTTGACCAGGCCGTCGCGGACAAAGCAGCCGGCGACCGTGCCAACCTTGGAGATCCGGTATACCTCGCGCACCTCGACCAGCCCGAGCACGGTTTCCTTGCGCTCCGGCGCGAGCATTCCGGACAGCGCCGCCTTGATCTCCTCGACCGCCTCGTAGATGATCGTGTAGTAGCGCACCTGCACGCCTGTGGCGTCGATCAGCTTGCGTGCCGTGGCATCCGCGCGGGTATTGAAGCCGATGATCACCGCACGCGACGCCATCGCGAGGTTCACGTCCGACTCAGTGATCCCCCCGACTGCGGCGTGCACCACCGTCACCTTCACTTCGTCGCCCGAGAGCTTGTTTAGCGCGTGGACCAGTGCCTCCTGCGAACCGTGCACGTCCGACTTGATGACCAGCGCGAGCACCTTCTTCTCGCCCTCGCTCATCTGGTCGAACATGTTCTCCAGCTTCGACGCCTGCTTCTTCGCCAGCTTGACGTCGCGGAACTTGCCCTGGCGGAACAGGGCGATCTCGCGCGCCTTGCGCTCGTCGGCAAGCGACATCATGTCCTCGCCCGCACTGGGAACTTCCGAGAGGCCCTGGATCTCGACCGGAATCGACGGACCGGCCGACTGTATCGGGCGTCCGTTCTCGTCCAGCATGGCGCGAACGCGGCCGTAGACTGCGCCGGTCAGCACGACGTCGCCCCTGTGGAGCGTCCCCGACTGCACCAGCAGCGTTGCCACCGGACCGCGGCCCTTGTCCAGCCGCGCCTCGACGACCACGCCCTTCGCCGGCGCATCCACGGGTGCCTTCAGTTCCAGCACGTCGGCCTGCAGCAGCAGGCGTTCCAGCAGGTCGTCCACGCCCTGACCGGTCTTGGCGGACACTGGCACGAACGCGGTATCACCGCCAAATTCCTCGGGTACCACCTCGTGGGCGAGAAGCTCCTGCTTCACCTTCTCGGGATTCGCTTCGGGCTTGTCGATCTTGTTTAACGCGACGACAAGCGGCACACCGGCGGCTTTCGCGTGATTTATCGCTTCCACGGTCTGCGGCATCACGCCGTCATCCGCGGCAACCACCAGCACCACGATATCAGTGACCTTCGCCCCTCGCGCCCGCATCGCCGTGAAGGCTTCGTGGCCGGGCGTATCCAGGAACGTGACGACGCCGCGCGGCGTCTCGACATGGTACGCGCCGATATGCTGCGTGATGCCGCCGGCCTCGCCCGCAGCAACCTTGGTGCGCCTGATGTAATCGAGCAGCGACGTCTTGCCATGGTCCACGTGCCCCATGACCGTGACGACGGGAGGACGCGTCGTGCCCTGCGCCGCGCCATGCTCCGGCACGTCGGCGAGATAGGCCTCGGGATCGTCCAGCTTGGCCGGCTTGCCTTTGTGGCCCATCTCCTCGACCACGATCATCGCGGTCTCCTGGTCAAGGACCTGGTTTATGGTCGCCATGGAGCCGAGCTTCATCAGCGCCTTGATGACTTCCGCCGCCTTGACCGCCATCTTGTGGGCGAGTTCGCCGACCGTGATCGTTTCCGGGATCGCGACTTCCCTCACAAGCGGCTCGGTTGGCGCAGTGAACGTTGATGCCTCCGCACTGCCCGCACTCTTGTGCCTTCCGCCCCCGCGCGCATGCCAGCCCGCGACGCCACCACCCATGTCGCCGCGCGTCTTGATCGTCCTGCGCCGCGCCGAGTCGTCCCGGATGATGGTCGTCTGCTTGACCTTCTTGACCTTCTTGTCGGCCTTTGCCTCGTCAGCCTTGGCCTTCGGGGCATGCAGGGTTCCCTCGACCTGCGCCGGAGCCGCGCCCGCCGCCTGCTGCGCCTTCTCCAGCGCCACCTGCGCATCACGTTCGGCCTGCTTCTGCTCGGCCTCCTTGCGCTCGCGCTCCTGCTTTTCCTGGACTTCACGCGCCTGAATCTCTGCGAGCTGCTGTTCCCTGCGCGCCTCCTCGGCTCGCGCTTCGAGCTCCTTCTTGTCGATCGCGGCAGGCTGGGCAGCCACAGGCGCCGGCGCTTCCACCGCCGGCGGCGGTGCCTCGGCGGCGACTGCCGCCGCAGCGACCTCGGCCGGGTCGCGCTTGACGAACACCCGCTTCTTTCGCACCTCGACCTGGATGGTGCGCGCCTTGCCGGTCGAGTCAGCCTTCTTGATCTCGCTGGTCTGCTTTCGCGTCAGCGTGATCTTGTTCTTCGGTTCGGCGGATCCATGCGAGCGCCGCAGGTAGTCGAGCAGCCGGGACTTGTCGGTTTCCGTCAGCGAGTCCTCGGGGACGCGCTTGTCCACGCCGGCCGCGCGCAACTGCTCCAGGAGGACCGAAGGCGGGACCTTCAGCTCGCTGGCGAACTGGGCTACGCTGGTCTGGGCCACGTTACGCGGCCTCCCGCTTTTCGTCCGCGGCGAACCAGTGCGCCCGTGCGGCCATGATCAGGTTCTTTGCGCGTTCCTCGTCGATCCCGGTCATCTCCGACAGTTCATCGACGGCGAGGTCCGCCAGGTCGTCACGCTTGGTCACGCCGCCCTCGGCGAGCTTGGCCGCGAGCTGCGTGTCCATGCCATCCAGCTTCAGCAGGTCCTGGTCCACGCCCTCGACCTTCTCCTCGTTCGCGATCGCCGCGACCAGCAGGGCGTTGCGCGCGCGATTGCGCAGTTCGTTGACCGTGTCCTCGTCAAAAGCCTCGATCTCGAGCATCTCGTTGATCGGCACGTAGGCGATCTCCTCGAGCGTGGAGAAACCCTCCTGGATGAGGATCCCCGCGACTTCCTCGTCCACGTCGAGCCGCTGTATGAAGAGATCCCGGGTACGCGTCGCCTCGTCTGCCTGCTTCTTGTTCGATTCGTCCTGCGTCATCAGGTTGATCGTCCAGCCGGTCAGCTCGGACGCAAGGCGCACGTTCTGTCCGCTGCGCCCGATGGCTATCGCGAGGTTCTCCTCGTCCACGACCACATCCATCGCATGGCGCTCCTCGTCGACCAGGATCGAGGACACATCCGCAGGCGCGAGCGCACCGATGACGAACTGCGCAGGATCGGCGGACCACAGCACGATGTCCACGCGTTCCCCCGCCAGCTCCTGCGTCACCGCCTGCACGCGCGATCCGCGCATGCCGACGCACGTGCCGATCGGATCGATACGACGGTCGTTGGTATGCACGGCGATCTTCGCCCTCACACCCGGGTCACGGGCAGCGGACTTGATCTCGAGCAGGCCTTCCTCGATCTCCGGCACCTCCAGCTCGAAAAGCTTCATGATGAACTGCGGCGCCGTGCGCGACAGCACCAGCTGCGGCCCGCGCGCGCCGCGATCGATCCGCATCACCCAGGCGCGGACGCGGTCGCCCATGCGCAGGTTCTCCTTCGGGATCATGTGCTCGCGCGGCAGCAGCGCTTCCAGCCTGCCGGATTCGACGATCGCATTGCCGCGCTCCATGCGCTTGACCGTGCCGGTCACCAGCTCGTCGCCACGCGCGAGGAAGTCATTCAGGATCTGTTCGCGCTCGGCATCCCGGATGCGCTGAAGGATCACCTGCTTCGCCGTCTGGGCGCCGATCCTGCCGAACGGAATTGCCTCGAGCGGCTCTTCTATGTATTCGTCGACCTTGAGCTCCGGATTTCTCTCCTGCGCTTCGCTCAGGACCACGTTCTGCGCCTCGATGTACTCGAGGGACTCGTCCGGAATGACCTTCCAGCGACGGAACGCCTTGTAGTCGCCCGTGTTCTGGTCGATCTCCACGCGCACGTCCGCGTCTTCCGAGAAGCGCTTCTTGGTCGCAGAGGCAAGCGCGAGTTCGAGCGCCGCAAAGACGACGTCCTTGGGTACGTTCTTCTCGCGCGCCAGCGCGTCTACCAGCAACAGAATTTCCTTGCTCATTCTCGAAGACTCCGGCAATTCACAGCGCCGGAACGAGCCGCGCCCGTTCCATCTCGTCCAGCTTCAACGCGACCGGCAGGCCCTCGACCTCGACCGTCGCAACCCCATCCTCCACGCCGCGCAGCAGTCCCACGTACCTGCGCCTGCCGGCGGCGTCCGCAACCCTCATCCGCACATCGACCTGGCTGCCCGCGAAGCGGACAAAATCCGCCTGCCTGGACAGCGGCCGGTCCAGCCCGGGAGACGAAACCTCCAGCCGGTCGTAGTCGATCCCTTCGACCGCGAACAGCCGCGACAGGTGCCTGCTGACATTGGCACAGTCGTCGACGGTGATCCCGCCCGGCTTGTCGATGAACACGCGCATCAGCTTTCCCCTGTTGGATACCTGCGCATCCACCAGTTCGTATCCCAACCCCGCAAGGGTCGGCTCCAGCAGGCCCGTGATCCCCGGCATCGTCCGTAGTCATTCCGCAAACAAAAAATGGGCACGAAGCCCATCGGTTCAAAAGCCTCGGCATGCACTCCCGACGCCTCTCTCAAGCTTTGGAAGTTTAACGGATTTTTCCCTCGCCGGCAATGCGGGACAGGCCCTGGTGCTGTCTCACTTTGACTTGTAACAGCGCCGACCCGTACTGGCGTTCCAATTTGGAACGGTAGAAATGAAAAACCCGCCGAAGCGGGTTTTTTCTAGTTCATGGTTGGGCGTGTTCGATCAATCTCCCTTGCGATGATCGTTTCGGCCTGATCCTCGGTGCAATGTGTCGGCACGATAAACTGAGTTCCCCACGGGGTTCTCCAAGTCGAGTATCCACAGGTCTTTCCGGTGAACGTCGCGCCGGGAATCTCTTCGCATCCGTGTTTTCTCAGCATCCCATACCACTCTTCAGTGCTAAGAAGAGTGCCCCCCACAAATCCTAAGCAAAGGTTGGCTTCATAACGAAGCGCTCTTTGCTCCTGTGTGGGTGTGATTCATGCTGAAATGCCCCAGCGGGAGTGTCTGCCCATTCAACAGTTACGTTCTTTCCGTGAACTATCTTGAAGATATGGACAATTCCGTGAATGACATCCGTCAAAACTGCTTCTCTATCTGCGCCGCAAATATTCAAGCCAGGGATGTCATCGCTATAGGCGTGGATAGACCCGTCGCTTTCGTGCAGTTGCACTTCGGCGACCAGATAATTCGGTGAGCGCCCCATTTTTGCCCCCTCAGTGGTTTCTATGTAACATCCACAAACCACTGAAATGTAATAAGTTTTTTCAAACCGATATGTATTCTGCCACAACTTTCAGCATGAGTCCAAGGGAAGAATGTAAGCGGAGTTTTGCGGTGAATCTAGCTTAGGTAGCCAGGCGGGCGATTTCCTCTAAGCTCCAAACGTGGTCCGTGATCCCCGCCTGCATGGCCGGAGTGACGCGAAGGGTCTTGTGGATTCGGGCGAAGTTGTAATGCATGTAATGCAGCCCGATAGCGCAGGCGTGGTTCTGGACCTTCTTCGAGAATCCATTGGTCAGGCGAGTGAACCGGCGCATGCCCATGCGCATGGTCAGGTTCTGCCGCTCGATATGGCTCGTTGATACCAGCGATTCGTCCGGCGCCCCGCTAACCGTTTCCTTGGTCGCGCCGACGCACACAGGCGGGCTGTAGCGACGCTGCGCTTCCGGCGCGGTCGCGTATATCTTCGACAGTACCGAGTAGTCGATATCGCTGCCAAAGGCTTCGTCTACGGCCACCAGGTAGGGCTTATGCGCGTCCGTGGTCAGTTGTACGCGATGCGAGAGGCGCGAGGCTACATCCTTCATGAACGTGACTGCCGCAGGCGTATTGCGCCTCCCTACGAGCCAAGACAGGACTAGCTTGCTTTCCGGGTCCATCGCTACCCAGGTCCAAACGTCGCCGCGCTCACCCGTATTGCGCTCCCACGGCTGAAGGTTCCCCGCCTTCGCTCCGACGAACGACCAGATTTCATCGCACTGGACCCGCTTGCAAGCGAGGCCGCGAAGATGCTCGTTCTGGTACAGGTCGCAGGCCGTGCCTACGTCCACCAGCAGCTTGGTCACCGTGTTGATGCTTACATCACAGAGGCGGGTAGTCGCTCGGAGGGACATGCCCTCTGTGAGGCATCCGAGGATCTGGACTCGCTTGGCTATGGGCAGTCGGTTCATGTTCACGCCTCCAATGTGAACATTATGCTTAGCTAGAGATTATTAGTCAAGCATTAACTTCAGTTTGCTAATTTGGCCTGATTCCAATATCATGCCGAAACAGTTAAACGGGGGACCACCATAAATGACTGAAAACGAAGACGAAATGTACCGATCGCCGGGACAGCTTTTATCGGCCCTCTTGGAGGAAAAGGGCTGGACCCAGCGCGTCTTAGCCATTGTCCTGGGTATGGACGAGACAGGCGTAAACAAACTGTTCTCGGACAAGCGCCCCGTAACGGCGGAATTGGCGATCTCATTGGAGGAAATTTTTGGCCAGCCAGCCGACCGATTCCTCACGTTACAGAAGACCTTTGATTTGGCCAAAGCTCGCATGCTTGCGGTGCCGGACCCACATCGTGCCACTAGGGCTAAATTGTTTGGTGAATTGCCCATTGCCGAAATGATCAAGAGACGCTGGCTTGACGCAGACATAAAAGACGTTCCATCGGTAGAAAAGGCGCTCGCGAAATTTTTCGATGCCCCGACCGTGGACAAGATTGCGATCCTTCCGCACGCAGCCAAGAAAACGGACGCTGACATCGAAGTCACGCCCGCGCAATTGGCATGGCTCTACCGAATAAAGCAAATTGCAAGAGAAGTCCTGGCGCCGGCCTACGATGAAGATCTAGCGCGGGCCGCGCTAAGAAAGCTAAAGTCTTATTTGAGCGCGCCAGAAGAAGCGCGGCATGTCCCTCGGTTGTTGATGGAATGCGGGATCAGATTGGTGTTTGTCGAAGGGCTTAAGGCATCCAAAATTGATGGCGTTTGCCTGTGGTTGGATGAAAAATCGCCAGTCATCGGAATGACCTTGCGATTTGATCGCATGGACAACTTCTGGTTTGTACTGCGGCATGAATTGGAACACGTCCTTCAAAGGCACGGCGAGACATCCCCAATGCTTGACGTAGACATGGGCAATTCCTGCTCGCTTGCTGACGAAGAGAGGGTCGCAAACGACGCGGCCGGGGAGTTTTGCTCACCCAAAGCGCGAGTCGATAGTTTTATCGCTAGGAAAGCCCCGCTGTTCCCGGAGAGGGATTTCCTCGGGCTATGCAAGATCCTTGGGGTTCACCCCAGCCTGGTTGCCGGACAGATTCAATTTAGAACCGGAAGGTACGACTTATTCAGGGCGCATTTGGCAAAAATTCGCAACCATGTTTTGCCTGGCGCAATTGTCGATGGCTGGGGCGATGTAGCTCCAGTGGGTTTGCATTGAAAAGGAGTCTGTCATGAATAGAAATGGGCAACTACAGGGGCTGATTCAGCTATACAAGACCGAATCTGGCAATAAGGTGGTAGACATGGAGCAAGTCGCGGATTGGGCAATAGCCCGAGGCGCTACTCTTCCGAAGCCGAAATCTGCGCGCGACTTGTTAGTCGCCCAGTTCGCCGATGCTGCTCGCGCTGAGTTTAAGCAGGACCCCAAGACCGGCTTGTCATATCGCGTGAATCATGCATTGCGCAGCACTAGGAAAGACGGCAGACAGTACACGCTGTGGGTTGACATCGATGACGCTACAAGAGCGCAAATGCTCTGGTCTCTGACCAACCGCCGACAGCAGATGGTGGGCGATGCAGTACACGCAAAAATAGACGAAATGATTTGGAATGATCGTCATTCCAGCGAAGATCCGATTCAGCTCGTCATGGACTTCACCGATGACGTTGAGGAACGGCTAAATTCTCCCGGTTTCGGCTCAGGCGAGCAGGCAGCTTAGCGAGATTTTTTCCAGCGGGCCGCAGCAGCAGCGCGTGCAATCTCCGCCCGTTGATCGGGCGTCAACTTGCTGGCTCTTGACGCACCGCCCTTGCTTCCAGAAGCGCGCGTTGCAATCACCTTTTTGGATTCTTCGCCCTCAGTCGCGTTGCCAGTGGACAGGTCAACGATCAGCTTTGCGAGCTCGTTTGTGTCTCTGGGTCTGCGTGGGCGCGTTGCCATGCGCCAATGTTACCGGCTGCTCGCGGGATTCGGCATTCTGTTGCATTCGAACTGAGACACTACCCAGGCCCTCGACTCCGGTCTCGGGCAGTTCGCGCCATGCGCCCGCAGGCAGGTCCCGCGGCAGTTCCTGGGGGCCATAACGCACCCTGATCAGGCGGCTGACGCGCTGCCCGACCGCCTCCATGAGCCTGCGCACTTCGCGGTTACGCCCTTCCTTCAGCACGCCACGGTACCAGTGGTTGACGCCGTCAGCCGCACCCCCAACCGACGGCTCGAGGCGCTCGAACCGCGCCTGCTCGCCGCCGATGTCCACGCCTGCGCGCAGGGATCCGAGCTGCGGCCGCTGCAGCTCGCCCTGGACGCGGATGGCGTACTCGCGCTCGATGCCGTAGCGGGGGTGCATCAGGCGGTT
The DNA here is from genome assembly GCA_050248795.1 of Burkholderiales bacterium. Lineage (GTDB taxonomy): Bacteria > Pseudomonadota > Gammaproteobacteria > Burkholderiales > SG8-39 > CAZTDU01. The sequence continues at coordinate 8,638 of JBFWRS010000050.1, read as the reverse complement.
GGCGAGCTCACCATCGTCAGTGAACAGCAGCAGGCCCGAGGTGTTGTAATCGAGCCGCCCGACTGCGATCCACTTGCCGCTGCGCAGCGGCGGCAGCCGCGCGAACACGGTGGGCCGTCCGCCTGGATCCTTCCGCGTCACCAGTTCGCCCACGGGTTTGTGATAGAGGATCACCCGCGCGGTGGTAGCGGGGCTGCGCACCACGATGGGCGTACCGTCTACCTCGACCCGGTCCTCCGGCCTGGCGCGGTCGCCGATACCGGCAGGCCTGCCGTTCACCGATACGCGTCCGGCACGAATCCAGTCTTCCGCGGCCCGACGTGATCCCAGTCCGGCCGCGGCGATCAGCTTCTGCAGGCGTTCGCCTTCAAGCGCTGCCGGCGGCTTCGGGGCTCGGGTCGGATTCTGCAGCTGGTTCCGCTTCGCGCGGGGTCGGTTCATTGAACTGCAGCGTACCGGCGATCTCCTCCAGCGGGGGAAGTTCCTGCAGCGAGCGCAGGCCGAGATCGTCCAGGAAGGCGCGGGTGGTGGCGTACAAGGCGGGGCGCCCCGGCGTTTCCCGGTGACCGACCGTGTCGATCCAGCCCCGCGACTCCAGCACCTGGATGATCTGCGCGGTCACGGTCACCCCACGGATATCCTCGATATCACCCCTGGTTACCGGCTGCCGATAGGCAATGATCGCCAGCGTCTCCATGACGGCGCGGGAATACCTCGGCGGCTTCTCCGGGTTCAGCCTCTCGGCGAACCTCCTGAAGTCGGGCCGCGTCTGGAAGCGCCAGCCGCTCGCGGTGTTGACCAGTTCGACCGCCTTCGAACCCCACTCGTCGCGAATGTCATCGAGCAGCCGACGCAGGGTATCCGGGCCTATCTCCTCGTCGAACAGCTTCTTCAGGTCGGCGATCGACAGCGGCTCCTGCGAGGCGAGCAATGCGCCCTCGATCGCGCGCTTGGCTTCAGTGGGATTCAGCATTCGCCAGCTTCACGTAGATTGGGGCATAGGCCTCGGACTGCGTGATCTCCACCAGCAGCTCGCGCGCCAGCTCGAGCAGCGCAAGGAATGTCACGACCAGGACCGAGACGCCCTGCGCCGGCTCGAACAGTTCGCCGAACTCGAGCACGCGCGATTCCCTCAGGCGCCGCAGCAGCGTGCTCATGTACTCGCGCACGGACAACTCCTCGCGACTGACCCTGTGGTGGGCCGAAAGCCTGGCCCTGTGCAGCAGCGAGCGCCAAGCGTCCGCAAGATCGCGCGGGTCTACCTGCGGAAGCCGCTCGGTGACGACTTTCTCCATCCATACCGCGATCGCCACCACGTCCCTGCCTACCTGTGGCAGCTCGTCCAGCTTGCGCGCCGCCTCCTTGATGCGCTCGTACTCCATCAGGCGGCGCACCAGCTCCGCGCGCGGGTCCTCCTCCGCGGCCAGCGCGGAGGCGGGGCGCGGCAGCAGCATGCGCGACTTGATCGCCATCAGCATCGCCGCCATCACGAGGTATTCGGCAGCCAGTTCCAGGTTCCGCGTGCGCATCACCTCGACGTACTCGAGGTACTGGCGGGTCAATGGCGCCATCGGGATGTCGAGCACGTCCAGGTTCTCGCGCCGGATCAGGTACAGCAGCAGGTCGAGCGGCCCCTCGAATGCGTCGAGGATGATCTCCAGCGCGTCCGGCGGGATGTAGAGGTCGCGCGGCATCTCGATCATCGGCTCGCCCCAGATCCGGGCGAGCGGCATCGCGATCTGTTCCTGCACGGCGTCGCTCATCAGTCGTAGTCCAGGCCCATCGATTCGCGCACCTCGCGCATGGTCTCGCCTGCGAGCTTGCGCGCCTTATCGCAACCGTCGGCGATGATGTTTCTGACCAGAGTCGGGTCGTCCAGGTAGGCTTGGGCCCGCTCTCGCATGGGAGCGAGCTCCGCCTGCACCGCCTCGATCACCGGCTGCTTGCATTCGAGGCAACCGATCGAGGCCGACGTGCAGCCTTTCCTCACCCAGTCCTTGCGGGATTCGTCCGAGTACACCAGGTGCAACTGCCAGACCGGGCAGCGCTCCGGATCGCCCGGATCGGTGCGCTTCACGCGTGCGGGATCGGTAGGCATGGTGCGGATCTTCTTCGCCACCTCCATCGGTTCCTCGCGCAGCGAGATCGCATTGCCGTACGACTTCGACATCTTCTGCCCGTCCAGCCCCGGCAGCCGCGCCGCCTCGGTGAGCAGTGCCTCGGGTTCGACCAGGATCTTCCTGCCGCTGCCTTCCAGCCAGCCGAATACCCGCTCACGGTCGCCTCGAGGCAGGTTCTGCTGCTCGTCGAGCATCGCCTGCGCCCGCATCAGGGCCTCGGCATCCCCCTGTTCGAGAAACTTCGTGCGCAGTTCGCTCACCAGCCGCGCCTTCTTCGAGCCCATCTTCTTCACTGCCGCCTTGGCCTTTTCCTCGAACCCGGCCTCGCGGCCGTAGAGGTGATTGAAGCGACGTGCGATCTCGCGCGTGAACTCGATATGCGGAACCTGGTCCTCGCCCACCGGCACGTATTGCGCGCGGTAGATCAGGATGTCCGCCGACTGCAGCAGCGGATAGCCGAGAAACCCGTACGTGGAAAGGTCACGGTCGGCGAGTTTCTCCTGCTGGTCCTTGTAGGTAGGCACGCGCTCGAGCCAGCCCAACGGCGCCATCATCGACAGCAGCAAGTGCAGCTCCGCGTGCTCGGGAACGTGGGACTGCACGAAGATGACGGCCTGGTTCGGGTCTACGCCGGACGCCAGCCAGTCGGTAACCATGTCCATGGCGCTCTGCTGCATGTGCCCGGGACTCGCGTAGTCGGTCGTCAGCGCATGCCAGTCGGCGACGAAGTACAGGCACGGATACTCCGACTGCAGCCGCACCCAGTTCTTCAGCACGCCGTGATAGTGGCCGAGGTGGAGCGCCCCCGTGGGACGCATGCCGGACAGTACGCGGGTTTCGAACACGGTTGCCTCAGAGCACCAGCGCGCGGATGAGCGCGCCCGAGCCACCGATCAGCGGCACGAGGATGAAGTCGAGAACGTTGGTCACGAGCAGCAGCACCAGCAGCGGAAGCCCCCAGGGTTCGAGCTTCGAGTACTGCCACGCCATGCGGCCGGGCAGCAGGCTGGCGAGTATCCTGCCGCCGTCCAGCGGCAGGATGGGCAGCAGGTTGAGGAACATGAAGATCAGGTTGACCAGAATTCCCGCTTCGGCCATCAGCCGCATCGGTTCGGTGAAGAAGTTGACCGGCAGCAGGAGCGCGAGCTTCAGCACGATCACCCACATCACCGTCATCGCCAGGTTCGCCGCCGGTCCGGCGGCGGCGACCCACATCATGTGCTTCCTCGGCGAGCGCAGCGCCGAGTAATTCACCGGAACCGGCTTGGCCCAGCCGAAGAAGAACCTGCCGCCCGAAAGCACGAGGATCGCCAGCGGCACGATGATCGTGCCCACCAGATCGATGTGACGCACCGGATTCAGGCTGATGCGGCCCTGCGCATGGGCTGTCAGGTCGCCGAAATGCCTGGCTACGTAGCCATGCGCCGCTTCATGCAGCGTGATAGCGAACAGCACGGGCAGTGCATAGATCGCGATCGTCTGTACGAGTTGGCCGATGTCCATCAAGCGCTGCGCATAAAGCGGGGCATTTTATCAGAGCGCTTCCAGGACACCGATGCGATCGAGCGGGCCCTTGCCACGCCGTAGCACCACGGGCTCGTCCGTGCTCAGGTCGACGACGGTCGTTGCTTCGTCGCCGCACGGCCCGCTGTCGAGTATCAGGTCGAGTTCGTGCTCGAGCGCCGCGCGGATCTCCTCCGCGCTCGCGAGCGGCGCCGACGCGCCCGGCAAGGTAAGCGTTGCGGACAGCATCGGCTCGCCAAGCGCCGACAGCAACGCCAGTGCGACCGGGTGCATCGGCACGCGCACGCCGATGGTCTTGCGCCGCGGATGCATCAGGCGCTTGGGCACTTCGCGGGTCGCCCGCAGGATGAACGTGTAGCTGCCCGGCGTCGCCGCCTTCAGCAGGCGGTACTGGCTGTTGTCCACTATTGCGTAGGTGCCGATCTCCGACAGATCGCGGCACATCAGCGTCAGGTGGTGCCTCTCGTCGACGTCGCGCACCCTGCGCAGGCGCTGCACGGCGCCGGCATCACCCAGATGACAGCCGAGCGCATACGAAGAGTCGGTCGGATAAGCGATCAGGCCGCCATCGCGCACGATCTCGGCGGCGCGTTGCATCAGTCGCGCCTGCGGGTGCGTCGGGTGCACCGAGAAAAGCTGCGCCAAGGCCTAGATGCCCCAGTCCCGCCAGATCGGGCGCAGCCGCGCATCCAGCGGCGGCAGGCTGCCGAACTCGCCGCCCTCTCCCGGCCCGTGGAAATCCGACCCGCGCGACGCTGCGAGATCATGGGTCCGCGCCATCGCGCCGAACAGCAGGTATTGATCCGGCGTGTGGCTGCCAGTGACCACCTCGATGCCCTCGCCCCCGGCGTGCTTGAATTCGACGACGAGTTCCTGCAGCGCGCTGCCGGAGAGCCCGTAGCGTCCCGGATGCGCGAGCACCGCCTGCCCGCCTGCCTGTAGGATCCAATGCACGGCGTCGCCCAGCCGTGCCCACTCGTACGCGACGTAGCCTGGCTTTCCCGGCACCAGAAATCGCCGGAACGCGCCCTTGACATCGTCCACCACGCCCTGTTCGGCAAGAAAGCGCGCGAAGTGGGTACGCCCCACCATCGCCGGGTTGCCGGCGTGCCTCAGCGCGCCCTCGAACGCACCCGTGACGCCGGCTTTCTCGAGGTCCTGCCCCATTTCCTTCGCGCGGCTCAGTCGCCCGGCACGCACGTGGGCCAGCTGCTGTTCCAGCTCGCGCAGGCCGCCACCGACGTTCAGTCCGACCACATGGATGGTCTTGCCGCGCCAGGTGACCGAGATCTCGACACCGTCTATGAAACGGATTCCCGCCGAGCGCGCAGCTTCCCGCGCCTCGTCCAACCCCGCGACCACGTCGTGATCGGTGAGGGCAAGGACATCGACGCCTCGCTGCGCCGCCCGTGCCACGACTTCGGCCGGGCGCAGCGCGCCATCGGACATCGTCGAATGGCAATGCAGGTCCACGTCCATCTGGTCCAGGTTCACGCGCCGTCCTCGACAAACGACCGGATCAGTCCCGCGACTGCTTCGGGCTGGTCATGGTGCAGCATATGCCCCGCATCCGGCACGGTCACATGGCGCAGCGTACGGAAAACCGCACGCCGTGCCGCCTGCTCGTCCGCGCTCAGGCCCATCCGGCCCGGGGTCTCCGACTGCGCCGCGTCGACCCACAGCACCGGCGCTTCGACGCGCGTCCAGCAGGCCCTGGATTCCTCGATCCGGTACAACGTGGCATTGATCAGCTTGTGTGCCGGGTCGCTGCGCAGCCGCACCGAACCATCCGCGCCCTCCTCGCCCCAGTGCCGGCAGAGAAACCCGGCCCGCTCCGGCGTCAGGCGGGGATTGCTGCGGCGCATGCGGCCGGCGAGATCCTCAAAGCTTGCGTAGGGCTTGAACGATGGCGGTTGCCGCAATTGCGCCATCCAGCGTGCATAGCGCTCCGGCGCCTGCTCGGGCTGCGTCGCCGACATGCCGAAGCCCTCGAGGTTGACCAGCCTGGCGACGCGCTCGGGGCGAATGCCGGCGTAGTGGGTTGCGACGTTGCCGCCAAGGCTGTGGCCAACCACGATCGCCGGCGCATCCGGCTGCATGCGCTCGAGCAGTTGATCGAGATCGGCGATGTAATCGGGAAACCAGTAGCAGTCCGCACCGGACCACGCACTTAGCCCGTATCCGCGCCAGTCCGGCGCGAGGATGTCCCAGTGCGCCGGCAGCGCGTCGACGAGGAACTGGAACGAGGCCGACACGTCCATCCAGCCGTGCAGCAGGAACACGCGCGGCCCGCTTCCTGCCCAGTGCCGCACGTGATAGCGCAGGCGGCGGATCTCGACGAAGGTGGATGTGCTGGCTCTCATGGAAGGGCGCTATGATACCGGCGCCTACTTCGCTTCACTTTCTGCATGCCGATCTTCTCCCTGGGCGAGCGTCGCGTGGAATTGCGCGGCGCCCACCACTACATTGCGCACGATGCCACGCTGGTAGGCTCGATCACGCTCGACGAAGACGTCAACGTCTGGTTCAAGGTAGTGATGCGCGCCGAGAACGACCAGATCGCGATCGGCGCGTCTACCAACATCCAGGACGGCGCCGTGCTGCATGTGGATCCCGGCTTCCCGATGCGGCTTGGACGCCGCGTCACCGTTGGTCACAAGGTGATGCTGCATGGCTGCAGCATCGGCGATGGCACGCTCGTCGGCATCAACAGCGTGGTGATGAACGGGGCGACGATCGGCCCGGGTTCCCTCGTCGCCGCAAACTCGCTGGTTCCCGAGGGCAAGGAATTCCCCGGCGGCGTGCTGATCCTCGGTTCTCCAGCAAAAGTGGTGCGCGAGCTGACCCCGGCGGAACAGGCGCGCATCCTCGAGACATCACAAGGCTACGTCGAGCGCGCCCGGATGTTCAAGGCGCAGATGCGCGAGCAGGCGCTGCCGCCATCGGCCGCCTGAGGACTGCGGTTACTTCGGCGCCATCCTGATCGCGCCGTCGAGCCGGATGGTTTCGCCGTTCAGCATCTCGTTCTCGACGATCGCGCGCACCAGCTGCGCGTACTCGACCGGGTTTCCCAGCCGCGGCGGAAACGGTACCTGCTTGCCCAGGGACTCCTGGGCTTCCTTGGGCAGGCCGAGCAGCATGGGCGTGAGGAAAAGTCCCGGCGCGATAGTGCAGACACGGATGCCGTTGCGCGACAGGTCGCGCGCAATGGGCAGCGTCATGCCGACGACGCCGCCCTTGGACGCGGAATAGGCCGCCTGGCCGATCTGGCCGTCGAAAGCTGCCACCGACGCGGTGTTCACGATTACGCCGCGCTCTCCCGACGCATTCGGGCCCGCCTTGGCCATCGCGTCGGCGGCGAGACGGATCATGTTGAAGGTACCGATCAGGTTGATGCCGATCACGCGCGTGAAGCGCGCCAGGTCATGCGGCGCTTCCTTGCCGATGGTGCGCTCGGCGATGCCGATGCCCGCGCAGTTCACCAGCACGTGCAATCCGCCGAACTCCTTCTGCGCAAAGGCGACGGCCGCCTTGCCATCCGACTCGGAAGTGACGTCGCACTTGATCGAACGCACGCCGGCACCAAGCTCGGCGGCGATCCTGCCGCCCTGCTCGGCCTGCATGTCCGCGATCACCGCCTTCGCGCCGTTGGCGACCGCCATGCGCACGGTCGCCTCGCCGAGGCCGGACGCGCCGCCGGTGACGAGGAAAACGCAGTTCTTGATGTCCATGTGTGCTCCGTCCCCAATAGGTATGCCGATTATAATGTGCCGCTCACATGCTCGCCCTTCGCTTCGGTCTCGCTTTCGCGGACCTCTATTCCCGCGACGGCCTGGCGCGCGTCGACCACGCCTTCATGCAGTTCCTCGCCGAAGCCGACGCGAGCCTGCGCGACCGCCTGCTCGCCGCGCGGGCCGCACCCGATTCGCTCGCCGCGAAGGCCGAAGCCGACCTTCTGATCGCGCTGTCGCCGCATCTGGACGACTACCTCGCGCGCCTGTTCGGCGTCGAGTCCGAAGCGCAGGCGCTTGCGGCGCGTCACGATGCGCTGGCACCGATCTATGCCGTGAAGCGACTGTTCGTACAGCGGCGGGCGCTGCACAAGGTGAAGCCCGAGGACGCGACGCCCGAGGGGTTCGAGTTCACCACCGAGCTCGATTTCGCCCGCGATGTCACCGACTGGCTGAAGGACGAAGCCGCCAATGCCGACAGGCTCGAGGCGGCAGCACGCTATGCAGCGTGGGCGGTGACGAGCACCGAGGGAAAGGCGCGCCACAAGTCCGGCGTGCTATTCAAGGCGCCGACGAAGCTGGACATGATGCGCCTGGTGCCCGTGCACACGTCCGCACCGGACGGTTTCCAGCAGCACACGCTGGATGCGCAGCACCTGCGTCGTCGCGAAGGCTTCGGGCTCACCGACCCTGGCACCGACCTCACCGGCGCGCTCGACCAGGCCAACTACTGCATCTGGTGCCACGAGCAGGGCAAGGATTCGTGCTCCAAGGGATTGAAGGAAAAGGCGCCGTCTGCGGCGTTCCGCAAGTCGCCGTTCGGGGTCCCGCTTGCCGGCTGCCCGCTGGAAGAACGGATCTCGGAGTTCCATCTCGTGAAGACGCGCGGCCAGGCGCTCGCCGCGCTGGCGATCATCTGCGTCGACAACCCGATGGTGGCCGCGACCGGGCATCGCATCTGCAACGACTGCATGAAGTCCTGCATCTACCAGAAGCAGGAACCGGTCAACATCCCGCAGGCGGAAACGCGCACGCTGAAGGACGTGCTCGAACTCCCCTGGGGTTTCGAGATCTACTCGCTGCTGACTCGCTGGAATCCGCTGAACCTGCGCCGCCCGCTGCCGCTGCCTGCGTCAGGGCGCAGGGTCCTGATGGTCGGACTCGGCCCCGCCGGATTCACCGTGGCGCACCACCTGATGAACGACGGGCATGCCGTGGTCGGCATCGACGGCCTGAAGATCGAACCATTGCCGGTCGAGATAT
>JBFWRS010000049.1:0-22484 GCA_050248795.1 Burkholderiales bacterium | reverse complement strand
CTGCGCGAACAAGTTGCAGCATCCTGCAGTGCGATCGACAGACGCGGCTTGATGTCGCGGCGCAACTCGATGCAATTATTTTTCGCCGTGCGTGAAAAAATCCATGCGCGAAGCGTTGTGTTCGAAATTTCTTTTCGCTACGATTCGCTCTCGCCCGCGCAACGCGTGCGAAGTTTTCGGGGAGAACAATGTCGACAGTCGTCACGAAAGCGGACCTTGTAGACAAGGCCGCCAAAGCGGGCAGGTTGAGCCGCAGTGCCGCGGGGGAGGCCGTAAACGCGGTGTTCGACGCGATAGTGACTGAAGTCTCGAAAGGCAAGCGCGTGACCGTCGTGGGCTTCGGCACGTTCCTGCCGCGAAAGCGAAAGGCGCGAACCGGGCGCAGCCCGGTCAATGGCAAGGAAATCAAGATCCACGCCAAGACGGTGCCGGCGTTCGCCGCCGGCCAGGGGTTCAAGAACGCGGTCGACCGCCGCTAGCCGCGCCGTCCTGACTGGCTCACAGGGGCTGCGAAGTTCGCTTCGCAGCCCCTTGTTTTTGCGGGCATTGCAAAGCGGGGGCGGCAAAGGCAGAATCAGCGCGCATCATGCAGAGCCCCCTCATCCTTTCGCTTGACAGCCATGGCGTGCCGCACCGCTGGATAAGCTGGCAGCAGGCCTGCTTCTACTATGCGAAGAACCTCGTCGCCTGGACGCTGGGCGAGCGTACCTTCACGTTCCGCGGCGGCATTTCGCGGCTGACCGGCGAGCAATCGAGCATCACCGCCCACTCCATCATCGCCATCAAGGGCAAGGCGCTGGCCGCGCGGGGATTCAACCAGGTGCCGCCGCTGAACAACCGGGAGCTGTTCCGCCGCGACCGGCAGTTGTGCGCGTACTGCGGCAACGAGTTCTCGTTCCTGCGCCTGACGCGCGACCACATCGTGCCGCTGTCTCGCGGCGGCCGCGACACCTGGATGAACGTCGTCACCGCCTGCCGCCACTGCAATGGCCACAAGCGCAACCGCCTGCCGGAAGAATCCGGCATGGAACTGCTGTACGCGCCCTACGTGCCGAACAAGGCCGAGTACCTGATCCTCACCAATCGCCGCATCTACGCCGACCAGATGGAGTTCCTGCGGCAGCACGTGGCGTCGCATTCGCGGCTGGTGCTGGCCCCTGCGGCCTGAGTGCCCGACTTCTGGCGCAATAGCGGCTTTCACCTGCTGGAGCGCGACGCGGCCGGCAGGCTCGCGGTGACCGACGACTTCCTGCGCGCCTACTACCTGCGCCCCGAGGTGAAGCCGGTCGAGGAATCCTGCGACGCCGAACTGGCGCTGCATGCCGGGCTGATGCAGGAGCCGCGGCGTCCGGTGGCGGCGCGCGAGCTCGATGCGCTGGCCGACGCGGACGCCCGCGACAACTACCGCATCCTGCTGCGCTTTCGCGACCGCCTGATCGCCGCAGGCACGCTCGAGGCCTGCTACGCCGGGCTGTTCGCCGCCGACGTGGACGTGCCGCCGATCTTCATCGACCAGCTCGCGCACGCGATCCTGCGCAACATGCTGGATGGCTGCGAGGACCCGCTGCGGCTGCGCGCGGCGGAACTCTTCTTCCGCGAGCAGAAGGCCACCATCAAGGACGGGCACGTGCTCGCCGCCGACCTCGAGGTGGTCGAGATGCATGCCTCGGGGAACCGCTACGGCAACATCGGCAGGCTGATCGTGGAAGCACAGGGCGCGCTCGGCAACGTCGACCTCGACGTGCTCGATCGCGCCAACGCGCACCTTTACTGGGAGCGCGAGTCGCGGCACGACACCGTGATCAGCCTGACCTACGGACGCGAGGCGCTGGACGCGCTGTGCCGCGTCATCGAAGCGTGGGTGGGGCATTTCAGCGGCGCCAGCGTTTCGGTGCGGCCGCTGCGCCAGATCGAGGAAAAACACTGGGCCTGGCACATCGGCCTCGACGCCGAATCGACCGCCATCCTGAACGACCTGTGGAACGGCGTCGACGTCGAGGCGGGCCGCATGCGCCGGATCCTCGCGCTGTTTCGCATGGATTTCGCTGAAGCCGCCGAGATGCGCGCCGACGTCGCCGGGCGACCGGTGTACCTCGCGCTGTCGGCGAACGCGGACGACGTCGTCGTCATGAAGCCGCAGAACCTGCTGGTCAACCTGCCGCTGGCGCAGGCGTCGTGAAGCCGCACTACTGGGACCGGGCGAAGCGCCGCATCGCGCAGGCCGACCCGGTGATGGCGGCGATCATGAAGCGCCATCCGCGCGTGTACCTGGAGTCGCGCGGCGATCCGTTCCTCACGCTGGCGCGCTCGATCGTCGGGCAGCAGATCTCGGTGAAGGCGGCGCAGTCGGTGTGGGGCAGGGTGCTGGGCCTGCTCGGCGAGGTGACGCCGGCGAGCGCCTGCGCGGCGAGCGCCGCGGACCTGCGCGCCTGCGGCCTGTCGGACCGCAAGGTCGAATACGTGCGCGACCTCGCCGCGCATTTCGAAAGCGGCAGGCTGCGGCCCGAGCGCTGGCCGCAGATGGATGACGAGGCGGTGATCGCGGAACTCATCGACGTGCGCGGCATCGGCCGCTGGACCGCGGAGATGTTCCTGATGTTCAACCTGCTGCGCCCGGACGTGCTGCCGGTGGACGACATCGGCGTGCAGCGCGGCGTCAGCCTCGCCTACTACAAGGGCAGGAAAGTGTCGCTGCGCACGCTGCGCCGTGTCGCCGAGCCGTGGCGCCCGTACCGCTCGGTCGCCACCTGGTACCTGTGGCGGTCCCTCGATCCTGTCCCGGTAGAATACTAGCGCGCATGAAAACCACATTCCTTGAGTTCGAGCAGCCGATCGCGGAGCTGGAATCGCGCATCGAGGAGTTGCGCTTCGCGCAGGAGGACACCGCTGCCGACATCTCGGACGAGATCCAGCGCCTGGCGAAGAAGAGCCTGTCGCTCACCAAGGACATCTACGCCAAGCTCACGCCCTGGCAGGTCGCGCAGGTGGCGCGCCATCCGCAGCGCCCCTATACGCTCGACTACGTCGGGCTGCTGTTCACCGGCTTCGAGGAACTGCACGGCGACCGCACGTTCGCGGACGACCAGTCGATCGTCGGCGGGCTCGCGCGCTTCAATGGCGAGCCCTGCATGGTGATCGGCCACCAGAAGGGACGCGACACCAAGGAAAAGATCATCCGCAACTTCGGCATGCCCAAGCCCGAGGGCTATCGCAAGGCGCTGCGGCTGATGAAGCTGGCGGAGAAGTTCGGCCTGCCGGTGTTCACCTTCGTCGATACGCCCGGCGCCTACCCCGGCATCGACGCCGAGGAGCGCGGCCAGTCCGAGGCCATCGGCCGCAACCTCTACGAAATGGCCCAGTTGCGGGTGCCGATCATCGTCACCGTGATCGGCGAGGGCGGCTCGGGCGGCGCGCTCGCCATCGCCGTCGGCGATGCGGTGCTGATGATGCAGTACGCCACCTATTCGGTGATCTCGCCCGAGGGCTGCGCCTCCATCCTCTGGCGCAGCGCGGACATGGCGCCCGAGGCGGCCGAGGCGCTGGCGATCACGGCGACGCGCCTGAAGACGCTGGGACTGATCGACAAGATCATTCCCGAGCCGGTCGGCGGCGCGCATCGCGACCCGGCGGCGACGGCGCAGAACCTGAAGAAGGCACTCGCCGAGGCCCTGCGGCAACTGCAGGCGAAAAAGCCCAAGGAGCTGGTCGAGGATCGCCTGGAGCGGCTGATGGGCCATGGCAAGTACAAGGAAGCCGCGGAACGCTGATCCGGCGTCGGCGGTGCGGCGCGCGCTCGCCGCGCTCGATGCTCCTCGCGCGCGCATCGCGGTCGGCCTCTCGGGTGGTGTCGATTCGGTGGTGCTGCTGCACCTGATGCGCGAGCTCGCGCCCGACTTCCGCCTGCGGCTCTCCGCGATCCACGTCAACCACGGCATCAGCCGCCACGCGCTGCAATGGGAGCGCTACTGCGCCGCGCTGTGCCGCGGCTGGAAGCTGCCGCTCGCGGTGCGCCGCGTGAAGTTGGCGAAGCGCGGCGAAGGACTGGAAGCCGCGGCACGCGCGGCGCGCCGCGCCGCATACGCCGCGCTGCAGGTGGACGCAGTGGCGCTCGCGCATCACCTGGACGACCAGGCCGAGACGCTGCTGCTCGCGCTGCTGCGCGGCACCGGCCTGCGCGGCGCCGGCGCGATGCCCGAACTGGGCAGGCTCGGCGACAAGCGGCTGCTGCGCCCGCTGCTCGGCGTACCGCGCGAGGAGATCCTCGCCTACGCCGGCCGCCATGGCCTGGCCTGGGTCGAGGACGAGTCGAACGCGGACACCGCGTACACGCGCAACTTCCTGCGCGCGGAGATTGCGCCGCTCTTGTCGACGCGCTTTCCGCGCTGGCGCGAGAACCTGGCGCGCGCAGCGCGTCACTTCGCCGCGAAGGAGCTCACGCGCGAGGACCTGCTGCGCGCCTTCCTCGCCGAGCAGGGCCTGCGCGCCCCCAGCGAGGCGAAGCTCGCCGACATGCTGCGCCAGATCGGCAGCGCGCGCGCGGATGCGCGCGTCGCCATCGCGCACGATGGCGCGACGCTGCGCACATGGCGCGGCGCGCTGCGCGTGACCGCGCAGCAGGAAGCGCCGGCGTTCGTGCCGCTGCGCTGGCGCGGCGAGTCCAGGCTCGCGCTCCCCGCGCTGGGCGGCAGCCTGCGTTTCCGTCGCGCGCGCGGCGGCATCGATGCGGCGCGCATCCCGTCCGAGGGCATGGCGGTGGGCCTGCGCCGCGGCGGCGAGCGCCTGCGCCCGGACGCGAAGCGGCCGAGCCGCACGCTGAAGAACCTGTTCCAGGAAGCAGGCATCCCGGCATGGGAGCGCGAGCGCCTGCCGCTGCTGTACTGCGGCCGAGACCTGGTCTGGGCGCCGGGACTGGGCGTGGATGCCGCCTACGCGACGCAGGGCCGCAGGCTCGGCTGGCTGCCGGAGTGGCAGGCCCGCTAGCGTTTTTTCTTCAGCGCCGCGTCGCGCGCGGCGGCGGATTCCGGGCTTTCGGCGGACAGCAGCAACTGGTCGTGCGCCATGTAGCCGGCGGCCTGCGCACCGAGGTTGGCGTAGACGTTCGCGGTTTCCTTGCTCATGCGTACCGCGTGGCGCGGCTTGTCCAGCACCATCGCGGCGACTTCGCGCGCGCGCGAAAGCGCCTTGCCCGGCTCCGCGACGTAGTCGACGAGCCCCATTTCCAGCGCCTCGTCGGCGCCGATGCGCTCGCACAGGATGGTCAGCCGCTTGGCTCTCGCCGGGCCGACGAGGTTCACCAGCCGCGGGATGGTTCCCCAGGTGAGCGGGATGCCGAGGCCGATCTCGGGCAGCGCGACGAAGGCATCTCGCGCGATGACGCGCCAGTCGAGCGCCGCGCACAAGGCGAGTCCGCCGCCGATGGCGTAGCCCTCGATCGCGCCGATGGTGATCTGCGGCAGCTCTTCCCACGCACGCCCGAGGCGCAGCCCGAGCGCGGCGACCTCCCTGCGCTCGATCAGCGGCGCGTCGGCGTGCGCCCAGCGCTCCGGGTCCTTCAGGTCGGCGCCCGCGGAGAAGTGTCCGCCCGCGCCGCTGACGATGACGATGTCGATGTCATTGCGGGCCGCGAGCATGCCGGCGCACGCGATCATGTCGCGCAGCAGCGCGGTGGACATCGCGTTGCGGCTCTGCGGCCGGTTCAGCGTCACCAGCGCGATGCGCCCGTCGAATTCGGTATTCAGGGTCGGATACATGGTGCAAGTCCTTGTTTTTGCTGGAAACACAGTTCACGCATGATACAATTCCCAGTTACCCTAATAACGTCGCTGATGGAGTTGCACGCATGCCGTTGGAACAAACGCTGTCGATCATCAAACCCGATGCAGTGAAGAAGAACGTCATCGGTCAAATCTACGCCCGTTTCGAGGCCGCAGGGCTGAGGATCGCCGCCGCGCGCATGGCGCAGCTGTCGCGTGCGGAAGCCGAGGGCTTCTACGCGGTGCATCGCGAGCGGCCGTTCTTCAAGGACCTGGTCGACTTCATGATCTCGGGCCCGGTGGTGATCCAGGTGCTCGAAGGCGACAACGCGATCGCGAAGAACCGCGAGCTGATGGGCGCGACCGACCCGAAGAAGGCGGCGAAGGGCACGATCCGCGCGGATTTCGCCGACAGCATCGACGCCAACGCGGTGCACGGCTCGGATGCGCCGGAGACCGCGAAGGTCGAGATCGCGTATTTCTTCCCGGCCTGCGAGGTCTTCTCGCGCTAGCGGGCACATGAGCGTCAACCTCCTCGACCTCGATCCGGCCGCGCTGGAACGGTACTTCGCCGCGATGGGCGAGAAGCCGTTTCGCGCGCGGCAGGTGCTGCGCTGGATCCACCAGCGCGGTGCCGCCGATTTCGACGCGATGACGGACATCGCGCGCGATGTGCGTGCGCGGCTGGCGGCCGAAGCCTGCATCGCCGCGCCCGAGGTGGTGGGCGACCAGACCGCGTCGGACGGCACGCGCAAGTGGCTGCTCAAGGTCGACGGCGCAAATGCGGTCGACGCGGTATTCATCCCGGAAACCTCGCGCGGCACGCTGTGCGTGTCCAGCCAGGCCGGCTGCACGCTCGATTGCGCTTTCTGCCTCACCGGCAAGCAGGGCTTCAACCGCAACCTGCGCACCGGCGAAATCATCGGCCAGCTCTGGCTCGCCAACCGCATGCTCGCCGCGGGCAAGCGCGGCGCCGCCCCGCGCGCCATCACCAACGTGGTGATGATGGGCATGGGCGAGCCGATGCTGAACCTCGACAACGTCATACCTGCGCTCAGGCTGATGCTGGACGACAACGCCTACGGGCTGTCGCGGCGCCGCGTCACGGTGTCGACCTCCGGCGTGGTGCCGGGCATGGACCGCCTGCGCGACGAATGCCCGGTGGCGCTGGCGGTGTCGCTGCACGCATCCAACGACGCGCTGCGCGACGAGCTGGTGCCGGTGAACCGCAAGCACCCGATCCGCGAGCTCATCGCGGCGTGCAATCGTTACCTCGAGAAGGCGCCGCGCGACTTCATCACCTTCGAGTACGTGATGCTCGAGGGCGTGAACGACGCCGACGCGCATGCGCGCGAGCTGGTGGCGATCGCCGCCGAGGTGCGCTGCAAGTTCAACCTGATTCCGTTCAACCCGTTTCCGCAGGCGCGGTTCCGCCGCTCCGGCGCGGAGCGCATCCGCGCGTTCGCGCGCATCCTGCAGGGCGCGGGGCTGACGGTGACCACCCGCAAGACGCGCGGCGACGCCATCGACGCCGCCTGCGGACAGCTCGCCGGCGACGTCGCCGACCGCACCCGCCGCAGCGTCAGGACCATCCAACTCACGGAGCTAAACGCATGAAACGACTGCTATGCCTCGCGGCGGCTCTGCTCGCGGCCTGCGCCGAACAACCCGCCACCAGCGTGCCCACCGCCGATACCGGCACCATCGTCGGCGAGGTGGGGGATCCGCGCAACCGCGCCAGGGTGCGCACCGAGCTTGCCGCGGCCTACTACGGGCGCGGCAACATGGCGGTCGCGCTCGAGGAGCTGCGCAACGCCGTCGCGGCGGACCCGAACTACGCGCAGGCGCACAGCATGTTCGGCCTGGTCTACATGGAGCTGAAGGAGAACTCGCTTGCCGAGCAGAGCTTCCGGCGCGCGCTGCAGCTTTCGCCGAACGACTCCGACATCAACCACAACTACGGCTGGTTCCTCTGCCAGACCGGCCGCGAGGACGACGCGATCAAGTTCTTCGTCCAGGCGATCCGCAACCCGCTGTACCCCACGCCATGGCGTTCCTACGCCACCGCGGGGCAGTGCATGCAGCAGGTGGGCAAGCTGAAGGAGGCCGAGGCCTACTACGAGCAGGCGCAGAAGATCGAGCCCGACGAGCCGATATCGCTGCTCAGGCTGGGCGACATCCGCCTGCGCGAGGGCAAGCTCGACGAGGCGCGCCGCATGGTGACGCGCTTCCAGAAGATCTACGCGCCGAATCCGGAATCGCTGTGGCTCGCGGTCAGGGTCGAGCGCAAGCTCGGCGAGCGCCTCGCCGAGGCGAGCTTCGCCAACCAGTTGCGCCGCCGCTTCCCGACCTCGCGCGAATACCAGCTGCTGCAACGCGGAGAGTATGACTGAGCAGCACGACCCGCAGGGCGCAGCGGAACCGCCGCGCGAGGAAAGCGTCGGCGAGACGCTCGCGCGCGCACGCCAGTCGCTCGGCCTGTCGCTCGAGGATTGCGCGCAGCAGCTGAAGCTCGCGCCCCGCAAGATCGAGGCGATGGAGCAGGACAGGTTCGACGAACTGCCTGCCGGCACCTTCGCGCGCGGCATGCTGCGTTCCTACGCGAAGCTGCTGGGCGTGGACGCAGAGGCGCTGATCGCGCGCGGCGGCGAGCAGATGAAGGGCCGCGATACCACGTCGAGCGCGGTGTCGCTGCGGCCGCCGATCCCGTTCTCCGAGCCGGGAAAGCGCGGCAACACGCTCTACGTCGGGCTGTCCATCGCCGCGCTCGCGCTGGTGGCGTGGGTAGCCTGGGGCTGGCAGCAGGAGCGCAGCGCGGCGAAGTTGAGCTTCGTGCCCGCGTCGGCGCTGCCCGCGCCCCCCTCGCCCCCCTCGCAGAAGGGCGCGGTGGTCGCCACGACGGCGTCAAGCTTCACGCCGCTGCAGCAGCAGGCGGCGCGGGAAGAGAAGCCTGCCGCTGTCGCGGCCGAGCCCGCGCCGGCCACGACCGAGCCGGCGGCAAGCGAAGCGCGGCCTGACGCCGCCGCGGCGGTCGCGGCGACGACGGCCACGGATTCGCCGGCGGCGGCAACGACGTCCGCGGAAGCGACCGCCGCCGCTGCCGCCACTCGTCGCATCGAACTGCGCTTCGAGCGCGAATCCTGGGTCGAGATCCGCGGCAGCAACGGCCGCACGCTGCTGGTGTCGCAGATGCACCCGGGCGGCACCGAGCGCGTGGTCGAGGGCGAACCGCCGTTCGCGCTGGTGATCGGCAATGCGCGCCACGTGCGCCTGGCCTACGACGGCAAGCCGGTGGACCTCGCGCCCCACATCAAGGTGGAAGTCGCCCGCCTGAGCCTGCCATGAGCGTGGCGCCGCGGCGAGTCTCCAGGCAGGTGATGGTCGGCGGCGTCGCCATCGGCGGCGGCGCGCCCATCGTCGTGCAGTCGATGACCAATACCGATACCGAGGATGCGCAGGCGACGGCGCGCCAGGTGCACGCGCTGTGGACCGCGGGCTCGGAAATGGTGCGCATCACCGTCAATACGCCCGAGGCCGCGGCGCAGGTGGCGCCGATCCGCGACCGCCTCGCCGCCATGGGCTGCGACGTGCCGCTGGTGGGCGACTTCCATTTCAACGGCCACAAGCTGCTGGCGCAGTACCCGGACTGCGCCGAGGCGCTCGCCAAGTACCGCATCAACCCGGGCAACGTCGGCCGCGGCGCCAAGCGCGACGAGCAGTTCGCCACCATGATCGAGGCGGCGATGAAGTACGCCAAGCCGGTGCGCATCGGCGTCAACTGGGGCAGCCTCGACCAGGCGCTGCTGGCGCGGCTGATGGACGAGAACGCGAAGCTCGCGCAGCCGCTCGAGGCGGGCGAGGTGATGCGCGAGGCGGTGATCCGCTCGGCGATCGACTCGGCGCGCCAGGCGGTGGAATGGGGCCTGCCGGCCGAGCGCATCGTGCTGTCGTGCAAGATGAGCCAGGTGCAGGACCTGATCGCGGTGTACCGCGAGCTCGCGCGGCGCTGCGACTACGCGCTGCACCTCGGGCTGACCGAGGCCGGCATGGGCACCAAGGGGGTGGTGGCCTCGGCTGCCGCGATGGGCGTGCTGCTGCAGGAGGGCATAGGCGACACCATCCGCGTGTCGCTGACGCCGGAGCCGGGCGGCGATCGCGCGCGCGAGGTGGTGGTGGCGCAGGAGCTGCTGCAGACCATGGGCCTGCGCGCCTTCACGCCGATGGTAAGCGCGTGCCCGGGTTGCGGCCGCACCACCAGCACGCTGTTCCAGGAACTCGCCAACCGCATACAGGGTTATCTCCGCGAGCAGATGCCGGCATGGCGCGCGGCTTACCCGGGCGTCGAGGACATGCGCGTCGCGGTGATGGGCTGCGTGGTCAACGGCCCCGGCGAATCCAAGCACGCCGACATCGGCATCAGCCTGCCGGGCACCAACGAGCTGCCGGTGGCGCCGGTGTACGTGGACGGCGAGAAGACCGTGACGCTGAAGGGCGATCGCATCGCCGAGGAATTCCAGGCCATCGTCGAGAAGTACGTTGCCCTGAACTACGGTGCCGGCGCGAAACGGCGACGCCCGCGCGCCATCCCGATCAAGGCCGCCTGAGACCATGACGCAAGCCCTGCAGGCCGTGCGCGGCATGAACGACGTGCTGCCCGACGAGGCGGAACTGTGGCTGTGGTTCGAGGCGCGGGTGCAGGCCTGGTTCGCGCGCTACGGCTACCGCAACATCCGCACGCCGCTGCTCGAGCACACCGGGCTGTTTCGCCGCGCGATCGGCGAAGTCACCGACATCGTCGAGAAGGAGATGTACACCTTCGTCGACGAGCTGAACGGCGAGCAGTTGACGCTGCGCCCCGAGGCCACCGCGTCCACGGTGCGCGCGGCGATCGAGCACAGCCTGGTGTACGAAGGCCCGAAGCGGCTGTGGTACGCCGGGCCCATGTACCGGCACGAGCGCCCGCAGAAGGGACGCTACCGGCAATTCCACCAGTTCGGCGCCGAGGCGCTGGGGTTTGCCGGTCCGGACGTCGACGCCGAGCAGATCGTCATGTGCGCCGACCTGTGGCGGGAACTCGGCCTCGAGGGCATCCGGCTGGAACTGAACAGCATCGGCGAGCCCACCGAGCGCGCGCGCTACCGCGCGGACCTGGTCGCGCACCTGGAAAAGCACCTCGACAGCCTGGACGGCGACGCGAAACGCAGGCTGCACACCAACCCCTTGCGCGTGCTCGATTCGAAGAACCCGCAGGTGCAGGCGGTGGTCGCCGCTGCGCCCAGCCTGATGGACTACCTGGGCGAAGCCTCGCTCGCGCACTTCGACGGCCTGAAGCGGCTGCTGGGTGCGGCGGGCATCGAGTACACGCTGAACCCGCGCCTGGTGCGCGGGCTGGACTACTACAACCTCACCGTGTTCGAGTGGATCTCGGATCGCCTCGGCGCGCAGGGCACGGTATGCGGCGGCGGCCGCTACGACGGCCTGTTCACGCAGCTCGGCGGCAAGGCCACGCCGGGCGTGGGCTTCGCCGCCGGCATCGAGCGCCTGATCGCGCTGGTGCGCGAGGGCGGCGGCGCGGGTGCGCTGCCGGTGCCGGACGCCTACGTGCTGTGGCAGGGCGAGGGCACCGACGCGGCGGCCTTGCTGCTCGCGCAGGCGCTGCGCGGCCAGGGCTACGCAGTCGTGCAGCACGCGGGCGGCGGCAGCTTCAAGTCGCAGATGAAGAAGGCCGATGCGAGCGGCGCGCGCTATGCGCTGATCCTCGGCGAAGATGAACTCAAGTCAGGCGAGGTGACGGTGAAGGCCTTGCGCAGCGGCGGAGCGCAGATGCGTGCGGCCCGCGGCGCGTTCGACGACCCCGGCAGCTCGCGCGACATCCTGAAGGCTGGCTGAAACCGGGAAGGCTGATGGCATACGATCTGGAAGAGCAGGAAAAAATCGCCACGCTGAAGGCGTGGTGGAACGACAACGGCAACATGGTGCTGGTGGTCATCGCGGCGATCGCGATCGCCGTGGCGGGCTGGCGCGGCTGGGTCTGGCACCAGAACAACCAGTCGCTCGCCGCCGGCGGCGTGTATGCGCAGTTGACCAAGGGCATCGCCGCAAACGACGCCAAGGCGGTGCGCGACGCCTCCGGCGCGCTGATCGAGAACTATCCCCGCTCGCTGTATGCGTCCATGGGCGCGCTTGCCTCGGCCAAGTTCCTCTTCGACCGCGAAGACCTGAAAGCGGCGAAGCTGCAACTGGAATGGGTGGCGCAGAAATCGCCTGCCGCGGAACTGCGCGACATTGCGCGGCTGCGTCTTGCCGGCGTGCTGCTGGACGAGAAGGCCTACGACGAGGCGCTGAAGGTGCTCGCGGAGAAGCATGCCGCGCCCTTCGAGGCGCAGTACGCGCTGCTACGCGGCGACATCCTGGTGGCGAAGGACCAGGCCGAAGAGGCGAAGGCCGCCTACAAGCTGGCGCTGGAAAAGTCCGGGAAGCACGGCGGCGACTTCCGCGCCGGCGTACAGATGCGCCTCGATGCGCTCGGAGGCTAGCGCGGTGCGCCGCGTCGCGATCGTGGCGCTCGCCTGCGCGGCGCTCGCGGGTTGCGCCGACATGGCGCGCAACCTGAATCCGGTCAACTGGTTCTCCAGCGCGCCCACCGGTCCCAAGCCCGCCGCGCTGCCGGTGCTCTCAGGCGCGCAGGCGGCGCGCACGCTGTGGCAGGCAAGCCTCGGTGCCGCCGGCCCGTTCGTGTTCAGGCCGGCGGTGGTGGGCGACAGCGTGTACGCGGCGTCGCGCGACGGCACCGTGGTACGGCTGGCGGCAGCCAATGGCGCGCCGCGCTGGCGGGTGTCCGCGGGCGGCATGCTGTCGGGCGGCGTGGGCAGCGACGGCAAGTTCGTCGTCGTCGGCACCGACAAGGGCGAGGTGATCGCGCTGGACGCCGGCACCGGTACGGTGCGCTGGCGCGCGCGCGTCTCCAGCGAAGTGCTGGCGGCGCCGGAAGTCGCCGAAGGCCTCGCGCTGGTGCGCAGCGCCGACAGCCGCATCTTTGCGTTCGGCCTCGAGGACGGCAAGCGGCGCTGGGTGTACCAGCGCGCCGCGGCAGCGCTGGTGGTGCGCTCGCCTGCGGGCATGATCGTGCGCCAGGGCAACGTCTACGCCGGGTTCGCCGGCGGCAAGCTGGTGGCGATCAGCCTGGCGAACGGCGCGGCGCGCTGGGAAGCCACGGTCGCGCTGCCCAAGGGTGCCACCGAGCTCGAGCGCGTCACCGACATCGCCGGCGACCCGGCGGCGATCGGCCGCGAGGTCTGCGCCGCCGCCTACCAGGGCCGCGTCGCCTGCTACGAGCTGGTGAACGGCAACCAGCTCTGGGCGCGCGACATGTCCACGTTCACCGGCGTCAGTACCGATGCGCGCCATGCCTATGTCAGCGACGATCGCGGCACGCTGCATGCGTTCGACCGCTCCAACGGCCGCACGCTGTGGAAGCAGGACCGCCTCGCGCACCGCAGGCTGTCGCTGCCGATCGCGGTCGGCAACGAAGTCGCGGTCGGCGATTTCCAGGGCTACGTGCATTTCGTTGCGCGCGCCTCGGGCGAGGTCGTTTCGCGCGCCGCCACCGACGGCAGCGCCATCCTCGCCTCGCCGCAGCGCATCCCGGGCGGCCTGCTGGTGCAGACGCAGAACGGCGGCCTGTACGCAATAGCCGCGGCGCCGTGAAACCCGTCGTTGCGCTGGTCGGCCGGCCGAACGTCGGCAAGTCCACGCTCTTCAACCGGCTGACCCGCAGCCGCAACGCCATCGTCGTCGACGTGCCCGGGGTCACGCGCGACCGCCACTACGGCGACGGCCGCATCGGACCCTGCGGCTCGATCGTCATCGATACCGGCGGCCTCGAGCCGGGCGCGAAGGAGGGCATCTACGCGCACATGGCGCGCCAGGCCGACGAGGCGATCGCCGAAGCCGACGAAGTCATCTTCCTCACCGACGCGCGGAACGGCCTGGCGCCGGACGACCGGCGCATCGCCGAGCGGCTGAGGAAGCTGAAGAAACGCATCTGGCTGGCGGTGAACAAGTCCGAGGGCAAGTCCGCGGCGTCCGCGGTGGCCGAATTCCACGAACTCGGCCTGGGCGAGCCGCTGCCGATCTCGGCGGCGCATGGCGAGGGCGTGGAAGCGCTGATGGACCGCGTGCTCGCCGGCTACAAGGGCGACGACGCGCCCGGGGCGGACGACAAGCACCCGCGGGTCAGCATCGTCGGCCGGCCGAACGTGGGCAAGTCCACGCTGGTCAATGCGCTGGTGGGCGAGGAGCGGGTCATCGTGTTCGACCTGCCCGGTACCACGCGCGACCCGATCGAAGTGCCGTTCCAGCGCGGCGGCAGGCGCTATACGCTGATCGACACCGCGGGCCTGCGCAAGCGCGGCAAGTCCGGGGCCGACGTCGAGCGCTTTTCCATCGTGCGCACGCTGCAGGCCATCGACCAGTCCAACGTCGCGGTGCTGGTGCTGGACGCCACCGAAGGCATATCGGACCAGGACGCGCATGTCGGCGGCTACATCCTCGAGCGTGGCCGCGCGGTGGTGGTGGTGGTCAACAAGTGGGATGCCGCCGGCAAGGAGGCGCGCGAGCGCATCAAGGCCGAGCTGCGCCACAAGGTCGGCTACCTCGGCTTTGCCGAGGCGCTGTTCATCTCGGCGGCCAAGGGCAAGGGCCTGGGCGACGTGATGCGCGCGGTGGACAAGGCCTACGCCGCGGCGTTCGCGAAACTCTCCACGCCCAAGCTCACGCGCGCGCTGATCGCCGCGGTGGAGAAGCAGTCGCCGCCGAAGAAGGGCTACGCGCGGCCGAAGCTGCGCTACGCGCACCAGGGCGGCATGAATCCGCCGGTGGTGGTGATCCACGGCAACTCGCTGGACAGCGTGCCGGACACCTACAAGCGCTACCTCGAATCGAGCTTTCGCAGCGCATTCGGCCTGGTGGGCACGCCGATGCGCATCGAGTTCCGCACCGGCCGCAACCCCTACGCGACGGATGCACGCAAGCGCTAGCGCGCGACAAAAAGGTACCATCGCCGCATGAAAGAATTCGGCGCATCACTCAGCAGCGTTGCCAACACGCTGATCGAACGCCTGGGCACGCACCTGCCCAGCCTCATCGGCGCGCTGCTGCTGCTGGTCGCCGGCTGGCTGCTGGCGCGGCTGCTGCGCGTCGCCGCGGTGCGCGGCATGCAGCTCGCCGACACGCTGATCGCCAACCTTGCCGGCCACGCGCGCCTGCGCGTCGGCCGCTCGGCGCACGTGCTGGGCACCATCGTCTACTGGGTGGTGCTGCTGTTCTTCGTCACCGCGGCCACGCACCTGCTCGGCCTGCAGACCTTCACCGACTGGCTGTCGCGGCTGCTCGATTACCTGCCCACGCTGGCCGCGGGCCTGCTGATCGTGGTTGCAGGCTACGTGCTGGCGAGCTTCGTCGCCGACCTCGTGAACGCCACCGCGACGCGGCTGCAGCCGGCGCAGCGCAGCGCGCTGGCGCGGCTGGCGCAGGTGGGCACGCTGGTGGCGGCGATCCTGGTCGGCGCCGACCAGATCGGCATCAAGGTGACCTGGATCGCCATCCTCGCCGCGCTGGTGGTGGCGTCGGTGCTGGGCGGCGTCACCGTCGCCATGAGCCTGGGCGCGCGCGGCTACGTCGCCAACCTGATCGGCGCGCACTGCCTGCGCCAGGCCTTCGACGTCGGCCAGCGCGTGCGCGTCGCCGGCTTCGAGGGCCGCATCGTCGACGTTACCGTCACCTCGCTGGTGCTGGAGACCGCCGAGGGCCGCGTCGCGATACCCGGCAGCGTCGCCAACGAGCAGCCGATCACGCTGCTGAATGGTGGCAACGGTGGCCACGTTGGCTGACGCCGGCACGCTGAGCCTGGCGTTCATGCGTACGCACCCGGTCGAGGCCGCGCGGGTGCTCGAAGGGCAGGACCCGGGCGAGGCGGCAGCGCTGCTCGCGCACGCACCCGCCCGCGTCGCGGCGCCGGTGTTCGCCGCCATGCGCCCGGATGCCGCGGCGCGCAGCCTGGCAGCACTGGACGACGAGCGCGCGCTGGCGCTGCTGGCGGACCTGGGCACGCAGCCGCTGGTGGCGGTGCTGCGCCACGTCGCCGAGCCGCGCCGCGCGCGGCTGCTGGAAGGCCTGCCCACGGTGGTGGCGATGTCCTCGCAACTGATGCTCGGCTACATGCAGGACAGCGTCGGTGCCTGGACCGAAGTCGACGTGCTGGCGCTGCCGGGCACGACGCGCGCCGCCGACGCCATCGAGCGGCTGCGCCACGTCGATGCGCCGGTGCAGCGCGTGTTCGTCACCGACGCCGAGCGCAGGCTCGAGGGCTGGGTGGCGCTGAGCACGCTGTTGCGCGCGCCGCCAGCGGCCAGCCTCGCCGCGATCATGGCGAAGCCGCAGCAGGTGATGTCGGCGCAGACGCCGCTCGCCGGTGCGCTCGCGCATCCGGGCTGGTCGCACACCTCGGTGATGCCGGTGCTGGATGCCGCCGACCGCCTGCTCGGCGCGATCTCGCGCGACGCGCTGGAGCGCGCGCTGCGCCCGGCGCCGGCGGCCAAGGTCGAGACGCTCGCCGGTGTGCTGGCGCGCCTGTACTGGGACGCGTTCTCCGGCGGCATCGAAGCGCTGCTGCCGCTGCTGCCCGCGCTGCGGCCGGTGGCGGGGAAGGCCGGAGAGGCGCGTGAGCGCTGAACTTGCATCCGGGGTGCTGCCGGCGATCGCGGCGCTGAACCAGCGCTACATGCTGGACTTCCCCGGCGAAGCGGCGCGCACGCTGGAATCGATGCCGGTGGATGACGCCGCGGCGCTGCTGCAGGCGCAGTCGCCGCGCGTGGCGGTGCGCGCCTGGGAGGCGCTGGCGCCGGACGTGGCGCGCGACCTGCTGGATCACCTGCCCGAAGCGCTGGCCGCGCACCTGCTGGCCGAGGCCGAGCCGGCCGCGAGCGTCGCGGTGCTGTCGCAGCTCGAACCCGCGGAACGCGAGGCGCGGCTGGCGAAGCTGGACCGCGAAGTGGCGCAGGAGCTGCGCCAGCTCGCCGACTACCCCGAGAGCTCCGCCGGCCGCCTGATGGACACCCGCGTCAGCCCCTTGCGCGCCGGCATGACGGTGGCCGAGGCGATAGAGCGGCTGCGCGCGCTGCGCCGCCGCGGCATCCGTGAGCTGTTCGTGGTGGATGACGCCGGACGCCTCGCCGGGCGCGTCGAGATGCAGGACCTCGCGCTCGCGGACGCCGCGCAGTCGCTCGCCGAGATCCAGCGCGGCGTGGTGGCGGCGGTGCGCGACCTCGACCCGCGCGAGGAGGTGGTCGAGGTGCTGCAGCGCGAACCGATCAGCGCGCTGCCGGTGGTGGACCACGCCGGGCGCTTCGTCGGCGTGATCCGCCAGGCCGAGCTGATGGCCGCGGTGGAAGAGGAAAGCAGCATCGACATCCAGACCATGGTCGGCGCCAGCCCGGACGAGCGCGCGCTGTCGGGGCCGTGGTTCGCGGTGAAGAAGCGCCTGCCCTGGCTGCAGATCAACCTGCTGACCGCGTTCCTTGCCGCCGCGGTGGTGGGCCTGTTCGAAGGCACGATCGCCAAGTTCACCGCGCTGGCGGTGCTGCTGCCGGTGGTGGCGGGGCAGTCGGGCAACTCGGGCGCGCAGGCGCTGGCGGTGACGATGCGCGGCCTCGCGCTGCACGAGATCAGCCTGCGGCACTGGCCGGCGGTGGTGGGCAAGGAGGCGGCGACCGGCCTGGTGAACGGCCTCGCGGTGGCGGTGACCACGGCGCTTGGGGTCTACGTCTGGAGCGGGTCGATGGGCCTGGTGTACGTGATCGCGATCGCGATGGTGATCTCGATGGTCGCCGCCGGGCTCGCCGGCGCGCTGGTGCCTATCCTGCTGCGCCGCTTCGGCCAGGACCCGGCCACCGCATCATCCATCATCCTCACCACCGTGACCGACGTGGTGGGCTTCTTCTCCTTCCTCGGCATCGCCACGCTGTTCGCGGGGATGCTGGAGGCGACGCCGGGCTGAGGGAGGGCGGGGACGCAGCGGCTGGTGGCTATGCCTGCTGCTGACCTTCGTACCAGAGGAATGCTTCTTCGATGTCCGCCGCGGCCGCCGGACGGACAATGCACTGCATCAGAGCGTGCGGTTGCGGATGCGGTCGAGAACCTCATTCCAGGGGATGCCGACCGGTCCGTCACGATCAAGCTCATCAAGCCGCCGATCGAGCTCCTGCGTCTGGGCATCCGTCATCGGAACGGCATCCGGAGAGAGGCTATCCCAGAGCTGCTCGAGCAACTCCAGGCGCTCATCGTGGCTCAGCCTGGCAATATCGACGGCGTTCATTAAATAAGTATACGCCCGCGCTTCCGGGCGACTTTCTTGATGGGCATCCGCTCTACTTCGGCCGCGAACGACCTGCCGAGGCCTGCCATTCGCGATTCGTAGAAGAGCGCAGCCTCCTCAAGTTCCGTATCCGCTTCCGGATGGAACGTTTAGGGATTCACCCGAACCGGCGACGCAGGCGGGCGAATACCTCGTCACCGGGGATCAGTGTCACCTCGCCGCGGTCGATCTCGCCGATGCGGCGCTCGATCTCGACGCGCCAGGCTTCCTCGACACCGGCGTCTGCGGGACCGTCCAGCGACTCGATCAGCGAGAGAGCCAGTTCGGCGCGCTCGCTGTCAGAAAGCTGGGCGGCCTTCGTGATCAATTCGGCAAGGGTGTCGGACATTTGAATCCTCGGCGGTCAAATGACGAATCGATCATACGGCTGCCGGTCCACTGGATGTGCGTGCCTCGCGGTCGGTGAGGGCGTAGCCGAGGCGGTAGCTTGCCGCCTGTACGCCGCCGGCCCCGTGCGCTTCCAGTTGCGCGGTGGAGAGTACGCCTTCCGTCAGCGCGGCAAGCGCTTCCTCGTCGTACCCGGTGGCGAGCACCGCCCAGTCGAAGCCTGCATCCACGCCGCGGATGCGCTGCTCGTTCGTCATCGGCGCCGCCACCGCGCCTTCGAAGAGGTGCGCGCCGCCGACGCCGCGCAGCGAGGCGAGCGGCGGCAGGGCTTCTTCGCGCAGCCAGCGGCGCAGGGAATCTTCCTTGCCCGCTACCGGCTTGAAGCGCACCAGCAGCGCGGCGCCGCCGATGCCTGCGCCGAAGCTCGCCGTCACGCTGCACAGGCCGCGGTTCATGTCGCGGTAGCCGGGCATCATCTTCTGCGTCCACGCGCTCGGCGCGTTCAGGCGCGCGAGATAGGCTTCAGACGTGAGCGTCGCCAGCGATTCGACCTCGTACATGACGAAGTAGCGCGGCCCGCCGCCCACCGCCGTCCAGCGCGAGCCGCGCAGGAAGCCGGGGATGGAGAGCCGCTCCGGCAGGTGCTCGTGGGTGTGCCAGTCGTCGTGCTCGGCGAGCATCTCCGGTGCGACGTCGAAGGAGAGGAGCAGGGTGGCTTGGGCGGGGAGGGGCATGGGGTTCGCACTTCCGTACGATGGCTGAATGAGCTTGGCTTCGCGCGCGAAGCCAAGCGCGCCGCAATCCGGTTCAGTTGGCAGTGATGGACTCTAGATCAGACAGCTACTGAAATAGGGATCACGTCGCGTCCTAAGTCGCTGATCGCCCGGTTTCAGGGGCGCGGGCCAGCAAGCGCAGCGCCGCTGACGTGCGCCCCCTTGGAACCCGAACTTAGGCAGCACCCTGCCGAACTCTGCTGAAGACGACAGCATCTAGCGCTACCGTAAAGGCACGCACAAATGCCAGACAATCACGAAGTTGATGCTCTGACAACGCGACCTCTTCGTCACCCCCGTGCGCCAAATGATTACGCCATCTCCACAGTTCCTCGAGCCGGTCTCGTGCCATCTTCCCCGTGTTCCGTGCCCCCCTCGTTCCCAGCACTTTGACGAGCCCTCCGTCGGCGCCCAGTTCGTCCCACCACTCTCGGATTCCAACATTGGCTAGGGCCCTCTCCAATGCCGAGGGGTTCATTCCAGAAACGGCGGCGGCAAATGCTTGAGCGTTCAGGTGATACGTAGTGCTCCCGGACTGGCAGGACGCTAGATTGCTGATAAGTGAATCGAACTGAAGCGCTAGATGTTCTCGAGGTGATTCGATCGAGGCTAGAAGGGTACCGGTGAGTGCAGTGTTGCGCATGCGGATATGAGACGTCAGGTCATCGTAGCTCCTCGCGACATCCCGATGCACGGCGATAGCATCCTCGATCATGCGACGAGCATAGCGCTCGAACGCGGCCAACAGCCGCACCAATAGCGGACCGAGCACGCCCTCAATGCGGGAATTCCTGGCGCTCATGAACTCCTGAGCTAAACTCGTAGCTTCCCCCGCTGCAGCCCAGTTCACCACGTCGCCAATGCGAGGACGAAGACGAGCCGCAAGGGACACAAAGGCCAGGTCGGCCTCAAGATCCAGTAGGCGCGTTCGAAGCTCGTCCAGAGCTCTAGACATATGTGCTCATACGGACCGCGTGAGCGCTGATTCGACCAACGTGATGCGAGCCTCGATAGCCCTTGCTGTGTTTGGGCGGCCGACGATCACCTCATAGGCGTCCTTCTTCTTCAAGAGAGCCGTCAGAGCTCTTCGCACCCCGCCCTTGTTCGCCTGGAGATTCGCTCGTTCTGCCCAGAGCCGATCCACTGCAACCATTACCGCGTCGTAAAGCGGCTGTGATAGCCGCCATTCGCCATCTTCGTCTTGGTATCTAAAGGCCTCTCTCCCAAAGAGCTTGATAGCGATCGCAAGGCGTTCGCGAAACTCTTTGCCCATCGCTTGAACTTCCTCTGGAGAGGATTCGAGATGTTCTTCCATGCACTTGTCAAGCATGGAGCGAACAGAGCCTCTTATCTTTCCGCGGCGCCTGAACGCGAAGAAGCGAAGGACGATCTCGCAGTCGAGCATTCTTTTGTAGAGACGATCGCTTGCCAGGGGCTCCTTTACGTTCCCGGCGGCGTCTACGTGGTCTTCGTAGAGCGGTATATCCCACGCCCTCTGAAACTCGGCCTCTTTGGACAACTCAATTAGCAGCCTGTTAAATGGGCTGTCATACAGGCAGTTTCTAAGTTCTTGGGCATTGAGCTGTAGGCCGCCAGTGTTCAGTCGGTCGAAGATCAGCTTTCTGATGTCACTGTGCTGCGGGTTGCGATCCTTCGGTCTCTCGACTAGCAGTATTGTGGCTGACAGTCGACGCCGATGCAGTCCGCGCTGCAATGTATCAGGCAAGTCCCGATATCGATAACCAGCAAGCTCGCTCCATTTCTCGAGGCCCTTGAGAGCGAATCCATTCTCATAGAACTCCACCACGGCGTTCAGGCGCTGCTGACCATCCATTACTTCATAGCGCCCGAGCTCCCACTCATAGAGAAACACGGGAGGTATGGGGATGTTTAGAAGAAGGGACTCAATGAAGCGGCTACGCTTGCCTGCATCCCAGACGAGCCGTCTCTGGTACTCGGGCCGGAGGTTGAGCCATTTGTTCTCGCGAACAAAGTCGACAATCTGCGGCAAGAGGAAGTCGTTTCGTTCCTGGCTTAGTCGGAACGCCGTTTCCTCGAACTTCTCCTCAAGTTCCTTGACTGTCGGCTTGCGTCTTCGAGCCATTACCTCTCCCTACTCGTTACCACTAGACCGTTATGCTCCCTAACGGTCGGCTTCGGGCGCGCGCGGCTTCCTGCGCGTCGCCTGCAAGCCGTCGTTAGGTCGCATTACCCTACGCACAGGCTGTCCGAAGTTCATCGGCCTGCTTGCTGCATGGTAAAAGAACCCGCCATTCCCGCAGGACCCGCCCTTCCATTCGGCCCCCGGCGGCTCTCTTGTGGGATTCGAGTACTCCCGACTGCATCCCGCGCACAGCGCATTTTTCTACCTAAACCACCGGGCCCACCTTCGCCGCCCGGACCGCCTTTTACGTTGCTGGTGATGCCGGCGGTATTGCCGACGAGTGCCCCGAACTTGATGTCAATTTTCGCGCCAGCGCCACCAGCTCCGCCATCCTTGCCAGGGCCGCCGAAATCGTCAGAGTGATTCCCAAAACCCCCGAACTCACGACCGCAGCGTGCGTGGTCATAACCCGTGCCCGTGCCGCCGGGCGCATGAATGAACTCTGGGGGCGTAACTCCCGGCGGTCCGGCTGCTCCGGGGGCACCTGACCCGTCAAATTCTGCGGCCCCTTCGACGATGAACGTCTCAGCGTCGATTGTGAATGTTGAGCCATTGCGCACCCGAATCTTTGCGCCATCCACAAGGCATACAGTCTTGTGCTTAAGGGCTTGATTGGAGCTGACCTCCATATCGGCGACAACGAACACGTCGTCACGTACACGGCACGGAACCCGGGGAATTGGTATCTCTCGTGGACGGACGCTCACCCTTGGGTCGTCAGGCGTGACGATCAGCAGACTGTGCTTAAAGGATGCGGCGCAATGCACAGAAAACTCGCTTTGGTTTTGAATGTTTGCGAGGACACGGGACAGAGCAGGTTTGCACATGCTCGCATCCCCATTGATGAAGCTGATTCCACCAGCACCAATCGTCGCCGGGATATTGCGGGTATCGTTGTACGCGAAGGTTGAACTCGTTTAGTAATTTTCCGACACTCGACGCAAGTTGAGGGTCCGCTCGCCCGCCCGAATTCGGGCGGGCGAGCGGTCGATGGGTCTTCTGGCAAATTGAAGTTTCCACACGTCAATTTGCTA
>JBFWRS010000048.1:0-23592 GCA_050248795.1 Burkholderiales bacterium | reverse complement strand
TAGCCGAGGTTCAGGCGCGCTTCCAGCAGCCGCGCACGTGCTGCCTTCACGTCCGCCTCGCCGATCTGCACGGCGGAAACCGCATCGTCGTGCTCCTTGCGGCTTACCGCCTTGTCCGCGAGCAGCGGGGCGAGGCGGGCGACATCGCGCTTCGCCTGGTCGAGGCGCGCCTGCGCGGATGCAAGATCGGCATCCGCGCGCGCCGCCGCCGCCTCGTACGGCGCCGGGTCGATCGTGAACAGGGACTGCCCGCGCTTTACCTCGCCGCCCTCGACGAACTTGCGCTCGAGCAGGATGCCGTTGACGCGCGCGCGCACCTCGACCTCGCGCGAGCCCAGCGTCTGTCCGGTGTACTGGAATGGTGCGAGCACGTGCTGCGGCTGCACGCTGACGACGACCACCTCGGCGGTGGGAAATCCTCCTGGTGGCGGCGCCTGCTTGTCGCAGGCGGAAAGCAGCAGCGAAAGCAGGATTGCGTGCGCGGCAGCGCGTGGCAGCGAAAACATGGGATCCGGCCTGTACCAGCGAAGGGGGCGCAATTTTGCCACACGCGCCCTGCGTGCACAGGCACAGCTCGCCGCCGAATCCGGCCTATCTCCCGCCAGACCGTGTGGTCATTGCGCCCAGATTCACGTCCAGGCGCAGCGCGAGCGGCGCCCCCTGGACCAGCTCCGCGATCGGTTTCGATGGCGCGGGCGTGATTCGCGCCGCAGGCGGCGGCGCTTTCTGCTCGAGTTTTACCTGCGGCCGCGGCGGCAGCCGCGGTGACTGCAACTCCGCGTAGAACGCCGCCGCAGACACCGCCACGGCAACGACGATGGCTGCGTGTATGGGTGAGCGGCTGCGACGCGCGGGCGCAGCCGCAGCGGAATCCTTGCCGCCACCGACGTTCGCCCATTCGCGCGCCCGATCGCTGCGCGCCGTCTGCAGCCGCGCGTGCTCCGCGCCGCTGCGCTCGGCCTCGGCCTGGGCCGCCATGCGCTGCCGCGCCGCTTCGGCCGCCTTTTCCTCGGCGAGGTCGGCCTGCCGTGCGAGTTCCACTGCCTTCGCCTGCGTCGCCGCGACCTCCGCCGCCTTG
The DNA here is from genome assembly GCA_050248795.1 of Burkholderiales bacterium. GTDB lineage: Bacteria > Pseudomonadota > Gammaproteobacteria > Burkholderiales > SG8-39 > CAZTDU01. The sequence continues at coordinate 22,514 of JBFWRS010000048.1, read as the reverse complement.
CGTCGCGCTTCCTCTTCCAGCCTGAGCCTCTCCGCCGCCGCGTCCGCGCGCGCCTTCTCCGCCAACACGCGGGCCTGTGCCTGCGCCAGCAATGCCGCCTCCGCGTCTGCGCGCGCCTGTGCCGCAAGCTTCGCCGCCTCCTCCTGCGCCGCCCTGCGCTGCTGTGACTCGGCCGCTGCACGCTCCGCCTCCAGGCGCGTGCTCGCCAGTGCAGCCGCTTCGGATTCCACCTCTGCCAGCCGCGCTGCCTTCGCCTCCAGCGCCTGTTCGCTCGCCACGCGCGCCTGCGCCTCCGCTTCCGCCTCCGCCTGCGCTGAATCGGCCTGCCTGGACTTCCCGGCGGCTTCCGCTTCCGCCTGCGCACGTTCCTCCGCCGCCCGGCGCGCCGCGGCTTCCTCGGCGGCGCGCGCCTTGGCAGCCTCGGTCGCGCGCGCGGCGGCGGCGGCCAGTTCCGCCGCAGTCCTCGCCTTCTCTTCTTCCGCCTTGCGTCGCTCGACCGCAGCCGCCGCCAGCGCCGCCTCGGCTTTCGCACGCTCGTCAGCCTGCGCGGCCGCCTGTGCATTTGCCTGCGACGCCTGACGTGCGGCCTGCGCTGCCGCCGCCTCTGCCCGTGCACGCTCTTGCGCCGCGCGTGCCGCTACCGCCTCCTCGGTACTGCGCTGCCGCGCCAGCGCTGCGGCTTCGGCCTCGCGCGAGGCGGCGTCCTCGGCGCGCTTCTGTGCCGCCCTCTGCGCGGCAAAATCCTTCACCGCTGCCGCGGCCAGGTCGCGGTCCACCTTCAGCCGCGCCTGGGCGCCTGCCATGGCTTTCGCGCGCGCCTCGTCCGCCGCGATCGTGGCCTGGGTTGCGCGTGCCTCGACCGCGCTCAGTTCGGCCGCGGCAGGCGCCGTTGCCGGCGGTGAAGCGACGAAATCCAGGTCCAGCATGTCGCCCAGCGCATCGGCGTAGCTCTCGCGCACCTTGCGGAACTGGGGCAGCGCCTTGCGGAACGCCTCGACGACCTGCGGGTCGAACTGTTTGCCCGATCCGCGCACGATCTCGTCCACGGCAAGCTCGAACGGCATCGGCTCGCGGTGGAACTGCGTGGCGGTCATGCTCTCGAAGGCATCCACCACCGCCATGATCCTGCCTGCCCACGGAATGTCGGTGCCGGCGGCCCCCGAAGGGTAGCCACCGCCGTCCCAGCGCTCGTGGTGCGTCAGCGCAAGCGTACGCGCCAGCTTCAGCAGCGGGTCATCGTGTTCGCCGATGATCTCCGCACCGATTTCAGGGTGCCGCAGCATCTGTTCGCGCTCTGGGGCCGTGAGCTGCCCGGCCTTGCGCAGCACCTGCGCCGGCACGCCGATCTTGCCGATGTCGTGCAGCGGCGCGGCCTTCATCAGCAGGTCGCACAAGGCCGGCTTCGCGCCCGCCGCCTCGGCGAGGTGGCGCGCGTAGTGCCCCAGGCGCACCACGCGGTTCCCGACCGCGGAGGTCTCGTGGTACTCCATCGCGCGGCCCAGCCTGCGGATCAGCTGCTGGCGCGTCTGTTCCAGCTGCTGCGTGCGCTCGCGGATCAACTCCTCCTGCTCATTGCGGCGGCGGATCAATTCGACATGGGCGCGCACGCGTGCGGCGAGCACCGGCGGGTTGATCGGCTTGTTCAGGTAGTCGATGGCGCCGAGCTGGAATCCCTGCATCACGTCCTCGGCGCCGGTGCGCTGCGTGAGGAAGATCACCGGCACGTCTGCAAGCGCCGGGCTGGCCTTGATCGCCTTGCAGACGTCATAGCCGCTCGCGCCGGGCATTTCGACGTCGAGCATGATCAGGTCGGGCCGCGGCTTCTCGAACGCCGCGCGCAATGCGCTGCGTCCGTCCTGCGCCAGCTTCACGCGGTAGTCCTTTCGCAGCGTGGTATCGATGAGCAACAGGATGTCCTCGGAATCATCGACCACCAAAATGGTGAAATCTTCGGGAGGCATGCTCATGGGGAAGGAAGTGTACCGGGCATGCCTGCTGATTGCGCGGACCTGCCACCGCCGCGATAATCTCTTGCAATCCCCCCTCATCCCCCTCCCAAGCCAAAGGCCATCCATGGCGGATATCCTGATACGCGAGGTCGGGCCGCGCGACGGCCTGCAGAACGCAAAGCACCTCATGCCCACCGCGGCGAAGCAGCGCTGGCTTGACGGCCTCGCCGCTGCCGGGCTGCGGGAAATCGAGGTCGGCTCCTTCGTTCCGCCGCGGCTGATACCGGCGATGGCAGATACCGCCGAACTGGTCGCGCATGCGCGCAGGCTGCCCGGCGTGAAAGTGGTCGCGCTGGCGCCCAACCTGAAGGGCTTCGAGCGCGCGGTGGCGGCCGGTGCGCACAAGGTCACGTTCCCGGTGTCGGCGTCGAGGAAGCACAGCGAATCGAACGTGCGCATGAGTCCCGAGGAGATGGTTGCCGAGGTGCGCAGATGCGTCGAGGCGCGCGCCCCTGGCGGTCCCGAGATCGAGGCTGCGATCTCCACCGCGTTCGGCTGCACCATGCAGGGCGAGGTGCCCGAGGATGACGTCGTGCGGCTGGCCGGTATGCTGGCGGCGGCAGGAGCCGATTTCATCCCGCTGGCCGACACCGTGGGCTACGCCAATCCGGCGCAGGTGAAGCGGCTGATACGCAAAGTGCGCGCCGCCATCGGCGACAGGCTGCAGGGGGCGCATTTCCACAACACGCGCGGACTCGGTCTCGCGAACGCGCTTGCCGCCTACGAAGAAGGCGTGCGTGCGTTCGACTCGTCCATGGGCGGGCTGGGCGGCTGCCCGTTCGCGCCGGGCGCCAGCGGCAACGTCATCACCGAAGACCTGGTGTTCATGTTCGAGAGCATGGGCGTTTCCACCGGCATAGACCTGCCGAAGCTGTTCGAGGCGCGCGCAGTGCTGCAATCGGGCATCCCCGACGAGCCGATCTACGGGCATACGCCGATGGCAGGCCTGCCCAAGGGTTTTCGCGCAGCCGCTTGAGACGCTGGGACATCTTCTGCCGGGTCGTCGACAACTATGGCGATGCGGCGGTGTGCTGGCGGCTCGCACGACAGCTCAGCACCGAACACGGCGCCGCGGTGCGCCTGTGGATAGACCAGCCCGACACGCTGGCGAAGCTGCAGCCTGAGCAGGCCGGCGTCGAGATCCTGCGCTGGGATGGGCAGACCGCGTTTGCCGACGCCGCGGACATCGCCATCGACGCCTTCGACAGCGGCCTGCCCGACGCCTACGCCGCGCGCATGACGGCGCGCTCGCTGTGGATCAAGCTCGAGTACCTCTCCGCCGAGCCGTGGGTAGAGGCGCATCACGGCCTGCCTTCGCCGCATCCGACGCTGCCGGCGCGGCGCTACTTCTACTTCCCCGGCTTCACCGATCGCACCGGCGGCCTGCTGCGCGAACACGACCTGTTCGCGCGCCGCGATGCCTTCGACGCGGCGCAATTCTGGCGCGCGCTCGGCTGCGCGCCGCCCGAACCCGGCACCCGCGTGATTTCGCTGTTCGGTTACGAGAACCCGGCGCTGCGCGCGCTGCTGCAGGCGTGGGCGCAGGACCCGCGCGACACCCTCCTCGCGACCACGGACTGTCCGCTCGCGCCGGACGTGCATGCTTTTTTCGGCAAGCACACGCGTCGCGGCAGCCTGCAGGTGAGATACCTGCCGTTCCTGCCGCAGTCGCGCTACGACGAACTGCTCTGGGCCTGCGACTGGAACTTCGTCCGCGGCGAGGATTCCTTCGTGCGCGCGCAGTGGGCTGCCCGTGCGTTCGTCTGGCACATCTACCCGCAGCCGGAAGATGCGCACCGGGCCAAGCTGGAGGCCTTCCTCGCGCGCTACGGCGGCGGCGCGCAATCGCTCTGGCGGGCGTGGAATGGCTGGGACACGGACATCGGCTCTGCCTGGTCCGCGGCACAGGCAGACGAGGACAGGCTGCGCGCGCAGGCGAGCGCCTGGGCGGATCGCCTGGGGGCGCAGCAGGACCTCACAAGCAAGTTGGCCGCGTTCTGCGAAAATCTTTTAAAATAGCGGACTTACATCAATCTGATTGCAGGCACCGCAATGAAAATCGCTCAGGATATCCGCACCGGCAACGTCATCATGGTCGGCAAGGACCCGCTGGTCGTGCAGAAGGCCGAGTACTCCAAGTCCGGCCGCAACGCGTCGGTGGTGAAGATGAAGCTGAAGAACCTCCTGTCTGGCACGGCCACCGAAACCGTGTACCGCGCCGACGAGAAGTTCGAGATCGTCGTGCTGGACCGCAAGGAGGTCACCTACTCCTACTATGCCGACCCTTCCTACGTCTTCGTGGACAGCGAATACAACCAGTACGAGCTCGACGCCGACAGCATGGGCGACGCGCTGAACTACCTCGAGGACGGCATGCCGGCCGAGGTCGTGATCTACAACGAGCGGCCGATCTCGATCGAGATCCCGCAGACGCTCGTGCGCCGGATCGAGCACACCGAGCCCGCGGTACGCGGAGACACCTCGGGCAAGGTCATGAAGCCCGCGAAGATCGCCACTGGCTTCGAGGTCAGGGTGCCGCTTTTCTGCAGCACCGGCGACCTGATCGAGATCGACACCCGCACCGGCGAGTACCGCAACCGCGCCAAGGCCTGACACTGCGAGAGGGTACGGGGGACGGCGTAACGTCCCCTGTACGTTTTACTTCAGTTCGACCTCGATGAACGCGTACTCGTAGTCGTTCGCGTTGATGACGTCGTGCTCCACGCCGGCAAGGCGGGTGTAGGGCACGCCAGCCTTGAGCTCGGCAATGCGCTCGCCGGCGGCCTCGACCAGTTTCAGCATGCCGTCCATCATCGGCACCACCACGTAGTCCATCTCGTGGCGGTGCCAGCCTGTGGCGGCGCCGGGGGCGAAGCGCCACTCGGTTACGCGCACGCGTTCATTGTCGATGAACACGGTCGGCCTGGCGGGCGGCACGTTCAGTTTCCTGCCTGCACCAGCGCGGCGCCAGCGCGAAGCGCCGCGACCGTCTCGCGTCCGATTTCCGCGACCAGTTCAGCCGCAGGCAGCGCACGCGCCAGCGGCACTGCCTGGCCCGCCCACAGGGCATAGAAGTCCCCTTTCCCCGCCTTTGCCGAAGCCTGGCGCAGCTTCCCGGTAAGCGCGTTCTGCACCGGGAAGGCAATCTGCGGAAATGCGGCAGCTTCGCGCATGAAGCGATTGGCCAGGCCGCGCGCCGGCTTGCCGGAGAACTTCTCGGTGACACGCGTGTCGTCTTCGGCGGCATCGAGCAGTGCCTGCTTGTGCACTGCCGGGGCGCCGCTTTCGGGGCAGGGAACGAACGCCGTGCCCAGTTGCGCCGCCTCGGCGCCCAGCGCCAGCACGGCCGCGACCCCTGCGCCGTCCATGATGCCGCCCGCGGCGACCACCGGGATGCGGAGCGCGCGCACCAGCATGCGCGTCAGCGCAAGCGTGCCGGTCATCGCGTCCGCCGGGTCGCGCGTCCACGTGCCGCGATGCCCGCCCGCCTCGCCGCCCTGCGCAATGACGAAGTCGAAGCCCAGCGATTCGAGCCGCTTCGCCTCGGCAACCGTGGTCGCGCTGCCGCCCAGCGTCATGCCCAGCGACTTCAGCGCCTGCACGCGATCGGCAGGGAAATCGCCCAGATGCACCGTGAACACCGCGGGGCGGATCTCCGCAACGGCGGCAAGCTGCGCATCCAGGTCCGGCGCATAGGGCGGCTGCGCGGGCTGCGGTGCTGGCAGGCCCATCTCGGCGTACCAGGGCGACAGCGCGTCAAGCACCGGCTGTTGCGCAGCCGCGCCGACGGCCGCGGGCTGCGGCGACACGAACAGGTTGATGCCGATCGGACGCGCGGTCTTTGCGCGCACCGCCGCCACCGCGCGCTTCATCTCGTCAGGCTGCGTGTAGGCGAAACCGAACGAACCGAGGGCGCCGGCGGCGCTGACCGCTGCAACCAGCTCGGGCGACGTCGGCCCACCTGCCATCGGCGCCTGGACAAGCGGCAGTTCGAGTCCCAGCCGGCGCGACAGGCCGGTGGCGATCAGGCTCACGCAACCACCGCCTTGATGCCGGCGGCGGCGATCTGCTCGTCCTCGTGGGACTGCACGCCGGAGACGCCGACCGCGCCGACGCAGGCGCCATCCACCATGATCGGCAGGCCGCCCTGCACCGGCAGGATGCCGGGCATCTTCAACATCACGGTGCGCCCGCCCTTGACGATCTCCTCCCACTTTCCGCTCGCGCGCCGCGAGATCGCCGCCGTGCGGCCCTTCTCGACCGCGATCGTCGCATTCGCCGGCGTGGCGCCGTCCATGCGCGAGAAATGCAGCAGGTGGCCGCCATCGTCGAGGACGGCGACGGCGACGTTCCAGTCGTTTCGCCTCGCCTCCGCGAACGCCGCGGCGCTGATCTTCTCGCAATCTTCCTGGGTAAGTACGGCGCGTGTCTTCATGGCTTTCCTTTCAGTGCGCCGCGGATCTGCTCCAGCGCGGCAGGGTCTTCGATGGTGGTGAGGTCGCCCGGGTCGCGGCCCTCGGCAAGCGCGGAGATCGAACGGCGCAGCACCTTGCCTGAGCGCGTCTTCGGCAGCAGCGAGACGAAGAACACCCGCCCCGGACGACCGATCGCGCCAAGCTGGGTGTCTACGGTCTTCATGATCTCGCCCTCGAGCTTCATGCGCCCTTCGCTCGAGGCGATGGCCGCCGGGTCCTTGACGACTGCGAACGCCATCGGCAACTGCCCCTTCAGCTGGTCGGCGACGCCGACCACGGCGCATTCGGCGATGCCGGGGTGCATGTTCACCGCCTCCTCGATCTCGCGCGTGCCCAGCCTGTGCCCCGCCACGTTGATGACGTCGTCGGTGCGGCCGAGGATGAAGTAGTAGCCGTCCTTGTCGCGGATTCCCCAGTCGAAGGTCGAGTACACGAGCTTCTTCGAGAACGTCGAGAAGTAGGTCTTGACGAAGCGCTCGTCGTCGCCCCAGATTGTCGTCATGCATCCGGGCGGCAGCGGCGGCTCGATCACCACCACCGCCTTTTCGTCCGGCCCCGCCTCGCTCGCGTCGGTCTCGCGCAGCAGCTTCAGGTCATAGCCGTAGGCCGGGAACGACGGGCTGCCGAACTTGATCGGCGTCTGCTCGACGCCCGGCATGGACGTGAGCACCGGCCAGCCGGTTTCGGTCTGCCAGTAGTGGTCTATCACCGGCCGGCCCAGGCCCTCGGTGATCCACTGGTGCGTGGGCTCGTCCAGCGGCTCGCCGGCGAGAAACAGGTGCCTGAGCGACGAAAGGTCGTACTTCTTCAGGTACGCCGGGTCCGCCTTCTTCAGCACGCGGACCGCCGTCGGCGCCGAGAACATCACGCTTACTTTGTGGTCCTGCACGATCCTCCACCACACGCCCGCGTCGGGGCGGATCGGCAGCCCCTCGTACAGGATGCTGGTCATGCCTGTGATCAGCGGCGCATAGATGATGTACGAGTGCCCCACCGCCCAGCCGATGTCGGAGGTGGTGAAGATCGCCTCGCCGGGCGCGCCGCAGTAGATGTAGGGCATCGACGCCGCCATCGCCACCGCGTGCCCGCCGACGTCACGCTGCACGCCCTTGGGCTTGCCGGTGGTGCCGGACGTATAGAGGATGTACGAAGGCTCGCTCGACTCCAGCCAGGTGCACGGCACCTGCGCGCCGGCATGCTTCGCCGCGAGTTCGGCCCAGTCGACGTCGCGTCCCGGCAGCATCTTCATGCCGGCGTCCAGACCGCGCTTCAGGATCAGCACGTGCGCCGGCGGGTGCTTCGACAGGCCGATCGACTCGTCCACCAGCGGCTTGTACGGTATGACCTTTCCGGCGCGGCTGCCGCCGTCGGCGGTGACCATCAGCTTCGGCCTGGCATCGTCTATGCGCGCGGCAAGGCTCGCAGCGGCGAAGCCGCCGAACACCACCGAGTGCACCGCACCGATGCGTGCGCAGGCCAGGATCGCGTACACCGCCTCGAGCGTGTTCGGCATGTAGATGATGACGCGGTCGCCGCGGCCGACGCCGAGCGAGAGCATCATCGCGGCGACGCGCTGAACCTCGGCGTGCAGCTCGCGGTAGGTGCAGCTCTGCTCCTGGTCCACCTCGGTCGAGATCCACACCAGCGCCTTCTGTTCGCCCCGTTCGGCCAGGTGCCGGTCCACGGCGTTGTGGCAGAGGTTGGTTTCGCCGCCGACGAACCACTTCGCGAACGGCGGGCGCGAGTAATCCAGCACTTTCGTGAACGGCTTGTGCCAGTGGATGCGCTTCGCCTCGGCAGCCCAGAAGGCATCGCGGTCCGCGATCGAGCGGCGGTGGAACTCCAGGTACTTGCTCATGAGCTGATGTCCACGACGGTCCTCCCTCTCACCTTGCCGGCGATGAAGTCGTCGAACGCACCGGGCAGCTCGGCGAACGGGATCGTGCGGCACATGTCCTTCAGGTGCGCCGGCTTCATGTCCCCGGCGAGGCGCTGCCAGACCTGCTCGCGCACCGGCATCTCGCAGTTCACCGAGTCGATGCCCAGCAGCGACACGCCGCGGAGGATGAACGGCATCACCGTGGTCTTCAGCTCGAAGCTCGCCGCCAGTCCGATCGATGCCACCGCGCCTCCCACCTTCATGCCGGAAAGCATCCACGCGAGCACGTCCCCGCCGAGGTTGTCGACTGCGCCGGCCCATGCCGCCTTGTCCAGGGGCCGGATCTTCGCCAGGTCGAGTTCCGAACGCGACCTCACTTCCTTCGCGCCGAGCTTCTTCAGATAGTCCGCCTCAGTGGCCTTGCCGGTAAGCGCCACGACCTCGTAGCCGAGGCGCGACAGCGCATCGATTGCGACCGAGCCCACGCCGCCGGTGGCGCCGTTGACGATCACCGGGCCGTTTCCCGGCCGCAGCCCGACCTGCTCCATGCGCACGATGGCCAGCCCGGCGGTGAACCCGGCGGTGCCGAAGGCCATCGCCTCCCACAGCGTCATGCCCTGCGGCATCTTCACCACCCAGTCCGCCGGCAGGCGCGCGTACTCCGCATAGCCGCCGTGGTGCTTCACGCCGATGTCGTAGCTGGTCGCGATCACCGCGTCGCCCTTGGCGAAGCGTGCATCTGTGGACGACACCACCGTGCCGGACAGGTCGATGCCGCCGATGCAGGAAGGCCGCAGCAGGATCCTGCCCTTGCCGGTCGCCGCGAGCGCGTCCTTGTAATTGATGTCCGAGTACGCGACACGCACCACGACCTCTCCGGGATCGAGTTCGTCCAGCGTGAACTCGGTGAATCCGGCCTGGATCTTCTTGTCTACCTCACTGATCCGGTACGCCTTGAACTTTTCCACCGTGCTTCCTCCGTTCGCTGTGCAGGTAATCCTTGGACTGCATCTCGTTCAGGCGGCTCGTCGTCCGCGAGAACTCCGCGCTGTTGGCGCCCTGGGTGAACAGCTCCTCCGGCTCGGCTTCCGCGGACACCACCAGCTTGACCCGGTCATCGTAGAACACATCGACCAGCCAGGTGAAGCGCCGCGCCGAATCGGCGTTCTGCGGCGACATGCGCGGCACGTTCGACAGTATCACCGTGTGAAAGCGCCGCGCGAGGTCGACATAGTCCGACGCCGCGTGGTTGCCGCCGCAGAGCACGTCGAAATCGAACCACACCAGGCCCCCGGCGCGCCTGCGGTAGGTGATCTCGCGGCCGTCCACGTCCAGCGGATGGTGCTCCTCCTCGACGTCGGCCAGCTCGTTGAAGATGCGTGCCAGTTCGGCGTCCGCCGCCTCGCCCAGCGGCGTGTGGTAGACGCGCACGCGCTCCAGCTTCAGCCGCCGGTAGTCCTTGCCGTTGTCCACTTCGACGATGTCCAGGCGCGATTTCAGGATCGCGATGGCGGGCAGGAAGCGCTCGCGCTGCAGGCCGTTCGGGTAGAGCTGGTCGGGATGGTAGTTGCTCGTCATGCACATCGCCACGCCGCGATCCATCACCTTCTCGAGAAAGCGGCCGAGGATCATCGCGTCGGCGATGTCCGAGACGTGGAACTCGTCGAAGCAGATGAGGCGGTAGCGCCTGGCGGTGTTCTCGGCGACCGCCGCGATCGGGTCCTCGGTGCCCTTCAATTCGTTCAGCTCGCGATGGATCTCGCGCATGAAGTGGTGAAAATGCACGCGGCGCTTGCGCACCAGCGGCACGCACAGGTAGAAGCTGTCCATCAGGAAGCTCTTGCCGCGCCCGACGCCGCCCCACAGGTAGACGCCCTTGGGCAGCGGCGGCTTCACCAGCAGCCGCTTCAGCGCGTTGTTGCGCCGCTCCTTGTAGGTGGTCCATTCCTCGAACAGGCGCTGCAGGTGCTCCACAGCGCGCCATTGCGAGGGATCCGCGACGAAGCCGCGCTGCGCCAGGTGGCGCTGGTAGAGCGTGACGACATCGAGCTTCCTGCCTTCCTCGACCCCGAGCTCGTCGGATTCGAGCGCCGAATCGCGCATCAAATCATCCGTTCAGCGCCCGCTTGTCGACCGCAAGCGCGGCTTCGCGCATCACTTCCGACATCGACGGATGCGCGTGGCAGATGCGGGCGATGTCCTCGGCCGAGGCGCCGAACTCCATCGCCACGACGGCCTCTGCGATCAGCTCGCTCGCCTGCGCGCCGATGGTGTGCACGCCGAGGATGCGGTCGCTCCTGGCGTCCGCCAGGATCTTGACGAAGCCCGTGGTTTCGTCGCGGCCGAGCGCGCGCCCGTTGTAGGCGAACGGGAATCGGCCCGCCCTGTACTCGACGCCCTCCTGCTTCAACTGCTGCTCGGTCCTGCCGACCCACGCGATCTCCGGCTGCGTGTAGATCACCCAGGGTATGGCGTCGTAGTTCACGTGGCCGTGCTGGCCGGCGATGATCTCGGCGACCATCACGCCCTCGTCCTCGCCCTTGTGCGCGAGCATCGGACCGCGCACCACGTCGCCCACCGCATAGAGGCGCGGCAGCGCCGTGCGGCAGTTCTTGTCCACCTCGATGAAGCCGCGCGCATCCAGCTTCAGGCCGACGTTCTCCGCGCCCAGGTTGTCGGTGTTCGGCATCCGCCCGACCGACACGATCAGCCGGTCGCATTCCAGCACCGCCGCCTTGCCTTCCGCCGACTTGTACTCGACCGAGACGCCCTTCTTCGATCTCTTCACCTCGCCGATGTTCACGCCCAGCTCGATGTCCAGCCCCTGGTCCTTCGTGAACACCTTCCACGCCTCCTGCGCGATGGCCTCGTCCGCCGCGCCAAGGAAGGCCGGCAGCGCTTCCAGCACCCTGACCTTCGAACCCAGGCGCCGCCACACGCTGCCCAGCTCCAGGCCGATGACGCCGGCGCCGATTACGCCGAGGCGCGCGGGCACCGAATCGAAGGACAGCGCGCCGACGTTGTCGGCGATGACGACGTTGTCCACCGGCACGCCGGGCAGGTGGCGCGCCGTGGACCCGGTGGCGACGATGACGTTCTGCGCTTCGACCACCTCGCTGCCCTTGTCGCCCGCGACCTCGACCTTCCAGGTCGTGCCGCCCTCGAGCAGGCGCCCGTGGCCCTGCAGCCACGTGACCTTGTTCTTCTTGAACAGCCCGGCGATGCCGCCGGTCATCTTGCCGACGATGCGCTCCTTGCGTTCGAGCATCGCCGCGAGGTCGAACTTCGCGCCGGTGACGCTGATGCCGTGCACCTTGAGGTGGTGCCGCACCTTCTCGTAGTTCTCGGACGATTCCAGCAGCGCCTTCGACGGGATGCAGCCCACGTTCAGGCAGGTTCCGCCCAGCGCGGGCTTGCCCGCCGGGTCCTTCCATTCCTCGATGCAGGCCGTAGACAGCCCGAGCTGGCCCGCGCGGATGGCGGCGATGTAGCCCGCGGGCCCGGAACCGATCACCACCACGTCGAACCTGGTCATGGCCTAGACCTCCAGCAGCAGGCGTGAGGGATCCTCGAGCGCATCCTTGATCGCCACCAGGAACAGCACCGCCTCGCGGCCGTCGATGATGCGGTGATCGTAGGAAAGCGCCAGGTAGTTCATCGGCCGCACCACCACCTGCCCGTTCTCCACCACCGCCCTGTCCCTGGTCGCATGCACGCCGAGGATCGCCGACTGCGGCGGGTTGATAATCGGCGTCGACAGCATCGAGCCGAACACGCCGCCGTTCGAGATGGAGAACGTGCCGCCGGTGAGGTCTTCGATGCCGAGCTTGCCGTCCTGCGCGCGCCGGCCGAACTCGGCGATCGATTTCTCGATCCCCGCGAACGAAAGCCTGTCGGCGTCGCGCAGGATCGGCACTACCAGCCCGCGCGGGCTGCCGACAGCGATGCCGACGTCGAAGTAGCCGTGATAGACGATGTCGTTGCCGTCTATCGACGCGTTCACCACCGGAAACTTCTTCAGCGCCGCCACCGCCGCCTTGACGAAAAAGGACATGAAGCCGAGCTTGACGCCCCATTCCTTCTCGAAGCGGTCCTGGTAGCGCTTGCGCATCTCCATTACCGGCTGCATGTTGACCTCGTTGAAGGTCGTCAGGATTGCCGCCGTGGACTGCGACTGCACCAGGCGTTCGGCGATGCGCGCGCGCAGCCGCGACATCGGCACGCGCTGCTCAGGCCGCTCGCCGACTAGCTGCGTGGTGTTCACCGGAACTGCCGGCTGCTGCAGCGGCTGGCGCGGCGCGGCTGCCGGCGCGGCCGGCTGCGACGACGCCGCGAGCACGTCGCCCTTGGTGACGCGGCCGTCCCGGCCGGTACCCTGGAGCTTGTCGGTGTCGATTCCCTTCTCGGCGGCGATCTTCTGCGCCGCGGGCATGACCGGCGGTGCCTGCCGCGCAGGCGATGCCGGCTGCGGCACGGCTGCAGCGGCCTGGGCGGGCGTCGACACGGACGCCTTGGCATCGGTGTCGATGACGGCGATCACCTCGCCGGCAACCACGGTTCCCTTGTTGCCTTTCTTCACCTGGACGAGGACGCCGTCGGCCGGCGCCGGCAGCTCCAGCACCACCTTGTCGGTCTCGATGTCGATCAGGTTCTCGTCGCGTGCGACCGCCTCGCCTTCCTTCTTGTGCCACTCGAGCAGCGTCGCCTCGGAAACGGATTCCGAGAGTTGCGGGACTTTCACTTCCACCAGCATGACTGACTCCCCGTTCGGTTTTCACCGGTTCGGGCTCGACCCTTGCCGGCTTGTGAAAAACCAGCGCGTAACGCGCCGGGCGCTACGATACCTGCCTTACTTGAACTTCCCCAGCGCCTGGTCTACCAGCGCCTTCTGCCGCTGGTTGTGCCGGACCATGTAGCCGCCCGCGGGGGAGGCCGACGCCGGCCTGCCGGCATAGTGAAGCTTCTGGTCGCTGCGCATGTTCTCCTGGAAGTAGTGCGCCGTCTGGTACCAGGCGCCCTGGTTCTTCGGTTCCTCCTGGCACCACACCACCTCGTGCGCATTCGGGTAGCGCTTCATCTCGGCGGCGAACTGCTTGTGCGGGAACGGATAGAGCTGCTCGACGCGGATGATCGCGATAGTGTCCAGGCGCTGTTCGCGGCGCGCGGCGATGAGGTCGTAGTACACCTTGCCGCAGCAGGCGACGACGCGCGTGACTTCCTTCACCGGCAGTTCGTCCACTTCCGGGATCACGGTCAGGAACGACCCCTTCGCCAGGTCCTTGATCGGGGACGCGGCCTCCTTCTTGCGCAGCAGCGACTTCGGCGACATCACCACCAGCGGCTTCCTGAACGGCCGCAGCATCTGCCGGCGCAGCAGGTGGAAGATCTGCGATGCGTTCGATGGCACGCAGACCTGCATGTTGTGTTCGGCGCAAAGCTGCAGGTAGCGCTCGAGCCGCGCGGAGCTGTGCTCGGGTCCCTGGCCCTCGTAGCCGTGCGGCAGCAGCTGCACCAGGCCGCAGACCCGGCCCCACTTCGTTTCCCCGGAACTGATGAACTGGTCCATCACCACCTGCGCGCCGTTGGCGAAGTCGCCGAACTGCGCCTCCCAGATCACCAGCGCATTCGGCTCCGCGGTCGAGAAACCGTACTCGAATCCGAGCACCGCCTCCTCGGAGAGCACCGAGTCGATGACGACGAAGTCGCCCTGGTCCCTGGCGATGTTCTGCAGCGGGATCCACGCGCCCTGGTCCCAGCGCTCGCGCTCCTGGTCGTGGAACACGGCATGGCGGTGCGCGAAGGTGCCGCGGCCGGCGTCCTGCCCCGACAGTCGCACGTCGTAGCCGTTCGACACCAGCGACGCATACGCGAGCGTCTCCGCCATGCCCCAGTCGACCGGGAGCTTGCCCGCGGCCATCTGCCGGCGCGCCTCGACGACGCGCGCCACGGTGGGATGCAGCTTGAAGCCCTCGGGCAGCGTGGTGAGCCGCTCGGCCAGCCGCTGCAGCTCGGCCATCGGCACGTGGGTATCCGCGGCGTCGGTCCACTTTGCGTTCAGGTACGGCGCCCAGTCGACCGCGAACTTCGACTTGAAGTTGGAGATTACCGGGTTCGCCGAGTGCTTGCCCGCGTCCAGGTCGGCGCGGAACTTCTTGATCATCGCGTCGCCGTCCTCCGGCCCGACCACGCCGAGCGTGACGAGCTTGTCCGCGTACAGCTTGCGCGTACCCGGGTGCTGCGTGATCTTCTTGTACATCAGCGGCTGCGTGATGAAGGGCTCGTCCTGCTCGTTGTGGCCGAGCTTGCGGAAGCAGACGATGTCGATCACCACGTCCTTGTGGAACGCCTGGCGGAAATCGAGCGCGAGCTGGGTGACGAACAGCACCGCCTCGGGATCGTCGCCGTTGACGTGGAAGATCGGCGCCTCCACCATCTTCGCGACGTCGGTGCAATAGATGGTCGAGCGCGAATCGCGCGGGTCAGACGTGGTGAAACCGATCTGGTTGTTGACGATCAGGTGCACCGTGCCGCCAGTACCGTAGCCGCGCGTCCCGGACAGGTTCAGGGTTTCCATGACCACGCCCTGCCCGGCGAAGGCCGCGTCGCCGTGCACCAGGATCGGCAGCACCTGGTCGCCGGTCTTGTCCTCGCGCCGCCGCTGGCGCGCGCGCACCGAACCCTCGACCACCGGGTTGACGATCTCCAGGTGCGAGGGGTTGAACGCCAGCGACACGTGCACCGGCCCGCCCCCGGTGGTGATGTCCGACGAAAAACCATTGTGGTACTTGACGTCCCCCATCGGCAGCTCATGGGCATGCTTGCCCTCGAACTCAAGGAACAGGTCCTGCGGCATCTTCCCCAGCACGTTGACCAGCATGTTCAGGCGGCCGCGGTGGGCCATGCCGATGACGATCTCCTGCACGCCGGTGGCGCCGGCGCGCTGGATCAGTTCGTCGATCGCCGGAATCAGGCTCTCTCCGCCTTCGAGCGAAAACCGCTTCTGCCCGACGTAGCGGGTATGCAGGTAGCGCTCCAGGGTCTCCGCCTCGGTGAGCTTCTGCAGCAGCCGCTTCTGCACCTCAGGGGCGTACCTGGGCGTCGCGCGCGTGGTCTCGATGCGCTCCTGGATCCACTGGCGCTGCACGCGCTCGCTGATGAACATGTATTCGAAGCCGATGTTGCCGCAGTAGGTTTCCCGCAGCGCCTGCACCAGCGAACGCAGGCTCGTCCGGTCCAGGCCGACGAAGGAGCCGGCGTTCACCTCGCGGTCCAGGTCGGCCTCGCTCAGGTCGTAGTACGCGGTCTCCAGTTCCGGCGCGGGCGGCCGCGGCATGCGCTTCAGCGGGTCGAGCGTAGCCCAGCGCGAGCCGGCGATGCGGTATGAAGTGACGAGGAGCAGCGCGGCAACCTGCAGGCGCTCGTGTGCGACCTCGGCCGCGGCGGAGCCGCGCGCCGCGCCGCCCAGTTCGCCCGCCTTCGCGCGCTGCACGAACGACTCCACCACCGGCGCGTGCGCGATGTCCTTGCTGCCGCTGCCGGTCGCGCCCGGCAGCAGTTGCATCTGGTCGAAGTACGCGCGCCACTGCTCGGGCACCGTGTCCGGGTGCACCAGGTACTGCTCGTACAGTTCCTCGATGAAGGGCGCGTTCCCCCCGAAGAGATAGGAGTTGTCCAGGAACTGCTTCATCATGGCCGTGCTCCTTGTGGCATGTGCTTCGTCATCGGGCGGGAAAAGCGCGGGAGGGTCGCCAGAGCCCTCTCGCTACCGGGCGGTGATCGGCGTCACGTCCCGGCGTGCCGCACCCTTGTACAGCTGGCGCGGGCGGCCGATCTTGTACTCGGGGTCGGAAATCATCTCCTGCCACTGCGCGATCCAGCCCACCGTCCGCGCGAGCGCGAAGATGCACGTGAACATCGACACCGGGATGCCCATCGCGCGCTGCACGATGCCGGAATAGAAATCGACGTTGGGATACAGCTTACGCTGCACGAAGTAGTCGTCCTCGAGCGCGATCTTCTCCAGCGCGATGGCAAGCTTGAACAGGCGGTCGTTGTGCAGCCCAAGCTCGTTAAGCACCTCGTGGCAGGTCTCGCGCATCAGCTTGGCGCGCGGATCGTGATTCTTGTACACGCGGTGGCCGAACCCCATCAGCCGCACGCCGGAGTTCTTGTCCTTCACCTTGGCGATGAACTCGCCGATCCTGGACACGTCGCCGATCTCCTCGAGCATCTGCAGGCAGGCCTCGTTAGCGCCGCCGTGCGCGGGTCCCCACAGGCAGGCGATCCCCGCCGCGATGCAGGCGAACGGGTTGGCGCCGGAAGATCCCGACAGTCGCACCGTCGAGGTCGAGGCATTCTGCTCATGGTCTGCGTGCAGGATGAATATGCGGTCCAGCGCGCGCACCAGCACGTCGTTCGGCTCGTATTCCTCGGCCGGGACGGCAAACATCATGCGCATGAAATTGGCCGAGTAGCTGAGCTCGTTCTTCGGGTACATGAACGGCTGGCCGATGGTGTACTTGTAGGCCATCGCCGTGATCGTCGGCAGCTTGGCGATCAGCCGGAACGCCGCGATGTTGCGGTGCTCGGCGTCGTTGATGTCGAGCGAGTCGTGGTAGAAGGCCGACAGCGCGCCGACCACGCCGACCATCACCGCCATCGGATGCGTGCCGCGCCGGAAGCCCATGAAGAAGCGGTTCAGCTGGTCGTGGACCATCGAGTGGTGGATCACGGTGTAGTCGAACTTCGCCTTCTGCTCGGCGTTCGGCAGCTCGCCATTGAGCAGCAGGTAGCAGACTTCGAGGAAGTCGCAATGCTGCGCCAGCTGCTCGATCGGGTAGCCGCGGTACAGCAGCACACCCTCGTCGCCGTCGATGTAGGTGATCGTCGAACTGCAGCTCGCGGTGGACAGGAACCCGGGGTCGTACGTGAACATGCCGGACTTGCCGTACAGCGTCCGGATGTCGATGACGTCCGGGCCGATCGTTCCAGGCATCACGTCGAACTCGTAGTTCTTGCCGTCGGGGGTGGTGAGCTTCGCCTTCTTGTTCATGGTGTTTCCCTCGTTTGAAAGCGCACGGGGGCGCCACTTCAACAGGCGCGCAGGCGCGCCACGATGCTGCTGCACTTCGGATCGTAACGCTCGCTGCGCCCGCTGACCACGTCCCAGAGCTCATTGTCCTCGAACGCCAGCAGTTCGGCGAGCGCCGCCAGGTCGTCCGGCTCCAGGTCGGCGCCATGGCGCCCGAGGAACCTTTCCAGCACGATGTCCAGTTCGAGCAATCCGCGCCTGCAGCGCCACCTGAGCCGGTTCAGCGCCGCGCGTTCCACTAGACGGCCCGCTTGACCATCATCTCCTTGATCTTGCCGATTGCGCGAGTCGGATTGAGGCCCTTGGGGCAAACGTCCACGCAGTTCATGATGCTGTGGCAGCGGAACAGGCGGTACGGATCCTCGAGGTTGTCCAGCCGCTCGCTGGTCGCCTGGTCGCGGCTGTCGGCGAGGAAGCGGTAGGCCTGCAGCAGCCCCGCCGGCCCGACGAACTTGTCCGGGTTCCACCAGAACGAGGGGCACGCGGTCGAGCAGCAGGCACACAGGATGCACTCGTACAGACCGTTCAGCTCCTCGCGCTCCACCGGCGACTGCAGCCGCTCGCGCTCGGGCGGTGCGTCGTGGTTGATCACGTAGGGGGAGATCGAGTGGTACTGCTTGAAGAACTGCGTCATGTCGACGATCAGGTCGCGGATCACCGGCAGGCCGGGCAGCGGGCGCAGCGTCACCTTGTCCGGCAACTCGGCCACCTTGGTGATGCACGCAAGGCCGTTCTTGCCGTTGATGTTCATCGCGTCCGAGCCGCAGATCCCTTCGCGGCAGGAACGCCTGAACGACAGCGAGTCGTCCTGCGCCTTCAGCTTCACCAGGGCATCGAGCAGCATGCGGTCCGAGTGCTCGAGCTTGACCTCGTAATCCTTCATGTACGGACGCTCGTCCTTGTCCGGGTCGTAGCGGTAAACGGAGATCTGCATGTTATCGGGCTCGCACTCTGTATGTTCCTCGCTCGTGCTCGGGTGTCAGTACGTCCGCACCTTGGGCTCGAACGACTCGACGGACAGCGGCTTCAGCGTCACCGGCTTGTACTCCAGGCGATCGCCTTCCTTGTACCAGAGCGTGTGTTTCATCCAGTTCTTGTCGTCGCGACCGGGGAAGTCCGCCCGCGCCTGCGCGCCGCGTGACTCCTTGCGCGCCTCGGCCGACACGATGGTCGCCATCGCGGTCTCGACCAGGTTGTCCAGTTCGAGCGCCTCGATGCGCGCGGTGTTGAACACCCTGGACTTGTCGGCGATGAACGTGCGCGAGGCGCGCGCGGCGACCTCCCGCATCTTCGCCACGCCCTCGACCAGCATCTCCGGAAAACGGAACACGCCGCAATGCGCCTGCATCACCCTGCGCAGGTCGCTGGACACGTCCGCCACGCGCTCGCCGGACGCGGCCGCGTCCAGCCGCGCCAGGCGCGCGCGCGTCTGGTCGCCCGCATCGGCCGGCAGGTCCGGAAAAGCCTCGGGCATGGCCCTGATGTCCCTGGTCATCTGCTCGCCGGAGGCCTTGCCGAACACCACCAGGTCGAGCAGCGAGTTCGTGCCGAGCCGGTTCGCGCCGTGCACCGACACGCACGCGCACTCACCGGCGGCATAGAAGCCCGGCACCGGGGCGTTCGGATCGCCGTCCTTCGGCGCCACCACCTGCCCGGAATAGTGCGCCGGGATTCCGCCCATCTGGTAATGCACCGTGGGCACCACCGGGATCGGGTCGCGGATCGGGTCGCAGTTCGCGAACTTGATCGCGATCTCGCGGATACCGGGCAGCTTGGCGTTTATCTGCTCCGGCCCGAGGTGGTCGAGCTTGAGCAGTACGTGGTCCGCATCCGGGCCGCAGCCGCGCCCTTCCTTGATCTCGGTGGTCATCGCGCGCGACACCACGTCGCGGCTCGCGAGGTCCTTGGCATTCGGCGCGTAGCGCTCCATGAAGCGCTCGCCGTTCTTGTTCAGCAGGTATCCGCCCTCGCCTCGCACGCCCTCGGTGATCAGCACGCCTGCGCCTGCCACGCCGGTGGGGTGGAACTGCCAGAACTCCATGTCCTCGAGCGGGATCCCGGCCCGCGCGGCCGCGCCGAGGCCGTCGCCGGTGTTGATGAATGCGTTCGTCGTCGCCCAGTAGATGCGCCCGGCGCCGCCGGTGGCGAACAGCGTGGCCTTCGCCTGGAAGATGCACACCTCGCCCGTCTCCATCTCCAGCGCGGTGACGCCGAGCACCGCGCCGCTTGCGTCGCGTATCAGGTCGAGCGCCATCCATTCGACGAAGAACTGCGTGTGCGAACGCACATTCTGCTGGTACAGCGTGTGCAGCATCGCGTGCCCGGTGCGGTCGGCCGCGGCGCACGAGCGCAACGCCATCTTCGGGCTGCCGTAGTTCTGCGTATGGCCGCCGAAGGGACGCTGGTAGATCTTGCCGCTCTCGACGCGGTCGAAGGGCATGCCCATGTGTTCGAGCTCGATCACCACCTCGTTGGCGCGCCGGCACATGTACTCGATCGCGTCCTGGTCACCGAGGTAATCGGATCCCTTGACCGTGTCGTACATGTGCCAGTGCCAGTGGTCCTCGCCCGAATTCGCGAGCGGCGCGGCGATGCCGCCCTGCGCCGCCACCGTGTGCGAGCGCGTCGGGAACACCTTGGTCAGCACCGCCACCTTGAGGTTCGCGCGCGCAAGTTCCAGCGCGGCGCGCATTCCCGAGCCGCCCGCGCCGACCACGATGGCGTCGAACTTCCTTACCGTCAGCGACACGCTCATCTCCAGAGGATCTGGACCAGCCAGCCCAGGTAACCCGCGATCATCAGCAGCACCAGCACCTGCAGCGTCAGGCGCCATGCCACCGGCTGCACGTAGTCCATCAGGATGTCGCGCACGCCGACCCACATGTGCCAGCCCAGGCTCGCGCCGAACAGCAGCGTGGCGACCCGCATCCAGCCCGAGGCGAAAAGTTCGCGCCACACCGGGTAGCTCAGCGGATAGCCGGTCAACAGCACCACCAGCAGGATGACGACGTAGATCGCCATGATCACCGCGGTGATGCGCTGCGCGATCCAGTCGGTGAGGCCGTAGTGCGCGCCGACGACGACGCGGTTCACCACAGCTTGGCTCCCAGCCACAGCGTCGCCAGCGCGCCGGCGGCGAACACCGCCCAGCTCGTCATGCGTGCGGTCGGCTTGTCCACGCCCTTGTCGAGATCGAGGAACAGGTAGCGGATGCCGGCGAAGAAGTGATGGCAGAACAGCCACAGCATGCCGAGCAGCGCCAGCTTCACCGGCCACATCGACAGGTACTGCGCGACGGAAGCGAATCCCTCGGGCGAGGTCAGGCTGCGGTCGAGCAGGAACAGCAGCCACAGCACGCCCGGGAAGAACAGCAGCGCGCCGCTCACCCGGTGCAGGATCGAGAGCACCGCGGGCACCGGCTGGGCGAATCCGAGTTCGACGATGTTCAGGTACTTCGGCCTGGGTTTTCTTGGCGCCGCGCTCGACATGCAACGATTATATCCCGGCGCCGCTGCGGTAGAATCGTCGACCAGTCGCACATTCCCGGTGCATTCCTCTCGGAGCCGTACATGACAAAAGCCCCCGTCCGCGTCGCCGTCACCGGCGCAGCAGGCCAGATCGGATACAGCCTGTTGTTTCGCATCGCCAGCGGCGAGATGCTCGGCAAGGACCAGCCGGTCATCCTGCAACTGCTGGAAATACCGGACGACAAGGCGCAGAAGGCGCTCAAAGGCGTGATGATGGAACTCGACGACTGCGCCTTTCCCCTGCTTCACGGCATGGTGCCCGCGTCCGACCCGATGGTCGCGTTCAAGGATGCAGAAGTGGCGCTGCTCGTCGGTGCGCGCCCGCGCGGCCCGGGCATGGAGCGCAAGGACCTGCTCGAAGCCAACGGCAAGATCTTCGGGCCGCAGGGCAAGGCGCTGGACAAGGTCGCCAAGCGGAACGTCAAGGTGCTGGTGGTCGGCAATCCGGCCAATACGAACTGCCTGATCGCGATGAAGAATGCGCCCAGCCTCGATCCGCGGCAGTTCACCGGCATGATGCGGCTAGACCACAACCGGGCGAGTTCGCAGCTCGCGCAGAAGCTCGGCAAGCCCGTCACGTCCATCGGCAAGGTCGTCGTCTGGGGCAACCATTCCGCCACGCAGTATCCCGACCTGTTCCAGGCCGAATGCGAAGGCAAGAAAGCCTGGCCGATGATCAACGACCAGGCCTGGCTCGAGACGCAGTTCATTCCCACGGTGCAGAAGCGCGGCGCCGCGATCATCGATGCGCGCGGGCTGTCGTCCGCGGCGAGCGCGGCGAACGCGGCCATCGACCACATCCGCGACTGGACGCTCGGCTCCAGGCCCGGCGATTGGGTGACGATGGGGATTCCATCCGACGGCAGCTACGGCATTCCCGAGGGCGTCATCTTCGGCTACCCGGTTACCTGCAAGGACGGCAGCTACGAGATCGTCAAGGGCATCGACATATCGGACTTCAGCCGCGGCAGGATAAGCGCGACGCTCAAGGAACTGCACGAGGAGCGTGACGGCGTGAAGCACCTTCTGGGCTGACCCACCGGAACGACGAACGATGAGCCAGGCCACCGAAGCACAGAACCCCGCCGCACCCAGGCCGAAGAAATCCGTCGCGCTGTCCGGCGTGGCCGCAGGCAACACCGCGCTGTGCACGGTCGGCCGCACCGGCAACGACCTGCATTACCGCGGCTACGACATCCTCGATTTTGCCGACCAGGCCGAGTTCGAGGAAATCGCCTACCTGCTGGTGCACGAGAAGCTGCCCACCGCGGCCGAGCTGGCGGCATACAAGAAGAAGCTGCGCGGCCTGAGAGGCCTACCCGGGCCGTTGAAGGCCGTGCTCGAGCAACTGCCGAAGACTGCGCACCCGATGGACGTCCTGCGCACCGGCTGCTCGGTGCTGGGCACCCTGGAACCCGAGGCCGAGGCGCATCCGGTCGAAGGCGCGCGCAACATCGCCGACCGGCTGATGGCCTGCTTCGGCTCCATGCTGCTGTACTGGCACCACTACGCGCACAACGGCAGGCGCATCGA
>JBFWRS010000047.1:0-24747 GCA_050248795.1 Burkholderiales bacterium | reverse complement strand
GGCGGCGAAGGAACTGCCGGTGCTGGCGAAGGAGGCGAGGCAGATGATCGCCGACACGCGCAAGCTCGCCGAAAGCGTGAACAGTCTTGCCGAGGAGATGCGCGGCGCGGTCGGCGACGTGCGCAGCGACACGCTGCCCCGCACCACCGCGCTTGCCGATACCGTGGCAAGGGGCGCCGAGCGCGTCGGCAAGCTCGCTTACGAACTGGAGCAACGCCCGGACAGCGTCCTGTGGGGACGGCCGGCGGCGCGGCCTGGCCCGGGCGAAGCGGGGTTCGAATGAGGGGCGCGCTGATGGGCGTGCTCGTGCTCCTGCTTGCCGGCTGTGCGGGCAGCGGCGGCGGCGGCGTGAATCCGCGTGTCTACGACCTTGGCATCGAGCCGCCCGCCGCCCGCTTCCCGGGGCTGCAGGGGCTGCGCGTGCGCGCGGTCGCACCGTTCGACACCAACGACATGCTCTACCGGCTCGCTTTCCGCAATCCAGCCGAGCTGCTCGCGTTCTCGCAGAGCCGCTGGGCGGCAACCCCGGCGGTGCTGCTGCAGCGCCGCTTCTCGCGTGCCGCTGCCGATGGTGCCGCGAGGTGCGGCGTCGAGTTCGAGGTGACTGAATTCACACAGGTATTCGCGTCCAGGGAGGCGAGCGACATCGTCATCGAGGGCAGGGCAGCGCTGCTGTCGGGAACCCGGCGGATTGCAGAACGGGTCTTCCGGGTGGTCGAAGCCGATGCTGGCGGCAGCGCCGCAAGCGGCGCACGAGGGGTCGCGCGTGCAGCCGACCGGCTGATCGGCGAGATCGCAGCATGGTCGTCGGGCGTCGCTGCTTGCAGCTCCGGTTGACAATCTCTGTCAATCCGCCCGTGCCGGGGATTCCGGCATCCCCCTTTATAATCAACGGTCCAGCCGCGCCTGCCGGCGCGCAGCCAAACGCGGAGTGACTTCGATGTCGCAGGAAGCGCAGACAGTCAAGGTAGCGAAGGACCTCGAAGACCTCATACCGGTGTTCATGAAGAACCGTGCCAAGGAAGTGGATTCGCTGCGCGCGGCGGTGTCGGCAGGGGACTTCGAGCAGTTGCGCCAGCTCGGGCACCGCATGAAGGGCGTGGGCAATTCGTACGGCTTTGCCTTCGTGTCAGAGATCGGCAAGCGCGTCGAGGATGCGGCCAAGGCATCGGACGCGGGGGCGATCAGTGCCTGCGTCGACGAGTACGAGCAGTACCTGGCAAACCTGACGATAGTTTATGAGTGATGCGGCACCCGCATCCGCAGTGACGCAGGCGCAGCACCCGTACCGGGTGCTTGTTGTAGACGACGATCCCGACATGGTGGCTTTCCTAGGCATGCTGCTGCGAGGCCAGGGCATGCAGGTGGAGACCGCCGGCGAGGGCGGCGAGGCGCTGGCCAAGGTAGCGGCCTCGCCCCCGGACCTCGTGTTGTGTGACGTGATGATGCCGGGAATGGATGGATTCGAGGTATGCGAGAGACTGAAGGGCGACGAAGCGACCGCGCTGATACCGCTGGTGCTGATAACCGGGCTGGAGGACCACGACAGCCGGGTGCGTGGCATCGAGGCGGGAGCGGACGATTTCCTGTCCAAGCCGGTAAAACGAGAGGAACTGCTTGCCCGCGTGAAGACGCTGCGGCGGCTGCACGAGACGCGCAAGGAGCTGGAATCAAGGCGTCTGGCGGCCGAGGTGGAGCGCAAGGAGGCGATCCGCAAGACCTTCTCGCGCTACGTCTCACCGCGGCTTGCCGACCGCATCATCGAGGAGGCGGGGGCGGGCGAGGCGCTGTTCGGCAATCCGCAGCGCACGCAAGTGGTGGCGCTGTTCGCGGACCTGCGCGGCTTCACCAGGCTGACCGAGAGGAACGAGGTCGGCGTCGTCGTCAGCATGCTGAACCAGTACTTCACGGTGCTGAGCGACGCCGCATACCACCACGATGCGACGATCTTCAACATGGCGGGCGACAGCCTGCTGGTCGGCTTCAACGTGCCGTTTCCACAGGAGGACGCTGCGCTGCGCGCGTGGCACTGCGCGCAGGAGATGGTTGCGCGGTTCTCCGGCATCGCCCGGGACTGGGAAAAGCAGACCGGCATGCGAACCGGCGTGGGCATCGGCATCTGCATGGGCGAGGCGATCATCGGCAACGTCGGATCGCCCCACTACGCCAGCTACACCATCATCGGCAATCCGGTGAACACGGCTGCGCGCCTGATGCAGATGGCCGCGGCGAACGAGGTGCTGATCTGCGGCGACCTGCACGCGGAGATCCGCGACCGCCTGCCGCCGGGCAGCATGGAGGCGCGCGGCGACGTGACGCTGCGTGGGCGCTCGGCTCCGATCCCGGTGTATTCGGTCAGGGTAGATCCGGCGGCGATCTGATGCGCATCCTCATCATCGACGATGACGAGGATCTGAGGAACCTGCTTGCCCACTACCTGCGGCAGGAGTGGCCAGACGCGGAGGTCGAGGAGTTCGACCCGCTGGCCCGCGACATGCCGGACGCCGATTTCCCGCTCGGCTCCTTTGACGTCATCATCCTCGACTACATGCTCGGGCGCGGCGACGGCCTGGACTGGCTGCAGCAGTTCAAGCGGCGTGGTGACTGTCCGCCGGTGATCTTCCTCACCGGCGCGGGAAACGAAGTCGTCGCCGTGAAGGCGATGAAGGCCGGGGCCGACGACTACCAGCGCAAGCAGGAGCTGACGCGCACGCGGCTGGTGACGTCGATTCGCGAGCTCGCCGGCAAGGCGATAGAGCGCACTGTGCCGCCCGAAGTCGCGGCGCGCATGGAAGGCCACAACCTGGGCGCGCGCATCAGCATCCCGGGGATCAAGGTGCTGCGGCTGATCGGCGAGGGCGGCATGTCGCGCGTCTACCTCGCATCGCGCGAAGGCGACGACGAGCCGCTGGTGGTGAAGATCCTGCGCAGCGAGGTAATGGCCGATCCCAAGGCGATCGAGCGATTCATGGAGGAGTACGCCATGATCGAGCGGATCCGCAGCCGGCACGTGGCGCGCATCATCAGCCACGGCGAGTCGGAAGGGAACGCCTACCTCGTCATGGAGTTCTTCGATGGTGGCGACCTGGACAAGCGCCTCGGGGGGAAGGCATTGCCGCCGGCGGAAGCGCTGCGCATCTTCCGCGAACTGATGTTCGCGCTCGGCGATATCCATGAGCAGGGCGTGCTGCACCGCGACCTGAAACCGCAGAACCTGATGTTCCGCGCCGACGGCAGCCTCGCGATCCTCGATTTCGGCATCGCCAAGCACATCGATTCCATAGACCGGACAAAGCACGGCGAGATCCTCGGCACGCCCCGCTACATGAGCCCGGAGCAGGTGCGCAGCCTGACGCTCGACATGCGCACGGACATCTACAGCGCGGGCGTGCTGCTGTACCAGATGCTGGCGGGCCGCCACCTGTTCGAGGGGGAAACCGCCGTCGAAGTGGCCCTGCACCACCTGAATTCGCCGCCACCGCCGCTGCCGGAAGGTCTGGAGGCCTACCAGCCCCTGATGGACAAGCTGGTCGAGAAGGACCGCGACGCGCGCTTTCGCAACGCCGACGAAGTGATCGGCTTCCTGTCCCGGAAGTTCTACCAGGGCGTCGGCGCGGCAGGCGCGGAAACGACCATGAAGATGGCGGGCGGAGACGGATCTTGAAGCGCAAGCTTGCCGTCGAGCAGCTCGAGTTCGGGCTGTACGTGGCCGAGCTGGACCGCCCGTGGACCGAGACGCCGTTCGTCTTCCAGGGCTTCCGGCTGGAGCGCGAGGAGCAGCTCGCGGCGCTGCGCAAGTACTGCAAGTTCGTCTACGTGGATCCCGAGCGCGGCGAGTCGAGCGGCTCGCCGGCGCGACGGGGCGTGCTCTCCGACTTTCACGGCGTCGGCGCGGTCAGGTATACGGACCGGGCGGATATCGAATCCGAGCTTCCGCGCGCGCGTGATGCGTTCGCGAGCACGAAGCAGGTTCTCAACGAAGTGTTCGACCACCTGCGCACTGACAGGGATTTCGCGGACGCGAGCGAGTTGAAAGGCGCCATCGCCCGCGTGACCGAGAGCGTGGTGAGGAATCCGGATGCGCTGCTGTTGTTCTCCTTCCTGCAGGAGCGCGGCGATGCCATGCGCGACCGCGCGCTGAAGGTCTCCTTGTACATGATCATGTTCGCGCGCTCCCTCGGGCTCGAGCAGGCGGTGATCGAACGCGCGGGGCTGGTCGGACTGCTGCTCGACATCGGCATGATGGACGTGCCCGAAGCCGTGCTGAAGAAGCCCGGCCCGCTGACAGTCGAGGAACGCGCGCTCGTGCGCAAGCACGTGATGCGGGGCGCGGACATGGTGCGCCACGCGCACGGGCTGGGAGACGAAGTGGCGGCTGCGGTCGAGATGCACCACGAGCGCTACGACGGGTCCGGCTACCAGAAGGGGCTGCGTGACAGGAGCATCGTCCTGCTCGGCGCGGTGGCTGGCGTGGTGGATACGTACTGCGCGATGACATCGCCGCGCAGTTACGCCGAGACCATGAGCCCCTCGACCGCCCTGGGCCTGCTGCACCGCTGGCGCGACCGCGCGTTCCACGGGGAACTGGTCGAGCAGTTCATCCGCTGCGTGGGGATCTTTCCGGTCGGCAGCGTCGTGCTGCTTAACAGCGGCGAGACCGGGATCGTCATCGCGCAGAACCAGGTGCGCCGCCTGCAACCGCGCCTGATGGTGGTGAAGGATGCCAAAGGGAACCCGCTGCGGCCGCAAAAGCTGCTCGACCTGGCAAAGGAACCGAAGGTTTCACCGGACACGCCCTATCGGATACGCCAGACGCTCGAATTCGCCCGTGCGGGGGTGGGCGTGAAGGACCTCGGCCTCTGAGCCTGCGTCGCGCCGCGCCGAGGGCGGCGATGGATCAGGGAAGCGCCGCCCAGATGGCGCGAAGCTGAGAGGGCAGGTCCTTGGGGGTGAATGGCTTGGACAGCGTGCCTGCCGCGCCCAGCTCGCGCAGCTCGTCCAGCTCCTTCTGCGATGCCTTTGCGGTGATGAACACGGCGGGCAACGACGCCGTTTCCGGGGTGGCCTTCATCTTGCGAAACAGCGTCGGCCCGTCCATGCCGGGCATCATCCAGTCGAGCATCACCATCTGCGGCTTGAACGCGATGATGGTGTCGATCGCCTGCAGCGGATCGCTGACGACCTCGACGGTCATCTTGCCTATGCGCTCCAGGGACATGCGCACGATGCGCTGGATGTCCTCATCGTCCTCTACGTAGCAGATCCTCGTCAATTCGTCTGCGGGCATGTTCGTCTCGCTTTCACTCGATGATATCCAGTTCAAACCAGAAGGTGGTACCGCCGCCTTCGCGGTCGTCGAAGCCGATGCGGCCCGCCATCATTTCGATCAGCCGCTTGCAGATCGCCAGGCCGAGGCCGGAGCCGCCCTTGTGCCGGGTGGCGGTCATGTCGGCTTGGGCAAAACGCCCGAAGATGCGTCCGCGGAAGGATTCCGGGATGCCGGGGCCGCGATCGTGCACGTTCACGCGCGCGACGCCGTTGCTGATGTCCATGCTTACGTCCACCGTGCTGCCCTCCGGCGAGAACTTGGCCGCGTTCGAGATCAGGTTGGTCATCACCTGCAGCGCACGCTTGCGATCCGCGGACACCTTGACCGCCGGCAGCGTTCCGAGCACCTGCAGGCGGACCTGGTAGCGTTCGGCGAAACCGCCGTTCAGCACCAGGGCCTCCTTCACCAGTTCGTCAAGCGAGAGCACTTCCGGGTAGATGGTGAACTTGCCCGATTCGATCTTCTCGATGTCGAGCAGGTCGTTGATCAGGTCCAGCAGGCGCTCGGCGTTGCGCTCGGCGATCTGCGTCAGCTCGATCAGCTCCGCGTCGACGTCTCCCATCACGCCGGTATTCACGAGCTGCAGCGAGCCGATGATCGACGTGAGCGGAGTACGCAGCTCGTGCGACAGCGTCGAGGTGAACTCCTTCTTCAGGCGCTCCGATTCCAGCTGCTGCGTGACGTCGCGGCCCTGCACGATGATCGACAACAGCTCCCCGCTGTGGCTGATGAGGGGTGTCAGCGAGAAGTCTACGATGAGCTCGATGCCGTCCCTGCGCAGCACCCGCGCGCGCAGGCCGGAGATGGGCTCGTGCCTGGCCACATAGTCCTTCCACCACGCGTGGTTCAGCGTGGGCTCGTCGTCGGGAATCAGCGTGCGGGGAAGCGAGCGGCCGAGGGATTCGGTAACCGACAGGCCGAACAGGTTCTCGGCGGCCGGATTGACCTCCAGGATGGTGCCGTCCTGGTCGACCTCGAATACCGCGATCGGGGACGCGCCGACGAACAGCGTAAGCTTGCGCCCCGACTCCTCGACTTCGCGGTGCGCCTTGGCGAGGTCTTCGAGCTGCCCCTCTAGCTGCCGATTCAGCGTGCTGTAGTCCTCTGCGAGCTTGCCGTAGGCCTGCCGCAGCCGGAAGCCCGAGGCGAAAACCTGCGACAGGCGCACCGAGACCGCAACGTTCACCGCGTAGAAGAGCGGGATCAGCAGCGCCAGCTCGGTGAACAGCTTGTTGCCGAACGTGGCGAGCACGTAGGCAAAGGGCAGCATGATCCCTGCGGCATACAGCCCGTAGACCCACCATACGGCGGAAAAGAACGGGATTCCACCCGACGACATGCCGGCGAGCAGGAAGGCGAGGAATACCTGCTGCTCGTCCGCGTGCGAGGGAAAGAACACCGATCCCGCGAAGCCCCAGTTCGCGCCGGTGGCGAGCGCGCCGATGGCGAACCAGCGCAGCCACTTGTCGTGGTCCTGGTCGGTGCGCTGCTTCCATGCCTGGTACAGCAGGAAGCGCAGCGCCGAGATGAACAGGGTCAGGATCCACCAGAAGATCACCAGGTCGCTGTATTCCTCGGACCAGAGCTCGAAGGTCGCGATGGCGCCGATGACGATGGTCGCCACGATGCTCTGCACCGACTGGCGATAAAGGAGTTCGACCTGGTCCGCGAGGACGCGGCGCTGGTCGGTGCCCTCGCGGGGCGGGAGCGCTTGCGCGACCTGATCGGTGGCGGCCGGACTGCCGCCAGTGGGGGGGGAGGTTTCCATTCCGGTGCGGTCGTGCCACCGGATTATAGGCGGGATTCCCTTGGCTCTTACAAACTCTTGCCGTTGCGGATGACCCCTACCGCGACGCCTTCGATCGCGAACTGGTCGCTGCGCAGATCGATCTCGATCGGTGCGAAATCCGGATTCTCGGCAAGCAGCTGCACGGCATTGCCGCGCCTGCGCAGGCGCTTCACGGTGACCTCGTCGGCCAGACGCGCGACGACGATCTGCCCGCTGCGCGCATCGTCGGTCTTGTGTACGGCGAGCAGGTCGCCTTCGAGGATGCCGGCGTCGCGCATCGACAGGCCGCGCACGCGCAGCAGGTAGTCGGCTCTGGGCGTGAACATGCCGGGGTCGACCTGGTAGCGGCCCTGGATGTGCTCTTCGGCGAGTATCGGACTGCCCGCAGCGACGCGCCCGACGACGAGCAGTTCCATCAGCTTGCCCAGTCGCGTCGCGGCGCGGCCGTCCCTGACCCTGAGCCCGCGGGAGGCCCCCGATTCGATGTCGAGCACGCCCTTGCGCTCGAGTGCGCGCAAGTGCTGTTCGGCCGCGTTCACGGAGCGGAATCCCATCGCACGCGCAATCTCGGCCCGCGTCGGCGGGTAGCCGGTGGTCTCGGTCAACTCGCGTATCAGGCGCAGGATCTCGGTCTGGCGGTCGGTCAGCTCGGCGTTTGTTGTCATCGCTACTCCATGTGCTGTTCCGTGTACTGGCTCTACGTACAGTGGAATTATATCCAGTATCGGCAAACCCGCAACCCGGCCTAGAATGGCGGTGTAATGATCATCGAGTCGCTGCTCGACACCGACCTGTACAAGTTCACGATGATGCAGGTGGTGCTGCATCACTTTCCCGGAGCGCAGGTCGAATACCGGTTCAAGTGCCGCACCCCCGGCGTGGACCTGGTGCCGCACCTGGACGCGATCCGCGCCGAGGTGGCCGGCCTCGCCTCGTTGCGCCTGCGCGAGGACGAACTCGAGTACCTGCGCCGCATGAGGTTCCTGAAGTCGGATTTCGTCGATTTCCTCGGCCTGTTCCACTTCAACGGCAAGTACATCTCGATAACCGAGGCGCGCACCCCCGGCGAGATCGACATCGTCATCCGCGGCCCCTGGCTGCACACCATCCTGTACGAGATCCCGGTGCTCGCGATCGTGTCCGAGGTGTACTTCCGGCACACGCAGCCGCGCCCGGACCTTGCCGAGGGACGGCGCAGGCTGAAGGCGAAGATCGACCTGCTCCAGACGGTGGAGCCGGCGCTGGATTTCAGGATTTCGGACTACGGCACGCGCAGGCGCTTTTCGCGCGCCTGGCACGAGGAGATCATCGATACGCTGAGACGCCGCGTGCCGCAGTACTTCGCCGGCAGTTCGAACGTGCTGCTGGCGATGAAGAACGGCGTCACGCCCCTGGGTACCATGGCGCACGAGTACATGCAGGCCTGCCAGGCGCTGGGGCCGCGGCTGCGCGACTCGCAGACCTACGCCTTCGACGTCTGGGCGAAGGAATATCGCGGCGACCTCGGCATCGCGCTGTCGGACACTTACGGCCTGGATGCGTTCCTGCGCGACTTCGACGTCTACTTCTGCAAGCTGTTCGACGGGGCGCGCCACGACTCCGGCGACCCCTACGAGTGGGGCGAGCGGATCATCGCGCACTACCTCGCCAATCGGGTCGATCCGCACACCAAGACGCTGATCTTCTCCGATCAGCTCTCGTTTCCCACCGCCATCTCGATCGCGCGGCGCTTCCACGGCAGGGCAAAGACCGCCTTCGGCATCGGCACGAACCTCACCAATGACCTCGGCTACCAGCCGATCAACATCGTCATCAAGATGACCGAATGCAACGGCCAGCCCGTCGCCAAGGTCTCGGACGCGCCCGGCAAGACGATCAGCACGGACGAGGGATACCTGAGGTACCTGCGACAGGTCTTCGGGCTGGAGCCTCCGGCGGTTTGAACCAGGCATCCCTTTCGCGCACCGGATTCGCCGTTCTGGCGGTCTGCTTCGTCCTCAACATGTTCGGCCGCGGGCTGGGCGACATGTACACGGTGTTCCTGCTGCCGATCGAGCGCGACCTGGGCTGGTCGCGCTCGCAGCTCACCTCGGTATATTCGGTCTACCTGCTGGTAAACGGCTGCATCGCCCCCTTCGTCGGGCTGGTGTTCGATCGTCTCGGCGCGCGCTGGGTGTATGCCGCGGGCCTGACGTTCCTCGGCTGCGCCTACCTGCTTGCCAGCAGCATGCAGAGCCTGTGGCAGTTCTACCTCTTCATCGGCGCCATGATCGGCGTCGGCGTCAGCTTCACCGGCATGGTTCCCGCCTCCGGCATGCTGTCGAAGTGGTTCAAGAAGCGCCTGTCGCGCGTACTCGGCGTGGCGTTCTCGGCGGGCGGCCTGGGCGTCGTCGTGTTCGTGCCGCTCGCACAGTGGCTGATCGACAGCGACGGCTGGCGCGTGGCCTATCGCTACTATGGCTACGGCCTGCTGGCACTGGTGCCGGTGGTGATCCTCGCGCTGCCGTGGAAGCGCTTCGCGGCGGGGCACCCGGCTGCCCGCGGCGGCGACCGCCCGGGCGGCGCCAACGAGGGCTGGACGGTGCGCACGGCGATGGGGACGCGCATCTACTGGGGCCTCGCGCAGGCGTTCTTCCTTACCGCCGCGGGCATGTTCTCGGTGATCGTGCAACTGGTCGTCATCCTCATCGACGCGGGCATCACGCCGCTCGCCGCGGCGACCGCCTTCGGCGTCACCGGCATGCTGTCGACGGTCAGCGTCATGGGCAGCGGCTTCGTCGCCGAGCGCTTCGGCTACCTGAAGACCGTGACCGGCAGCTACGTCGGCACGGCGATCGGCATGGCGCTGCTCGCGGTGATCTCGGTGTGGCCATCGACCGTGCTGCTGGTGCTGTTCGTCATCTCGTTCGGCTTCTGCCTGGGTGTGCGAGGGCCGATCATCTCGGCGATCTGCACGCGCAGCTTCCCCGGGCCTCGCGTGGCGACGATCTACGGCACGATCTACTCGATGAACGCGCTGGGCGCCGCGTTCGGCTCGCTGGTGGGCGGCGTGCTGCACGACCTCACCGGGAGCTACATGGCGGGCTTCGGCTTCGCGCTGGTGTGCCTGGCGATCGCCTCGTCCGCGTTCTGGACCGTGCCCGGGCTGCGCAACTTCCGCTAGATCCCGCCGCCTACCACTTCATTCGCCGCGCCTCGTGCTCGAGCTGCTCGCGAAACGCCGGGTGTGCGATCGCCGCCATGCGCCTCGCGCGCTCGCGCAGCGTGCAGCCGCGCAGGTCGGCAGCGCCATGCTCGGTGACGATCACGCCGGCCTCGCTGCGCGGCGTCGCAACCGGGCCGGAGAGCACCGGTACGATGCGCGATGCCTTCGTACCCACGGCTGAGGGAAGGATGGTGAGCGCCACGCCGCCGGGCGACTGGTTCGCGGCGCGCACGAAGTCGAGCGCGCCGCCGACTGCGCCGACGTACGACCGGTTCGCCACTTCTCCGTTCAACTGCCCGGTCAGGTCGACTTCGACGGCCGAATTGATGGCGGTAAAGCGCTCGATGCGCGACATCACGCGCGCGTCGTGGGTGTACTCGGTGGACGCCAGCCGGATCACCGGGTTCTCGCGCGCGAAGCCGAACAGCCGGCTGCTGCCCATCAGTACGCCGCCCACGGCGGAACCGGCGCTGCCGGATTCGAGCAGGTCGGCGACGCCATCGCCGATCGCGCCGGAATGCACCGCCAACTCCCTGCGGCCGACCAGTTCCGCGCAAACGGCATCGGGAAGCGCGCCGAGGCCGAACTCGAGCGTCGCGCCCTCGGGAATGAAGGCCGCCGCGTGCTTCGCGATCGCGCGCTCGGTGTCGCCCGGCGCGCTCTTCGGCGCCGGCGCCGGCGGCCGCGACGTCCGGATGCTGAAGGCAAGGTCCTCCTGCCGCAGCAGGCGTTCGGTGTGGATCCACGGAACCTGGTCGTTGATCTCGGCGACGATTGCGCGGCAGCACGCAAGTGCGGGCACCAGGTAGTCGGCCGCCAATCCCATGCTGTATTCACCGCGCGCATTCGGCGGGCTCACCTGCAGCATCACCACGTCCGCGCGGATGACGCGCGCGCGGATCAGGTCCGCGAGGCGCGAGTAGGGGGCAGGCTGGATCTCCAGTACGCCGGCGTCGGCGAGTGCGCGATTGTGGCCCGCGCCGCAATACGATTGCAGACGGAGATGGTCGGCGTGCTCCGGCCTGACGATGCCGGCGTAGTTGATGCCGAGGAAGGCACTGGCACCCGGGTACGCGGCGCGCTGCGCGACGAACGCTTCCACCAGCGTCTGCGGTTCCGCGCACGCCTGACCCCACATGACGCCGTCGCCCGGACGGAGGATGCCGGCGAGATCGATATGCATGCGGCCGATGCTAACATCGGCTGCAAACAGGAGAACGCATGCTCGACGCAAAATCGCTTGACGCGCTTTTCCGCAACGCGCGTACGCAGAACGGCTTCGCGGACGAACCGGTGAGCGACGCGCAGTTGCGCGAGCTCTACGAACTCGTGAAATGGCCGCCGACGACGATGAACACGCAGCCGATGCGGCTGGTCTTCGTGCGCAGTCGCGAGGGCAAGGAGATGCTGCGCCCGGCGCTCAGCCCCGGCAACCTGGACAAGACCATGGCCGCCCCGGTGACCGCGATCATCGCCTGGGACACGCGCTTCTACGACAACCTCGTGAAGACCTTTCCGCACAAGGCGGACGCGCGCGAGGTTTTCGCCGCGCCCGGCAAGGAGGCGACCACGCATGTGCATGCGTTCCGCAACGGCTCGATGCAGGGCGGCTACTTCATCCTCGCCGCGCGCGCCATCGGACTCGACTGCGGCCCGATGTCGGGATTCGACAACGCCAAGGTCGACGCGGCGTTCTTTCCCGACGGCCGCTACCGCAGCAATTTCCTCTGCAACCTCGGCAAGGGGGATCCGGCGAAGGTGCTTCCGCGCCTGCCGCGCCTCGCCTTCGAGGAGGCTTGCCGCATCGTCTAGAACGTCGTCATCGGTTCCAGCCACGGCCTGATGTCGGCCTCGAAAGTCCACGCGCTGCGCTTCTGCCGATGGATGGCCCAGTAGGTGTCCGCGATGTCGTCCGGTTGCAGCAGGCCGTCCTTCGGACGGGAGTTGACCAGATCCGGGCGACGCTCGCGGACGAACGGCGTGTCGATCGGTCCGTCGATGACGACGTGCGCCACGTGGATGCCCTGACGCCCGAACTCGCGCGCGGTCGACTGGGCGAGGGCGCGCATGCCGAACTTTCCGGTGGCAAATGCCGAGTAGCCATCGCCGCCTCGCAGTGCGGCGGTCGCGCCGGTGAAGAACATGGTGCCGCGCCCCCTTGGCGCCATTACGCGCATCGCCTCGCGGGCGGCGAGGAACGCGGAAAAGCATGCCATCTCCCAGGTCTTGAAGTACTTCTGCGCGCTCATCTCGAGCAGCGGAAAGCGGATGTTGCCGCCGACATTGGCGACGACGATCTCCAGCGCGCCGATGTCGCGCTCTATCCGGGCGAAGAGGTCCGTGACCTGGTCCTCGCGCCTGGCGTCGCACGCGAACGCATGCACGATCCCTCCCGCCGCCGTGATCTGTTCCACGAGCGGCCGCAGCTTGTCGCCGTTGCGGCGTACCGCCACGACCTTGAGGCCCTCGCGGGCGAAACGGCGGGCGAGCGCGGCGCCCAGGCTGTCGCCTGCGCCGATGACGAGCGCGGTGTCGGGGGTGCTCATGCGGATGCTCCGGAAGAGTGGATCCGCTGCAGCGTAGTTTGCGTGCGGCGATCGCGCAATGCCGGGCTAGAATCGCCGCCAGGGAGATCGATTCGTACATGCTGCGCTTCAAGCAGGTGGATGTCTTCACTACGGTGCCGTTCCGCGGCAACCCGGTGGCGGTGGTGCTTGGCGCCGAGGGCCTGACGGGCGAGGACATGCAACGCATCGCGACGTGGACCAACCTGTCCGAAACCACGTTCGTGCTGCAGCCAACGCGGGAAGGCGCCGACTACCTGCTGCGCATCTTCACGCCGCGCGCGGAACTGCCGTTTGCCGGGCATCCCACGATCGGCAGCGCGCACGCGGCGATCGAGGCCGGCATCGTCAGGCCGCGTGATGGCAGGCTGCGGCAGGAATGCGGCGCGGGCGTGCTCGACATCGCGCTCGAGGCCGGCAGGATCTGGGTGACCTCGCCGGCAACCAGCGTGAGGAGGCCGGATGCCCGCTACGCGGACGCGCTGGGCGAGGCGCTGGGCGCACGCGTGGTGCCGTCTCCACTGATCGTCGATGTCGGCCCGGTATGGCTGGTGGCGGACCTCGGTGACGCGGCGGTCGTCGACGGCCTGGACCCGGACATGGAGGCGATCGGGCACCTGGGAGAGCCGCTCGGCATCACCGGCGTCACGGTGTTCGGTGCCGCCGCGGACGGCGAAGCGGCGATCCACGTGCGCTCCTTCGCGCCGGCGCACGGCGTGCCCGAGGACCCGGTCTGCGGCAGCGGCAACATCAGCGTCGCCGCCTACATGGTGGAATCCAGCCTGGTCGGCAGGTACGGTGCGAGCTACGCCGCCCGCCAGGGCATGCAGCTTGGCCGGGATGGCAGGGTGTACATGCGCATCGACGAGGACGGCGCGACGATACGGCTCGGCGGGCACGCCGTGACCTGCGTCGATGGCAGCCTGCGGGTGCGCTAGTGGAGCTGCTGCCGCTGCCGGCGATCGGCTGGATCGCCGTGATCGTCTCGGGGGGCGCGATCGGCATCGGCGCTTGGCTGATCGCGGGCATGCACCTGCAGGGGGGCGAAATGCGCCAGTACCTCGCCGCGCGTGCGCTGGACGACACGCTGCTGTTCGGCATCTGGCTGCTCGGTTTCGGCGGCGGCATCGGCCTGCTCCTGGGGAAGCCCTGGAGCCGCTACGCGATGGAAATCTTCTGCTGGGCGCTGATCCTGCTGGTCAGCACGTCGTCCTACGTGCGGCTGCGCGCGGCGCCGCCGCCCCGGATGCAGGTGTTCATGGGGCACCTGCTGCTGATCATGCCGGTGTACGCCTATTGCGCCGCGACGCTGCTCACGCTGCGTAGCCGCAGCGCGTTGCAGGCGCTTTCCGGCCAGGGGGTATGATTTGATCATGTTTCCCGTCATCGACGTCGCCGGATCCGCCTACGAGCGCGGCCGCCAGCATGGTGCGATGGCACGCGCGCGCGTGCGGCGCTCGATCGAGAACTATTCCGCGCTGTTCGCGGCCTGCGGCATCGGCTGGAGCGGAGCACGGCGGCTGTCCGGCGCCTATGCCGCGGTGATCCGCGAGCTGGATGCAGGGCTGCTGGACGAGATCCGCGGCATAGCGGACGGCGCGGGATGCGATGTCGACGAGGTACTTGCGCTGAACGCGCGCACCGAGATTCTGCCGCCGACGTTTCCGGAGCGGCCCTCCGATGCCTGGCTGGCGGCACGGCTGGGAGGCCGCGCGGACTTCGGCGAGTGCACCGCGCTTGCCGTCGCGCCTGCGGCCAGCGGCACCGGCGGGGCGCTGCTGGCGCAGAACTGGGACTGGCTCGGCAGCCAGCGCGATGCGCTGGTGCTGATCCGCGCGCAGCGAGAGGACGCGCCTGGCTACCTTACGCTTACCGAGGCGGGAATGCTCGCCAAGATCGGCTTCAACGAGCACGGTTTTGGCGTCTGCCTGAACATCCTGCGCTCCGAGGACGACGGCTCCACGCCCGGCGTACCGGTGCACGTGCTGCTGCGCGCACTGCTCGATTGCCACGATGTCGGGGCAGCGGTATCCCGCGTGGCGAAGCTTGCATTCGGCGCCTCGTCCAACATCCTGTGCGCGGACGCAGCCGGCGGCAGGGCGGCGCTGGAGCTTTCGCCGGCCGGCGCGCACGTGCTTCACGGCGAGGGTGCGGCGCTGTGCCACACCAACCATTTCCTTGCGCCCGCGGCTGCGGCAACCGCGCGCCAGCTGCCGCCGTCGCTGTCGTCGGTGCCACGACTCGATCGCATCCGCGAACTCGTCGGCGTCCACGCCGGCCGCATCGGCATCACGGACGTGCAGGCGATGCTGCGCGACGAGGCCGACGGCTATCGATCGATCAGCCGGCACCCGGACCCGCAGTTGCCGGAGGTGGCGCGCGTGGAGACCGTCGCCTCGGTGGTCATGGACCTCGGCGCACGCGTGATGCACGTGGCGCCCGACGTGCCGTCGGAGACCGCTTACCAGCCCGTCCGCCTGCAGCGCCAGGCGTTGCCCGCGTAGGCCCGGTGAAACGCGGCGCCTTGCGCGGCGTGTGCGCGACGATTGTCGCGCTTGTCGCTGTCAATGCGACGGCGTTCGACCTGCAGGGCCATCGTGGTGCGCGCGGACTGATGCCCGAGAACACGCTGCCGGCGTTCCAGGCGGCGCTGGACGCCGGCGTGACCACGCTGGAACTGGACATCGCAGTCACCCGGGACGACGTGCTGGTGATACACCACGATCTGGCGCTGAACCCGGACCTCACCCGCGACGCAAGCGGCAGGTTTCTCGAGCAGCGCGGCCCTGCCATCCGCTCGCTCAGCTACGCCGAGCTGCAGGCCTACGACGTCGGACGCCTGAAGCCCGGCACCCGGTACGCGGCGCGATACCCGGAACAGAAGCCGGTCGATGGCGCACGGATTCCGCGCCTGTCCGACCTGTTCAACCTGGTGACGCTGTCGCGCAATCGCAAGGTGCGCTTCGCGATCGAAACCAAGCTCACGCCGTCAAGGCCGGAAGAGACCCCGCCGCCCGAGCAGTTCGCGCGCGCGGTGGTGGACGAGGTGCGCAGGGCGGGCATGGGCTCGCGTACGCAGATCCAGTCGTTCGACTGGCGCACCTTGCAGGTGGTCCAGCGCATCGCGCCGGAGATTGACACCGTCTACCTGAGCGCGCAGCAGCGCTGGCTCGACAACATCGCGGCAGCGGACGCGAAGGGTTCGCCGTGGACCGCCGGCTTCCAGCTGCGCGAGCATGGCTCCGTCCCGAAGATGATCAAGGCTGCCGGCGGCAGCCATTGGTCGGTGTACTTCGGCGACCTCGATGCCGGCGGCGCGCGCGAGGCGCGGGCGCTCGGCCTCAAGGTGCTGGTGTGGACGGTGAACGACGAGCCGACGATGGAGCGCATGCTCGACATGGGCATCGATGGACTGATCACCGACCGGCCCGACATCGCGGCGGCGGTGCTCCGGCGCCGTGGCGTGCGTTGGTGATCAGGCTGCGAGGTATGCGCCGGCCGTTTCGTCCAGCGTGCCCGAGTGCCGGAGGCTGCCGCGCTCGATGACGTAAGCGCGGTCGGCCACGCGTCGGGCGAAGTGCAGGTTCTGTTCCGACAGCAGCACGCACAGGCCTTCGCGCTTCAACTCCAGTATCGTCTTCGCGATCCCATCGACGATCAGCGGGGCCAGTCCTTCCGAAGGTTCGTCCAGCAGCACGGCGCGGGGGTTTCCCATCAGCGTGCGCGCGATCGTGAGCATCTGCTGTTCCCCGCCCGACATGTCCCCGCCACGCCGGTCGCGCATGCGACCGAGGTTGGGAAACAGCTCGAACAGCCGTTCCGGCGTCCAGCGCGCGATGCCTGCGCGGGGTGGCAGGCGGCCGACTTCGAGGTTCTCCATCACCGTGAGGTCCGTGAAGATGCGGCGATCCTCCGGAACATAGCCGATGCCCAGGCGTGCAATCTGGAAGGGCTGCATGCGCTCCAGGGGAAGGCCATCGAACCGCACCGTGCCGCCGAGCACCGGAACCAGCCCCATGACCGCCTTCAGCGTGGTCGACTTGCCGGCACCGTTGCGCCCGAGCAGTGCGACGACCTCTCCCGCGCCCGCGTCGAACGACAGGTCGAACAGGATGCGCGCCCTGCCGTAGGAGGCGAACAGTCCCCGTACCTCAAGCATCCGCGGCCTCTGCGCCGAGGTAGACCTCGCGCACCTTCGGGTCGCCGCGCACCCGATCCGGAGGTCCGTCCGCGATCAGCTCGCCGGCGGCGAGGACGATGACGCGGTCCGCGTGCGTGAAGACCACGTCCATGTCGTGCTCGGTAAACAGGATCGCGAGGCCCGAGTCCCGCGCCAGGGAGGTCGCGAGCAGCATCACCTCGCTGCGCTCCGCCGGCGCCATGCCCGCGGTTGGCTCATCCATCAGCAGCAGGCGGGGCCCGCCGGCCAGCGCCACGGCCAGTTCCACGCGCTTTAGGTCGCCGTAGGCGAGTACGCCGCAGGGCCTGTCCGCCTGTTCGCGCATGCCGACCAGCCCCAGCAGCGCGACGGCCTCGTCCGCCAGTTCGCGCGCGGCGAGCGAGAACAGCGCGCCCAGCCGGCGACGATGCGACAGCAGGGCGACCTGCACGTTCTCGCGCACGGTCATCGAGGCGAAGGTCGCGGTCACCTGGAAGGTGCGGCCGACGCCCAGGCGCCAGATGTCCCGCGGAGCCATGCCGGCGATGTTCCTGCCGGCGAACTCGATGCTGCCGGCATCCGGTTCGACCTGTCCGTTCAGCATGTTGAAGACGGTGGTCTTGCCCGCGCCGTTCGGGCCGATCAGCGCCAGCATCTCGCCCGCGGCGACCGAAAGGCTGACATCGCGCACCGCGCGCACCCCGCCATAGGCCTTCGACAGGCCACGTGCGCGCAGCACGCTCATGCGCCGCGCGCCTGCATGAAGCCCGGCCAGCGCTCGCGCACGAATCCGGCGATTCCCTGCGGAAACACGAGCACGAGGAGCAGGATGACCGTGCCGAGCACCGCGCGCCAGTAGTCGATCGAGCGCGCGGCGGCGTCCTGCAGCCAGGTGAAGATCGCCGCTCCCCACATCGCGCCGGTCGGGTTCTGGATGCCGCCGAGCAGCACCATGACCAGGCCGTCCACGGACCTGCTGACGGCGAGGGATTCCGGCGAGATCGATCCCTTCGAGAACGCGTGCAGCGCCCCTGCCGCGCCGGCGAACACGCCGGAGATGACGAACGCGACCCATTGCACCTGCCGTACGTCGATGCCGATGGCGTCCGCGCGCAGCGGTGAATCCCGGCAGGCGCGCAGCGCGAACCCGAACGGCGCGTACAGCATGCGCCAGAGCAGCAGCATGCCTGCGGTGGCGGTCGCGAGTGTGAGGTAGTAGTAAGCGGTCCTGCCGGAAAGCCAGTCGCTTGGCCAGATTCCGACCAGGCCGTTCGAGCCGCCGGTGAACGCATCCCACTGGAAGACGATGGACCACGCGATCTGCGAGAACGCGAGGGTGAGCATCGCGAGGTAGACACCGGACAGCCGCACGCAGAACCAGCCGAACACCACCGCACCCGTGGCCGCCGCGAGCGGCGCGAGCATCAGCGCGAGTTCCATGGGGGCGTTTGCCTTCTGCAGCAGGATGCCCGCGCCGTAGGCGCCGAGGCCGAAGTAGGCAGCGTGACCGAACGAATGCATGCCGCCTGGGCCCATGATGAAGTACAGGCTGACCGCGAACAGCGCGAACACGAAGATGTCGGTGAGCAGCGTGAGCGTGTAGCCGGTGTTGGCCAGCGGCAACAGAGCGAGGACCGCGAGCAGGGCGACGCCGGCGCGCAGCATCGCGCGCGACGGCAGCGCGAGTGGCGGCTCGATCGCTGAGGCCGCGCGCACGACCGAAGGCCTGCGCCCGAGGAGGCCCCAGGGCCGCAGCACCAGAACCACCGCCATGACGAGAAACTCGACCACCAGCGTCAGCTTCGACAGCGAGAACGCCATGCCGGCGATCTGCACTTCACCGATGCCGATGCAGAACGCCTTGATCTCCGCGATCAGCAGCGCGGCGAGGAAGGCACCGCCGATGGAGCCCAGCCCGCCCACGACGACGACGACGAAGGCGTCTGCGATCACCGACAGGTCGATGCCGAGCGTGGCGGGTTCGCGAGGAATCGCGATCGCGCCGCCGAGGCCCGCGAGGAAAGCGCCGAGCGCGAAGACGGAAGTGAAGAGCAGCTTCTGGTTGACGCCGAGCGCGCCCGCCATCTCGCGGTCCTGGGTTGCGGCGCGAACCAGCGTGCCCCAGCGCGTGCGCGTCAGCAGCAGCCAAAGCAGCAGGAATACGAGCGGGCCGAGGGCGATCAGGAAGAGGTCGTACTCCGGAAAGCGCAGGCCCATGATGTCGACGGACCCATCCAGCCCCGGGACGCGCGGGCCTAGCATGTCCTCCGGGCCCCATGCCCACAGCGCGAAGTCCCGCACCACCAGCACCAGCGCGAAGGTCGCGAGCAGTTGCAGCAGTTCCGGCGCGCCGTAGATCCTGCGCAGCAGCAACGCTTCCACCGCGGCTCCGAACAGCGCGACGAGCAGCGCGGAGGCGAGCACGCCGCCCCAGAAGCCT
Source organism: Burkholderiales bacterium (assembly GCA_050248795.1). Classification (GTDB taxonomy): domain Bacteria; phylum Pseudomonadota; class Gammaproteobacteria; order Burkholderiales; family SG8-39; genus CAZTDU01. The sequence continues at coordinate 5,261 of JBFWRS010000047.1, read as the reverse complement.
GCGGCGCCGCCGCCGAGTTGATCGCCCAGCGCGATTGCCAGGTACATGCCGAGCATGTACAGCGATCCGTGCGCGAAGTTGACGATGCGCGTGACGCCGAAGATCAGGGACAGTCCGGCAGCGATGAGGAACAGCGAACTCGCGCTGGCGAGTCCGTTCAGGAACTGGATGAGGATCGAGGCAGTCGTCACAGCGTGTGCAGCCGCGAGGCGGCCCGGGCGGCTCCGGCGCGCCCGCCGCGGTCCGGGCGCTCAGTCCCTGCGCATCGCGCGGACTTCTTCGAACGGGGGCAGGTAGTGCGCACCGTCCGCAAACTTCCAGTTGACCATGGTGCCGCGGCCCGCCTTGCGCGCAAGGCGGCCCACGTAGGCGCCCATCGTCGACTGGTGGTCTATCGCCCGGTAGACGATGGGGCCGAAGGGAGTTTCCATCTCCAGGCCCTTCAGCGCGGCGATCAGCTTCTCGGTTTCCATCGCGCCCGCCTTGCGCAGGCCGTTGGCGATGGTATGGATGGTGACGTAGCCGACGACGGACCCGAGCCTCGGGTAGTCCTTCCAGCGCGCCCGATACGCGGCGAGGAACCTGTTGTGCGCGGGAGTGTCGATCTCGCTCCATGGATAGCCGGTGACATACCATCCCTCAGGGGTCTCGTCCTTCAGCGGATCCAGGTACTCGGGCTCGCCGGCCAGCAGGTTGAACACAGGCCGGTTCTTGAACAGGCCGCGCAGATTGCCTTCGCGCACGAACTTGTGCAGGTCCGGGCCGAAGAGCGACGAGAAGATGGCGTCGGGCTGCGCGTCCGCGAGCGCCTGCACGACCGCGCCGGCGTCGATCTTGCCCAGCGGCGGTGCCTGCTCGCCGACGAACTGCACGCCGGGCTGCGCCTTCGCGAGCAGCTTCTTGAACGACGCGGTTGCCGACTGGCCGTACTCGTAGTTCGGATAGACGATCGCCCAGCGCTGCTTTTTCAGCTTCGCGGCATCGGGTATCAGCATCGCCGTCTGCATGTACGTCGAAGCGCGCAGCCGGAAGGTGTGGCGGTTGCCGTTGTCCCACACGATCTTGTCGGTCAGCGGCTCGGCAGCGATGAACACGATCCTGCGCTGATGGGCGAGGTTGGACACGGCGAGGCCGACATGGGATGCGAAGGTGCCGGCGAGCACGTCCACCTTGTCGCGGGATATCAGTTCCTCGGCCACGCGAACGGCATCCCCGGGATTCCCGTTGTCGTCGCGCGAGACCACCTCGAGCCTGCGGCCGAGCACCCCGCCGGAGCCGTTGATCTCCTCCAGCGCGAGCTGCCAGCCCTTCTTGTATGGCTCGAGGAAGGCCGGAAACACCTTGTAGCTGTTGAGTTCGCCGACCCTGATCGGCTGGGCGGCGGCGCCAGCCGCGCTGGCCGCGAGGGCCGCGGCCGCAATCCAGTGATTCAGCGTCATGAAATCCTCCATGCAATGGGGAGTCCCGCGCTGGTCGCGGGGCGGGCCAGCAACGCCCTCAGCGCGGGAAGAAAGTCGCGCTCGTACGCGGTCAGGCCGAACGCGCTGGCGGCGAGCTTGCGATCCACGAACAGCAGGAAGCGCGGCACGCCGCGGCTGGGTCCGACCTGTTCGTAGGCCCAGGCATAGTCCGGCGGATAGTGTTCACGGGTGATCGGGCGCCGCAGCGTTTCCCCGCGAACCTCGATGTAGGTCAGTGCCCTTCCTTCCGGAGACGCCAGCAGCAGCGGCTTGCTGCGCGCCTCCCATGCGCGGCAGTAGGAGCAGTCCGGCGTACCGAGGTACAGCATCTCGACGCGCTGCGCATGGACCGCGGTGCCGAAGGCCCACATTGCCAGCAGGGCCAGCAGCGTGCGCAGCCGGTACCACCGGGCGGGTTGGGCGCGATCCGCCAATGGTCTGCGTTTCATGTCCCGAGCCGTGTCAAAGCGCAAGTCTAGCGCAGCGCCGATGCCGCAACGAGGAAGGTTCGCGCGGGAAGTCGAAACGACGCAGAATGGCGCATGAGCGCGATGCCCGGCCGCGGCCTGGAACGTTTCGCATGGCTGTCGATAGCCGCGGCGCTGCTCACCATGGCCATCAAGACGCTGGCCTGGTGGGTGACCGGATCGGTGGGGCTGCTGTCGGATGCGATGGAATCGCTGGTCAACCTGGGGGCCGCGATCCTGACGCTGTCGATGCTGCGCATCGCGGCCGCGCCGCCGGACCGCGACCATCCGCACGGGCACGACAAGGCGCAGTACTTCGCCAGCGGCATCGAGGGCGGGCTGATCGTGCTCGCCGCCGCGGCCATCATCTTTGCGGCGCTGCCCAGGATCTGGGCGCCGCAGCCGCTCGGCGCGCCGCTGCTGGGCATCGTCATCTCGACTGCAGCCTCCGGCATCAATCTGGCGGTGGCGCTGGCGCTGATCCGTGCGAGCCGAAGGCACGACAGCATCGCGCTGGAGGCGGATGGGCGGCATCTGCTGACCGACGTCTGGACCTCCGCGGGCGTGATCGTCGGCGTGATCCTGGTCGCGGTCACCGGGGTCCTGGTACTCGACCCGCTGATCGCGCTGGCGGTCGCCGCCCACATCGTCTGGACCGGCGTGCAGCTGATGCGCAGGTCGGTGTCAGGACTGATGGACGTGAGGATTCCGGCAGACGAACTCGCCGAAGTGGAGAAGATCCTCGCCGAGTACGTGCGCCGCTATGGCGTCGCCTTTCACGCGCTGCGCACGCGTCGCGCCGGCGCGCGGCGCTTCGTGTCGTTCCACCTGCTGGTACCGGACGAGTGGAGCGTCGCGCACGCGCACCGGCTCTCCGAGGAGATCGAGTCGCGCATCGGCTCGCTGGTGCCGAACGCGTCGCTGCTGGTGCACATCGAGCCGATCGGGCACCAGGCGTCGTACGACGACATGCCCCTCGACCGCTGATTCAGACGAAGGCGCGCTGGCGCCGCAGGTCCGCCATGCAGTGGCGGATCCAGCGCGCGGTGAGCTTTTCGGCGAGGGAATTCTGCTTCAGGCGCTCGTTCAGTGCCGCGAAGTCGACCCGGTCGAGGGGCTGGTCCTGGTTGAAGCACGAGAACACCCAGCTCGTCTCGCCGCTCACCGGGTCGCGGTGCGGCTGCAGGCACTGTGCGCAGATCTCCTTCATCATGCATTGCATCGGCGAGTTGATCGAGCCGAGCGCGACGTGGCCTGGCTTCATGTGCGCCTTGAGCACGTCGTGGCGCGCGCGGGCGACTCCGGCCATCATGCGGTCCGAGCCGATCGCGATCAGGCGGTCGGCATCCTCCAGGCGCAGCACCCTGCCGCCGAGCCGGCCCTTGGCGTAGGCGTCCATCGCCTGCACGATGTTGCCGACGAAGGCGCGGTCCTGGGTGCGCCGCGGCTTGAAGCCTGGCTGCTCGTCGCAGCACCACACCACGACGTCGGCGGCGCGCTCGATCTCGTCCACCTTGTAGCGGTCGACCGCCTTCTTGTAGCCGGCGAAGTAGAGCACCTTCGATCCTGCGGCGCGCAAGGCCTGCCCGATCGAGAACAGTACCGCGTTGCCGAGGCCGCCGCCGCACAGCACCACCGTCTCGCCGCCCGTGATCTCGGTCGGCGCGCCGGTAGGGCCCATGAGGATCACCGGCTCGCCCTTCTGCAGCATCGCGCACAGGTCGGAAGACCCGCCCATCTCCAGTACGATGGTGGACACCAGGCCCTTGTCCGGATCCACCCACGCGCCGGTCAGCGCGAGTCCTTCCATCTGCATGCGGGTTCCCGCGGCAACCGGTGCGAGCGCCTCGAAGTTCTGCAAGCGGTAGAACTGGCCGGGCTGGAACTTTTCCGCTGCGAGCGGGGCGCGGATCACCACTTCGACGATGGTCGGCGTCAGGCGCTCGACGCGCTCCACCGTGGCGACCAGCCGATCGGCAAGGTGCGAGAAGAAAGTCTCGTCCGTCGATGCATGCTGCGGGGCCCGCTTCGCCAGCACCCGGGACACGACCGGGTAGCCCTGCTTGGCCGATCCCATTGCCTTGACGACGTTGCCGAAGTACGAGGGGTGGACGTCGCCGAAGAAGCTGACGAAGCGCCCGTCGGCGTGGCGCGCAAGCAGCACGTTCGGCGTCTCGGGCTTCGATGTCGAGCGTTGCGGCTTCACCGGCCTGCCTTCCTCGTCGCAGGCGGCGAAGTATTTGCCGTCCAGCGCGAAATGCAGGCTGTCCTCGCGCGCGAGGATGGTGTTGGGCTGCGTTCCGGCGGCGACGAAGACGGTATGCGCGGGCAGGCTTTTCTCGCCGGAAGCGTGGCTGAAGCGCACGCTTTTCACGGCGCCGTAGTTGTCGACCTCGACCGCCAGCGGCGCGAGCTCCTCGGCGAAGACGATGCCTTCCTCGAGGGCCTTCTCTACCTCCTCGTGGTTCAGCGTGTAGGACGGGCTGTCGACCAGGCGCCGCCGGTAGGCCATCGTGACGCCGCCCCAGCCCTTGAGCAGTTCGATGATCCGGGGAGGGCGCTGCTCGCGCCGTGCCAGCTCGCGCTCCCTGCGGATCGCGCGGGCATGCGCGAGGAATTCCTCGCCGATCTCGCGCTCCTGGTCGTCCCAGCCCGCACGCACCGCAGCCTCGCCGATCTCGGCCGAAAGGATGTCGTAGCGGGCGAGGAACTTTTCCACCTGCACCACGTAGTAGGCGAGCGACTCGGTCGCGGTGTCGATCGCGGTGAGCCCGCCGCCGATCACCACCACCGGCAGCCGGACCTGCATGTTGGCGAGGGAATCCGGCTTGGCGGCGCCGGTGAGCTGCAGCGCCATGAGGAAGTCCGATGCCGCGCGCACGCCGCGTGCAAGCCCGTTCGGGATGTCCAGCACGGTGGGCTTCCCGGCGCCGACGCACACCGCCACGTGGTCGAAGCCCATCGCCCAGGCATCCTCGAGCGTCACGGTGCCGCCGAAGCGCACGCCGCCGAACATGGCGAACTGCGTGCGGCGCTCGAGCAGCAGGCGGATCACCTTGAGGAAGTTCTTGTCCCAGCGCACCGTGATGCCGTACTCGGCGACGCCGCCGAATCCCGCCATCACGCGCGAGCCCAGGTCCTCGCGCAGCTCCGAGATGTCGCGGATCGGGCGGAATTCGCCGCGGCGGCGGTGCGCGTCCACGCCGCATATCTCGACCGGCAATGGTTCGATCTTCAGGCCGTCGATGCCGACCACGGCATGCCCGTCGTTCATCAGGTGGTGCGCCACGGTGAATCCGGCGGGGCCGAGTCCGACCATCAGGACCCTGCGCCC
>JBFWRS010000046.1:0-24887 GCA_050248795.1 Burkholderiales bacterium | reverse complement strand
CTGGTGCCGGACGAGGACCAGGGGTTCTACATCGCGGCGGTGATCCTGCCGGACGGCGCGACGCTTCAGCGCACGGACAAGGTCGTCTCCGAGGTGCTGGAGATCATCAAGTCGAACCCGAACAACGAGGACGCGGTCGCGTTCACCGGCTTCGATTTCCTCGGCGGCGGCTTCCGCAACAACGCGGCGACGATCTTCGTCACGCAGAAGCACTGGGACGAGCGCGACGTCAAGGCGTCGCAGCTGGTCGGTGAACTGTTCGGGCGCACCGCGCACATCAAGGAAGGCCTGGTGCTCGCGTTCAATCCGCCGCCGATCTTCGGGCTCGGCACCGCGGGCGGGTTCGAGTTCTACCTGCAGAACCGCGGCGAGGGCGGCGCGAAGCGGCTGGCCGAGGTGTCCCAGCAGTTCATGGCCGCGGCAGGAAAGGATCCGCTGCTGGGCGGCATGCAGACCCTGTTTCGCCCGACCGTGCCGCAGCTGTACGTGGACCTGGACCGTGACAAGGCGAAGGCGCTGGGCGTGCCGCTGGGGGAGCTCTACGCCACCCTGTCGGCGACGCTCGGCACGTACTACGTCAACGACTTCAACCGCTACGGCCGTACCTGGCAGGTGTTGATGTCCGCGGAGCCCGCCTACCGCAAGCGGCCGGACTCCATCGGCGAGCTCTACGTGCGCTCGCAAACCGGCGCCATGGTGCCGGTCTCGGCGCTGGCGACGGTGCGCTTCACCGCCGGACCGGACGCGCTGGACCGCTTCAACAACCTGCCGGCGGTGAAGCTGTTCGGGCAGGGCGCGCCGGGCGTCTCCTCGGGACAGGCGATAGAGGCGGTGGAGCGCGTCGCGCGCGAAGTGCTGCCCGCGGACTTCAGCTACGACTGGGGCGGCGCCTCGTTCCAGGAAAAGCGCTCCAGCGGCACCTCCGGCCTCGCGCTGGGAATGGCGGTGCTGATGGTGTTCCTGATCCTCGCCGCGCAGTACGAGCGCTGGTCGCTGCCGCTGTCGGTGCTGCTTGCGCTTCCGTTCGGCACCTTCGGCGCGCTCGCTGCGGTGTGGCTGCGCGGCATGACCAATGACGTCTACTTCCAGATCGGCCTGGTGACGCTGCTCGGGCTGGCGGCGAAGAACGCCATCCTGATCGTCGAGTTCGCGGTGATGAAGCATCGCGAGGGCCTGTCGGCGTCGGCCGCCGCGCTGGAGGGCGCCCGCCTGCGCTTCCGGCCGATCATCATGACCTCGCTGGCGTTCATACTGGGCGTGCTGCCGCTGGCGCTGTCGACGGGCGCCGGCGCGGGCGCGCGGCAGTCGGTCGGCACCGGGGTGATGGGAGGCATGATCGCGGCCACCTTCCTCGCCATTTTCTTCGTCCCGCTGTTCTACCGGCTGATCACCGACCGGCGCCTGTCGGAGCGGCGCTCGACCGCGCAGCTGCGCGAGGAAATCGCGCGGCACAGGCAGGCAGGAGCGGACAATGTATAGGCGCGCCATCCTCGTCGCGGCCGCCCTGCTGGCGGGCTGCGCCACGCCGGCGCCCGAGTACCGGCGCCCCGCGGTTGAATTGCCCGCGGCCTGGCGCGATAGCGCACCGGCAGCGTATACCAACGGGCGGTGGTGGCAGGTCTATGGCGATGCCGCCCTCGAGCGGCTGGTCGATGAGGCGATCGCGGGCAGTGCCGACCTCGCGCTCGCGGCGGCGCGTGTGGACGAGGCGCGCGCGCTGCTGCGCGAGACCGGGGCGGGGCAGGCGCCGACGCTGGACGCGAATGCCAGCCGCGATCGCAGCCGCTCATCCGCCGCCACCGGTCTGTTGCCGCCCGGCGCACAGCGAGAGCGCAACAACACGCGGCTGACGCTGGATGTCGCCTACGAGGTGGACCTGTGGGGGCGCTTGCGCACTGCGAGCGAAGCCGCGCGTGCCGACCTGCTTGCGACCACCGCCGCGCGCGAAACCGTGCGCATCGCGCTGGTCGCGGATGTCGCCAGATCATGGTCCGCGCTGCGCGCGCTGGACGCGAGCGCGGCAAGCACGCGCCGCGCGCTGGCGTTGCGGGAGGAGCTGCTCGCGCTGCAGAAAAAGCGCAGCGACGCGGGACTGATCTCGGAGTTCGAGCTGCGGCAGCTGGAAGCAGAGGCCGCGGCGGCGCGCGCGCAACTGGCGCCGATCGAGCGCGACCGCGAGCGCGAAGAGGCGGTGCTCGCAGTGCTGCTTGGGCGCAGCCCGAAGGCGATCATGGAGTCGGGCGTGCAGCGCGCCGCCGATGCCACGGACGCGCCGCCGGCGCTGCAGGTACCGGCGGGATTGCCCTCCGAGCTGCTGCTGCGCCGCCCCGACCTGGTCGAGGCGGAGCAGCGGCTGCTTGCTGCGAATGCGCGCGTCGAGCTGGCGCGCCTGGCGTACTTCCCGTCAATTCCGCTGACCGGCTTCGTCGGCACCGAGAGCGCGACCCTGTCGCAGCTTTTCTCCGGCCCGGCGACGATATGGCGCATCGCCGCCGCGGTGGCGCAGCCGATCTTCGACGGCGGGCGGCGGGACGCGCAGCGCGAGGCGGCCGAGGCGCGCGAGCGCCAGGCGCTTGCGCAGTACCAGCGCGCGATCCGGAATGCGTTCGGTGAAGTGCGCCAGGCGCTGGCCGCGCAGGCGCGTTCGCGCGAAGCCTATGACGCCGAAGGTGCGCGCATGCGTGCGCTGGCGGAGGCGCTGCGGCTGGCGCAACTGCGGCTCAAACACGGGCTCGCCAGCCAGCTCGAGGTCATCGATGCGGAGCGCAACCTGCTGGCGGCCGAGCTGTCGCGCATCGACGCGCTGCGGGCGCAGCGCGCCGCGGTCGCGGACCTGTTCAAGGCGCTGGGCGGCTGAGCTCGATCCGGCCGATCGCGACGCCGCCCGCGATCGCGCACGCGGCGAGGAACAGCATCACCGGCAGCGAGGCCTGCCAGCCATGGCTCGCCGCGATCGCCGCGACCGCGACCGGCGCGGTGAACTGCCCGAGCTGCGAGGTCTGCATCACCATGCCGTTGGCGGTGCCGATGTGCGCATGCGTCCTGGCGTGGATCGGCACGCCGGACAGGACCGCCATCGGAATCAGTCCGCCCACCAGCGAGAAGACGAGGCAGGCGGCGTAGCGTGCCGCGTCCGGCATCACGTCGAGGAACATGCCGACGCAGCACACGGCCTGCACCGACCCGGCGGACACGATCAGCGACGCGCGGCTGAAGCCGCGGCCCATCAGCCAGCCGCCCGCCAGGTTTCCCGGAATGTTGATCGCCACCATCCCCACGGTGAGCACGGCGGCGGCCGCTGCAGTGACGCCGCGCTGGTCGACGGCAAACGTGGGCAACCAGATCATCACCGTGGCCCACATGGACGCATAGCCGAAGAACGCGAGGCATAGCGCGAGGCCGCCCCGATGCGTGAGCGACTCGGTGGCGAGCCGGCCTGCGCGCACCCGGCTGCCGAACGCGGGTGACGGCACGACGCGTACCACCATCAGCAGCGCCACTGCCGCGACAGCCGCCGTCGCGACCCAGAAGCCGCGCCAGCCGATCGCGGCGACCGCGAGCGGGGCGGCAAGCAGGGCGAGCGCGCCTCCCGTGGGCATGTACGCGCTCCACAGCGCCATCGCGCGGGGCCGGTCTTCCGGCCGCGTGACGTTGGCGATCAGCGCGACGCCGGATACCGTGGTCATGATGAATCCGGCGCCTTCGACGAAGCGAGACACGAGCAGCAGCGCAAACCCCTGCGATGCGGCGCCACCGAGCCCACCGGCGACGAGCAGCGCGAGGCCTGCGAGCGCGTAGCGCTTGTGGCCGTAGCGATCGGCGAACACACCGGCGAACATGCCGACCAGCGCGCCCATCACGTTCAGCATGGTGGCGATGAAGCCGCTCTGCGTCAGCGTGAGGCCGAGGTCGCCACGCAGCATCGGCAGCAGCGGCGGCACCTTGCCGATATAGCCGGCGGCGGCCAGGCCGGCCAGGAAGACGGCCCAGACCGCGAGCCAGTTGGTCTGCTTCAGGCGGCGTGCACCGGGATCTTCAGCGTGCGGATCTTCGTTTCCCATTCCTGCGGGCCGGTCTGGTGCACCGACGTGCCGCTGGAATCGACCGCAACCGTCACCGGCATGTCCTTGACTTCGAACTCGTAGATCGCCTCCATGCCGAGGTCCTCGAACGCGAGCACGCGGGACTTCCGGATCGCCTTGGCGACCAGGTAGGCGGCGCCGCCCACCGCCATCAGGTAGGCGGCCTTGTGCTTCCTGATCGCGTCGATCGCCACCGGGCCGCGCTCTGCCTTGCCGACCATCGCAATCAGGCCGGTCTGCGCGAGCATGGTTTCGGTGAACTTGTCCATGCGCGTCGCCGTGGTCGGCCCCGCGGGGCCCACCACCTCGTCACCGACCGGATCGACAGGGCCGACGTAGTAGATGACCCGATTGGTGAAGTCCACCGGCAGCTTCTCGCCCTTTGCGAGCATGTCCTGGATGCGCTTGTGCGCGGCATCGCGTCCGGTGAGGAGCTTGCCGGACAGCAGCAGGTTCTGGCTGGGCTTCCAGCCGGCGACTTCGGCGGGCGTCAGGGCGTCGAGGTTGACGCGCGTGGCCTGCGCCGACGGCGACCAGGATACCTGCGGCCAGTCGGCCAAAGACGGCGGCACGAACTCCGCGGGCCCCGAGCCATCGAGCGTGAAATGCACGTGCCGGGTCGCGGCGCAGTTCGGGATCATCGCCACCGGCTTGTTCGCCGCGTGCGTGGGATAGGTGAGTATCTTGACGTCGAGCACCGTGGAGAGGCCGCCCAGGCCCTGTGCGCCGATGCCGAGCGCATTCACCTTGTCGTAGATCTCGATGCGCAGGTCCTCGACCTTGTCCCTGGGGCCGCGCGCCTTCAGTTCAGCCATGTCGATCGCGCCCATCAGCGATTCCTTCGCCATCAGCATGGCCTTCTCCGCGGTACCGCCGATGCCGATGCCGAGCATGCCCGGCGGGCACCAGCCGGCGCCCATCGTCGGCACCGTCTTCAGCACCCAGTCGACGATGGAATCCGACGGATTCATCATGATGAACTTCGACTTCGCCTCCGAGCCGCCGCCCTTGGCCGCGACGTCGATGCTCACCCCGTTGCCGGGAACCAGCTCGACGTTGATGACTGCAGGCGTGTTATCCCGGGTGTTCCTGCGGGTGAACGCGGGATCGGCCAGCACCGAGGCGCGCAGTTTGTTGTCGGGATGGTTGTAGCCCTGGCGCACGCCTTCGTTCACCATTTCCTCGAGCGACATCTGCGCGTCCCAGCGCACGTCCATGCCGACCTTGAGGAATACGTTGACGATGCCGGTGTCCTGGCAGATCGGCCGGTGGCCCTCGGCGCACATGCGCGAGTTGGTGAGGATCTGCGCGATCGCATCCTTCGCCGCGACCGACTGCTCGCGCTCGTAGGCGCGCCCCAGCGCGCGTATGTAGTCGACCGGGTGGTAGTAGGAGATGAACTGCAGCGCATCCGCGATGCTGCGAATCAGGTCGTCCTGCTTGATGGCTGGCATGGGTGCTTTCTCAATCGTCGTGGTCGCCGGCGTCGCGCCGGCGTGGCGCGTGGCCGGCAGGCTGCATGAGCCGGTCGGTGGCCGCGATCGCGATCGCGGAGAGGAGGAACGTGATGTGGATCACGGTCTGCGCGACCAGCGTTTTCTCGTCGTAGGCCGCGGCATTGATGAAGGTCTTCAGCAGGTGGATCGAGGAGATGCCGATGATCGCGGTGGCGAGCTTCACCTTGAGGACCGAGGCGTTCACATGCGACAGCCATTCGGGCTGGTCGGGATGGCGCTCCAGGTGCATGCGCGACACGAAAGTCTCGTAGCCGCCGACGATGACCATGATCAGCAGGTTGGAGATCATCACCACGTCGATGAGGCCGAGCACGACGAGCATGATCACCGTCTCGTTGAGCTTTGCCGGCCGCTCGACGCCCGCCACGGACACCGCGTCGAGCACGTGGTCGAGGGAAACCGCGTTGCCGAATGCCGCCGATAGCAGGTAGTAGAGTTCCTGCCAGAACAGCCATACGTACACCCCCTGCGCGACGATCAGGCCGATGTACAGCGGCAGCTGCAGCCAGCGGCTGGCGAAGATCAGCGTGGGAATCGGGCGCAGGGCGCGCGCCTCGGTCATGGCAGGCGCTTTGCTGGATGGGGTCATCGGCGTGCGGGTGGAGAAGGGAACTGAATTTAGCACAGTGATTTCGCCGTCGCGGGCGCCCTACAAGCTTTTGACTCAATGATCCTGTTCCCTGCAAACTAAGGCATCCAAGAGGAGGAGATCCACATGTCCGACAAGACCATCGAGTCCGTCCTGCAGGAGACACGGGTTTTTCCCCCGGCCGCGGAGTTCGTCAGGCAGGCCAATATTTCCGGCATGGAGGCCTACCGCCGGATGTGCGCCGAGGCCGACAGGGACTTCGAGGGCTACTGGGCAAAGCTCGCCCGCGAGAACCTCGCATGGAAGAAGCCCTTCACGAAGACGCTGGACGAGTCCAACGCGCCGTTCTTCAAGTGGTTCCATGACGGTGAGCTGAACGCGTCCTACAACTGCCTCGACCGGCACCTGCAGACCCAGCCTGACAAGACGGCAATCATCTTCGAGGCCGACGACGGCAAGGTTTCGACGATCTCGTACAAGGGCCTGTATCACGAGGTCTGCAGGCTCGCCAACGGACTGAAGGCGCTGGGGATCAGGAGCGGCGACCGGGTACTGATCTACATGCCGATGTCGATACAGGCGGTGGCGGCGATGCAGGCCTGCGCCCGCATCGGCGCCACGCATTCGGTGGTGTTCGGCGGCTTCTCGGCGAAGTCGCTGCACGAACGCATCATCGACGCAGGTGCGGTGGCGGTGCTCACCGCCGACGGCCAGTTCCGCGGCGGCAAGGAGATCCCGCTGAAGCCGGTGGTGGACGAGGCACTCGCGATGGGCGGCTGCGAGACCATCAGGAACGTGCTGGTCTACAAGCGCTCCGGCACCGCGATCCCGATGACTGCGGGACGCGACATCTGGTGGGACGACGCCATCAAGGGGCAGGCGGACAGCTGCGAGCCGACCTGGGTGAACGCCGAACATCCGCTATTCATCCTCTACACCTCGGGTTCCACCGGGAAGCCGAAGGGCGTGCAGCACTCCACCGGCGGCTACCTGCTGTGGGCGGCGCTGACGATGAAATGGGTATTCGACTACAAGCCCACCGACGTATTCTGGTGTACCGCGGACGTGGGCTGGGTCACCGGACACACGTACATCACCTACGGGCCGCTTGCGGTCGGGGCCACCGAGGTCGTTTTCGAGGGCGTACCGACCTACCCGGACGCGGGACGCTTCTGGAAGCTGATCCAGGACCACAAGGTGAACGTGTTCTACACCGCGCCGACGGCGATCCGTTCCCTTATCAAGGCCGGTGCGGACCTGCCGCGCAAGTACGACCTGTCCAGCCTGCGCATCCTCGGCACGGTGGGCGAGCCGATCAATCCGGAAGCGTGGATGTGGTACCACGAGAGGGTGGGCGGCGGCCATTGCCCGATTGTCGACACCTGGTGGCAGACCGAAACCGGCGGGCACCTGATCACGCCGCTGCCCGGTGCGACACCGACCAAGCCCGGCTCGGCGACTTTCCCGCTGCCGGGGATTGCGGTGGACATCGTCGACGAGACCGGCAACCCGGTGGGCAAGGGCAAGGGCGGGATCCTGGTCATCAAGCGGCCGTGGCCATCCATGATCCGCACCATCTGGGGCGACCCCGAGCGCTTCAGGAAGAACTACTTCCCCGAGGACTTCAAGGGCAGGTACTACCTCGCCGGCGACGGTGCGAGCACGGACGAGGAGGGCTACATCCGCATCATGGGCCGCATAGACGACGTGCTGAACGTCTCCGGGCACCGGCTTGGCACCATGGAGATCGAGTCCGCGCTGGTGGCGAACACGAAGCTGGTCGCCGAGGCGGCTGTGGTAGGACGGCCCGACGACCTTACCGGCGAGGCGGTGTGCGCGTTCGTGGTGCTCAAGGGCCAGCGTCCGTCGGGCGAGGAGGCGAAGAAGATCGCACAGGAACTGCGCGACTGGGTGGGCAAGGAGATCGGCCCGATCGCCAAGCCCAAGGACATCCGCTTCGGCGAGAACCTGCCGAAGACGCGCTCAGGCAAGATCATGCGGCGGTTGCTGCGATCCATCGCCAAGGGCGAGGAGATCACGCAGGACGTGTCCACGCTGGAGAATCCGGCGATCCTCGAGCAGTTGTCGCAGAAGCAGTAATCGCCGGGGCCGCGCTCGCACGCGGGGAGGGGTCAGCCATGGACGAGTTCGACATCCGGGGGCAGCGCCTGGCGGCCGTATGCCTGCTCGGCCTGCTGCTGTTCAACTATCCGCTGCTGGCGGTGTTCAATGTCGGCGGCACGCTGTTCGGCGTACCGGTGCTTTACGCCTACTTCTTCGTCGCCTGGGGTGCGCTGATCGCGCTGATGGCGCTGGTGATCGAGCGCCGCGGCTGAGCGCGGCTGACGCGGATGCTCCAGGGCTGGGTCATCGTCGTCACGTCCTTCGCCTACCTCGGCCTGCTGTTCGCGATCGCCTACTACGCCGACCAGCGCGCCGATGCCGGCCGCTCGGTCATAGCGAGCCCCTACGTCTACAGCCTGTCGCTCGCGGTGTACGCGACCGCGTGGACGTTCTACGGCAGCGTCGGGCGTGCGGCGAGCGACGGCGTCGGCTTCCTGCCGATCTACATCGGCCCGACGCTGATGATCGCGCTGTGGTGGATCGTGATGCGCAAGATCCTGCGCATCAGCAAACAGAACCGCATCACGTCGCTGGCCGACTTCATCGCCTCGCGCTACGGCAAGAGCGCGCTGCTCGGCGGCGTCGTCACCGTGATCGCGGTGATCGGCATCCTGCCTTACATCTCGCTGCAGCTGAAGGCGATCTCCAACAGCTTCACCATCGTGCTGCAGTACCCGGACATCGTCATGCCGGCGAAGTTCGGCACCGTGCCGCTGCTGCAGGACACCGCCTTGTGGGTGGCGCTTATCCTCGCTGCGTTCACCATCCTGTTCGGCACTCGCCACCTCGATGCCGCCGAGCACCATGAAGGCATGGTGGCTGCGGTGGCTTTCGAGTCGCTGGTCAAGCTGGTGGCCTTCGTTGCGGTGGGCGCGTGGGTGAGCTGGGGCATCTACAACGGCTTCGGCGACATATTCGCGCGTACCGCCGCGAACCCCGACATGTCGTCGATGCTCGCGCCGTTCGAGGGCGTAGGAGGCAGCTACTCGAGCTGGGTCTGGCTTACCGTGCTGTCGATGCTGGCGATCATGTTCCTGCCGCGGCAGTTCCAGGTCACGGTTATCGAGAACAAGGACGAGAAGCACCTGAGCAAGGCGATCTGGCTGTTCCCGCTCTACATGCTGGCGATCAACATCTTCGTGCTGCCGATCGCGTTCGGCGGGCTGCTGCACTTTCCAGGCGGCGATGTCGACGCCGATACCTTCGTGCTCACGCTGCCGATGGCGGAGCGGCAGGAACTGCTGGCGCTGATGGTGTTCATCGGTGGACTGTCCGCGGCCACCGGCATGGTGATCGTCGAAACCATCGCGCTGTCGACGATGGTGTGCAACGACCTCGTGATGCCGGTGCTGCTGCGCATGAAGGCGCTGCGGCTGAACGAGCGTGCGGACCTGAGCGGACTGCTGCTGGGCATACGCCGCTGGGCGATCGTGCTGGTGATCCTGCTCGGTTACGTGTACTTCCGCCTGGCGGGCGAAGCCTATGCGCTGGTGTCCATAGGCCTGATCTCGTTCGCGGCAGTGGCGAAATTCGCGCCGGTGGCGCTGGGCGGGATCTTCTGGAAGGGCGGCACGCGCCTGGGCGCCCTGGCGGGGCTGGGCGCCGGCTTCCTGGTCTGGTTCTACACCCTGCTGCTGCCCGCGGTTGCGCGCTCGGGCTGGCTGCCGCTCAGCTTCCTGGAGCACGGGCCGTGGGGCATCGAACTGCTCAAGCCCCTCGCGCTGTTCGGCGTCGCCGGACTCGACCAGATTACGCACGCGATGATCTGGAGCATGAGCGCCAACATCGGCGCCTACGTCGGCGTGTCGCTGATGCGTGCGCCCGGTGCCGAGGAGCACCGGCAGGCGACGCTGTTCGTCGACGTCTTCCGGCGGCCGGCAGAGGCGGCCGGTGCGCGCTTCTGGCGTGGCACCGCATCGACGCCCGACCTCTACAACCTGCTTGCCCGCTTCATCGGGCCGGGTGCGGCGGCCGACGCGCTCGCCGAGTACGCGCACGCGCGCGGGCTTGAGCATCCCGACGCGCGTCCCCAGGCGGATGCCGACCTGGTGCACTTCGTCGAAACGCAGCTCGCCGGCGTCATCGGCGCGGCCTCGGCGCACATCATGGTGGCCTCGGTCGTCAAGGAAGACGCGCTGTCGCTGGCCGAGGTGCGCGCGATGCTCGACGAGGCCTCCCAGGTCATCGTCTACAGCCACCGCCTGGAGCAGAAATCCAGGGAATTGGAGCGCGCGACGCAGGAACTGCGCGCCGCGAACGAGCGGCTTACGGAGCTTGACCGCATGAAGGACGACTTCGTCTCCACCGTCTCGCACGAACTGCGCACGCCGCTGACTTCGATCAGGGCCTTTACCGAGATCCTGCACGACAATCCGGACCTGGACGTGGCGGAGCGGGCGCGCTTCCTCGGCATTGTCATCAAGGAGACCGAACGCCTGACCCGCCTGATCAACCAGATCCTTGATGTGTCGAGACTCGAGTCGGGCCGCGCGGACTGGCAGGCATCGCTGGTCGACATGCGCAGCGTGATCGAGGACACGATAGAGGCGAGCAGCCAGTTGTTCAGGGAGCGTGATGCGCACCTGGTGCGCAGGCTTCCGGATGCCGTACCGGCGGTGGTGGCGGACCTCGACCGTATCGTCCAGGTGGTGCTGAACCTGGTCTCGAACGCGGTGAAGTTCGTCGAGCCGGGACGCGGGCGAGTGGAAATCGCGCTCACCGAGGGGCAGGGCTTCCTGCGCGTGGACGTAAGCGACAACGGCCCCGGCATCCGCGCGGAGGACCGCGAAGTCATCTTCGACAAGTTCCGCCAGGCAGGCGATACGCTGACCGGAAAGCCCGAGGGCAGCGGACTCGGGCTGCATATCAGCCGGCGCATCGTCGAGCACTTCGGCGGCCGCATGTGGGTCAGCAGCGTGCCGGGGCAGGGGGCGTGCTTCTCGTTCACGCTGCCGCTGGCTCGGACGTCCTGAGGCGCCATGGCAGGCAGGGTCCTCATAGCCGACGACGAGCCGAACATCGTGACCTCGCTGGAATTCCTGATGCACAAGTGCGGTTACGAGGTGCGCGTAGCCGGCAGCGGCGAGGAGGCGCTGGCGCTGGCAGAAAGCTTCCGTCCCGATCTCGTCATACTGGATGCAATGATGCCGATGACCAACGGGTTCGAAGTGTGCAGGCGCATCCGTGGTAACCCCGCCTTGCAGGACGTCAAGGTGATGATGCTGTCGGCAAAGGGCCGCGACGCGGACGTGGGGCAGGGCCTGGCCTCGGGCGCATGCGCGTACGTCACCAAGCCTTTCTCGACCAAGGAACTGATGGCGACTGTGGCGGAACTGCTCGGGGAGCGGCAGTGAAGGCCGACGCACCCAAGCCGCTGGTGTACGTGGTCGACGACGACGAGGCGATCCGCACGCTGTGGGTGTGGCTGATGCAGACCAACGGCATGGACGTACAGACCTTTGCCAGCGCGACCGACTTCATCGACGGATACCGGCCGCACGAGCCGGCGTGCCTGGTACTCGACCTGCACCTGCCGGGCATGAGCGGACTCGAGCTGCAGGACTACCTGAAAGGGCGCGGCATCGAGATCCCGATCCTGTTCGTCAGTGCGCACGGCAACGTGCCGACGGCGGTCAGCGCCATCAAGGGCGGCGCGGTGGACTTCATCCAGAAGCCGTTCAGCTACAAGGAAGTACTGCAGATCATCCGGCGGGCGTTCGAGCGCGATGCCGAGCGGCGCGAGAAGCGCCAGCGGCAGAGCCAGGTCGCCGGGCGCCTTGCGTCCCTCACCGAGCGCGAACGGGCGGTGATGCAGCGCGTCATCGAGGGCAAGCAGAACAAGGTTATCGCGGGTGAACTCAACATCAGCGTCAAGACGGTCGAGTTTCACCGCGCCAGGGTGATGGAGAAGACGGGGGCGGATTCGGTTGCCGCGCTGGTGCAGCTGACACTGAACGCGTCCGGCTGATTGCTGCGCTGCAGAAGGTTTGTTGCACCGCGGCGGTGAAACACTAGGGTTTTCCCCAGTGGATGCGGCACTATGTCACGGCTAGCATCACTGCGCGGGCCACCGCAAGTCGGCGTGGCTCGTGGTGTTACTTCTGGGGAGGAGCAGCCGCAGTGTCCGACCGCCGTGCCAGACGCATGTCAGGGAACGTCAGCGAGCACGCGCTCGGCATCGAGGTCGCGGCGCAGGTGCCGGCGCACTTCCTGCCAGCGAAAGCGCACGGAATTGAGCACGATCGCTTCGTCAAGCCGCTTCAGGTCGTCGACGATCGGCGCCCGGCGCACCAGCGTCATCGGGCTCTCGGCAAACGGCGTGTCGTCGTCCTGAACCACGGTCCAGTCGCACAGCGCGATGCGCGCGCGCACCCGGCCTGCGTGCGACGCGAATTCCTCGCCGGCGTCAGCAGGGACGCCGGTTCTGCCCAGGATCTCCTCTACGCACCCGTTGATCAGCCGGCCGACGTCTGCGGCCGGCGCCCGGCTGCGGCGCGCAATCAGGCCGCCCGTATAGATCGCGAGGTCGGACAGGCAGGCAAGCCAGACGTGCCATTTGGCGATGTTGATCGACAGCACGAAGCGGTCGTCGTCGAACAGTTCCGGGTAACGCATGCCGGCGCGAGTCCGCAGATACCCATAGAGCGAAGTCTGCGCAACGAAGCTCGCGCGCGACTCGAGAAAGGCCTGCAGGCTCGCGCGGTCGACGATCGCGGCGCGGCGCTGCGGGCGGCCCACGCCTACATAGTCTCCGAGGCTGCCCCAGAGGTCGGCGGCGAAGCTGGCGATGCGCGTGTGCAGGGTCAAGGGGGCGGATCTCGGAAGTATCGCCGGGGCGAGGCGTGGATCTTAGCGCGCCGGCACGCAGTGTGGAGCACGCAGGGCATTCTTCATCGATAGAGGTACGCAAACGGAGGAGGGCAGAAGATGAGTACCCAACAGACGCAGGCAGAAGGTCACTGGGCGAAGACGAAGAGGCTGATGATCATCCATCTGATCATCTGGGCCATCTTCTCGTTCGTCGTGCACTGGTTCGCACCGCAGTTGAATGCGATGTCGTTCATGGGCCATCCGCTGGGCTTCTACATGGCGGCGCAGGGCTCGCTCATCGTGTTCGTGGTGCAGCTGTTCATCTTCGTGCGCCAGCAGCACAAGGTCGATGTCGAATTCGGCATGGCCGAAAAAGAATAAAGGAGGACTGACGCCATGAGTTTCTTCAGAATGAAGGGTTCGTTCATCGACAACCTGCCGAAGATCTACGGCTTCTACACGGGGGGATTCCTGCTGTTCGTCGCCCTGATGGCCGTATTCGAGCAGATGGGCATGAAGGCGGACACCATCGGTATCCTGTTCGTCGCCTTCACGATCTTCATCTACGCGCTGATCGGCTGGCTGTCGCGGACCATGCAACTGGACGCGTACTACGTTGCCGGGCGCCAGGTGCCACCGGTGTTCAACGGCATGGCGACGGCGGCCGACTGGATGTCCGGCGCGTCTTTCGTTGCCATGGCAGGCGGCGTCTACATGGCCGGGCACCCGTACCTGGCATTCGTCGTCGGCTGGACGGGCGGCTACGTGCTGGTCGCGGTGCTGATGGCGCCGTACCTGCGCAAGTTCGGCTGCTACACCGTGCCGGACTTCATCGGCACGCGCTATGGCGGCAACCTGGCCCGATTCTGCGCCGTGCTGGTGCTGGTCATTGCGTCGTTCACCTACGTGACGGCGCAGATCAATGCCACGGGAACCATCGCGTCACGCGCGCTGCTGATTCCCTTCGAAGTCGGCGTCTGGTTCGGCCTGCTGGGCATCCTGCTGTGCTCGATGCTGGGCGGCATGCGCGCGGTGACGTGGACGCAGGTGGCGCAGTACATCGTGCTCATCATCGCCTACCTGATCCCGGTGTTCTGGATGTCGAACAAGCAGGGGTTCGGCCTGATCCCGCAGCTCGTCTACGGCGACGCGGTGGCGAGGATCGTAGAGCTCGAGCAACTGCACCAGGTCGGCAAGCTCACGGCCAAGCCGGTGGCAGGCATGTCAGCGCTGAACGTGCTCCACGCCAACGCGGCCGAAGGCTGGCTGCCGGCATGGAAGTTCGTCACGTTGGCCATGTGCATGATGGTGGGCACGGCGTCGCTGCCGCACATCCTGATGCGCTACTTCACCACGCCTTCGGTGAAGGATGCGCGCACGTCGGTGGCGTGGTCGCTGCTGTTCATCTTCCTGCTCTACTTCACCGCGCCGGCGCTGGCGACTTTCGTCAAGCTGCAGGTGCTGGACCCGAACCTGGCGACCAGCGTGATCGGCAAGTCGGTGGCAGACGTGAATGCGCTCACCTGGGTGCAGAAATGGGGTGAGGTGGGCTTCCTCAAGGTGATCGACGCCAACAAGGACGGCATCGTGCAGATCAACGAGTTCTTCATGCGCGGCGACATCGTCGTGCTGGCGACTCCGGAGATCGCGGGATTGCCATACGTCATATCGGGGCTTGTCGCCGCCGGCGGTATGGCGGCGGCGATGTCCACGGCCGACGGCCTGCTGCTCGCCATCGCCAACGCGCTGTCGCATGATCTGTACTACAAGATCATCGACCCGAAGGCCGAGACGAAGCGGCGGTTGATCGTCGCCCGCGTGCTGCTGATCCTGATCGGCGGTGCAGGCGCACTGGTGGCGAGCCTGAAGCTGACCGGGATCCTGGGCGCGGTTGCCTGGGCGTTCTGCTTCGCCATGTCGGGGCTGTTCTTCCCGCTGGTGCTGGGCGTCTGGTGGAAGCGGGCAAATCGCCCCGGCGCGATCGCGGGGATGTTGGTCGGACTGGGGGTGGGGTCCTGGTACCTCTACATGGTCAAGTGGGGCGGCATGAAGCCCTGGCTGGGCATGGACGACCTGCGCTTCGGCATGGTGGGTGCAACAGCCAGCCTGATCGCGATGATCGTCGTCAGCCTTGCGACCGAGGCGCCGGACAAGGAAACGCAGGACATGGTCGATGCGGTCCGCATTCCGAAGGGCGACACGATCCTCGGAACGACGCACTAGATCCGGTTCATTCAAGCTTGCCGGGGCGAGCGATGCTCGTCCCGGCATTTTTTCGTCCGCGAGGATTTAGAATCGGAGCGGGCAGCAGGCAAAAGGGCAGACGATGGCGCAGGCGTTCCCGCTCTGGGTGGTCGCGATCGATTACATCCTCGGCATGATCATGTGGACGCTGATCGGGCGTTTCGGCATGCGCCTGTTCCTGCCCGAGGAGAGCAAGTTCTTCTTCATGCGGTTTTTCGTTCGCGCGACGAACCCGCTGATCAAGCTGTTCGCGCCGATCACGCCGGCGTTTCTCATCCCGCCGCTGGTGCCGCTGTACGTGGCGTGGTTCTTCTACATGTTCCGCTTCTACGCCATGCCGTGGCTGTTGGGGTACTCGGTGATGGGCATGCTGTCGTTCCCGCTGGAAAGCGAGATTGCGCACAGCGTCGCGCGATTGTTCGGACGTTTCCTCAACTAGCACCTGCAGGCGCGATGCGATGAGCCAGTTGCTGCCGCCGTCGAACCTGACGGCGCTTGCTGCACTGCCGGCGGTGGCGCTGGACCTCGAGACCACGGGTCTGGACGTGCGGCGCGACCGCGTCGTACAGGTCGGTGCGGTCGTGCTGTCCGGTGCGCGCATCCTGGATGCGCAGGGGCTGGACCAGAAGATCGACCCCGAGGTTCCGGTCCCGGCGGCGGCGACGCGCATTCACGGGCTTGCCGACAGCGACCTTGCAGGCGCGCCGCGGTTCGCGGATTTCGCGCCGGCCTTGCGCGAACTGCTCGCGGGTCATGTCGTGATCGGGCATCAGATTGCGTTCGACCTCGCCGTGCTCAGGCACGAGGCGGCGAGGGCGGGCATTCCCTGGCGCGAACCACTTCACCTCGACCTCGCGTTGCTGGTCGGTGCGCTGGAGCCGGCCCTGCCGGCACCGGACCTCGAGACCGTCGCCAGCCGTCTTGGCGTGGTGATCCACGGACGTCACACCGCGCACGGCGACGCCATGGCGGCTGCGCAGGCGTTTGCCGCGCTGATACCGAAGCTGCGACAGGCCGGGATCCGCACCCTGGGGGAGGCGCGTTCACTGTCGCAGCGCAGGCGGGACCTCGTGCAGAAGCAAGCCGAGGCTGGCTGGCATGAGAAGCCGCAGGACGGACGCGAGGGCGCGCAACCGGAGCCGGCACGATTGGACGGCTATGTGTTCGAACGACGCATCGCAGACGTGATGCGGGCACCCGCGGTGCTGGTGCCGGCGCATGTGTCGCTGGCTGACGGCGCGCGCTTGATGACCGAGCGCCGCATCGGTGCGCTGCTCGTCGGCGCCGCGGCGCGGCCGCCGCAGGGCATCGTGACCGAGCGCGACGTGCTGCGCGTGGTCGCCGCCGGAAGCACGGACCTGCGCGCGGCGACAATGGGCGATGTCATGACGACGCCGGTCGAGTGCATGGAGGCGGACGAGCTGCTGTATCGGGCGCTGGGACGCATGGACAGGAGATCGATCCGGCACCTTTGCGTGGTAGATGGCCACGGCCGCGCCGTGGGGATGGTGTCGCAGCGCGATCTGCTGCGGCACCGCGCGCGTTCCGCGCTCGCGCCCGGTGACGCGATAGCCGAGGCAGAGGACGCGGCGAGCCTTGCCGCTGCCTACGGGCAGATTCCCGAAGTGGCGGCGCGTCTGGTCGCGGAAGGCATCGGTGGTGTCGAGGTGGCGCGCGTGGTGTCCAGCGAGATCTGCGCGCTGAGCAAGCGTGCCGCGGAACTCGCGGTCGCGCGCCTGGCAGAAGAGCTCGGACCGGTGCCGGCGCCGTGGAGCCTACTGGTGCTGGGCTCGGGAGGGCGCGGCGAAAGCCTGCTGAGCGCAGACCAGGACAACGCCCTTATTCATGCCGGCAGCAGCGCCGATGATCCCTGGTTCGCCGCGATGGGTGAAGCGGTCGCCGCGATCCTGCACGAGGCCGGCGTACCACGCTGCATGGGGGGCGTGATGGCGGCGAACGCGCCCTGGCGCGGCACGGTAGCCGAATGGAACGCGCGCATCGAGGGCTGGCTGCGCCGGGCGCGGCCGGATGACCTGCTGAACGTCGACATCTTCTTCGACCTGAAGCACGTGGCCGGAGACGAGGCGCTGGCGCGCAGGCTGCATACCGACGCGGTGGTTGCAGCTTCGCGGTCCCTGCCGTTCATTGCACTGCTCGCACAATCGGTCTCGACGCTGTCGCCGGTGTTCGGCCTGTTCGGGCGGCCGCGCACGTCGCAAGGCCGGATCGACCTGAAGCGGGAAGGACTGTTGCCCGTGGTCGGGCTGGCGCGCACGCTGGCGCTGCGCATCGGTTCGACCGTCCTGTCGACGCCGGATCGTCTGCGCGACGCGGCAGCAGCGGGCAGGTTGCCCGCGGCGGATGCCGAGCGCCTCGTCGACATACACGCTTCGCTGATGAAGCTGGTGTTGCAGCAGCAGCTTGCCGACCTCGAGGAAGGTGTGCGACCGTCGAGCCGGGTGCTGACGCAGCCGCTGGGCAGGCAGCGCTGGCGCGAACTGACCCGCCAGCTGCACCGCATCGACGAGATCCTGCGCTCACTGCGCGCGGCCGTAGCGGGATAGCACGCGGAGTAGCGCGCGGTCGCGGTAGTAGAATGTCGGCCTCACGGAGAGATGGCCGAGTGGCTTAAGGCGCACGCTTGGAAAGCGTGTGTACGCTAACCCGTACCGTGGGTTCGAATCCCACTCTCTCCGCCACCGCACCTCTCGGGCATAATGCATGCGGCGGGCCCCCCCGCATTGCAGCCTGGTGAACCTGGTCAGGTCCGGAAGGAAGCAGCCACAGCTGGATCCTGCAAGTGCCGGGGTAAGGCTCGCCTATCCCCCTGATAAGATCGAAACCATGAGCTACCAGGTACTCGCCAGGAAGTGGCGCCCGCGGGATTTCGCCAGCCTGGTCGGCCAGGAACACGTGGTCAGGGCGCTGCGCCACGCGCTGGAGCACAAGCGCCTGCATCATGCGTACCTCTTTACCGGCACCAGGGGCGTCGGCAAGACCACGGTCGCGAGGATCCTCGCCAAGTGCCTGAACTGCGAATCGGGCGTGACCGCGCAGCCATGCGGAACCTGCAGTGCTTGTGTCGAGATAGATTCCGGCCGCTTCGTCGACCTGCTCGAGGTCGACGCGGCGACAAATACCAGGGTCGAGGAGATGCGACAGCTCCTCGAAACCGCCCAGTACGCGCCGACGCGGGGCCGGTACAAGGTGTACGTGATCGACGAAGTCCACATGCTGTCGACATCGGCTTTCAACGCAATGCTGAAGACGCTCGAAGAGCCGCCCGAGCACCTGAAGTTCATCCTTGCCACGACCGACCCGCAGAAGATCCCGGTGACGGTGCTGTCGCGCTGCCTGCAGTTCAATCTCAAGCAGATGCCGGTGCCTGCAGTGGTCGGCCACCTCGCGCAGGTGCTCGACGCGGAGAGCGTTGCCTACGAGCGCGATGCGCTGCCGCTGATCGGGCGCGCCGCCGCGGGGAGCATGCGCGACGCACTGTCGCTGCTAGACCAGGCGATCGCGCATGGCGCGGGCAGGGTGGAGGTGGACAACGTGCGCGACATGCTGGGTGCGATCGACCAGTCGTATCTGTTCCGCCTCCTCGACGCGATCGCGGCGGTGGACGGTCCAGGCGTCATGGCAATCGCGGACGAGATGCAGCAGCGCAGCCTTTCCTTCGATGCTGCGCTGCAGGACCTTGCTTCGCTGCTGTTGAACGTCGCGCTGGTACAGGTGGTTCCGGACGCCCTTGGGGAAGATATGCCCGAGCGGGGCCGGATCGTCGCACTTGCACAGGCACTGGATGCGGAAACCGTGCAGCTGGACTACCAGATTGCGTTGCAGGGAAGGCAGGATCTTTCGCTCGCGCCCGATGAACATGCGGGATTCGTGATGACGCTGCTGCGCATGCTCGCGTTCAGGCCTCAGCCGGACGGTGCGCCGGCGCGGGCACAGGGACAGCCCGCCCGCGTGCCCCAGGCACCGCCGCGGCGTGCCCCACCCTCTGCCGCAGGCGCGGCTGGCGGGGACTGGCCGCAGATCGCCTCGCAACTTTCACTCGGAGGCGCGCCCAAGGAGCTCGCGAGGAACGCCGTGCTGCGCAGCTCCGGCGGGGACGTGTTCGACTTCGCGCTGCCGAAGTCGCTGGCGCATCTCGCGCGGTTCCAGGACAAGCTCAAGACCGCGATCGAACATCACCTCGGGCGATCGGTCAGTGTCAGGGTGACGGTGGGAGAAGCCGATGGAGAGAGCGCGGCCTCGGTAGAGGCGGCGCGGGAGAGTGCACGCAGGGTCGAGATGTCGAATGCAGTCCATGGCGACGCATTCGTCAAGGATCTGGTCACGATGTTCGATGGCAAGGTGATCGAGTCGACCATCAAGGCGAACGGCGGGAATTCATAGGAACCAACAAAGCGGGAGCGGTGAATGCGCGGAAACATTGGCCAACTGATGAAGCAGGCGCAGGCGATGCAGGAAAACATGCGTCGCATGCAGGAGCAGCTCGGCAGCATGGAAGTCGAAGGTCAGTCCGGTGCAGGCATGGTGAAGGTGCTGATGACCTGCAAGCATGAAGTCCGGCGCGTGAGCATCGACCCGTCCCTGGTGGGCGACGACCGGGAAATGCTCGAGGACCTGGTGTGCGCTGCATTCAATGATGCTGCCCACAAGGTCGAAGCCATGGTGAGCGAGAAGATGGGCGGACTTGCCTCCGGCATGGGCCTGCCTGCGGGATTCAAGCTGCCGTTTTGAAGAAAGATGGCGTACCCGGTGCCAAGGGCGTCGATCGGCTGATCGAGGCGCTGCGAGTCCTGCCCGGGGTCGGCCCGAAGGCGGCGCAGCGCATGGCCTACCACCTGCTCCAGCACGATAGAGACGGTGCCGACCGGCTCGCGGGAGCGCTTTCCGCAGCGCTGGCCACCGTGCGGCGCTGTTCCAGGTGCAACAACTTCTCCGAGGACGAGATCTGTGCCCTGTGCAGCTCGCCGAGGCGGGATGCGTCGCTGCTCTGCGTGGTCGAAACGCCTGCCGATCTGGCGGTCGTGGAGCAGACCCTCAGCTATTCCGGAATGTACTTCGTCCTCATGGGCCGGCTGTCGCCGCTGGATGGGGTGGGGCCAAGGGACATCGGCCTGGATCGATTGCTGGCCCGCGTGTCCGGTGGCGAGGTTCAGGAAGTGATACTCGCGACCAACCTGACCAATGAAGGCGAGGCAACGGCGCACTACATTGCAGAAATGCTCCGCGCACGCGGGCTGAAGGCCAGCCGCATTGCCCGGGGCGTGCCGCTTGGCGGGGAGCTCGAGCATGTGGATCTGGGCACGGTGTCCCAGGCCTTGCTGGATCGCCACGGCATCTAGTGGCGTCGCGTGGCGATGGCGCGATGGGCGGCGCTCAGGCGATCTGGAGTGAATCCGCATGCCTGCCGTGACTGTGCAGTTCGTGTTTGGGCT
The DNA here is from genome assembly GCA_050248795.1 of Burkholderiales bacterium. Lineage (GTDB taxonomy): Bacteria > Pseudomonadota > Gammaproteobacteria > Burkholderiales > SG8-39 > CAZTDU01. Next base: position 4,072 of record JBFWRS010000046.1, on the reverse strand, counting down.
GGGCAGCAGGTACTCGTATCTTGCGTCCACCCGGCTCGACGGTGTCGCTGCACGCACTGGCTGCGTCTTCGAATGGGTGCCGGTCTCCAGCGTCGAACTCATGGCAGCGCACGGGCAGACGCCAATGCGCGGCAAACCGCCATCGGGACAGTACGAATGGGAGTATCGCCAGCGCGATGCCGAGGACTGGGCTCGCTACTATGGCGTGCCGTTCGTGGAACCCCATCCGCCGCCTGAGGACCATGCGCTGCTCGCCGTCGCCGTCCGTGCCGCAGGCGCACAGGGGGTGCTGGTGCCCTTTGCCAGGGCGATGTTCCATGCCATCTTCGTGGGGCACCTGAAGATCGACGAATCCGCATGCATTGCGATGGCGGCTGGCATGAACCTGGATGTCAGCGGCTACCGGGCGTCCTTGGCGGATCCGGCGGTGCGCCAGAGGGTGTCGGAGGATGCACGCCGGGCGGCAGCGCAGGGTGCATTCGGTGTACCGACGTTCCTCGTCGACGGGCGCTTGTTCTGGGGCAACGACAGGCTGGTCCTGCTCGAGCATTGGTTGGCGCATCGAAAATGATCAGGGTCGAGCGCCTCGAATCTGAGTTGAGCCTAGCCGAAGCCGATGCGATCTTCGCTGAGCTTGATGCTCGCCCGGGCGTCTGGATGGGCTGCGACGTGGAAGTCGAGGGGCAGTACCGTCGTTCATCGATTGCGTGTGCGGCCGCGGCGTTGCGATTCTGCGTGGACGGCCCGGTACTGCTTGTCACGCCGTTCGGGAACGAGGGGGCAGGGCTGCTTGGTGCAGTGCGTCGCCTCGCCGGGTTCGAAGATTGTGCCGAAGGCGTGAGGGTGCGAATGCCCGATGGCAAGTCGGTCTTCCAGTTGCTGCGCGAGATCCTGAGTTTGTTTCAGCCGGCCTCGGCGGAACTCGCTCTGTACGGCGCACTGAGCTTCGACTACTACCGATTCGGAGCGTCAGATCCGCTGCCGGAGGACCAAAGACGACGCTTAACGCTATTTCTCCCAAAGACTGTTCAAGTAGTTGATAATTCACATGTAAGGAGTATAGATTTTCGCTTCGACAGCACCGAGCGGCGATCCGATACGCAGCCTGATCCGCTGACACCATCATTTCCGGGACGGCTGCAGGATGAACTGTCACCCGGTGGTCATGCAGCCCGGGTGGCGAAGGGGATTGAACTGCTGAAACAGGGGGAGTTGTATTCCCTCGTCCTGAGCCAGGTCTTCCGCAGGCCGGTGGGCGTTTCGGCGAGTGAGGCTTTCGCTTTGTTGCGACGCCGCAATCCATATCCGGGAATGTTTTTCTGCAATCTCGATGCCGGAGAGATGCTCCTCGGCGCGTCCCCGGACGTGCAGGTCAGGGCGAACGCGGACTGGGTGGAATCGTCGCCGGTCTGCGGCACCATCTCCCGAGGGGCCAACGCTGCGGAAGACGCCGAACGCGCCCTAGAACTGCTTGCCTCCCCGAAGGAGGCGGCTGCCCTCGCGCTATGTGTCGATTCCGCGCTGGAGGAGCTGTCCGTGGTTTGCGAGCGGGGGACGGTCGGGGTTCTGTCGCACCGCCGCCTGCATTTCTTCAGCACGATCATTCATACGATCGCCCATCTGCGCGGGCGCAGGCGCAAGGACGTAGACGCGTTCGAGATCCTGCTCTCCCATGCGACGCCCGCGACCGTGACCGGACTGCCGAAGCACAAGGCGGTGCGGGCCATCGGTGACCTGGAGCCGGAGTGGCGCGGCTGGTACGCGGGGGCGGTGGTGCGAATCGGCTCGGACGGCAGCGTCGAGGCATATACCGTGCTGCGTGCTGCACGCATTGTCGCCGGGGTCGCGGAGGTTCGCGCGGGAGGCAACATACTGGCCGATTCGGATCCAAAGAGCGAGGAAGAAGAGACGCGCCTGAAGGCGCAGAGCCTGTTCGGGGTGCTTTCTGGCAAAGCGAGCTTGCGGACGCCGAAACATGGTCCGGGACGGTTTGTGCGCGGACTGTACGGAGAGGATGCGTTCCGCAACAGCGTGTCCAACACGCTGGAACGGGGGGGCTTGACCGTCTCGCCCCGGGGTATCGTCGCGGTGCTGTCTGGACCACCCTTGGGAAACGGCGTACCGGAAGCGCCGCTAATTGCCGTCGGAGAAGGCGCCATCTGGCTACTGCGGCGGCATGGGGCAAAGGTGGAGGCATTCCCGGTTCCGGAGTTCGCGCGCGTACGCTCCGGGATCTCCTCGGCAGACGCTTTCCTCAAGGCGATTCCTCGGATCCGCGTCGGCTGCTACCAGAACGCCGCGATTCGTCGTGGCGGCCTGCCAGCAGGCTGGGAAGAGGCGGCCGTCTCCGAGGACGGATGGGTGCTTGCCGCGCAGCACCGCAATGAGCGCATGTGTGCGCTCTTCTTCCGGCCCGAGTCGGTCCTGTCAGGTGGCGACTCGAACGGCATAGCCGCACTGCGGGCGGCAGTGGCGTGGCTCGATCCGTGTGATATGTTTGTCGAAGCGAAAATCGAGGAGAAATCATGATCAAGTACGCGATGCTGGCGCTTGCACTGCTGGTCGCTGGCGGCAGCGCTGTTGCACAGCCTTGGCCGTCCAGACCGGTGAAAGTCATCGTCTCGTTTCCACCGGGCACGACTCCGGACACTGTTGCGCGGGTTGTGGCGCCGAGATTGCAGGACGCACTGGGCCAGCCGGTGATCGTAGAGAATCGCGCCGGCGCGGGAGGAAATGTTGCCGCCGACCTGGTGGCAAAGTCCCCCGCGGATGGCTACACGTTGCTCGTCAGCACGAACGCGGCTGTGGCAACCAACAAGGTTCTGTATGACAACCTGCCCTACGATCCGGAGAGGGATCTTGCACCCATCTCGTTGCTTGCTACCGCGCCACAGGTGCTCGTGGCGCACACGAGCATCCCGGCCAGATCGTTCAACGAGTTCATTGCCTATCTGAAACAGAATCCGGGCCGCTTGTCCTACGGCACGACCGGGAGCGGCAGCGCTGCACACCTCACCATGGAACTGCTCAAGGCGGATGCGAAGGTGTTCATCGTTCACATCCCGTACCGGGGGTTTCCGCAGGCCGTCACCGACATGCTGTCCGGGAACATACAGACCATGTTCGCGATCGTCCCGGGTATGCTGCCCCACATCAAGGCAGGCAAGATGACCCCGCTCGCCGTGACGGCGCTCAAGCGTAGCCGCCTGCTTCCCGATGTGCCCAGCGTCAAGGAACTTGGGTATCCGCAACTCGAGTCCCTGGCGTGGATTGGCTTGCTCGCACCGGCTAAGACGCCACAAGGCGTGATCGATCGCCTGTCTGCCGAAACGCAGAAGGCGCTTGGGCTGCCGGAGTCTCGCAGGATACTTACCAACGCCGGGTTTGATGTGGCTGGCACCTCGCCGGCAGCGTTCCGTGCATGGCAGCAGTCTGAGATAGCCAAGTGGGGCAAAGTAATTCGTGCCACCAATGCTAAGCCGGACTGAACACCCCACGCCGATGCAACACTGTTCGAGCTTGGCCGAGATTCGAGACCGGATCGACGAGCTCGACGGCCAGATCGTGCGTTTGCTCGCGCAGCGGAGCGAGTATGTGCTGCAGGCAGCAGGCTTCAAGCGCGATGCAGCCGACGTCCGCGCCCCGGCGCGCGCCAGGCAGGTCGTAGAGCGCGCGATGCGTCTCGCCACCGAGGCAGGGTCGGACGCAGAGGTGGTCGGGCGGATCTACGCGGAAGTGGTCGCCGCGTTTACCGACGCGGAGCTGGCTGCGCACGGTCAGAAAAATGTTCCGCAGAATGTTTGACACGGCACTTCTGGTTCCCTTATAATCTTTGGCTCAACGGACGCGGGGTGGAGCAGTCTGGCAGCTCGTCGGGCTCATAACCCGAAGGTCAGAGGTTCAAATCCTCTCCCCGCAACCAAGCTTTACCGGTGCCTCTGGCGCCAGCTCTTTAAAAATTTGCAGCCGATAAGTGTGGGCGCTTGATTGCAAGGTCAAGGTATCAAGTGCTCACGAAGGAAGTACACGCAAAGAAACAACTTCGTTTACTTTTGAGTGAGAAGTAGTTATT
>JBFWRS010000045.1:0-25017 GCA_050248795.1 Burkholderiales bacterium | reverse complement strand
GAGGGCGACAAGGTGCAGGCGATGATCATCAACGTCGACCGCAAGAACCGCTCGATCAACCTGTCGGTGAAGGCGAAGGACATGGCCGAGGAAACCGACGCGATGAAGCAGTTGCGTTCCGAGAACGCGGCGGCGAGCGCCGGCGCCACCAACCTCGGTGCGCTGCTGCGCGCCAAGCTCGACAACCGCGACGGCAAGCAGTAGACGGGACTGACGCCTGGCCCAGGGCACGGGAGACGGTATCGCCATGACCAAATCGGAGCTCATCGCGCGCCTGGCGCAGCGCTATCCGCAGCTGGTGGCGAAGGACGCGGAGTTCGCGGTGAAGATGGTCCTGGACGCCATGTCCCACGCCCTGCTGGCCGGAAACCGCATCGAGATCCGCGGTTTCGGCAGCTTCGGCCTGAACTACCGCCCGCCGCGCGTAGGGCGCAACCCGAAGTCGGGCGAGAAGGTCCAGGTGCCGGAGAAGTTCGTACCCCACTTCAAGGCTGGCAAGGAATTGCGCGAACGCGTCGACCTGGCGCTGGAGCAGGCTGCGGCCGCCGCCGAGCAGGCGCGCTAGCTCCCTCCAGCGCATCCCGTCCATGCGCTTACTCTCCTGGGCGACCCGTGTCGCCGTGTTCATCCTGCTGCTCGCGTTCGCGGTCAGGAACACCGATCCGGTCACGCTGCGCTTCTACTTCGACCTCGCGTGGCAGGCGCCGCTGGTGGCGCTGCTGCTTGCATTCTTCGTTGCCGGCGCGCTGGTGGGACTGGCGGCAATGCTGGGCACCGTGCTGCGGCAGCGGCGCGAGATCCAGCAGCTGCGCCGCGAACTGGAGCCCGCGCCTGCACCCGAGGTGCATCTGCCGCAGACTCCGCCGCGTCCGGACGGCTGATCGGGCGCGGCGCGATGGAATTCGAAATCTGGTGGCTGGGCGCGCTTCCCGTCTTCTTCGTGCTGGGCTGGCTTGCTGCGCGCATCGACATCAAGCACCTGGTGTCGGAGTCGCGCGCGCTGCCGCGCTCGTACTTCAAGGGCCTGAACTTCCTCCTGAACGAGCAGCCGGACAAGGCGATCGAGGCCTTCATCGAGGTGGTGAAGGTCGACCCGGAGACGATCGAGCTGCATTTCGCGCTCGGCAGCCTGTTTCGGCGCCGCGGCGAGTACGACCGCGCGATCCGCATGCACCAGAACCTGCTCGAGCGTGCCGACCTCGGTGCCGACCAGAAGCTCACCGCGATGCACGAACTGGGACAGGACTACCTGAAGGCCGGCATCCTCGACCGTGCGGAGGAGGTATTTCTCAGGCTCGTGGACGGTCGCCACGCGGAGGAAGCGCGCAAGTCGCTGCTGGAGATCTACCAGGCCGAGAAGGACTGGGCAAAGGCGATCGAGATGGCGGGCCGGCTTTCGGCGGGCCCGTCCGGCGACGCGCGCGCGCGCGACATATCGCAGTATCACTGCGAGCTCGCGCTGGTGGAGGCGTCGCATTCGCGCGCCGATGCGGCGCGGCGGCACCTGGCGGCGGCGCTGGAGTCGAACCGCAAGTCGGTGCGCGCCAACCTGCAACTGGGCGACCTGGAACGCGCCGCGGGCAATCCAGCGCAGGCGATAGAGGCCTGGCGCAGGATCGAGGCGCAGAACCCGGCCTATGTCGCGCTGGTCGCGCAGCGGCTGCTGGAGGCGCATCGCGAGCTGGGCAAGCTGGAGGAGGGTCTTGCGCTGCTCGCGGGCTACCTGGAGCGCTATCCGTCGCTCGACCTGCTCGACACGGTGTTCCAGTCGACGCTGGAAACCAAGGGCGCGGAAGCCGCGTACAAGCTGGTGCGCGACGAACTGCGCCGCAACCCGACGCTGCTCGGCCTCGATCGCCTGCTCGAGGCGCAGATCGAGGGCGCAACCTCCCCCGAACGGCGCCGCGACCTCGAGCTGGTGCGCAACCTCGTGCACGGACACACGCGCAGGCTGGCGCGCTATCGCTGCGAGAATTGCGGCTTCAAGGCACGCCAGTTCCACTGGCAGTGCCCGGCCTGCGGCGGCTGGGAAACCTACCCGCCGCGGCGCAGCGAGGAGTTCGACCTCACGCCATGAGCATCGCGCGATGAAAGTCACAGTCATCGGCACCGGCTATGTGGGGCTGGTCACCGGCGCGTGCCTCGCCGATGCCGGCAACCACGTGTTCTGCCTCGACCTGGACGCGGCCAAGATCGCCACGCTCAATGCAGGCGGCATCCCGATCTTCGAGCCGGGCCTGGAGCCGCTGGTGCGGCGCAACCGGGAGTCGGGACGCATGGTGTTCTCCACCGACGTCGCCGCCGGCGTCGCGCACGGCGAGCTGCAGTTGATCGCCGTCGGAACGCCGCAGGACGAGGACGGCTCGGCGGACATGCGCCATGTGGTCGCGGCGGCGCGCGCCATCGGCCGGCACATGGATGGCTACCGGGTGGTCGCCACCAAGTCGACCGTGCCGGTCGGAACCGCGGATCGCGTGCGCGAAGCCATCGCCGAGGAACTGGCCGCGCGCAGCGCAAGGCACGAATTCAGCGTTGCGTCGAACCCGGAGTTCCTTGCCGAGGGCGCGGCGGTCGAGGACTTCATGCGCCCGGACCGCATCGTCGTCGGCGCCGACGATCCGCGCGCGATAGACATGCTGCGCCGGCTCTACGCGCCCTTCCAGCGCAACCACGACCGGCTGATGGTGATGAGCGTGCGCTCGGCGGAGCTCACCAAGTACGCCGCGAATGCGATGCTCGCGACGCGGATTTCGTTCATGAACGAGCTCGCGAACCTTGCCGAGGTCGTGGGCGCGGACATCGAGCAGGTACGCCGCGGCATCGGCGCCGACCCGCGCATCGGCTACCACTTCCTCTATCCCGGCGCGGGCTACGGCGGTTCGTGCTTCCCCAAGGACGTCAAGGCGCTGGTACACACGGCTGCCCAGGCAGGCAGCCGGCTGCGCGTACTCGAGGCGGTGGAGCAGGCGAACGACGCGCAGAAGCACGTGCTGGGCGCCAAGATCCGGCGCCGCTTCGGCGACAGCCTCGCGGGCCTGCGCTTCGCGCTGTGGGGTCTCGCCTTCAAGCCGAACACCGACGACATGCGCGAGGCCTCCAGCCGGGTTCTGATCTCCGACCTGCTCGCCGCAGGCGCGTCGGTGCGCGCCTACGACCCGGTCGCGCGCGCCGAGGCCACGCGGCTCTATGCGGACGAGCCGCGCGTGGAATTCGCCGACACGGCGCTCGGCGCGCTCGCGGGCTGCGATGCGCTGGCGATCGTCACCGAGTGGCAGGAATTCCGCTCGCCGGATTTCGCTGCCGTCCGTGCCGCATTGAAGACGCCTGCCATTTTCGATGGCCGCAACCTCTACGAGCCCGCGGTCGTGCATGCGCATGGGCTGGAGTATTTCGCGGTGGGGCGGGCATGAAGCCGCGCGTGCTGGTGGTGGGCGACGTCATGCTCGACCGTTACTGGTTCGGCGAGGTGTCGCGCATCTCGCCCGAGGCGCCGGTGCCGGTGGTGGTGGTGCAGCCGGACCGTACCGAGGACCGCCTGGGCGGGGCGGCGAACGTCGCGCGCAACTGCGCGGCGCTCGGCGCGAGGACGCACCTGCTTTCCGTGGTGGGCGCGGACGGCGCCGGCAGGAAGCTCGCGCAACTGGCGCGCAAGGCGGGCATCCGCGCCAGCCTGCACAGCGACCCGGCGACGCCTACCACGGTGAAGCTGCGCATCATGGGACGCCGGCAGCAGTTGCTGCGCATCGACCTGGAGACGCCGCCATCCAAGGAGGTGCTGGCGAGCAAGCTCGCCGGCTTCGGCGCCGCGCTCAGGCAGTGCGACGTGCTCGTCCTCTCCGACTACGGCAAGGGCGGGCTCGCGCACATCGCGAAGATGATCGGCGAGGCGAGAAGGGCCGGCAAGCCGGTGCTGGTGGACCCGAAAGGCGACGACTACTCGCGCTATCGCGGTGCCACGATGATCACGCCCAACACTGCCGAGTTGCGCCAGGTTGTCGGCGAGTGGCGCGACGAGCGTGACCTGGCGCGGCGGGTGCAAAGGCTGCGCAAGCGGCTGCAACTGCAGGCCGTGCTGCTCACGCGCAGCGAGCAGGGCATGTCGCTGTACACCGGCGCAGGCGCGATGCACGTGCCCGCGCAGGCGCGCGAAGTGTACGATGTGAGCGGCGCGGGCGACACCGTGATCGGCGCGCTTGCGGTGATGCTCGCGGCGCGCGCGGAGCTGCAGGAGGCCGTGCACGTCGCCAATCGCGCGGCAGGCATCGTGGTCGGCAAGCTCGGCACCGCCGTGGCTACGCGCGAGGAACTCTTCGGCAAATGAGCGGAGCGTAGATGCATCATTACGTCGTCACCGGCGCTGCCGGGTTCATCGGTTCCCGCCTGATCCAGGGCCTGAATCGCGAGGGCATCACCGAGATCATCGCGGTGGACAACCTCGAGCGCGCCGACAAATTCCCGAACCTCGCTGCCTGCGAGATCGCGGACTACCTCGACAAGCGCGAGTTCCTCGCCCGGCTGGAAGCGCACCAGTTCGAGGACGGCATCGAGGCGGTTTTCCACCAGGGCGCGTGCTCCGACACCATGGAGACGAACGGGCGCTACATGATGGAGAACAACTACGCCTATTCGCGCCGCCTGCTCGACTGGTGCCAGGACGAGGAAGTGCCGCTGCTGTATGCGTCGTCCGCCGCGGTGTACGGCGCGGGCAGGGCAGGGTTCCGCGAGGAGCGCGCCTGCGAGGCGCCGCTCAACATCTACGGCTACTCCAAGTTCCTGTTCGATGCGCACGTGCGCCGCAGGCTGGACGGGCGCAGCGCGCAGATCGCGGGTTTCCGCTACTTCAACGTCTACGGACCGAACGAGGCGCACAAGGGCCGCATGGCATCCGTGGCGTTCCACGGCTGCAACCAGTTCCGCGCCGAGGGCAAGGTGAAGCTGTTCGAAGGCACCGACGGCTATGGCAATGGCGGGCAGCTGCGCGATTTCGTGCATGTGGACGATGTCGTCAACGTGAACCTGCACTTCCTCGAGCACCGCGAGGTCTCCGGCATCTACAACTGCGGCACCGGGCGGGCGCAGAGCTTCAACGAAGTCGCGGTCGCGGTGGCCAACGGCGTGCGCGCGTCGCGCGGCGAGCCGGCGCTGCCGCTGGAGGAGCTCGTCGTGCAGGGCATGATCGAGTACATCCCCTTCCCGCAGCAGCTCGCCGGGAAGTACCAGAGCCATACCGAGGCGGACCTGACGCGGCTGCGCGAGGCCGGCTATGCCGGCGAGTTCCGCGACGTCGCCGCCGGCGTCGCCTCGTACGTGCAGCACCTGCTCGGCCAGCACGAATGAGCTGGAAGACGATAGCGGACTTCATCGGCAACACGCCGCTGGTGCGCCTGTGCCGCGTGCCGGGGCAGGCGGCCGGGCGGAACGGCAGCGTCGTCCTCGCCAAGCTGGAAGGCAACAATCCCGGCGGGTCGGTCAAGGACCGGCCGGCGATGTCGATGATCCGCCGCGCCGAGGAACGCGGGCGCATCAAGCCGGGAGACGTGCTGATCGAGCCCACCTCCGGCAACACCGGCATCGGCCTGGCGATGGCGGCGGCGCTGCGCGGCTACCGCATGGTGCTGGTGATGCCGGAGAACCAGACCGCGGAGCGCAAGCAGACCATGCGCGCCTACGGTGCCGAACTCGTGCTGACACCGGCAAAGGGCGGCATGGAAGGCGCGCGCGACATGGCCGAGCGCATGGTGGCTGAGGGCAAGGGCGTGCTGCTCGACCAGTTCGCCAACCCGGACAACCCGCGCGCGCACGTCGAGACAACCGGCCCGGAGATCTGGCGCGATACCGACGGCCGCATCACGCACTTCGTCTCCAGCATGGGCACCACCGGCACCATCATGGGCTGCTCGCGCTACCTGAAGGAGCGCAATCCGCAGGTGCAGGTGGTCGGCTGCCAGCCAGAGGAAGGTTCGCAGATCCCCGGCATACGCAAGTGGCCGGAAGCCTACCTGCCGAAGATCTACGACAAGTCTCGCGTGGACCGGCTCGAGTACGTCAGCCAGGCGGACGCCGAGGCGATGTCGCGGCGTCTCGCCGCCGAGGAAGGCATCTTCGCCGGCATTTCGTCCGGCGGCGCGGCCTGCGTGGCGCTGCGGATTGCCGCCGAGGCGAAGGACGCGGTCATCGTGTTCATCGTCTGCGACCGCGGCGACCGCTACCTGTCCAGCGGCGTGTTCCCGCAATAGGTGCGCGGCTTGCAGCCTGTCCTCGCCTTCGATATCGAGACCATTCCCGATTGCGCCGGCATTCGCCGGCTGTACGGGCTGCCGGACTCGCTGCCCGACGCCGAGGTAGCCGAGGTCGCGTTCCAGAAGCGCCGCGCGCAGACCGGCAGCGATTTCCTCGCCCCGCACCTGCATCGCGTCGCGGTGATCTCCTGCGTGCTGCGCACCGCCGAGGGCATACAGGTGTTTTCGCTTGGCGCACCCGAGGCGCAGGCGATCCAGCGCTTCTACGACGGCGTCGAGAAGTACGTGCCGCAACTGGTGTCTTGGAACGGCGGCGGCTTCGACCTGCCGGTGCTCAACTACCGGGCGCTGGTGAACGGCGTGTCGGCGCCCAAGTTCTGGGACCAGGGCGAGGACGACCGCGACTTCAAGTGGAACAGCTACCTCGGCCGCTACCACCACCGGCACCTGGACCTGATGGACGTGCTCGCCATGTACCAGCCGCGCAACAATGCGCCGCTGGATGCCGTGGCGCGCATCGCGGGCTTTCCGGGCAAGATCGGCGTCGGCGGTGCCGATGTATGGAACGCCCACCTGGCCGGCAGGAGCGACGAGATCCGCGACTACTGCGAGGCAGATTGCGCCAACACGTACCTGCTGTACCTGCGCTTCCAGCTCCTGCGCGGCGTGTTCGACGACAAGACGTACCGCCACGAGTGCGGCATGCTGCGCGCGTGGATGGAGAAGCAGCCGGCGCCGCACTGGCGGGAGTTCCTGTCGCTCTGGAACGAAGCGGTTGCTTGAACTGAAGATCGACTCGCTCGACGCCGCCGGGCAGGGCGTCGCGCGCAACGCCGGCAAGGTGGTCTTCGTCGAAGGCGCGCTGGCAGGCGAGACGGTGCTCGCGTCGCGCGTGCACCAGGGATCGCGCTTCGACACCGCGCGCGCGGCCGCGATCGTCGAGGCGTCCCCGGGCCGGCGCGTGCCGGCCTGCCCGCATTTCGGCGTCTGCGGCGGCTGCCTGACGCAGCACGCCGATGCGCGAACGCAGATGGCGGCCAAGCAACGCGGGCTGGAGGAGAACTTCGCGCGCATCGGCAAGGTGGCGCCGCAGACCATGCTGCCGATCATCTACGGGCCCGAGTGGGGCTACCGCCATCGCGCGCGGATCTCGGCGCGTTACGTGCCGAAGAAGGGCGGGGCGCTCGTGGGATTCCGCGAGCGGCGCTCGAGCTATGTCGCCGACATGAACGAATGCCGCGTGCTGCCGGCCGCGGTGTCGGCGCTGATCCCGAAGCTGCGCGCGCTGGTCGGGGCGCTGGATGCGCGCGAGCGCATGCCGCAGATCGAACTGTCGGTCGGCGAGGCGGTCACGGTGCTGGTGTTCCGCAACCTCGAACCCTTCTCCGCCGCAGACGAGGCGCGGTTGAAGGCGTTTGCCGATGCGGCCGGCGTGCAGGCGTGGCTGCAGCCCAAGGGACCTGACACCGCGTACCCCTTGCATCCGCTGGACGCTCCTGCGCTCGACTACGCGCTGCCCGAATTCGGCGTGCGCATCGCCTTCAGGCCGACAGACTTCACGCAGGTGAACCACGCGGTGAACCAGGCACTGGTGTCGCGCGCGGTGCGCCTGCTTGACCCGCGGCCCGGCGAGCGGATCGCGGACCTTTTCTGCGGACTGGGCAACTTCTCGCTGCCGATCGCCAGCCGCGGTGCGAGCGTCAGCGGCTTCGAGGGCAACGAGGGGCTGATCGCGCGGGCGCGCGAGAACGCGCGCGCCAACGGCCTGCAGGTGGATTTCAGCGTCGCCGACCTTTTCCTGCACGGTTTCGAGCGCCACGGGCCGTTCGACAAGCTGCTGATCGACCCGCCGCGCGAGGGCGCGATGGAACTGGTGAAGACGCTGCCCGAGGCCTGGCCGCGCCGCATCGTCTATGTGTCCTGCGACCCCGCGACGCTGGCGCGCGACGCCGGCACGCTGGTGCACGTCAAGGGCTTCACGCTGGCGGCTGCCGGCGTGGTCAACATGTTCCCCCACACCGCGCACGTCGAGAGCATCGCGCTGTTCGAGCGCTAGGAAAGCAAAGGGCGCCCGCAGGCGCCCTTTGTGCCGGAGAAGCTGCCGCCTTACTCGCGGTCGCCGCCGAAGATGCCCAGCAGTTGCAGCAGGCTGGAAAACAGGTTGTAGATCGACACGAACAGCGTCAGCGTCACGCTGATGTAGTTGGTCTCGCCGCCGCGCACCACCGAGTTGATCTGCCACATGATCATCAGCGAACTGAAGATCACGAACGCGCTGACGAGCACCAGGTGCAGCATCGGGCTGGCGAAGAACACGTTCGCGACCACCGCGAGCATGATCACGATCGCGCCCACCATGAGGAAGTTGCCCATGGAGGAAAGGTCGCGCTTCGTCGTCGTGGCGATTCCCGCCATGGCGAAGAACACCGCCGCGGTGCCGCCTGCTGCCATCATCACCAGCTGGATGCCGTTGGAGAAGCCCAGCACGCGCTGCAGCAGGGGGCCCAGCAGCAGGCCCATGAACAGCGTGAAGCCGAGCAGCAGGCCGACGCCCAGGCCGCTGTTGCGGTTCTTCTCGATGGCGAAGATCCAGCCGTAGAAGATGCCGAGGATGGCGAAAAACGACAGCATCGGGCTGGCGCGCATGAACGACAGGTCCAGATTGGTGCCGATGCCGGCGCCGATCACGGTCGGGATCAGGGCCACGGCGAGCAGCAGGTAGCTGTTGCGCAGCACCTTGCTTGCGCCCGGGGCGCGGAACGCGCCGTCCTGCGGCAGCGGCGAGGCAGGCGGCAAATCGCGCCCGTAGGCATTGCGGTCGGTGTGGATCGGCTTCAGTTCCGGTGTCATCTGCTTCATTCCTCCTTGTGGTGTACCTCTACCTCGGCTAAGACTAGCAAACGCGCATGAAGTTTCAAGCATCTTGCAGACAGCGAATACCCTGCCTGCGCAGAGGGCTAAAATGCGGCACCCGCGGCGTTTTTCAACTGGAAGGGTGGCAGAGCGGTCGAATGCACCGGTCTTGAAAACCGGAGGCCCGCAAGGGCCCGTGGGTTCGAATCCCACCCCTTCCGCCAAGTTCGCGGCTTAATCCGCTAGAATCGCGCCCTTTTCCCCGCATCCATGGCACTCATCGTCCAGAAGTACGGCGGCACTTCGGTCGGCTCGACAGAGCGCATCCGCAATGTCGCGCGCCGCGTCGCCAAGTGGAAGGCGGCCGGGCATGACGTGGTCGTGGTGCCCTCGGCGATGTCCGGGGAGACGAACCGCCTGATCGCGCTGGCGAAGGAGCTGCAGCCGCAGCCGGATGCGCGCGAGCTCGACGTGATCGCCGCCACCGGCGAGCAGGTCAGCGTCGGGCTGCTCGCCATGGCGCTGATGGAGCTGGGCGTGAAGGCGAAGAGCTACACCGGCTGGCAGGTCAAGGTGCTGACCGACTCGGCCTACACGCGGGCGCGCATTGCGTCCATCGACGACGCCAACCTGCGCGCGGACCTGAAGGCGGGGGTGATCCCGGTGGTGGCGGGCTTCCAGGGCGTGGACGCGGCAGGCAACCTGACTACCCTGGGCAGGGGCGGCTCGGATACCTCAGCCGTGGCACTTGCTGCCGCGCTGAAGGCAGACGAGTGCCAGATCTATACCGACGTGGACGGCGTCTATACCACCGACCCGCGCATCGTGCCCGAGGCGCGGCGGCTGCACACCGTGACCTTCGAGGAAATGCTGGAAATGGCGAGCCTCGGCTCCAAGGTGCTGCAGATCCGGTCGGTGGAGTTCGCCGGCAAGTACAAGGTACCCACGCGCGTGCTCTCCAGCCTTACCGACCCGATGCTGCCGGTCGAGGAAGAGGCGCAGGCGGGCACGCTCATCACTTTCGAGGAAGACCCGCACATGGCGATGGAACAGGCAATCATCTCGGGGGTCGCCGCGCAGCGCGACGAGGCCAAGGTCACCGTGCACGGCGTGCCGGACAAGCCCGGCATCGCCTACGCCATCCTCGGCCCGATCGCGGACGCGCACATCAACGTCGATGTCATCGTGCAGAACGTCGCGCACGATGGCACCACCGACCTGTCGTTCACGGTGTCCCGCGGCGACCTGGCGAAGACGCTGAAGATCCTCAAGGAGCAGGTGCAGCCGCACATCAAGTGCAAGGACGTCACCGGCGACGAGCGCATGGCGAAGGTGTCGGTGGTCGGCATGGGCATGCGCTCGCACGCCGGCATCGCCGCACAGATGTTCCGCACGCTGGCCGAGGAGGGCATCAACATCCAGATGATCTCCACCTCGGAGATCAAGATCTCGGTGGTGGTGGACGAAAAGTACGCCGAGCTCGCCGTGCGCGTGCTGCACAACGCCTTCGAGCTCGACAAGGAGTAAAATCCTCGTTCGGCAGTAGGTGACAGTACGGAGTGATGCCCGAGAGGCCGAAGGGGGCGCCCTGCTAAGGCGTTATACGGACAAAATCCGTATCGAGGGTTCGAATCCCTCTCACTCCGCCAGGAACTTTCCCCATGTTCAGAGACGGTCCACTCCGCCGCAGGCCGCCTGAACGGATACGTTACGGCACCGGGAAATCCGCGCTCGGGGCGGTCCTCGTCGCCTCGAGCGCCAAGGGCATCGTCACGATCATGGTGCGCGACAGGCCTGCCCAGCTCATCCGCGACATCCACGCCCGCTTCCCGAGGGCTGAACTGGTGCGCGACGAGAAAGGCAGCGCGCCGGCGGTCGCGAAGGTCATCAGGCACATCGCCGCTCCGTTCGCGCGCTTCGGGCTTGCCCTCGACATCCGCGGCACCGAACTGCAGCAGCGCGTCTGGAACGAAGTGCGTCGGATTCCATTCGGCCGGACCTCGACCTACTCGGAGATCGCCGCGGCGATCGGTGCGCCAAACGCGATCCGCGCGGTAGCGAATGCATGCTCCCGGAACTGGTTCGCGTTCGCCATTCCCTGCCACCGCGTACTGCACAAGGGCGGCGCCGCCACGGCGGGACGGCGCGACGGCCGCCAGTACCGCTGGGTCGCCTATGAAGCGAAGTTCAACGCCAGGTGGCCGAAGCGCAAGGCCTGAGTCCAGGTTCGATTCACCTCGCGGCGCGCCCGCGCCGCCGGCGCGCGATCTGCCGCAGGAACTCGACGCAGTCGCGCGCGATCGGGGTCGGCGGGACGTCGATGCGGCGGTACAGGCAGATCTGCCGCGCCGGAATCGCATTCGGGATCGCGATCCGCGCGAGGCGACCGGCGCGCACTTCGCGCGCCGCGATCTGCCAGGGCACGACGGCCAGCAGGTCTCCCTGGGCGACGATTTCCGGCACCATGAGGAACGAGGGGCACTCGACCCGGTAGCGCGGAGGCGCGAGCCCCGCCTTGCGGAAGCGATCCGGCAATGCTGACGTGTCGGCCGGGTAGCCGCTGCGGATCCATTCTGCCTCCGCCAGGTCGGACATGCGGCGCGCGCGGGCGAGCGGGTGGCCGCGACGCGCGACGATGGCGGCTTCGTTTCGATACAGCGGCTCCGCCTCGAACTCCGCGGTGGCGCCGGCCACGGGCTCGACGCGTGCGCACACCGCGAGTTCTATGGATCCATCGCGCAGGCTGGGCAGGACCTCCGAGGGCGTCACGTCGACGACCCGCAGCCGGGCTTGCGGCCACCGGGCGCGCAGCCTGGCCAGGGCCTCGGGCAGCAGGCCCAGCGCGGGACCAGGGGCGCTGCCGATCGACAGGCCGCCTTCCCTCGTACCCTTGAGGCGCTCGAGTTCCTCCCGGGCCCGCCGCAAGTCGGCGTCGACCGCGCGTGCGTGCGCGAGGAACACGTTGCCGAACTCGGTCGGGCGCGCGCCGCGCACGCCGCGGGAGAGCAGCACGACGCCGAGTTCGCGCTCCAGCTGCCGCAGGCTCTTGGTGAGCGCCGGCTGGCTCAGCGACAGGCGGCGTGCCGCGGCGCGGATGCTGCCGCCGTCGACGACGGCGAGGAAATCCCGGATCTGGTTGAATCGCATGCGATGCCCGAAAGTTATCATCCCTGCGGATAGGTTCGTCTTTTCTGCTGCCCGCCCTCCTGCGTATGCTTTGCCGCAAGGAGGATTCACGCATGAACTACGTTGCATCCGCGACCCGCGCGCTCGCCGTCGCGCTGTCGCTTTGCCTGCTGTCGGGAGGCGCCCATGCCCAGGAATGGCCGTCCAAGCCGACGCGCATGGTGATCAACTTTCCGCCGGGCGGGCCTTCCGACATCCTGACGCGGATGGTGAACGAGCGACTGCAGGCAGCCCTGGGCCAGCCGTTCGTGGTAGAGAACCGGCCGGGTGCAGGCGGCAATATCGGTGCCGATGCGGTGGCCAAGTCCGCGCCCGACGGACATACGTTCGGCATCACCCCGGACACCGTGTACTCGGTGAACCCGCTCGTATACCGCAGCATGCAGTTCGATCCATGGACCGACACCGTCCCGGTGACGCTGCTAGGCAGCTTCTCGCAGATGATGGTCTGCAACCCGTCGGTGGCGGTTAGGACGCTGGGCGACCTGGTTGCGCTCGCCAAGCGGGAGAAGCTGAACTATGCCTCGGGCGGTCCCGGCGTGCCGGGGCACCTGGCGACCGAGCTCCTGCTTTCCATGACCGGTGCCACCATGACGCACGTACCCTACAAGGGCCCGGCGCCGGCCACCATGGACGTGGTCGGCGGCCAGGTTCCCTGCGGCTTCCTTGCCGCACCTACCGTTCTGCCGCACGTCAAGTCCGGCAAGTTGCGCGCGCTCGCGGTGTCCACGGTCGTGCGCTCGCCGCTCGCGCCTGACGTTCCCACCGCGGCGGAGGCCGGCGTGGCGGGGTTCGACGCACCGTTCTTCCTCGTCCTGTTCGCACCCAAGGGGACGCCCGCCGCCATCGTTTCGCGCATGAGCGCGGAAGTCAGCAAGGCGCTCGCCGACCCGCCGCTGAAGGACCGCGCCGCGGGCTTCGATGTCGTCACGCTCGGCGGTTCGCCGCAGCAGGCGCTCGCGACATTGCGTGCAGCCGCAGTTCGGTGGGAACCGGTGGTCAAGCGCATCGGCCTGGCCTTGCAATAGCGCAGCCGGGCCATCATCGCCGGCAGCGGCCCGGTCATGGGGCCGTTCTGGCCGCAGGCGCGCGCGTCGGCGGGCTACCGAACGGCCTGCGGGCGCTCCCGGGCGATCAGGTGTCGCTGTCTTCGACGCCGGCCTTGCCGGCGTCCAGCCGGTACCTGAAATCGCAGTGAGAGGCGCCCTTCATGATCGTCTGCGTTCGGCTGAACCGGATCTTTTCATTGTAGCCGACGCAGAATTCTCCATCCCTGTTGCAGGACAACAGGTCGCCGATGCTCCCGAGGCCCATTTCGCGGTACATCTCCGCGTAGCGGCACCGGGTGACGTTGAAGTCGAGCCGCCCGGCGGAGCTCTCGATCACGTCGATCTCGAGCGCACCGTCCTTCATCCACAGCGGGAGGATAGCCATGAAGTCGAGCAGGTCCGGCTCGCCTTCGGCCCGCGCGGCGAATTCCCGGCCCTGGGCAACCGCCGCCCGCTTGACGGTCTCCTCGAGGATGGAGCGGGCAACATCTTCCCCCAGACGCGCGCACATGGTGTCGAACACGTGCTTGAGGATCCGCGCCTCGATCCTGCGCATCTCCAGGATTCCTGTCATGTTCGCCTCGAACTAGGACGCCTTTCGCGCGACATCGACGTCGCGCGTCCATTCGCTGACCGCCTTGCGGTCGACCTTGTTCGTGCCGGCGAGCGGAAGCGTCTTCACGAAGATGACGCGCCGGGGACACTCGACCGCACGCCCGTTCTCCCGGTAGAAACGCTGGATCTCGGCCTCGGTCGCGGATTCATCGCCGGTCACGAACGCCACCGGCGCGGCGCCCCTCACGGGGTCGTCCACAGGCACCACGCATGCCTGGTGGATGGCCGGGTGCCGCTCCAGCAAGCGCTCGACGTCCACCGGATGGACGTTCTCGCCGTTGCACACGAACATGTCGTCTTCCCTGCCGACGAAGAAGTGAAAGCCGTTTTCGTCCCGCCTGAACAAGTCCCCGGTGTGGTACCAGCCATCCACCAGCCGCTTCGCCGTCACGTCGGGCAGGTTGCGGTAGCCGTTCATGTTCGCGGGTGAACGCACCTCGAGGACGCCGAAATTTTCGTCCGGCCCGCCGACCAGGCGCGTCTCCACCCCGGGCGCAGTGCATCCGAGCGAGAGCTGCGGCGTCGGAATCCCGGCTGGATGGGGTGCGAACGCAGATGGGCCGTGCTCGGTGGTGCCGTAGGAATTCGTATATATGGCCTTGGGGAAGTGCCGCTTGAGCAGGGCGATGAGATTGTCCGTGAGCGGCGAGGAGCCGAGGGTGATCCGCTCGACCGACGACAGGTCCACCTGGTCGAGTACGTCCGGCCGCTCCGCCATCAGCGCATACATCGTCGGAATGCCGGTGAGCCAGCCGATCCTGAATTCCGGGATGGCGCGGATCACCTGTTCGGCGTCGAACGTCGGGAAGAGCACCACCGTCGAGTTCATCAGCAACGCGAGCTTGCTGAGCGACAGCCCGTTCATGTGGTAGAGCGGTGCGGCGATGCTCATCACCTGGCGGGTCACGAAGGGGCGCAGCGGCTCGAAGACCGACAGCGAGAAGAGCTGGCTCTCGTGCGAGAGCTCGACGCCCTTCGGCGCGCCGGTCGAACCCGACGTGTAGAGGACCATCGCCACGTCACGCGGCCGGTTCGCGAAGGGCTTGAAGCTGCGGTCGGGCCGGGCACCGGGGATGCGGTCGGCCATGTCGCGGCCGATGGGCAGCACGGGCACGGCGCCCGCCTCGAAGGGGACCACGCCGTCGCTGACGATCAGCTTGCAGTCCGAGTCGCGCAGGCAATGGGCGATCATCGCCGCCGGCTGGCGGTAGCTGATCGGGACCGCGACCAGGCCTGCGCGCATGATGCCGAGATACGCGACGAGGAAGGGCACCGAATTCCTCGCGATGATGGCCACGTTCTGGCCGGGCGCAAACCCAGCCGACTGCAGGGCCGCCGCGAAGTCTGCGCTCAGGGCATCGATCTGGCCGTGCGTGTAGCGCGTCCGCGCGCCACCCTGGCCGATCTCGATGAACGCCGTCTTCGACAGGTCCGCGGACGCGTCGACGAGGTCGCCGAGATTTGTCGCCTTTCCGTTGTGCACGTTGGTCGGGATTCTCCGCTTCGAAAGGGCGTGCCCGCCCGTTACAGGGTCAGGATCGCCTTGCCGAAGACTTTGCGGTCGATCATCTCCTGGAAGGAGACCGCCAGTTCCTCGACGGGGCGCACCGACGACTTGACCGGCGACATCCTGCCCGTCGCCACGAGCTCGAGCAGGCTGATGAGGTCCTCGTTCGTCCAGGCGTTGGAGCCCATCACATTGAGCTCGAACGACCAGATGTAGCGGATGTCCGTCGGGGGATTGAAGCCGTTGGTGGCGCCGCATGTGAGCAGCTTGCCGTCGCGCTTGACGCATCGCAACGACTTGGCCCAGTCATCGCCGCCGACGAAATTCACCACCAGGTCGGCGCCGCCGCTTTCGCCCCAGACCTTGGGCTTGCCCCACAGGCCCTTGACCGCCTCGAAATAGTCGGTCTCGCTGACATTGATGACATGGTCCGCGCCGATCGACTTGAGCATGGCCGCCTTCGATGCGGAGCTGGTGCACGCGGCAACCTCCGCCCCCTGGAGCCTTGCCAGCTGGACGCAACAGACACCGACCCCGCCGGTGGCCCCGAGCACGAGTACCTTGTCTCCCTTTTTCACCTGGCCGCGCGTGATCATCATGCGGTGCGCCGTGCCGTATGCGATGGGCAAGGCGGCGGCGTCCTCGAAGCTGACCGCGTCGGGAAGCCTGATGGCATTTGTCATCGGCAGGCAAAGGTAATCGCAGGCGCCGCCACGCACGGTTTCGCCCAGCACGCCGCCGGGAAGCAAGGGATTGACCATTACGGGCATGCCCTTCGCCAGGCCGGTGGCGTCGCCGCCGGGTCCGAAACCGACGATCTCCCCCGCGACATCGCCGCCGGGGATCATCGGCAGCGGCGTCTTGATGCCCGGTATCCGTGCAAGGATCATGGGGTCGAAGCCGTTGAGCGCGATGGCGCGCACGCGGATCATTACCTCACCCTCGGCCGGAACCGGGTCGGGCAGCTCGGCCAGGCGCAGGTTGGCCACCGGACCATGCTCTTCGAAGATCATTGCTCTCATCGTTGCGCTCGAGGCTCCTTTGCCGTCAGGGTGCTTGCCACTCGGGACGCGCAAGCGTACAGGAGCACCGGCCGCCAGTGAAGCCGCGGCGACCCGCCGCCTTGTCAGTACAGCGCCGAGGAAAGCTTCCGGCGGTACTCCGACACCAGCTCCGGTTGGTCGGCAGCAAGACTGAACAGAGCGACCATCTGCTTTCTCGCTTCGCCGTCCTGCCAGTCCTTGGCGCGGCGCACGATCTCCAGCAGTTCGTCCATTGCCTCGCGGTAGCGGTGCGCGCCGGCGTGCAGTGCGGCGAGCGCGCAGCGCGCCTGGTGGTCCGCCGGATTGGCGGCGAGGGCTTTCCGCAGTTCTTCCTCGCTTGGGCCGCTCTTGCCCGCGCGCGCATAGGCGATCGCCTGCTTCAGTGCCGCCACGCTCGCATCCAGCGCCATGTCGGCCTGGACTTTGGCCAGCTCGGCCTCGGCTTCGTCGAGTTTCCCCGCCTTGAAGAGTGACTCGGCATTTGCCAGCGCGACCTCGGCGGCGCTCGGCAGCAACTTGTCGAAGAACGCGCGCACCTGGCCTTCCGGCTGCGCGCCCATGAACTGCGCCACCGGTTTGCCGCCCTTGAAGGCGATGACGTTCGGGATCGAGCGCACCGCGAAAGCCTGCGACAGTTCCTGGTTCTCGTCCGAGTTCACTTTGACGAGCTTCACGCGGCCCGGGTAGTCGGCCGCCACCTTCTCCAGGGTCGGCGTCAGCGCGCGGCAGGGCCCACACCACGGCGCCCAGAAATCGACGACGACGGGCAGGGTCTTCGAGGCTTCCAGCACCTCGGCTTCGAATCCGGCGGTTGTGATGTCCATCGCAGCAATATGGGGGCGGAGGCCGGGGAATACAAGCCTGAACCGCTGCCGGGGGTGGATATAAACACAGTACCAGCCTACACTCGCGCCCATGGGAGCGATCGAGGCGTTCGACAGGCTGAATCCGCGCCAGCGGCAGGCGGCACAGGCGGGCTGCGGGCCGCTGCTGATCATCGCCGGCGCGGGCACCGGCAAGACGAACACGCTGGCGCACCGCGTCGCGCACCTCCTGCTGCATGGGGCGGCGCCCGAGCGGGTGCTGCTCTTGACCTTCTCCAGGCGCGCGGCGCTGGAGATGACGCGGCGGGCGCAGCGCATCGCCGGCGACGCGCTGAAGGCCGCGCGCCTGACCTGGAGCGGCACCTTCCATGCGGTGGCGAACCGCCTGATCCGGCGGCATGCCGCCCGCGTCGGACTGGACGAAAGCTTCAGCGTGCTCGACCGCGGCGATGCCGCGGACCTGCTCGACCTGGCGCGGCATGAACTGGGGCTGTCGAAGTCGGAGAAGCGCTTCCCGCGCAAGGACACCTGCCTCGCCATCTATTCGCATTGCGTCAATACGCAGGGCACGCTCGAGCAGACGCTGCAAGCGGCGTTCCCCTGGTGCGCGGAATGGGGAGCCGAGCTGAAGACGCTGTTTGCCGCGTACGTCGAGAGAAAGCTCGCCAACCAGGCGCTGGATTACGACGACCTGCTGCTCTACTGGCACGCGATGATGGGCGACGAGGCGCTCGCGCGCGAGATCGGCGCCGCCTGGGACCACGTGCTGGTGGATGAGTACCAGGACACCAACGTGCTGCAGGCGCAGATCCTCGCGCAGCTGCGGCCGGATGGCGCCGGGCTTACGGTGGTCGGCGACGATGCGCAGTCGATCTACGCGTTTCGCGCCGCCACGGTGCAGAACATCCTCGATTTCGCGGCGCAGTACCGCGCCGACGTGGTGACGCTGGAGGAAAACTACCGCGCCACGCAACCGCTGCTGGACGCAGCCAACGCACTGATGCGCGAGGCCACGCGACAGTACCAGAAGGAACTGCGCAGCCGCCGGCGCGAAGGCGAGCGGCCGCGCTACGTCAGCGTCGCGGACGATGCGGCGCAGGCGCAGTACGTGGTCACGCGCGTGCTCGAGACGCGCGAGCAGGGCGTGGCGCTGCGCCGCCAGGCGGTGCTGTTCCGCAGTTCGCATCAAGCCGATGCGCTGGAACTCGAACTGGTGCGGCGGAACATTCCGTACGTGAAGTACGGCGGGCTGAAATTCCTCGAGGCGGCGCACGTGAAGGACCTGCTGGCGGTGCTGCGCTGGGCGGACAACCCGAAGCACCGCGTCGCTGCGTTCCGCGCGCTGCAGTTGCTGCCGGGCGTGGGGCCGAAGATCGCGGAGCGCGTGTACACCGGCTTCGAGGCGGCGGGCCATGCCTGGGCGGCGCTGGACAGTCCTTCAGCCGGTTTCAACGACCTGATGCGCTTCCTCGGCGACCCGGCCACGCCCTGGCCCGGGCAGATCGGGCGCGTGCGCGCATGGTATGAGCCGGTGCTGGAGCAGCGCTACGATGCCGCGGCGGTGCGCGCGGCAGACCTGGTGCAGCTGCAGCGCGCCGCCGAGTCGCATGCCGATCGTGAAAGCTTCCTCAGCGAACTGGCGCTCGACCCGCCGAGCGCCACCAGCGATCTCGCCGGCGAGCCGTACCTGGACGAGGATTACCTGGTGCTCTCGACGGTGCATTCGGCCAAGGGGCAGGAGTGGGACAGCGTATACGTGCTGAACGTCGCGGATGGCAACTTCCCGAACGAATTCTCCGCCGGCAAGCCGGAGCAGGTCGAAGAGGAGCGGCGCCTGCTGTACGTGGCGCTGACGCGGGCGAAAGCCGGGCTGGAACTCGTCGCGCCGATGAAGTACTACGTGACGCAGCAGTCGCGCAGCGGCGATCGCCATGTCTATGGCGCGAGGAGCCGCTTCCTGACGCCGGCTGTACTGGCATGCTTCGACGAAGTGGCATGGTCGGACGGCCGCGAAGCATCCGAAGCAGCGGCAGCGGGCGCGGCGGTGGATGTGGCTGCGAAGCTGCGTAGCATGTGGGCATAGCATGATGCGCGACGCAGTGAACCCCATCCTTTCGATCTCGCACCTGACCAAGACCTACGCCTCAGGGCTGCGCGCGCTGAGCGACGTCAGCCTGGAGATCGCGGGCGGCGAGATCTTCGCGCTGCTGGGGCCCAACGGCGCCGGCAAGACCACGCTGATCAGCATCGTCTGCGGCATCGTCACGCCGACTTCCGGCACGGTGCTCGCCGGCGGGCACGACGTCATACGCGACTACCGTGCGGCGCGTTCGCTGATTGGCCTGGTGCCGCAGGAGCTGCACACCGACATGTTCGAGACGGTGTTGGGGACTGTCAGCTTCAGCCGCGGCCTGTTCGGGAAGTCGCCGGACCCGGCGCACCTGGAAAAGGTGCTGCGCGATCTGTCGCTGTGGGACAAGCGCGACGACAGGATCATGACCCTGTCCGGCGGCATGAAGCGTCGCGTACTGATTGCCAAGGCGCTGGCGCACGAGCCGCGCATCCTCTTCCTGGACGAGCCCACGGCAGGCGTGGACGTGGAACTGCGCCGCGACATGTGGGCGCTGGTTCGGCGCCTGCGCGAGGGCGGCGTCACGGTGATCCTCACCACGCACTACATCGAGGAAGCCGAGGAGATGGCCGACCGCATCGGCGTGATCAGCCGCGGGGAGCTTATCGTGGTCGAGGAGAAGGCGGCGCTGATGAAGAAACTCGGCAAGAAGCAGCTCACGCTGCACCTTGTCGCGCCGATGGTTGAGGTGCCTGCGGCGCTCGCTGCCTGGAAGCCCGCGCTGCACGCCGCCGGCACCGAGCTCGTATACACCTTCGAGGCAGGCGAGGAGCGTGCCGGCATCGCGTCGCTGCTGCGGCGCATGGACGAGCTCGGCATCGACTACAGGGACGTGAACACGCACCAGAGTTCGCTCGAGGACATTTTCGTCAGCCTGGTGAGCGAGGCGGCATGAATACCCACGCGGTGCTGGCGATCTTCCGTTTCGAGATGGCGCGCGCGAGGCGCACGCTGTGGCAGAGCCTGGTGGCGCCGGTACTCACGACCTCGCTCTATTTCATCGTCTTCGGCGCCGCGATCGGCTCGCGCATGACCGAGGTCGACGGCATCAGCTACGGCGCCTTCATCGTGCCCGGCCTGATCATGCTGTCGGTGCTCACCGCGAGCCTGACCAATGCCGCCTTCGGCATCTACCTGCCGCGCTTCACCGGCACCATCTACGAGGTCCTGTCGGCGCCGGTGTCGCCGCTGGAGATGGTGCTGGGCTACGTGGGCGCAGCGGCGCTGAAGTCGGTGATCCTCGGGCTGGTGATCCTCGCCACCGCGTACCTGTTCGTGCCGGTGAGCATCCTGCACCCGTGGTGGATGCTCGCGTTCCTGGTGCTTACCGCCGTGAGCTTCTGCCTGTTCGGCTTCATCCTCGGCGTCTGGGCGGAAGGATTCGAGCAACTGAACTTCATTCCCATGCTGGTGGTGACGCCGCTGACGTTCCTCGGCGGTGCGTTCTACTCCATCGACATGCTGCCGCCGGCCTGGCGCACCTTCAGCCTGTTCAACCCGGTGGTGTACCTGATCAGCGGCTTCCGCTGGACCTTCTACGGCGCGGCCGACGTGCACGTGGGCGTGAGCCTGGCGGCGACGCTCGGCTTCCTCGTCACCTGCCTCGCCGCCGTGACGTGGATTTTCAGGACCGGGTACCGGCTGAAATCCTGACGGTTCAGCGCGCCGGCCTCAATACCGCGCGCACCGCGCCGCCCGCGTCGAAGAGCCGCAGCGCGCCATTCGCGACCTGGTGTGCCTCTGTCGCCTCGAGTGCGCCCAGCAGCAGGTTTTCCTGCGCGGATGCGGCATCGTCGGTGCATGCCATGCGCGTCGAGGTTAGCGGTCCGATGCGCAGCGCGGTCGTGCCGGCGACGAAGGTGGCGCGCAGCCGGTTGCAGCCGGTATGGCCTTCGATGTCGCCGTTGTCGCGGAAACGGATCCACGCCACCGAACTGCGCGTCTCGATGCCGCCGACCTGCGCGAGGCGCCACTCGATGCCGATCAGCTTGCCGTCGCCGGGGGCGATGCCGGCCCCTGGGCTGCCTGGCGTGGCGGCAAGCGTGGTCCTGCCGGCGGCTGCGGTCGGTGCGCTGCCCTCGCGCAGGAAGCGCGCCGCGACCCAGCCCTCGCGGCCGTCGTAGCGCACGCGGCACCAGCGCTCGCGCGCCATTGCCTCGCGAATCCCGCGCGACAGGTGGTCCCAGGCGACATCGCTCGCGCCCCTGCAGCCCTTGTTCTCCAGCCCGTTGGCGCCGGCGGGGACTTCTCCCACCCGGCGTCCGCTCGTTGCTGGCTCGGCGCGCATGACGAGGGCGCGCGTGACCTCGGGCGTGAGCGCGAAGTAGCGCGGATCGGCCGCCTTCACACTGACGGCCGGCAGGGCCAGCACGAGGCCGGCGCAGACTGCGATCTCCCCCCGGAGCATCGCGCGAGGTTACGTGATTTCGCCGGCCGCGTGTTGGCGCGCCTGCCCTGCAGGGTCGGCTCGCAGCAGTGCCGCGAACTCTGCCGCCGGAACGGGGCGGCTGAAGAGGAAGCCCTGGCACTCGTCGCAGCCAAGGGAAACCAGGTATTCGAGCTGTTCCTCGGTCTCGACGCCCTCGGCGACGATGCCGAGCTCGAGCTTCTTCGCCAGCGCCGCGATCGCCTCGACGATGGTGGCGTCGTCGGCATCAAGGTGGATGTCGCGCACGAATGAGCGGTCGATCTTCAGCTTGCTGACCGGAAAGCGCTTCAGGTACGACAGCGACGAGTAGCCGGTGCCGAAATCGTCGATCGACAGGCTGACGCCCAAGTTGTCGATCCGGTGCATGGTGTGCAACGCGGCATCCGGGTTGCGCATGATCATGCTCTCGGTGATCTCGAGTTCGAGCGACCCTGCAGGGCATCCGGTGCGTTGCAGCAGGTTGCCTACGGTCTGGGCAAGGTCCTGCTCGGCGAACTGCCGGCCGGACAGGTTTACGGCCACCCGCAGCCCGTCGAGGCCGGCCCGCCGCCACGCGGCGACCTGCGAGCAGACCGCGTTCAGCACCCATGCGCCGACCAGCACGATGAGCCCGGATTCCTCGGCCACGGAGATGAAGCGGCCGGGCGGAATCAGGCCGCGTTCCGGATGCTGCCAGCGCACCAGCGCTTCGGCGCTGGTGATGCGGCGGCTGCGGGCATCGACGATGGGCTGGTAGTGCAGCACCAGCTCGTCGCGTTCGATCGCGCGCCGCAAGCCTGCCTCGATCTCGAGCCGCTCGAGCACGCGGGCGTTCATTTCCTGCGTGAAGAAGGCGTGGCGGTTGCCGCCTTCCGCCTTGGCGCGGTACATGGCGACGTCGGCGTTGCGCAGCAGCGTGTCGGCGTCGCGGCCGTCGTGCGGGAAGCCGCTGATGCCGATGCTCGCGCTGCCGACGAACTCGCGCCCGCCGACGGCGAGCGGCGCGGCGATCGCGGCGAGCACCTTCTCGGCGACCGGAACCGCGTCCGCGATGCGCGCAAGGTCCGAGAGCACGACGACGAACTCGTCGCCGCCCAGGCGTGCCACCGTGTCGCCGTCGCGCACGCAGCCGGTGAGGCGCGAGGAGACCTCCTGCAGCATCTCGTCGCCGACCTTGTGCCCGAGGCTGTCGTTGACCGTCTTGAAGCGATCCAGGTCCAGCAGCAGCACCGCCGCCATGCGCCCGGTGCGCCCGGCGTGCACCAGGGTCTGGTGCAGGCGGTCGGCCAGCAGGTTGCGGTTGGCAAGCCCGGTCAGCGCATCGTGGCTCGCCTGGCTGACGAGCTTCTCGTTGTAGCGCCGGATCTCCTCGCGCTGCGTCTCGAGCGAGCTCGCGGTGCGGTCCAGCGCCGCCATTACCTCGCCAAGCTCGCCGCGCGGGTAGGGGGCGCCGATGCGCGTGCCGAGGTCGCCGGCGTCGATGCGCGCCACCGCCTGCACCAGGCGCGCGGCCTGGCGCCGCACTGAGTACTCGGCAAGCGCGATCGCGGCGGCGACGATCGCCACCGACAGCGCGGCGAGCAACAGCAGCGCTTCGAGGAACTGGCGGTCGGCGGCCTGGCTAAGTTGCGCGGTGGGAATGTCCAGCGTCAGGCGCAATCCGGTGTCGCGGGTACGCGGCAGCGCTGCCGCCGACCAGATCTGCGCGCCGCCGGCTGCCGCGAAAGTGACGCTGTGGCCCAGCCCTGGAGCCAGCACGCGCTGGTTTACCTCGACGTCCGGGTACGGCTTGCCCAGCTGGTTCTTGCCGGCCGGCGGACTGCGCACCAGGATCCTGCCCTTCGCGTCCCATATCCGGAACACCGTGCCTGCATGCGGAAGCGCGGTGTTTCCCGCCTGCGCGAACTGGTCGAGGTTGAGAGATGCCAGCAGCACGTACTGCGACTGGCCTTCGCCGTCCCTGACCGCGTAGGCGATCTGCAGTACCGCGATGCCGGTGAGGCGGCCGAACACCGGCTCGACCACGTGCTTGTCCGAGGCCAGCGCGCGCTTGAAGTAGCCGCGGTCCGAAAGCTGCAGCACGCGGCCGCTGCGCAGCGAATCGCAATGCAGTTCGCCGTCCGGCAGGATGGTGAGGATGCCGGTGTACTGAGGATGCTCCCTCAGCACGTCGGCGAGGAAGGACGAGCACTGCTCCTTCGTGCCGCTGGCGAGCATCGGCACCCGGCCCAGGCCGTAGAGCAACTGTGACGTGCCGGCGATGCGGTATTCCAGGTCTTCGGCCAGGCCCTCGGCAATCGAAGCGAGTTGCTCGCGCGCCTGCGCGACGTCCAGGTCACGCTGCTGGAACAGCAGCCATGTCATGGCGAGCACCGGCATCAGCGTGGCTGCGAGGACGAGCAGCAGGATGCGGGCGCGCAGGCTCATTGCCGGATAGGCTATCCCCGACCTGCGTCAGTTCAACGTATGACATTGAAATACCCGGGGAAATTCTGCCGATTGGTGCGAAAACGCACCAAATCACCTGCCAGCTTCTTATGCGGCTGTCCACCAACTGTGGCCAGCCCGCGAGCAACGTGTCAGGGAAGGGCGCCGGGAAGCTTGAAGCGCTGGCGCGTGGTGCAGTAACCGTTGGCGTAGAGGCGCCCGATCGGCTGGTAGGCGCCGTCATTGATGCGCAGGGTCTGCGGGTCGATCAGCCCTTCGCGCGCGTGCAGGTGCACGATCTCCCCGAACAGGATCTCCCGCGCGCGCGGCAGCTCGATGCGTTTCCACAAGCGGCATTCGAACGCAGCCGGCGACTCCGCAATGCGCGGATGCTTCACCACCAACGACTCGACCGGCGTGAAACCCGCCCGGTCGAATTCGCTTTCGTCCTCGGCGAACTCGCCGCTCGCGATATGCATGCCGTTCGCGGTCGCCTCGTCGACCAGGTTGACGACGAACTCCCCGGTGCGCAGGATGTTCCTCGCGGTGTCCTTGATGCCGCCGCCGTCCCGCGTGCCGATGTTGACGACGAGCAGCGGCGGGTCCTGAGACATGACGTTGAAGAACGAGAACGGCGCGCAGTTGGCCACGCCGTTATCGCTGCGCGTGGAGATGAACGCGATCGGCCGCGGGATCACCAGCGCCGCGAGCATCTTGTAGCGGGTCTTCGGTTCGA
>JBFWRS010000044.1:17525-25133 GCA_050248795.1 Burkholderiales bacterium | reverse complement strand
GCCAGGGCGACGGCGTCATCAAGGTCGAGATGCACTTCCTCGCCGACATCTACGTCGCCTGCGACGTCTGCCACGGCAGGCGCTACAACCGCGAGACGCTCGACATCCGCTACAAGGGCCGCAACGTGCAGGAAGTGCTGGAGATGACGGTCACCGAGGCGGCGGCATTCTTCGCCCCGGTGCCGGCGCTGGCGCGCAAGCTGCAGACGCTGATCGACGTCGGCCTCGGCTACGTGCGCCTTGGCCAGTCCGCCACCACGCTCTCGGGCGGCGAAGCGCAGCGGGTCAAGCTGTCGCTGGAACTCTCCAAGCGCGAGACCGGGCGCACGCTCTACATCCTGGATGAGCCGACCACCGGCCTGCACTTCCACGACATCCAGTTGCTGCTCGACGTGCTGCACCGGCTGCGCGATGCCGGCAACACCGTGGTGGTGATCGAGCACAACCTCGACGTGGTGAAGACCGCCGACTGGGTGATAGACCTCGGGCCCGAGGGCGGCGACGGCGGCGGCCGCATCGTCGTCGCGGGCCCGCCGGAGTCGGTGGCGAAGGAAGCCGCCAGCCATACCGGCCGCTACCTCGCGCATGCGCTGCGCGAGAAGAACGCCACAATCGATCGCGGAACCGCCACGAAGCCGGCCGCACGGGGACAGCTCGCGCGCGCGTAATATCGGCATCAGCCGTGCGCACCCTCCGCATCAGCCTGCTCGCCGCCGCCGTCGTGCTTGTCGCGATCGCGGCCGCCCTTGCCTATCGACACTTCCTCTGGAAACCGGCCACGCTGGCGGCGACGCGCCTCGCGGTCGACCTCGCCGCGCCCGACGCGGCAATCGTGTCCGCGAGCCTGTCGAAGCTGCCGCGCGACCTCCTGCGCGTGCCGGTGCTGCGCGACGTGCTCACCGAGGACATCGTCTTCTACTACGAGCAGCACGAGGACAGGCTGGGCCTCAAGGGCAGCCTCAGGCGCATCGCCTGGGAGCACAAGCTCGACTGGTCGGATCGCATCCTCGGCATGGCGCTGGACGAACCCGCGGAGCTCGCGTTCTGGCGCGACGGCAATGGCGCGCTGCGGCACTACGCGCTGGTGATGCGGCGCGGCGCGATGGCGCGCGTGCTGCAGGAGGCCGCCGCGGTGGCGCTGAAGGACCGGCAGCTCACGCGGCTGCAGGACGCCGCCGGGCACGGCCTCGACTTCCCGGTGTACGCCTTGAGGATCGGCCCCAGGCGCACGCTGATCGTCGCCGTGCGCGGCGAACGCATCGCAGTGCTTTCCGACCCGGGCATGCTGCTGGACGCCAAGGGCCGCTTCGTCGCCGCCTCGCGCGATGCGCTGTCGTCGTGGCTGCGCGCCGACGGCGCGCTGACCAGCCATTTCCGCCTCGGCGCTGCCCGCTCCACACACGCGCTGGCGGTGGGCGCCTCGGCGTTCGCGCTCGGCTACGAGGATTTCGTGCCCGGCATCGAGGCGCTGCGCTTCGACCTCGTCGGCGACACCTGGAGCACGCGGCTGCTGCTGCGCCCGGGACAGACGACGCGCAGGGCTTTCGACGACGCGGCGCTGTGGGGCGCCGCGCCGGCCAACGCCGGTGCCTGCCTGCTGCTGCCGCTGGATGCGCGCATGCCGGCCAGGGTGGCGCAGAAGGCGGTGAGCGTACCGGAGGCATCGAGCGCGATCGCCTGCTGGTACCCGCACTCGACGCTGTACGCGCCTCTCTTCGTCGCCAGGATGACGAAATCCGCCGCCGACAACGAGGCGCTGTTCGCCGGCATGGCGAAATGGGCGCTGCGCAAGCCCGGCTTCAGCGGCGGCCAGCAGAAGGACGCAACGCTGGCGCGCGACCCTGCAGCGCTGCCGCGGCGACAAGCGGGCGGCGGCGCGCAGACCTGGCGCGCCGCGGGCGCCACGCCAGATGCGTCCCGCCGGCACGTCACCGCGCTGGTCGCCGCGCCCACCCTGGCCGCGAGCGGCACGCTGGGCGTGTTCTCGCCCGACGCCGCGCTGGTGGATCTCGCCATCGACACCATCGCGCGCCGGCATCCCGGCGTCGCCGACCAGCTGCCGCGCGAAGGCGTCACGCTCGCCGTGGTGACACCGCGCATGCTCGCCGACATGGTCGCCCGCGAGGCCGGCGCCGCGGTGCCGCGCGCGCACGAATCGGTGCTGTCGGCGGCGCTGAAGACGCACCTCGCGCCGCGACTCGCGGCGCTGGCGAGGTATCCCGCGCACCGCCTGGTGCTCGAAGAGGACGCCGCACGTCGCGACGGCTGGCAGCCGGCGCGCTGGGAGCCCCTGGAGTGAAGCGTCGCGGCTTCCTCGGCGCGCTGCTGGCGCTGGCGGCGATGCCGGCGTTCGCGGGCGGCCGCCTGACGCCGCAGCAATCGCGCGCATTCCGCGCCTGGATGGTGCTGATCGTCTCCGCCCAGGTCGAGCGCGGGCCGACGCCGCGCTGGCACCACCGCGACTGCGCAGGCCTGGTGCGCTTCGCGGTCGCCGAAGCGCTGCGCGCGCACGACCCGGCATGGAAGCGGGCAAACGGATTCCTCGGCCGCCCGGTGCCGCCCGAGCCCGCGCTGGACGATGCGCAACTCGCGGCGCTGCGCCACCGCTGGCGGCTCGCCGACGGCTCGCACGCCGCCTACGCCGGCGCCATCGACCTGGTGCAGGAGAACACGCGCATGGTGGCGCGCGACTGCAACCTCGCGCAGCCGGCCGACCTGCTGTTTTTCGACCAGGGCGACGACCAGCACGTGATGGTGTGGATGGGTACGTCGATCGCGTATCACACCGGCACCGAAACGCCGCGCGACAACGGCCTGCGCGCGGTCGGCCTGCCGCAGCTGCTGCGCTGGAGCGACACGCGCTGGCAACCCGATCGCGGCAATCCCAATTTCGCCGGCGTGTTCCGCCTCGCCTTCCTCAGCGCATGATGCTGCGCGCGCTCGTGATCATTTTCGCCGCGCTCGTCGCGGCGCCGCTGCACGCCGAGTACGCGCCCGAGCGCGGCGATCCGTTCTTCCTGCTTTCGGATGCTTCCTGGGCGCCGGACGCCGAGGCCATGGTGCGGCTCGAAGCCACGTCGCTGCACGCAGTGGCCGCATACGGCGGCGTCGACCTGCGCGTGTACCGCATCCCGAAACCGCTCGAATTCCTGCAGCGGCAGAAGAACCTGCATCGCGTCGACGTTGCCGGCGCGTATGCGGGCGAAGGCCTGTCGAACGCGCTGGCGCGGGTCTGGGACACCTGGTGGCTGCAGTCGCGCACCGTGTGGCGCAGGCTATTCACGCCGGAAGCGCGGCTTGCCGTGACCAGCCAGGCGCCGGGGACGAAGACGCATGCGCAGATCGGCCAGCGTGCGCCCGAGGCGCAGCATCCGCAGTACGCGCCGATCCGGGGCATGGTGCTCACCGACAGCTTCCGCTACCCGGTGGAGCTGGCGCGCCCGATCGAACCGCCCAAGGGCGTGAAGCTGTCGGGCTCCTCGAGCAACTTCATCAGGGTGCAGCAGGGCAACGTGATGATCCCCCTCGGCAGGCGCGCACCCGGGCTGTACCTGGTCGAGGCGCTGCTCGGCGAGCATCGCGCAACCACGCTGGTGTTCGTCTCCAGCACGGTCGCGATAACCAAGGTCTCCGCCGGGCAGATGCTGGCGTGGGTCGCGGAACGCGGCGACGGCAGGCCGGTGGCGAACGCCAAAGTGGTCTGGACAGACGGCATCGGCGCGCTGCAGACCGGGGCGACGGACGGGTCGGGCCTGGCGGTGTTCACGCGCAGCGCGCCGGAGAAGACCTACGTGTTCGGCGAAGACCCGGCCGGCGGCGTGTTCGTTTCCGAGAACTACTACTACGACAGCGAGATCTACAACACGCGCCTGTATGCAGTGACCGACCGGCCGCTGTACCGGCCCGGCGACGAGGTGTTCGTGAAGTTCCTCGGCCGCGAGCTGGTGTCGGCCCGCGAAACGCGCGCGGCGGCCGCCGCCGGACTCGACATCTCGGTGTTCGATCCAGGCGGCTTTCCGGTCGCGACGCAGAAAGTTCGCTTCGACGGGAATGCGGGGGCAGCCACCAGCTTTCGCCTGCCCGAGAACGCCGGCGCAGGCGGCTATGAGCTTCGCTTCACCTACAAGGGCGACACCTATGGCGCGGCGTTCCGTGTCGCCGACTACCTGAAGCCGCATTTCGAGATCGGGCTGATCACCGACAAGCGCGATTACAGGACCGGCGATGCCATTTCCGGCCGCCTGCAATTGAGCTATCCGGACGGCAAGCCGGTGCCCGGCGCCCGGGTGGAACTCGGCGTGCGCGCGCAGCGCCTCACCATGGTCGAGGGCGACCTCGGCTACGCGGGGCAGTTCGCGCTCAAGCTCGCGAGCACCTCGCTCACCACCGATGCAAGCGGCATGGCGCAGTTCACCCTGCCGGCGGCGACCGAGCCCAGCCGCTACGTGCTCACTGCGCTAGCCACCGACGGCGCCGCGTACCGCGTGCGCACGACGAAGGAGATCCTGATCGAGCGCGGCGCCGGCCTGTACGCACTCTCCGCGGCGAAGTCGTTCTCGGCGCCGAAGGAAAGCGTGCGATTTGCGATCCGCGCGCTGCGGCAGCAGGGCATGCCGCCCGAGACTTGGGAAAGCATCCGGCTCGAAGACCGCAAGCGCGCCACCGGCCGCCTCGCCGACCGCGCGCAGGTCGCGATCGCGTTCGACCAGCCCGGCAGCTACACCGTGAACCTGCGCGACGCCGCCGGCAACATCGTCGGCGCAGCCTCGCACTGGGTCAGCGGCGAGGGCATCGCCGCACCGCAGGGCACCATCGAAATCGTGCTGGACCGCGCCAGCTACCGGCCGGGGGACACCGCCAGCGCGCTGATCACCTTCCCGCAGCCGGTGGACCACGCCCTTCTCACGCTGGAACGCGACCGCGTCGAGAAGACGGCGCTGCTCGTATCGGGCGAGTCATGGGTGAAGACCACGCGCATCACGCCGACGCAGTGGCGCGCCGCGCTGCCGGTGGGCGAGGACTACAGCCCCAACATCACGCTGTCCGTGGTGTACGTGAAGGCCGGCGAATACGCGTTCCAGAACCAGGGGCTGCGCGTCGAACAGCCGAAGATCGACGTGCGCGTGAAGGCGGACAAACCGGTGTACGCGCCAGGCGAGACGGTGAAGCTGGAACTCGCCGCCAGCATCGCCGGCAGGGCCGCTGCCGGCGCGCGGCTGACGGTGTCGGTGGTGGACGAAATGGTTTACGTGCTGCAGCCCGAGATCGCGCCCGACATCTTCGATTTCTTCTACCACCCGCGGCGAAACAACGTGCGCACCTCGGCGAGCCTGAACTTCATCGGCTACGACCTCGCGCGCCCGCGCGGGCGCGCGTCCGCGCCATCGCGGCGCCAGTCGCCCGAACGCGCCGTAAAGGTGCTCGAGCGGCCGCGGCGCGACGACCGCGACACCGCGCTATGGCAGCCCGACCTAGTCACCGGCGCAGACGGGCGCGCGACGCTCGAATTCACCATGCCCGACGCGTTGACGCGCTGGCGGATCACCGCGCGCGCGATCGATGCCGCCGGCGTCGTCGGCCAGTCCGCCAGCCACGTGCGCTCCGACAAGGCGCTGTACGTGAAGTGGGCGAGCCCGACATGGCTGCGCGCGAGCGACGCGCCGCAGGCGAGCGCGGCACTGTTCAACCAGGGCAGCGAGCCAGT
Source organism: Burkholderiales bacterium (assembly GCA_050248795.1). GTDB lineage: Bacteria > Pseudomonadota > Gammaproteobacteria > Burkholderiales > SG8-39 > CAZTDU01. Next base: position 19,429 of record JBFWRS010000044.1, on the reverse strand, counting down.
AGTGGCGGAATTCTCCGCGCGCGGCGCCGGGCTGGCGAAAGCCGAGCGCCTGACGCTGAAACCAGGCGCGAACTTCGTCCGCCTGCCGCTGGACGTCTCGTCCGGCGATTCGAGCATGACGCTGTCGCTCGCCACGGCCGGCCAGGTGGTCGATTCCCTTAGCGTGCCGTTGACGTCCATCCCGGTGCACTGGCCGGGCGCACGCTCGGTGAGCATCGCCGCCGATGCGCCGCTCGAGCTGCCGCCGGATGCCGGCGGCATCACAGTACGCTTCGCCGATTCCGCCGCGGCGCAGTTCCGCCGCGTCATGGACGAACTCATCGACTACCCGCATGGCTGCGTCGAGCAGACCGCGAGCCGCCTGATTCCCTACAGCCTCGCGGTGCAGTCGCTCGGCGCCGGCGACGAACGCCTTGCGCCGCGCCTCAGGCAGCAGTTGCACACGCAGCGATTCCGGCTGGCGCAGTTCGCCGGCCCGAAGGCGGTGTTCGGCTGGTGGAGTGCGCCCGCCAGGGACGGCGACGCGCTGCTGACCGCGTACGCCTACTACGCCGACTGGCACGCGAGCCGCGCATTGGGCCTTGCCATGCCGCCCGGCCATTGGGACAGGCTGCTCGAGGTGTACCGCAGCGCGGGCGTGAAGCGCTCGCACTGGCATCGCGCACTGATGCTCTACTGGACGCAGGAACTCGGCCTGCCGGTGCGTTCGCTCGCCGCCGCGCTGGCCGACGAGATCGCCGCGCGGCCGGTGCCAGACGCGGCGCAGCCGGCAGCGCGCGCGGACAGCCTGGTGCTTGCCGACGCCGAGCACGCGAGCGTGGATGCGATGACGCGGGTGCTCACGGTTCACGTGGCGCTGCGCGCGAAGGCACCGCTACCGCCGCGGCTGGCGCAGGCGCAGGCAGCCGCGATCGAGTCCCTGCGCGCGAGCGGCGTACCGCTGGCGCACGCGCTCGCGCTGATGGCGAAGCGCGGCCCGATGGCAGAAGCCGCGCGCGTGCTGCAGGATGTGTCGGCCGACATGGCAACCGTGGATCGCGCGCTGGCGCTGGTATGGATCCAGCGCGCGCTCGGCGGCGCGGCGCCACGCGGCAGCGACAGCGGCGTGACGCTCGATGCCCCCTGGGAAGCGGTGAGCAGCGCCACCGGCCAGCGGCTCTGGCGCCTGCCTGCGGGTGCGCCGCTGCCAGCCGCGCTGCCGCTCGCCGCCCCGGCGGCAGCGGGCATGCAGGCCATCGTCAGCTACGCCTCGCGCGAACCCGAGCACAGCACGCTGCCGCTGACGATAGAGCGGCGCATCTGGCGCCTGACGCGCATCGACGCGGGCGCGCAGCCAGCGGCAAAGCCCGCCGCGCCGGGCGGCGAGGCGGCGGCCGCGCCGCTCGACCCGGCCGCCGCGCCCGCGGAATACGCGCTGGAAGCGGTGGGCGCGAACACGCCGCTGCAGACCGATGCGCTGTACCTGGACGAAATCGTGCTGAAGCCGCGCCCCGGCGCGCGGCTGCGCTACGGCGTCGTCGAGGTGGCACTGCCGCCCGGCGCCAGCGCCGACCGCTCGACCTGGGGCATCGCGGTGAGAAAGCCCGGCAGCAAGGAGGCCGCGGCGCTCGAGCGCGCAAGGTTCGACGCCACGCCCGGCGGCTACGCCTTCCCGGTGGAGGAACTCACGGGCGAGTTGAGCGTCAGCCATCTGCTGCGCGTCGCGCAGGCGGGCAGCTACGCGCTGCCGCCGGTGCGCTACACGCGCATGTACCAGCCGGAACAGAAGGCCTTCGAGGAGCGGCCGCGTGCGCGCATCGAGATTCGCTAGCCTTGCCGCCGCCCTCGCCGTGTGGGGCGCGGCGCTGGCGGCGGACCCTGGGAGCGCGGCGTCGCGCGCTGACACCAGGAGCGCGGCGTCGCGC
>JBFWRS010000044.1:0-17425 GCA_050248795.1 Burkholderiales bacterium | reverse complement strand
TGCGCCAGTGCCGGTCGGCAGCCTGTGGAAACTCTTCACCTACGCGCAGCTCGTCGATGCGAACGCGCAGGAGCCGCCCTATGTCTGCGCGAGCCACGCACGCAAGGCGAGCGACCCGGAACACTACTGCTGCGCGCCGGGCGAGAGCATCGGCCGCGACGCCGCGCTGGCGCGCTCCTGCGGCGCGTACTTCGACCACCAGCGGCTCGGCCTGCCGCCGCCGCGCTGGCGCGAGGATTCGCGCGCGGCTGTCGGCGACATCCTCGCGGCGCTGGATGGCATGTCGCCAGCCGCGCGCAGCGAGGCGCGCCGCGCGCTGCTGGAAGTCAGCCTTGCCGGCTACGGCCGCGACGCCTGGCGCGCCCTCGGCAGCGGCGTGCGCTTCAAGACCTGGACCTGGGACGGCATGGGCGGCGCCGCCGGCTGGCTCGCCGATGGCACGCCGTTCTGGTTCGGCGCGCGCGGCGCAAGCCGCAGCGCGTTGCGCAGCCACGCGCAGGCGCTCGCCGCCGCGCTGCCCGAACCGCGCAGCGGCGAGCCCGCGCAGGCGCCCTGCGTCGAAGTGGATTTCTTCGCCCGCTATCCGGTCAAGGCGGTGCTGCCGGCGGCGACGGGACGCATGCATGGCGCCTATCGCATCGCCTTCGAGAACGGCAACTGGCTGCGCATCGACGCCGGCGCGCGCGGCGAACTCGCCATCGACGCGGGCAAGCGCATCAGCGGCCGCTTCACGCTGAACGGCTACGTGGCGCGCGTCATCGACCGCGAAGGCGGCGGTGCGCAATCTGCCGCCGCGCGCGCGCTGGCGGTGGCGGCGCGCAGCTACCTGGTGCAGAACGCCGGCGTCGAGGCCGGCTGCTGGCGCATCGCCGACTCCACGCGCACGCAGCGCGTCAGCCCGAATCCGCCCACCGCGCAGGCGCTGGCGGCGGCGAAGTTCACCGACGACCTGGTGCTGCGCGGCGTTACGGTGCGCTATCACCGCGACACGCCGGCGCCGAACCGGATGTCCTGGCGCGACGCGCTCGAGTGGTCGCGCAGCGGCGCGGGATTCGACGAGATCCTCTCGCGCGCCTATCCGGACGCCGAGCTCGCCGGCCTCGAAGGCGGCGAGGACTGCCGGCGCATCGGCGAAGCCGAGGCCTGGCTTGCGCGCGCTGCCGACGGCTGGCGAAAGAAACTTCACCGCGAGCCCGGGTACGAGCCGCCCCGCGCGCCGCTGCGCGTCTGCGCGCTCGCCGCGGGCAACCCCTACGCCGACCAGCAGCGCCTGCGCATCTACGCGCGCGACTGGCGCACGCGCGAAGGCCGCCTCGCGCTCGCGCACGAGTACCTGCACCTCTCGCTGCGCTTCCATCCGAATGGCGCGGACGAAGCCTATGTCGAGCGCCTCGCGCGCCGGCTGCTGGAGCTCTGAACATTGCGCGCCCTTGCCGCCATCGTCCTGTGCAGCCTCGCCGGCGGCGCGCTCGCGCAGACCGCGATCGAACTGCCGGTCGGCGGCTGGCGCCACGGCGGCGGCGAATCCGGCTTCATCCAGGAAGTGAACTACCCGGCGTCATCCGCGAATACCGGCGGGCACGGCAACGCCGCGCTGATCCGCGGCCGCATCGCCGGATCGCCGAAGGCGCCGCGCGGCGACAGGCGCCCGGGCACGCTGGTGGTGAACGGCATCGCCATGCCGCTGCCCACCAACGAGACCGGTGCCTTCGCGCGCGCATACTCCTTCGCCGCACGCTCAAACGCGGTGGAAGTGCGCTCGGCCGACGGCAAAGAGCGGCGGCGCACGCAGTTCTACGATGCGAACGCGCTGCGGCCGCAGGCGCGGCTGCGCGTCGTGCTGTCCTGGGACACCGACGGCACCGACCTCGACCTGCACGTCATCGCGCCGGATGGCGAACACGTGTACTACGCGCGTCGCGTCGGCGCGAGCGGCGGCGCGCTGGACGTGGATGTCACCACCGGCTACGGCCCGGAGATCTACGCCAGCGCCGCGCCCGCGCCCGGCATCTGGCACGTGTTCGTCAACTACTTCGGCGCCGGCGGCGAGGAGCACCGCGGCATCGTCACCACCGCGCAGCTCGCGGTCGTCTCGGGCGAAGGCACCGACCGCGAGACCGTGCGCAGCTTTCGCGTGCCGATGCGCAAGCCAGGCGAGCTGACCCGCGTGGCCTCGTTCGCCTACCGCTGATGCGCGCCGCGGCCTTGGCCCTCGCCCTGGCCTGTGCGGCGGCCCGCGCGCAGGTCTCGTCGCCGCCTTCTTCCCCGGATTTGCTGCAGCGGCCGACCGGCGGCTGGAACCACAGCGGCCTGGTCGACGCCGCGGGCGAGGTGCGCCACGCCTATCCCACGCCGCCGATAGACCGCGGCGGACAGAAGCACCGCGCACTGATCGCCGGCAGCCTGAAGGCCGCGGGCAACGCGCGCCGGCCGCCGACGCTGGTGGTAAACGGCAACCCGATGCCGCTGTACACCGGCAAGGACGGCGCGTTCGCGCGGCCCTGGGCATTCGGCGCCGGCTCCAACGGCGTGGAACTGCGCCTGCCCGGCGGCAAGTCGAAGCGCGTGCAGTTCTACGAGGCAAACGCCAGCCGGCCGCAGGCGCAGCTTCGCATGGTGCTGACCTGGGACGACCCGCAGGCCGAAGTCGACCTGCACGTGCTCGCACCCGATGGCCAGCACGCCTACTGGGCGCGGCCGGTGCTGGCCGCGGGCGGCGGCTTCGATGTCGACAGCGTGGACGGTGCCGGGCCCGAGATCTTCTCGGTCACCGCGCCGCATCGGGGCGCGTGGCGCGTGTACGTCAACTACTGGGGCAACTTCGGCGCCTCGGGCTACCACTTCGACGAATCCACCCGCGAGCGCGACCTCATCACCGCGCGCATCAGCCTGATCGTCCACGAGAACACCGCGCGCGAGCGCCGCGAAAGCTTTGTCGTGCCGCTGCGCAAGATCGGCGACCTGAACCTGGTGCGGGCCTTCGTCTACTGAGCCGGCGGCGAGGTGCCGGCGGGCGGCTCGGCGCGCGCGTAGCGCGGCCAGTCGCGCAAGCGCAGGCGCGCGTGCAGCTCGAGCGCGATCGCGCCTGCCGCCGCAATGCCGAAGGCGAGCAGCACCAACGCCTCGCTCTGCATCAGGTACGCAAGCAGCGCCGCCGCGACGAATGCCGCGGTGGCGAGCAGCACGATGCGCAGCTCGAGCGGATGCAGGTTCAGCCGGATGCGGCCCTTGCAGTGCATGCAGTCCATGTCCATGCGCGCGACGATGGCCGCGGCGAGCTTGCGTTTGCCGAGGGCCGCGCCGCAGAGCGGACAGCGCGTGTCCACCTACAGCGCCCCGATCGCCCCCAGGGCCCGGCGCACCTCCTCGATGCCTTCCGGCGACAGCGGTGCCTGCGGCGCAAGCGGCGCGCCCACGCCATAGCCCTGCAGCGCGAGGCCGCCCTTGATGCAGGCGGCGAGGTTGTACTTGGCGAATGCCTGGTTCAGCGCCCACAGCGGGCGCTGGCGCTGCATCGCGGCTGTCCAGTCGCCCCGCTTGCAGAGTTCGTACAGCTCGACGCTCTGGCCTGGCGCGACGCAGGCCGGCCCGGCCATCCAGCCGACGCCGCCGATCATCATCACGCACACCGGGATATGCGCCGAGGCAGCGAACACCTGCATGCGTCCCTCGACGCGGTTGATGATCGACAGCAGCCGCCCGGTGTTGCTGGACGCATCCTTGATGTAGCCGATATTCGCCACGCGCGACAGGCGCTCGATCACCGGCAGGCTCAGGTCCGAGCGCTGGAAGTTCGGGTTGGTGTACAGCACCACCGGCAGCCCGACTGCATCGGCGATCGCCTTGAAATACGCGTGCACGCCTTCATCCGCGATCGGGAAGTAGGCTTCCAGGATCGCCAGGATGCCGTTGCAGCCGAGCTTCTCGTAATCGCGCGCCTGCAGCACCGCGTCATCGGTGGTGGTCGACGCGACGCCTGCCACCACCGGCACGCGGCCCGCCGCAGCCTCGACGACGACTTCGACCACGCGCCGGCGCTGCTCGCGCGTGAGGTAGGCGAACTCGCCGGTCGAGCCGAGCGGCGTCAGCCCGTGCACGCCAGCCTTGATGAGGTCGTCGCTCAGCCTGCCGAGCACCTCGGCGTCGACCTCGCCCGAGGGTTTGACCGGGGACACCAGGTAAGGGAAGACGCCGTGGAACCGGGGATCGCTCATCGTGCCGTCCTGCGCTTGATTGGGGGCGCCTACTGTAGCCGAAGCGCTTACTCCGGATTATCGGGCGGCTTCGGTGGCACGAACGGGTAGCGCGCCCGCGCCTTGGTGGCGGTGGCACCGGCAGCAGCGCCGCCGCCGCGCACGTACTGTTTCGTTGCGTCCTTGAACGGTTGGTAGTCCCAGGCCGGTGCGCCGGAGTCGTTGCGCGCCTGCTGGATGAACAGCCTGCGCCGCGCGCTTTCCTTCATCTCGGCTTTCAGCGCGGCGGCATCCCAGTTCTTCGCCACCAGCGCCGCGAGCTCGCGCTCGACCTGCGCGGCGCCGGGCGTGCCGGCGAGGTTCGCGACCTCGTCCGGGTCGTCCTTCAGGTTGAAAAGCATGTCCGGGTCGCCCTCGCAGGCGATGTACTTCCAGTCGCCCCGGCGCACCATCAGGCTGGGGTTCGCGGTGCCGTCCGCGGTCATTTCGGAATACACCGGCCGTTCCGGCGGCAGCGCCGCCTGGCCGAGGATCGCCGGCAGGAGGCTCGTGCCCTCGATCTCCGCGACCTGCTCCACCGCGCGGCCGGACATCGAGCCGATGTCCACCAGCGTCGGCAGCAGGTCGAGCAGCGACACCGGCGCGGCGACGCGCGCGGCCTTTGCGCCGGGCACCGAGACGATGAGCGGGATGCGCATCGCGCCCTCGAAATGCATCCACTTGTACCAGAGGCCGCGCTCGCCGAGCATGTCGCCGTGGTCGGAGTTGAACACCACGACGGTGTTTTCCTCCAGGTCCATGTCGCGCAGCGCGGCGATCAGCCTGCCGACATGGTCGTCTATGTAGCTCACCATGCCGTAGTAGGCGTGGCGTGCACGCCGCACGTCCTCGGGAGTGACCCGGTACTGCGTGAACTTGTACACCTGCGCCAGGCGCCTGCTGTGCGCATCGAGCTGCTCGATCGGGATCGGGCCGACGCGCGGCATGTCGATCTCCGCGTGGTCGTACAGGTCCCAGTACGGCTGCGTGATGACGTAGGGGTTGTGCGGGTGGCTGAATGACACGGTGAAGAAGAACGGCTTGGCGTCCGCGGCGCGTCCGTAGTCGTAGATCCACTGCACCGCCTTGGCGCCGACCTCGTCGTCGTAGTCGAGCTGCAGGTTGCGCCGGCAGGTGCCTGCCTCGACCACGCTTCTGAGGTTGACGCCGGTGGACGCCACCGGGATCGCCTGCCGCCAGTCCGGCGTCCAGCCGAAGTCCGCCGGGTAGATGTCGGTGGTGAGCCGCTCCTGGTAGCCGTGCAACTGGTCCGCGCCGACGAAGTGCATCTTCCCCGACAGCGCGGTGTGGTAGCCGAGCGCGGCCATGTAGTACGGAATGGTCGGCGCCTGCGACGGGTAGTCGCAGGCGTTGTCGAACACGCCCAGCCGCGTCGCCAGGCGCCCGGTCAGCATCGACGCGCGCGAGGGCGCGCACAGCGGGAAGTTGCAGTAGTGGTTCTCTAACACCGCCCCCCGCCCGGCCAGCGCATCGATGTTCGGCGTTTTCGCGATGCGGTTTCCCCACGGGCGAAGCACCGAGGAAATCATCTGGTCGCACATCACGTGCAGGACGTTCAGGGGCTTCTTCATCGCGCGAGGCTCAGTCGATCTTCAGCTTCGCATCCTTCACCACCTTGCCCCATGCGTCCAGTTCCTGTTTCATGAAGCGGGCGAATTCCTGCGACGTGCCCGGACGCGCGGTCATGCCCAGGCCCTCGACGCGCGCCACGGATTCCGGCGTGCGCATCACCTCGTTCGTTGCCTTCTCCAGCCGCGCGAGCACCGGCGCCGGCAGCTTCGCCGGCGCGAGCAGCCCGAACCACGCCGAGACGTCGTAGCCCTTGTAGCCCTCTTCCTGCATCGTCGGCACTTCGGGCAGCAGCGGCGCGCGATCCTTCGTCGTCACCGCCAGCGCGCGCAGCTTGCCGGCCTTGACCTGCTTCACCGACAGCGACAGGCCGTTGAAGATCATCGGCACCTGCCCGGCGACCACGTCGGTGGTGGCCGGCGCGATGCCCTTGTACGGGATGTGCACCAGGTTCGCGCCCGAGGCGAGGCGGAACAGTTCCGCCGCCATGTGGTTCGCCGAGCCGTTGCCGCCGGAGGCGTAGCTGAGTCCCTTGGCGTCGGCCTTCGACAGCTTGACGATGTCGGCCATGCTCTTCGCCGGGAAGGCAGGATGCACGACGACGACCAGCGGCGTGGTGGTGAGCAGGCTCACCGGCGTCAGGTCCGCAAGCGGCTTGTAGCCCAGCTTCGGGAACAGCCACGGGTTGATCGCCAGCGGCCCGATGTAGCCGATCCCCAGCGTGTACCCGTCCGGCGCCGACTTCGCCACCTGCTCGGTGCCGATGTTGCCGCCGGCGCCGGGCTTGTTCTCGGTGATGATGCTGGCGCCCAGGCGCGTGCCGAGGCCCTCGGCGAGCATGCGCGCGAGGATGTCGCTCGGCCCCCCTGCGGCGAACGGCACCACCAGCCGGATCGGCTTCTCCGGGTACTCGGCATGGGCCGCGGTCGCGGCGAGCGCGGATGCGGCGACGACAAGGTGCCTGATCGCTTTGCTGAACATGTTTTCTCCTCGATCCGATGCGTGATGGCTGCATTGCGCGCCCGGGCCTGCGCGCGCCTCGCGCGACCTTACGCCGCTGCGTGATGCCAGCATAATCGGCATTCGGCATGGATCGATCCCGTTTTCGATATCATGAAGCGCTACGATGACCGACATGGCCGACGCCGCCGCGCGCATCCCGCCCGCCTGGTTCCTGCGCAACCGCATCAAGCTGCGCCAGTTGCTGCTGGTGTCGGTGCTGGGCGAGTCGGGGAACCTGCGCCGCGCCGCGGCGCAACTGGCGATGACGCAGCCCACCGCCACCCGGCTGCTGCACGAGGTCGAGGCCGCGCTGGGCGTGAAGCTCTTCGAGCGCTCGCGCCGCGGCATGGAGCCGACGCTGTACGGCGCCGAGATGATCCGGCGCGCGCACGCGCTGCTCGCGGACCTGGACGCGGCGCACGAGGGCATACGCGCGCTGGCCGAAGGCGCCGCGGGCACGCTGACCATAGGCGCGATGGCCTCCACCGCCTCGGTGGTGCTGCCGCGCAGCGTGGCCGCGCTCGCCGCGCTGCGGCCGGAACTGCGCATCTCGATCCAGGAGGGCGCGCACGACATGCTGGTCGGCGCGCTGAAGCGCGGCGAGATCGACCTCATGCTCGGGCGCGTGATGGGCGGCGCGCAGATGGACGACCTGGAGCACGAGGTGCTGTACGGCGACGATTTCCGCGTCGTCTGCGGACGCGACAACCCGCTCGCGCGCGCCGGGCGGCTGCGCCTCGCCGCGCTGGCAGGCGAGCGCTGGATCCTGCCCGCGCCTTCCGCGCCGGTGCGCCAGCGCTTCGACATCCTGTTCATGGCGCAGGCCGGCGTGCGGCCGCGCAACGCCATCGAATCGGTGTCGCTGCTGACCAACCTGACGATGCTGCAGGAAACGCGCATGCTCGGCGTGATGCCTGCGGACATCGCGCGTCACTTCGCGCGGCTGCGGCTGATCCACGTGCTGCCGGTGGCGCTGAAGGAACTCTACGGGCCGGTGGCGCTGATCACGCGCGCCAAGCGCCCGCACAGCCCGGCGATGGAGGTGTTCATCGACATCCTGCGGCGCACCGCCGCGAAGCAGCGCGCCGCCGCCTGAGGGCAGCGTCAGGCAGTGCGCGTGGCGCCGCCGTCGATGGCGATGGTGGTGCCGCTGATGTAGCTGTTCTGCGCCGAGGCGAGGAACGCGATCAGCGGCGCGATCTCCTCGGGCCGCGCGAAGCGGCCGATCGGGATGTCGTGCAGGAACTCGTCGCGCGCCGCCTCCTCCGAAATTCCCATCATCGCCGCCTTGGCCTGCACCATGTAATCGAGCCGCCGCGTTTCCATCGGACAGGGGCTGACGCCGTTGACAAGGATGCCGTCGCGCACCACCTCGTCGGCAAGCGCCTTGGTGAAGTTGATCAGGCCGGCGTTCGCCACGCCCGCCGGCATGGCCTGCGTCTCGGGCTGGCGGCCGCGGTGGCCGATGACGTTGACGATGCGCCCCCAGCGCTGGCGTCGCATGTGCGGCACGACTTCGCGGCAGGTATGCACGATGCCGAAAAGCTTGAGGTCCAGGCTCGAGCGCCAGTCCTCGTCCGCGAGCTCGAGGAAGTTGCCGGACTTCGCCGAGCCGACGCTGTTGACCAGCACGTCGATGCGGCCGAAGCTGGCAACGACCTCGTCCACCATGCGGCGGATGTCGGCGGGCTTGGTGCAATCCACCTGCACCGCCAGCGTGTCGCCGCCGATCTCCGCCGCGGCCGCATCCAGCGCCTCCCTGCCACGCGCGCCGATCGCGACCCGGCAACCCTCCGCCGCGAGCGCCAGCGCCGCCGCCTTGCCGATCCCCATGCTGCCCCCGGTAACGAGGGCGAACTTGCCTTTCAGACCCAGATCCATCGTTTCCCCTGAGTAGTACGCCGTGTGCGTGCGCGCGCCATTGTAGGGGCTTGGCCGTCCGGGGACGCGCTCAGCGCGCCAGCCGGTAGTGCATGGCGACGGCGCCGCAGCGAAGCGGCGTCGCCGAGACCAGCTCGAGCCGTCGCGTGCCGGGCAGCCCGCCTTGGTACAGGGTCGGGCCGTGGCCGGCGATTCTGGGATGGACGAGCAACCGGTACTCGTCGATCAGATCCAGCCGATCCAGCTCGGTCGCGAGCTTGCCGCTACCGAGGAGTACGCCGTCCGGGGTCGCGTCCTTGAGCTTCTGTACGCCCGCGCGCAGGTCGCCGGCGATGTGGTGGCTGTTGGTCCACGGGAAGTCCTTTCGCGTCGCGGACACCACGTACTTCGGCTTGGCCTCCAGCTTCACCGCCCACTCGCGCATCGCAGGCGGTGCCTCCGCGTCGCCGCGGGCAACCGCGGGCCAGTAGCTCTCCATCATCTCGTAGGTGACGCGGCCCCACAGCATCGCCCCGCCTGCGTCCATGAGGCGGGTGAAGAAGGCGTGCGTCTCGTCGTCGGCGATTCCTTCCCGGTGGTCGACGCAGCCGTCCAGGGTAACGTTGATGCTGAAGGTCAGGAGTCCCATGGTGTTTTCCATTGAGCTACGCGGTGCGCCGCTCGACGCGTAAATCTACAGGCACGAGCCCAGCTCGAGAGGTACTCCTACTGCGTTGCCTCAACGTCCCGGATCAGGCGTGCCCGGCTACATGCGCGTCGCCTGCAACCGGCGATTAGATTGCAGGTCATCAGCGCTCGACCTTTGCGCCATTCCACAGGGCTTCGTACGTTTGGAGAACAGGCCCGAACGCATCAGTGATCTGGGTGAGCGTAGTAGGCGCCGTCTTGGCACCGTCCTTGAATGAAGCCCCCGACTGAAAACACGCGGCCTTATCAATGAGTATGTAGCGATCGTGAAAGTTTGGCGCGGAGCGGACAGCTACCTGCATTCTGGACTGTTGAACGAATGCGTCAACCGCTGGCAGGAGGGTCCCCAACCGCTCGCGTGTAAGCAGTCGCAGGGTGACACCTTTGCCCACGTGCCCCAAGTATCGCGAGACAAACTCGGCGTCTAGATACGGGTCAACAAATAGGACATCCTGCTTCGCGGTCTCGACGACTTTTCGTACCTCGTCAAAGTAGTCAAATACCATCCCATGGCCAACTGCGACATTTACTGGGCCAAGAGTCTTCATCCGGAGGTCGTTCCTAGCCTGATGCAAAAGGATGACAATCTTTCGGAGAGCTTGGTCAGCTTCATGCGCCATAAGACCATGGAATGTCTCAAGATAGCCCCGGAAGATCATCGACATTGGCGTGTTCCAGTTGTCAATCAGGGCTGATACGCGCCCCATCCACGCGAGATTCTCTTCCGTCGCGTGCCGGACAGTTGCGCGCGCCGGCATGGTCCTCAGTATGTCTTCCACCTCTGCGAGGAGCTGTTCGTTGGTAAGGGGCACGACCTAGCCGATCCTGTGCAATCTAATGTGCTGGAGAACGGCGGGCCGGTACGGATGATTGACGCACGCGATTGCTCTTGGTCTGTCCGTTCGACCTAAAGTTAGGGCGTTCTTGGAAAGGATTGTTCAACTATGGACCACTTGTCTTTGTAAGCGTGGAGATGCTCTGGGTAAATTGAACAATGCATCGATTCTGGATTCTTGGGCCTTCGACCACCGGGGTAGCGCGACCGGACAATGTCCTGCAACTCTCGCAGCCTGAAAACGTAGAACTCGTCCTGCTCATCTGCCCGCAGAAGGACAAAGACACAGACCAAATCTGGATTCACCAAGACCTTCTTTCCGCGAACATGTTGAACTCCATCAACCAGTTCAATACGAAGAAAAGCATCAGCTTTGAGCTGCCAAGAAATGCCATTCATGGCTTTGACCTGGATCGGGATGGCATACCCGCGAGCATCGGCGGCGAGTAGATCGAAGAGAGGAACGTTACCCGCGTATGGTGCGGCCGCAAATCCCAGTCGACCGAGTTTTGCGGCGACTAGATGCTCCCCGATTTGGCGAGTAAGTTGTGTGCTCCGACCCGTTGCCATAGCTGCTGAGCGCCCTAACGTCCACGCTCACCCGGCGTGCGCGCCGGTGAACTTTGCGAAGCGATGCGTTGATTGCGCACGCTCGGGTGCGGCGTGCTGTTAGCCCGCAGTTCAATGCGTCGCGAAATCATTGAAGGGGGTCTCTAGCGCCACGTGGACATAGATTTCGAGAAGAGCTTGGCGCAATTGGTCGTCTTCTTGCACGAAGCGAACGGACATACGTCTGATTCGTGCCTTTGCGTCCGTGAATGCGTTCGAGAAGGCAGGATCTTTCACAAGGTGGGCCCGCGACCCCTCGGCCCGATACGAAGCGGTGACACGGCCAGTTTGCTTTCGTGCCATGAGAAAGGCAAATGAGGCGACATTGTGCTTTGATGCCGCCACCCCGTGTCGCCTGATGCGCGACCGGAGGCGGTTGCTTCGACCGACGTAGAGATACTTGTTGCCTTCAGAGAACAGATAGATGCCGGACTTCGGCATCCCGCGCGGGAGCGCTTCCGTTGTGACCGGACTCATTTCAAGAAGGCGCTCAAACGAAGGATGGAGAGCCTCGACAAGCTTCGCAAAACGCGCGTCCATGTTCCTTCTGCGGGCTAACGTGTATTGGTTGACAAACTAGTTGACAAATCTGTCAACTGACATCGTCCCCATTCTGCCTCCACGCCCGGGATTGTTCCATCCCGCCCGGTGCGTTACCTCACCTGCGCGCCGAGGAAACACTTCGGCAACACTGCCTTGCTCGGCTGTTGACGGTCCCGCCGTGATGCCAGCCGCACCGCCAGATATCACTTCGCCTGCGGTGCCGGCCCAGGCTGGCGCAGCGCGGGGACTTCCACCGGCGGGCCGGAGAGCTCGTCCGGTTTTACGAGCAGCCCGGCGAGGAGCAGGACCGCGATGATGAGGAGCGCGATGGCGATCCACACGACGACGCGGCGGTGCCGGCGAAGTTCGTCTTCTTCGCTGCCGATCTGGTTCAGCTTGTCGCGGATCTTGCGCAGCGCGCTGCGCTCGCGTTCGCGCTGGGCGGCGTCGACCAGGATCTCCCTGCCGCGCCTTGCACCGGCGCGAGGTTCGGGAGTCGAAGGGTCAGTGGACGCCATCAGGCCATTCGCGCATCGATACTCGCCTCTCGGGCGCCGACGCTGCGCCGACTCCCGCCCTCTTCTGTGTAAGACACGACGATTCGACGACGTTCCAGGCTACGCGCGCCTCTCGCCGAAACCTGGACGTCGTCCGTCGTGCTTGACGACCAGGATCCTGATGTCTTCGGCTTCGATCCGCTGCAGGTCGCGCTCCGCTTCGGGATGAAGCGAGAGCCTCATCCCGGAAAGCGTGCTTCGAGCCTCGCGATCGCCACATCCAGCGGCACTGCCTCGACAGCCCCGGATTCGAGCTGCTGATCACGCTTGCCGGCGAGCTCGTCCCACGCAAGCTCCGCTTCGGCGTCGACATCCAGGCTCGCGATCAGACGCTCCAGAAGGCGCGCACGGTCGGCAGCGGATAGACGCATGACTTCGGCTTGCAGTGCTTCCAACGTGCTGCGCATGGGCTACCCCCGTGCGGATTGGGATGTACTGGACACATAGCTTGCCACAACGAAAGACTGGTGCAGTGTGTCAGCAGTACAGCGCCGCCGCGCGCTTTGCCTGCGCGAGGCGGGCGGCCTGCATCGGGGCGCGCTGCTCGCGTACCTTCGCCACCACGGCGGCGTCCGCGCTGTCCGGATGGCCGCAGGCGAAAGGTGGCGCGGGGTTGTATTCGATCAGCAGCTGGATCGCCTTTGCGGCGTCCTCGCCCGCCACCTTCGCGGCGATGACGAGCGCGAAGTCGATGCCGGCGGTGACGCCGCCGCCGGTGACGCGGTTGCGGTCGATCACCACGCGCTCGGCCACAGGAATCGCGCCGAACACGGGCAGCTGGTCCATCGACAGCCAGTGCGTCGCGGCGCGGTAGCCCTTCAGCAGGCCCGCGGCGCCCAGCACCAGCGCGCCGGTGCACACCGCGGTGACGTACTGCGCCTTGTCCGCCTCGCGGCGCAGGAATTCCAGCACCGCGCGGTCTTCCATCAGCGCGCTTACGCCCGGACCGCCGGGCACGAACAGCAGGTCGAGCTGCGGCGCATCCGCGAGCGTGGTGTCGGGTACGAACTTCAGCCCGCCCTTGGCGGCGACAGGCGCCGCATTCGCGGCGATCACGTGCAGCGTGGCGCCGGGGACCTGCGAGAACACCTCGTAGGGGCCGGTGAAATCCAGTTGCGTCATGTCGGGAAAAATCAGCATGCCGATGCGCATCGCGGGCTCCGTGGAACTAGGGGTGCTTCTTCTTCGCGCGGCGCGGCGCGGCGAGCATGCGCTGCGCCTTCGCGGCGTCGAGCAGCGGGTAGACGTCGAATTCCGCCGGCACCATCTCGGCCCACTCGGTAAGCAGCGTGTGCAGCGCCTCGTGCGAATCGACGTCGAAGGCGGTGGCGACACCGCGGCCGACGCGCGGATACGCCCACAGCGCCTGGCGCGACTTCAGTTTCGGCGCGATCCAGCGCCAGAAATCCATGCGCCGCGGCGCGACCATGGAAGGGCGCTCGGGGCGCGGATGGCTGATGACGAGGAAGATCATGGCGGGCCCAAACTACCATGAAGCGCGCATTCAATCCTCGCGCGGCGGCGCGCCCTCCTTCGCCGCATCGGTGCGCGCCTGGCCGAGCATCCAGCGCACGTAGCCGATCGCGCCGCACATCGCCGCGACCCAACTGACCAGCAGCAGCGGATAGAGCAGCATGCCGGCCGCGGCCGGCAGATCCGCGACCGTGAACAGCCACCCGGCGGCGAGGAACGCCGCGAGGCCGCCCCACAGAAATGCGAGGCTGCGCTGCGGATGTGGCGCGCTGGCCCAGCGCAGGCGTTCGATCAGCGTCATCCGTCGTGCAGCAGGCCCTGGTTGCGGAACGCCCGATGCTACCGCCGCATGCCGGCATGCGGCCAGCCGGCATTTCGCCTGCGGGACGGCTTATGCTGCGCGGCAAGCGAATCCTGCAACCACGCCGGGAGCCGACATGATCGCAGTCATATTCGAGTTCGAACCGCAGGCCGACGCGAGGCAGGCCTACCTGGACACCGCTGCGGGCCTGCGCCCGCATCTCGACAAGGCCGACGGTTTCATTTCGATCGAGCGCTTCGAGAGCCTGTCGCAGCCCGGCAGGATGCTGTCGCTGTCCTTCTGGCGCGACGAGGACGCGGTGCGCAAGTGGCGCAACCTGGACGCGCACCGCAGCGCGCAGGAGGCGGGCCGCGGCGGGCTCTTCGCCGCGTACCGGCTGCGCGTCGCCGAGGTGCTGCGCGACTACGGCATGCACGAGCGCGCCGAAGCGCCCGAGGACTCGCGCCGCGTGCACGGCACCTAGACTGGCGCCAGCGACTCGCCGCGCCAGGCGAGCTGGCGGTCGTGGAACGCCGCCAGCTCCGGCCGGTGGCCGATCGACACCAGCGTGGTGCCCGGCAGCCGCTCGCGCAGCAGCCGGTACAGCGCCGCCTGCACGTCGTCCGGCAGCGATGCGGTGGCCTCGTCGAGGAACAGCCAGTCCGGCCGGTTGACGAGCGAGCGCGCGAACGCCAGCCGCTGCTGCTCGCCGCCCGATAGCACCCGGCCCCAGGCGTCCTCGCGCGCAAGCTCCCCGGCAAGGTGCGCGAGGCCCACCGCAGTGAGCGCGGCGCGCGCATCGTCGTCGCTCACCGCCGCAGCATCGCCCGGATAGCACACCGCAAGCTTCAGCGTGCCGATGGGGAAGTACGGCTTCTGCGGCAGGAACAGCAGCCGCGCCCCGCGCGGCAGCATGATCCGCCCCTTCCAGTACGGCCAGATGCCGGCAAGCGCGCGAAACAGCGTCGACTTGCCCGAACCCGACGCGCCGGTGACCAGCACATGCTCGCCCTGCCTGAGTTCGAGCGACGTGGGCGCGAGCAGCGGCTTTCCCTGCGGCAGCGACACCGACAGCGCCTCCAGCGACAGAGCGTCCGCCTTCGCCCCTTCGAGCCGCTCGCCGTCCAGTCGCGCGGCCTCGATGCGCGCGCGCTCGAGCGCCTCGGCAAACCCGGTCAGTCGATCCACCGTCGCCTTCCATTCGGCGAGCCGCACGTAGGCGTCGATGAACCACGACAGCGCGTTCCTCACCTGGCCGAACGCGGTCGCGGTCTGCACCAGCGTGCCGAGCGCGATGGTGCCGGCGAAGTAGCGCGGCGCGACCACCACGTACGGGAACACGATGGCGAGCTGGTCGATCGAATAGGTGAACCAGCCCAGTTGCTTGCGCTTTTTCATGATCTCCCACCAGTTGGTGATCACGTGCGAGAAGCGCGCGCGGAAGACGCCGTTCTCGTCCCGCTCGCCGCCGTACAGCGCCACGCCCTCGGCGTTCTCGCGCAGCCGCACCAGGCTGTAGCGGAAATCGGCCTCGAAGCGCTGCTGGTCGTAGTCCAGCCTGATCAGCCTGCGGCCGATCAGGTGCGTGAACGCGGTGCCGAACACCGCGTACAGCACCGCGCACCAGACCAGGTACCCGGGGATCACCATGCCGCCCACCAGCGGGATCGACGCCGGCAGCTCCAGCGGCCCGGACAGGGTCCACAGGATCCATGCGAACGAACCCAGCGTCACCAGTGCGGACAACAGACCGAGCGACAGCATCAGCGTCAGGTCGACGAACAGGCGCAGGTCCTCGGCGATCCTCTGGTCGGGGTTGTCGGTGCGCCCATCCAGCAGCTCGAGCCGGTAGTAGGCGCGATCCTTAAGCCAGTCGGCGAGGAAGGTCTCGGTGAGCCAGGTGCGCCACTCGATCTGCAGCATCTGCTGCAGGTAGAGCTTGTAGACGTAGACGACGATGAAGCCGAAGCCGATCATCGTGAACGTCATCAGCGAGGCGTAGAACTTGTCGGCGTTCTTCGATTCCAGGCTGTCGTAGAAGTCCTTGTACCAGGCGTTGAACTGCACTTCCAGCCAGACGAGGCCGAGCGCGAGGCAGACCACCGCGGCAAGCAGCACCAGGCCCTTGCCGCGCTGGCTGGACTGCCAGTAGGGGCGCGTCAGCGACCAGAACGCGCGCAGGAACTGTCCGCGCGTGCGCGCCGACGGGTGTGCGTATTGCTGCATGGGATGCTCCCGGATAGGTCGAAAACAGTTTACAGAAGCCGCGAGCCGGGGCGAGAATGCCCGCAGGGCAAGGCCATTGGCGGCGCCCCGGACGATGGCAGCCCCGAACGATGGCACTTACGCACAAGACCTATCGTTTCTCGCCCGCACCCGATCACCGCCCGGGGCACCTGTTCGTGTTCCTGCACGGCAGCGGCGCCACCGCGCAATCCATGATCCCGCTCGCATTCCGCTTCCAGGCGCGCTTTCCCAGCGCGGCGCTGGTGGTGCCCAGCGGCTTTCGCGCCGCCGACTGCGATGCCGATCGCAAGCAGTGGTTCTCGATGCGCGGGCTGAACGACGACAACCGCATGCAGCGCGTCAGCGAAATCCTGCCGCGGCTGGAAGACCTGGTGAGGAGCGAACAGGCGCAGCACCGCGTGTCGCCGGGGCGCACGGTGCTGATCGGCTATTCGCAGGGCGGCACCGTCGCGCTCGAAATGGTGAAGTCGGTCCCCGGCGTCGCCGGCGCGGTGGTGGCCTACGCGTCGCGCTTCGCCCGGCTGCCGCGCGCCGGCGCGCGCATCGGTGCGCGCATCCACCTGGTGCACGGCGCGCACGACACCATCGTGTCGCGCGTGCACGCCGAGCGCGCCGAGCGCGTACTGTCGGCGCTGCACGTGCCGGTGACGCTGGACATCGTCGAGCAGCTCGGCCACGTCATCGACCACCAGGCGGTGAGCCTGGGTTCGCTGCGGCTGTTGCAGGGAATCTACGAAGGGCGCCGCGCGACCCTTCACTAATCGGGGGGTGCACGAGGGGGGCGGAGCCCCACTCGTTCCGAACGGCTAAGTCGCCAGCTCCGGCAGGTTCGCGAACAGCTTCAGCGCCTCCGGGTTCGCCAGCGCGTCGGTGTTCGCCACCGGCATGCCGTGCACCACCGAGCGCACCGCGAGCTCGACCACCTTGCCGTTCTTGGTGCGCGGGATGTCCGGCACCTGGATGATCTTCGCCGGCACGTGGCGCGGCGTGGTGTTGTCGCGGATGCGCGTGCGGATGCGCTCCTCCAGCGCGGCGTCCAGCGCGTAGCCGGGCCGCAGCCGCACGAACAGCACCACGCGCGTGTCGGTGGGCTGGTCCGGCGGCCAGAGCTGGCCGATGGCCACGCATTCCTCCACCTCGTGCACGTGCTCGACCTGGCTGTACAGCTCGGCGGTGCCGATGCGCACGCCGCCGGGGTTGAGCGTGGCGTCCGAGCGGCCGTAGACGATCATCGTGCCGCGCTCGGTGAGCTCGCACCAGTCGCCGTGTGTCCACACGTTCGGGTAGCGGGCGAAGTAGGCCTCGTGGAAGCGCTTGCCGCCGGGGTCGTTCCAGAACGACAGCGGAATCGACGGGAAGGGCCTGGTGCAGACCAGTTCGCCCTTCTGCCCCACGACCGACTTGCCCTCCTCGTCGAACACCTCCACCGCCATGCCCAGCGACCGGCACTGCAGTTCGCCGCGGTACA
>JBFWRS010000043.1:0-27086 GCA_050248795.1 Burkholderiales bacterium | reverse complement strand
AGGAAGTCCGAGGGCTTCAGGTCCTCCCACACCATGTCGACGATGCGCCTGCCGGTAAGCCCGGCCATGCGCGCGTGGTTGGAGTCCGGCGCCGGGATAGAGGAATAGCCGGGCAGGGTGAAGCCGAGCGCTTCGGCGAGCGACATCATCGTCGCCGCCGTGCCCATGGTCATGCAGGTGCCGGGCGAGCGCGCGATGCTGTCCTCGATGCCCTGCCAGTCGGCCTCGGTGATGCGGCCGGCACGCAGCTCGTCCCAGTACTTCCAGACATCCGACCCTGAGCCCAGCGTCTGGTCGCGCCAGTGGCTGTTCAGCATCGGCCCCGCTGGCAGGTAGATCGCCGGCAGGTTCATGCTGGTCGCGCCCATGATGAGCGCCGGCGTGGTCTTGTCGCAGCCACCCATCAGCACGCAGCCGTCCACCGGGTAGGAGCGCAGCAGTTCCTCGGTCTCCATGGCGAGGAAGTTGCGGTACATCATCGTGCTGGGCTTCTGCATCGTCTCCGCGAGCGCCATCGCCGGCATTTCCAGCGGGAAGCCGCCTGCCTGCCAGATGCCGCGCTTGACCTCCTCGGCGCGCTGCCTGAAGTGCGTGTGGCAATGGTTGATGTCGGACCAGGTGTTGATGATGGCAATCACCGGCTTGCCCGCGTAGTCCGCGCGGTCGTACCCCATCTGGGCGGCGCGCGAGCGGTGGCCGAAGGCGCGCAGGTCCCTGACGCCGAACCAGCGGTGGCTGCGGAGATCCTCGGGCTTTTTCCTGGCTGGCATGGCGGCTGTCGGGGCTTGGCGTCGGAGCGCGCATTGTATCCGGCGCTATCGTGCAGTACCCGGCGGCATGCGGGCGGTTGCGCGGTAAACTCGCTGCGATGTCTTCCACCGCGGCATCCCCGGGATTCTTCGAGCGTACCGGCGAGTTCGTCATCGCCGCGGCGCGTGAAGCGGTGTTCGTCGTCCGCTTCGCATATGCGGCGCTGGCCGCGGCGCTGACGCCGTCGATCTACCTCGTCGCTACGCGCGAGGTGACGATGCGCCAGATCTACTTCACGGCGTGGAAGGTGCTGCCCTGGTTCGTGCTGTTCACGGGGCTGTTCAGTTTCGTCATCATGCAGATCGTCATACTGGTCGCGCGCGAGCAGGGCCTGTCGCAGTTCGCGCTCGAGCTGATCCTGCGCGTGCTGCCGCTCGAGGCAATCCCTTTCCTGACCGCGCTGTACGTGGCGCTGCGCTCGGGTTCGGCGATCAACACCGAGGTCGTGCTGATGCACATCCGGGGAGACCTCGAGGCGCTGGAGCGCGCGGGCGGCAACGCCATGCGCGACGAGTTCATCCCGCGCATCGTCGGCTGCGCGTTCTCGGTGGTCGCGCTCACGGTGGTCAGCAGCGCGGTCGCGTTCGCGCTTGCCTACGTGCTGCTGTACGGCTTCGGCACCGCCGGGGTTCAGGAGTACACCAATGTCGTGGCGCGCGTGTTCAGCCTGCCGGTGCTCGCGGGCCTCGTCGCCAAGGGCGCACTGTTCGGCATCGTCGTGGCGGTGATTCCCATCGCGTCCGGCCTCGCTGTTGCGCGCGAGTCGCGCCAGGCGCCCATTGCCGTGCTGAAGGGCATGGTGCGCCTGTTCTTCACCCTCGCACTGGTCGAGATCGCCTCGCTGGCGGTGAAGTATGTCTGAGCCCGTTTCTCCCGATCCCGTGCCCGGCCCGATCATCGCGGCGCCGATTCGGCGCCTGCGCTTCAAGGTCGGCCTGCTGACCGTGCTTACCGTCGCGCTGCTCGTCGCCTTCGTCGGCTACGCGCTGTACGCAAGGGGCGTGTTCGAGCCGACGCAACGGCTCTTCCTGATCGCCGACAACGCGGAGGGCGTGAGCGTCGGCATGAACATGACCTACGCCGGCTTCCCCATAGGCAGGGTGGCGCGCATTCGCCTCGGCGATGACGGCAAGGCGCGCATCCGCGTCGAAGTGCCGACCAGCGACGCGCAGTGGCTGCGCACCTCCAGCGTGTTCACGCTCGAGCGCTCCATCGTCGGCGGCGCGCGCCTGCGTGCGTTCAGCGGCAATCTTGCCGATCCGCCGCTGCCAGACCGTGCCGTGCGCCGGGTGCTGCGCGGCGATGCGACCGAGGAGATCCCGCAGCTGATCGCGAACCTGCGCGGCATCCTCGGCAACGTCGAGCGCATGACCGGGGAGGACTCGAGCCTCAATACGAGCATCGGCAACGTGCAGGCGGTAACCGAACGCATGGCGGGCAAGCATGGGGCGCTGGAGGCCATGCTGGGCACGCCCGAGAACGCAGCCAAGGTGATCGCCACGCTGGAGCGAACCAATGCGCTGCTCGCCTCGCTGCAGGGCGTCTCTGCCAGGGTGGACGGTGCGGTGGCGCGCGCGGACCGGCGCATGTCCGGCGAGGGCGGCGTGCTGGACCAGGCGCAGCAGGCTGGCGTGCGCGTGAATGCCATCCTCGGCGACTTGCGCGAGAGCCTGAAGCGGATGGACGCGGTGCTGGCGAATGCCGAGGTGGCGAGCAGGAACGCCAGGGACATCAGCGAGAACGTGAAGGGTGCGAGCACCGACCTGGGCGCGCTGCGCGCCGAGGTCGAGGCTAGCCTGCGCAAGGTTGCCCACCTGATCGACGAGGTGAACCGGAAGTGGCCCTTCGAGCGCGATACGGAGATCCGCCTGCCGTGAAGATCCTGCTGCTCATCGCGGCCGCGATTGCGGCGGGATGCTCGAGCACGCCGCCACCGCCGGATTGGCGTACGAACAGCCACGGCGCGCTGCAGGCGTTCGAGCGCGGCTACCTCGCTGGAGACTCCAGGCTCGCGGATGCGGAGTTCGCGCGCGGGCGCGCCGAGCTGGCGAGGACCGGGCGCGCGGACCTGGTCGCGCGCGCCGAGTTGCTGCGCTGCGCGCTGCGGGTCGCCAGCCTGGAGTTCGACGCCTGCCCGGGTTTCGAGGCGCTGCGCCGCGACACCGGCGCGAACGAGGCGGCCTACGCGGACTATCTCGCCGGACGTGGACCGCGCCCCGGCGCCGCGCCGGCGGACGACCCGCTGTCGCGGCTGGTAGCTGCGGGCGTGCAGATGCGCTCGGCGAGCCTGCCGCCGCAGGGCGTCGCTGCCGCTGTCGACATCGCGTCGGCGCAGGGCTGGCGCCGCCCGCTGCTGGCGTGGCTGCGCGTGCAGCTCGAGCGTGCCGAGAAGGCCGGCGAAGGCGACGCAGCGGACCGCATCCGCCGCCGCATCGAGCTCGTGATCAGGCCTGCAGGCGGTTGATGGTCTGGTTGGCGAAGCGCAGTCGCCGGCCGAGTTCCTGCGACAGGCTGGTGAGCAGCTTCAGCGCGATGGCGTGGTGGCGCTCCACCAGCTCCTCGAACACCGCGCGCGGCATCACGTAGCAGACCAGCGGCCCGTCTGCCTGAACGCTGGCCGAGCGCGGGCTCGCGTCCAGCAGCGCCATCTCGCCGAACACGGTGCCTTCGCCGAAGGTGACGAGCCGCACCGAGCGGGCGCCCTCGGCGCGGCGCACGCTGGCGGTGCCCAGGGCGATGACGTAGAGCTCCTCGCCCGGCTCGCCCTCGCGGAACACGTATTCGCCCGCCTCGAAGCGGCGGCGGGCGAGTTTCGGTTCGAGCACCGCGAGCTCCGCGGCGTCCAGCAGCGAGAACGGCTGCAGGCTGCGCAACGGGATCTCGGCGCGCACGCTGCGCTCGCCGCCCTCTTCCTCGATCAGCGCGTTCTCGGCGATTTCGAGCGCGCGATCGGTGTCGGGGGTGAACGCCGATTCGCCCAGGCTCTTCACCACGCCGGTGTCGACGAGGAAGTTCCATTGCGGCTGCCCGGGCGAGGCCTGCGACACGATCAGCCGCCGGTTCCGCGCACGCACCCGCTCGTGGATCTGGATCAGCATCTGCGCACCGGTGGTGTCGACGTCGTGCACGCGGCCCAGGTCGATGACCACGTGCGTCGCGCCCTCCTGCAGGCATTGCTCGATGCGGGCGAGGAGGTCGTCCGCAGTGCCGAAGAAGATCACCCCTTCGAGCTCGATCACCGCGATGCGCGAACCGAGCCGGTCGAGCAGTTCCATCTGCTGTGCGCCGCGAGAACGGCGCGAACGCATCGCCTGGCCGGTGCCGACCCTGCGCACGACCGAGTGGCTCATGTTGACCAGGAATGACAGCACCGCGATCAGCAGGCCCGCGGCGACCGCGATCGGCACGCTGGCGAGCATGGCGATGGATGCCACGATCAGCATCACCAGCACGTCCATGGCGAGGCGCGCGCGGTTGCTGACGTTTCCGCCCGCGAGCCGGCGCGCCGTGGCGAGCGTCTGGCGGTCGAACACGTTGATCGAGACGGCGACCAGCACGATGGCGACTACGGCGCGCGGTATCTCGCCCAGCAGCGGCCCCAGCGACAGCACCACCGCCAGCGCGATCAGGCCGTGCAGGATCACCGAGACTGCGGTGCGTGCGCCTGCTGCGTGGTTCACCCGGCTGGCCACCAGGCTCATGCTGCATGGCAGCGCGCCAAGCAGCGCGGCGGCGGTGTTCGCGAGCCCGAGGCGCGCGAGCTCGCGCTGCGAGTCCGCGCGTTCCAGCGTCGTACGCTCGAACGCCTTCATGTACAGCAGCGAGTCGAGGGACACGATCAGCGCCAGGCCGAAGGCCGCGGTGGCGATGCCGGGGAGCAGGTTGGCGAACGCGACGCTGTCGAAGAAACCCGGGAAGCCGGACATGCCTGTCGCGGGCAGCGTGCGCGGCACCTCGCCGAGCAGGCTTCCCAGCGGCACCTGCCAGCCCGTCGCGGCCAGCGCATGGTGCGCCAGTGTTCCCGCCACGATGGCGACGACGTAACCGGGCACGCGCGAGCGCAGCGTCCTTGCCAGCGCGAGCGCGGCGAGCGTCAGCGCGGCAACTAGGGTGGCGCCCCATTGCATGCGCTCGGGTACGACCAGGAGTTCGATGATGCCGGTTCCGGGCGGCATGCCGAGCAACTGCGGGACCTGGGTCAGCACCAGCAGCACGGCGACCGCGTTCATGAAGCCCGCGAGCACCGGGTGCGGCAGGTACTTCACCAGCGAACCGAGCCTGAACAGGCCGATCAGCGCCTGGAACGCGCCTGCCAGCGCGAGGAAGAAGAACGCCGCCGCGTGGACGAATTCCGGCGTCGGCGCGGCGCCGGCTACCGCACGGTGCGTGCCGCTGGCCTCGAACAGCATGGCGGCGACGAACACAGCGGGGACGCTCCGAGGGACGTTTATCGCGGTGCTGCGGCTGCCGAACAGCACCGGCAGCAGCGAGCACAGGATCACGCCGTACACTCCTGCAGCGACGCCGGTGGACGCGAACTCGGGCCCGAGCGAGTCGAGCGTGACCGCGCCGAGCGCGATCCCCACCGGCAGGGTCAGAGACGCGGCTGCGGCGGCTCCTGCAAGGTCCTTCACGAACGATTCGCGGGAGTAGCGGGCCACGGGAACCGCGCAGTTTACAGCGTGCTAGGATTGCAGCCCGCGGGGGATACGGCACGGAGAGGGCGCGATGGGCCTGAAGGACTGGTTCGGCGGCGGCAAGAAAAAGGAGCAGTTCCGCGAGGCCGTGAAGGAGGCGGTGAGCGACGGCAAGCTCACAGACGAGAAGCGCGCGGAGCTCGAAACCCTGCGCGCGCAGCTCGACGCCGACCCGGGAGACGACAAGACGCAGTTGCGGCGCGAGGTCTACAACGTCGCGGTCGGCGCGGTCAAGGCCGGGGGAAAGCTCACTACCACCGAGGAACAGGAACTCGCCCGAATCCAGGAGTTCCTCAACCTGAAGGACGAGCAGGTCGACAAGACGCGCATGGACCTGCGCCGCCTGCGCGTCGTCACCGAGATCAACAAGGGAAACCTGCCCACGGTGTCCCCGGAGCACACGGCACTGAAGGGCTTGGCGCTGGATCCGGGAGAGGCCGCCCATTACACGGTAGCGGCCGAGAGCTTCGATGCCGGCGAGCTGGGCACCGCGATCGGCTCGCGCTTCGTCTTCGGTTCCGCGTTCCGTCCTGGCATCGGCCGCGCGTTCGCGCTGCCGCTGAAGGGCGCGACATCGAACGGGCAGGGCGTGTTCATCCTCACCAGCCAGCGTTTTATCTTCCGCGGCCCGAAGAGTTTCGGCGTCAAGCATCGCCAGCCGGACGAGATCTACCTCTATCGCGACGGTATCCGGCTGAAAATGAAAAAGTCCCAGGCGCTGCTGCAGATCAGGGACGAGTCCGTGATCGACATCGTCGGCGCCATCCTCGCGAAACTCTCCAGCGCGGCCTGAGGGCCGCGGGCGCGCTACTTGGCCGGCGCGGCTTCGTCGCCGATCAGCTCGGCGTAGTTGAACATCGGCAGCGGCGGCTCGAGCTTCAGCTGCGCCGCAGTCTTCATGCGGATCTGGAACGAGAACCGCGTCAGCGTTTCCACCGGGATGTTCTGCGGCTTGAACTTCCGCACCAGGATGCGTTCGGCCTTGTATGCGGTGAACTGGCCGATGCTGTGGTAGCGGCTGACGAGTCCGGCCAGGGCGCCGGCTTCCATCAGCTGCTCGGTGGTAGCGAAGGTCGGCAGGCCGGCCTCGTTGGCCGCCGGGATCACGAGCTTCTGCGCCTGGGTGCCCAGGAACGAGTCGGGCGGCAGGTAGAGCCAGTCGGCCTTCTCCGCCTTGATCTCGCGCACCAGATCCACGGCGCCTTCCGCGGTCACCTTCTTCTGTGCGTCGAGCCGGAAGGGGCGATCGATCACCGTATAGCCCATCCTGGCACCGAAGTCCTTGAGCTCCTTGAGGATGACGACCGAGTTCTGCTCGGTCGGCGTGTACAGAACGCCGACGCGCTTGAAGGGGCGGTACGAGGCCATCGCGCGCATCTGCGCATCGGTCGGGGCAACATGGAACACGCCGGTGACATTGCGGCCGGAGGACTTCAGCGACGGCACGATCTTGGCCTGCACCGGCGCTGCCACCAGCGTGAACACGACCGGTATGTCGGTGATGTGCCGGTTGGGATCGAACTTGTCGTGCGTGCCGACCACGCCCAGCGTGACCGAGGTTCCCCAGGTGTAGACGAGGTCGGGCCTGGCTTCGCGGATCTCCTTCAGGAACCCGGGCATGCGGCTCGCGTCGCGCGCGAGGTCGCGGAACGTGATCTCCACCGGCACGCCGCGCGATGCGAAGTAGTCCTGGAAGCCCCGCTCCACGTCGGTCATGCCGCGGAAGGTTATGGCATAGATGCGGAAAGGGTTGGTCTGCGCCAGCGCCTGGCCGGCGACGCCGGCGAGCGCGAGCGCAAGCGAGAGGGCGGCGAAGGCGCGCTTCATGCCGCCGCCTCCGCGGCCGGCGGCGAGCGCCGGATCAGCGCCACCGAGAGCGCGAACAGCAGGCCGCAGGCGAGCACCAGCGCGCTGATGCTGATGAAAGCGCCCTCGTAGCCGTAGCGCACCACCAGCACGCCCGCGATCAGCGGGCCCAGCGCGTTGCCGAAGCGCTCGAGCATGCGGTAGACGCCGTAGACCGAGCCGTCGCCGTAGCGCGCGATCTCGTCCTTGCATAGCTCCGCCACCAGCGCGCTCTGCGACGCGATAGACATTGCCTGGCCGAGGCCCAGGCACAGCACTACCCCGAACACCATGAGGAAGTTCCCCGACGTGAGCAGCAGCATGCCGCCCGCGCCGGAAATGATCAGGCCGAGCGCGACCATCGTTTCTCGGCGCGCACCGCTGTCGGTGAACTTTGCCGCCAGCGGGACGATCAGCACCATCATCACCGCATAGACCATCAGCATGCGGCCAGCCATCGCCTGCGTGCTGCCGATGGACACGATGTACAGCGGCACCAGGTAGAAGCAGAACCCCGTGAGGATGATCTTCGCAGGCATCGCCGCGAGCCCGGTCAGCACCATGAAGCGCGGGTTCAGCAGCAGGCGGCCGAAATCTCCCATCGACGGCGCGCGCTCGGGCCGGCGCGATCCTGCACCCTGCGTGACGGGCAGCATGCGGATGGCGAGGATCGACAGCGCGCACAGCGTCGCCGAGATGCCGAACGTGAGGCGGGTGCCGATGTTGTCGGCGAGGATGCCGCCGATCGGTGGCCCGCAAATCGTCGCCACCATGATGGCGCCGATGAACAGCGCGAAGCCCTGCGCGCGCTCCTGCGGCCGCGCATGGTCGAGGATGTAGCCCTGCGCGGCGACGAACACGATCGCGTAGCCGACCGCGCACAGCGAGCGCCACACGAGCAGGTCGAGGAGGTTGTACGCGAGCGCCGTGGCAACGAAGCCTGCGGTGCCGATTGCCGCGCCGACGAGCATCGCGCGGCGGCGCCCGACGCGCTCGCTCCACGCGCCGAGGAAGGGCTGGCCGATTGCCACGATCAGCATGAACAGCACGATCGGCAGGCCGATCACCACCTGCGCGGATATGCCGGGTATCGGCACCAGCAGTTCATTCACGTATGCGGGCAGGAACGAGCGTGAAAGCTCCTCGGCGAGGATGAAGGTGAAGAGCGGCGCGCGGATCCGCGCCATCGCGCCGACGTCCTCGGAGGGAACCGCCGAGCCGCTGCCGAAGCGGTACCTTTTCTGCAGGTCCTGCCATCCCGAGAGCGCGGCGGCGGATGCCCGGCCGCCCGCAGCCTTGAGTTCCGCTTCGAGCGCGGTATACGCCGCGTTCAGGCGCACCAGCGCGGCGTCCACGTGCGCGAGGATGCGGCCGATCTCGTCCGCGGTCTTGGCTTCGACGCGTCCCGCGAAGTCGCCACCCTTGACCCGGGTGATGGTCGTGGCGAAGTCGCGCAGGCCGGCGGCCAGCGGCGCGCCGGCGAGGAAGTTGAGCAGTTCCAGTGTGAAAAAGAGCGCAACGATCAGCACCACCAGCAGGTCGAGCAGCGCCTCCAGCATGACGTCGCGGATGAATTCCTCGGCAATGCCGATGTGCAGCATGCCCACGCCCGTGCCGCCCTGGGCGATCGGCATCGATACCACGTACGAGCCGCCCACCAGCACCGGCGTCACGTCCGCTGTCCGCGCCTGCAATCCCTTCAGTACCTCGGCACTGCGGAAGTGGGCACCCGCGCCGGCCGGCCTGCGGCCAGCATCGGACATGATCCTGCCGTCGGCTGCGGTGATCGCGAGGTAGGAGATGTCGGGATTGTCGTCGTCAGACTCCTTTAGCGCCTGCTCGGCGCCGTAGATGTCCTCGAAGCGGATGCCGTAGTCCATCGCCTTGTTGACCAGTGCGCGCACCGACGCACCGACCGTCGCTGCCTTGAGCGCCATTTCTGGGACCAGTTCGCGCTCGAAGGCCTGGTGGGAGAACCAGGAGATCGCGCCCAGCGCGGCCAGCATCACCGCCATGATGGCGCCGGTGAGCTGCCAGTAGATGCGACGCAGGTAGCTCTGTTCCATCGGGGCTATCCGCCCTTCAGCCGGCTGCGCACGCCGGCCAGGCTGGCTTCCGCGCCCGAGATGGCGGCGCGCAGTTCCTCCACCGAGGGCGCAAATGCCGGCGGCAGGGTCGCGGCATCCTTGCCGGAAATGCGGTCGTCGATCGCCTGCATGTCGCGTTCGTAGCGCCTGAGGATGGTGATCAGGATAAGCGCCGCGAGGATGCTGGCGCCGACGAACGTCAATATGCCTATCAGCAGCAGGTGCCAGCCCATCTTGGCGACGCTGCTGTCGACGTGGTCGCGCGTGTAGCGCAGTGCAAGGTATCCCACCGTGAGGTCGAAGTTGTTCTTCAGCGAAATGCCGGCGACGAACTCCCCCGGATCGCTAGCCTGCCACTCCTTGCCCTTCTCGCCGATGCCGGTGGCCGCGTCGACCCATTCGGCGGGCGCCGGCTTGCCGACGCGGGCAGGCTCGGTGCTGTAGAGCATCTTGCCGCCGGCGTCGAAGACGTCGATGCCGGTGATCAGGCGGTCCGCGGCCTTCTCGCGCTCGATGAGCCCGGGAAGGGCGCCGAGCTCGGCGAAGGCCATGCCCAGGCCAAGCGATGTTCGTACGCTGTTCTCGATGCCGTAACCGATCACCAGCATGCGAGACTTCACGATCTGCGCGAACGTACTCTTGTACTTGTAGTAATTGAGGAAGGTCGCCATCCCGGTGGCGAACAGGCACACTAGTATGGCAACCCCGATGAAGCGGCTTCGCGTGCTTTTCATCTCGCGGACGATAAGAGTTTTTCTTTCAACTACCTAGGCCGGCCTGCCGGGTCAGCTCCTAAACGCTGCGGGGATGTTAACACGCTGCTCCGGTCAAGCCTAAGAAATCCAAGCTAAGTCCCTGTAAAGGGTGTGTTTTTCGTGCACGTTCTGAATGCCTATGGTAGGGTTGCAGGCGCAGACGGGAGCGGGCTTCGGGGGGTTTCAGGCTATGGCAGAGGACATCAGGTCGTTTGGAAAGGGCGGCACGGACGATAAGACCGTGATCGACCCGAACTCGCCCAAGCATCGTCAGGCGGCGACCGCCGATTCCGACAAGACCCAGATCGACCCGAATTCCCCCAAGCACCGGCAGCAGGCGGCGAGCCAGCCCGCGGCAGCCGCAGTGGACGTCGAGAAGACGCGCATGCTGCTGCAGGACGTCGGCCGCATGCTGGTGGCTGAAGGCGCGCCGGTCGAGAAGACCCGCGCGCTGCTCGGCAACGTGCACCGGCTGGTGACGTCGAATACCGCCGCCGCCGGCGATTCCGACAAGACCCAGGCGTTGCTAGGCGACGTGCGCAACATGCTGGTGCAGGAAGGGGTCCCGGTCGACAACGAGAAGACGCAGCGCCTGCTGAACGGCATCGCCGGCCTGCTTGCGCCGCAGCCCGATGCGGCGGACAAGACCGTCGCCAATCCGGCAAGCGTGTCGGCGGGACTGCCCAAGATCGCGCCACCTGAGCAGCGGACGCGGACACGCCCGCCTGCGGCGCCGTCAGTCGCGCTGCCGGTCGGCTACCGCTTGCACGAGTACCGTATCGACGCGCTGCTGGGTCAGGGTGGGTTCGGCATCACCTACCTTGCCACCGACGTGAATCTCAACTCCAAGGTCGCGATCAAGGAGTACCTGCCCGAAGACATCGCCTACCGGAGCACGGACGATTCGGTGTCGGCGAAGAACGCCGAAGACCAGGAGTTCTACGACCACGGCCTCGAGGCCTTCCTCGTCGAGGCGCGCACCCTGGCCACGTTCCGGCACCGCAACATCGTGCGCGTGGCGCGGTTCTTCGAGGCCAACAGCACCGCCTACATGGTGCTGGAGTACGAGCGCGGCAAGTCGCTGAAGTCGTGGTGGCAGGAAAAGAAGGCGATCTCGGAGCGCGAGTTGCTCACGCTGTTCCTGCCGCTGCTGGACGGGCTGGGGGTCGTGCACGACGCCGGCTACCTGCACCGCGACATCAAACCCGACAACATTTACGTGCGCGACGAGGACGGCAGCCTGGTGCTGCTGGATTTCGGTGCCGCGCGGCAGGCGAAGGGCTCGGCGGACGACACCAACATCGTCACGCCGGGATACGGACCGATCGAGCAGTATTTCTCCGGCGACCAGGGTCCCTGGACCGACATCTACGCGTTCGGCGCCACCCTGTACTGGATGATCGCCGGCAAGAAGCCGATCGAAGCGCCGCAGCGCATGGCGGAGCCCGATCCGCTGCCGCCGGCGGTGCAGATCGGCAAGGACAAGTTCAGCCCGGAATTCCTCAAGGCGGTGGACTGGGCGCTGAAGCCGGAGGCGAAGGACCGCCCGCAGGACGTGCCGCAGTTCCTCGAGTCGTTGTTCGCGGCGAATGCGGCGACGCTGGGCCTGCAGCAGGCGCTTCGCTCCGGCGACGACACGGTGGCGGGCGGCGACAGCTGGGTCGCAGCGCTGAAGTCGCCGGCGCTGCTTAAAGGGCGACTGGGGCGCCTGGGCCGTTTGCTGCTGCGGCCGGGCTCGTGGCCCCTCGCGCTGAAGATGACGCTGGCGATGGTGGCTACGGCGCTGGCGCCGATGCTGATCACCGCCTACTACAACCTGAACGGCAGCGTCGCGCGCGTCAGCCAGTCGGAGTTGCGCAACCTCGAGCAACTGGCGGCGAGCCTGGCGGGTCGCGTCTCGCAACTGGTCACCGACAGCAGGAACCTGGCCGCGTTCCTCGCCAGCGACCGCGATTTCGTGCAGTTCCTCGCCAACCCCCGCGAAGAAGACAAGCTCGTGCTGAAGGGCAAGCTCGACAGCCTGGTGGTATCGAACCCGGACGTCCAGCTGGCGATGGTGTTCGACACCGCGGGCACGGCCGTGATCTCGAGCGACCCGCAGGTAATGGGCAAGAACTTCAAGTTCCGCGAGTATTTCAAGGTGGCGATGCAGGGGCAGACCTTCATCTCCGGCATCATCGTCGGCGCCGTCGCCGGCGCCGCCGGTGTCTTCTATTCGATCCCGGTGTTCGATGCCGACAAGAAGGTCATCGGCGCGGTCGTGCTGCGGATCAAGGCGGACGCGATCGCGAAGATCCTCGATTCGGACAAGCAGGGGGCCGCCCGCACGCCTCTCTTGGTCGACGAGGACGGCATCATCATTCACCACGAGAACCCCAAGCTGCTGTTCATGAGCCTGATGCCGCTGTCGCAGAAGCAGCGCGACGAGATCAAGGCGGACCAGCGCTTCCGCCGGGACAGGATCGACGACCTGCGCATGCCGGCGCTGCAGAAGGCGATGGTGAACGCCAAGCAGGCGGGCAGCATCAGCTACTTCTCGACCATTTCCGGCAAGGAGGAAATCGCGGGCTTCGCACCGGTAGAGGCGCATCGCTGGACGGTGGCGGTGACCGAATCGCGCGAGTACTTCGAGGCGCCGCTGAACGAGCTGTTCTACACGGTGCTGTACAGCGTCGCGGTGGTGGGCGCGGTATTCGTGCTGCTCGCGCTGCTGTTCGCGCGCACGATCGTCAGGCCGATCGAGGAGCTGACTTCGGCGGCGCACGCGCTCAAGGCGGGCGACTACGACAAGGCCGCGGTCGCGGTGAAATCCAACGACGAGATCGGCCAGCTTGCTCGCACGTTCAACGTCATGATCGACGTGCTGCGCCAGCGCGAGCGCGAGCGCGGAGCGCTGGGCCGCCGCGGCGGTTCGCAGAAGTCGTGACGCCGGCGCGGCGAAAGCGCCGCCCGGCAGGCGGGTCCAGGTCTCTCCGGGTCAGGCCCGACTGGGAACCGCCGGTCCCCGGCAGGCGCCACGTACTCACCAACTGGGACGAGTACATATCGATGGCGCGGCGCCTCGTCGGCCGCTTCAACGACGAGTTCGCACTGCGCTACTTCGACTATGTGCATCCGGTAAAGCTGCAGCGCGGGGTTCCCAAGCGCCTGCAGAAGCCCTACTCGGTCAGGGTCGCCTACACCGACTGGGGCGACCCGGGCCGGCCGATCGTGCTTTGCTGCGGCGGCGTGGCGAATTCGGCAATGCGCTTCAACTACCTTGCCGCCGACCTGCGCAGCGACTTTCGCATCGTCAGCATGGACTGGCTGGGGCGCGGGCTGTCCGGCTGGATGGCGGACGAGCGCGACTATTCGCTGGGTACCTATGTCGAGCAGGTGCGGCAGCTGATCGAGCACCTGGGCAAGCCGGTGATCGTGCTCGGCTCCTCGCTCGGCGGCAGCGTCGCGATAGAGCTCGCGGCGCGCTACCCGAAGCTGGTGCAGCGGCTGATCCTGAACGACATCGGCCCCTACATCCCGCGCGCCCGCCGCAAGCGCCGCTCGGAGACGCTGGCGCGCTTCTACGTCTTCCGCGAGCCTTCGGAGCTGCTGCGCCGGGTGGGCGCTTCGCAGAAGAACGACGGGCCGATCAGCGACGACATCCGTTTCAACATCACGTTCCACCAGACCCGCTGGTCCGACGAGGATGGCGGGCGCGTATACCGCTACGACATCCGCGCGATGCAGGCATACCGCAAGGACGCGCAGAAAAGCCTGGTGCAATGGAACCACTGGAAGAAGCTGCGCTGCCCGATCCTGCTGATCCACGGCATGATGTCCGACGCGCTGCTTTCCGAGACGATCCAGCGCATGCAGAAGACCAAGCCGGTGATGGTGATGCACGTGCCCGACACCGGGCACACGCCGGTCCTGTCAGACCGCAACCAGACCGCGTTCGTGCGCGACTGGCTGCTGGGCAGGGAGCACCTGGCGGGGGAGTGGACGGTGCTGCACGCCACGCTGCGCGGCGATTCGGCGACGGCGCAGCCGCCGCATGCACTGGCGCCGCTGTCGCCTCAGCCCACCTGATGCGGGCGATGCACCCTTAGCCTGAAGCCGCCCTGCGGGGCGGGCACGCCGGAAAACTCCACCACCTCGCCGTTTGCGACCGCGAGCCGCCCCTCGCCGCCCATCACCGAATTGACGATGCGGCCGACGCCGCGGCTGCTGACGAGCAGGATCCTGCTGGCGAGCTTGGGGCGCAGCTCTTCCAGAGCCCGCGTGATGCGCGCGGTGAATTCCGCCTCCGATTCGCCGCCGGGCGGGGTCATGCCGTCCTTCAGCATCTGCTCGTTCTCGGCGATCGGCTTGCCGTTCCATTCGCCGAGGTGGCGTTCGTTCAGCAGCGGCTCGGTCTCGACCGGAATTCCGCCGAGGACGCCGCTCATGATGAGCGCCGTCTGCCGCGTGCGGATCAGGTCGCTGGCAACGATGCGCTCGATGCCCAGGCCAAGTTGCGCGATCTGCTTGCCGAGCAGGTATGCCTGGTCGCAGCCCAGGTCCTTCAACGGAATGTCCATGTCGCCGCCGCAGCGCAGGCCGCGGAAGTTGAGGTCCGTGACGCCGTGGCGCACGAAATAGAAGGTGAAGGCGCGGTCGATATCGAAGGGCATGGGGCGTAGTTTGGCGCAGCAAGGCAGGCCAGGCAACCGCTGTTCTATATAATCTGCGCAGAGCGCCCTGCGGGCCGGCACTGCCGGACTCGCCGGTCGACCACTAAGGGAGCCGCGACATGAACGACGAACAGGCAGCCAAGTACGTCCAGGAGCTCTTGAAGCTGATGGTGAGCCGCAAGGGCTCCGACCTATTCATTGCGGACGATTTTCCGCCGTCGATCAAGATCGACGGCAAAATCACCCCGGTGGCGCAGCAGAAGCTCGCCGCCGCGCAGACGAAGGCGCTGGCCTACGCGATCATGGGCGAGAAGCAGCGTGCCGAGTTTGAGAGCGAGCGCGAGTGCAATTTCGCCATCAGCCCCGAGGGGGTCGGGCGCTTCCGCGTCAACGTCTTCATGCAGCAGGACTGCGTGAGCGCGGTGATCCGCACCATCCCGACCGAGATCCCGACGATAGACGGCATGAAGCTGCCGGATCGCCTGAAGGAGATCGCGATGGCCAAGCGCGGCCTCGTGCTGATGGCGGGGGGCACGGGTTCCGGCAAATCGACGTCCCTCGCGGCGATGATCCACCACCGCAACGAGAATGCGACCGACCATATCATCACGATCGAGGACCCGATCGAGTTCGTGCACAGGAACATCAAGTCGCTGATCAGCCACCGCGAGGTGGGCCGCGACACGCACGGATGGAACAACGCCCTGAAGAATGCGCTGCGCCAGGCGCCTGACGTGATCTTCATCGGCGAAGTGCGTGACCGCGAGACCATGGAACACGCGATCGCGTTCGCCGAGACCGGCCACCTCGCGATGGCGACGCTGCACGCCAACAATTCCAACCAGACGATCGACCGCATCCTCAACTTCTTTCCCGAGGAAAAGCGCGCGCAGGTACTGATGGACCTGTCGCTGAACCTGCGCGCGGTGATTTCGCAGCGCCTGATCCGCCGTGCCGACGGCAAGGGCCGGATCGCCGCGATCGAGATCCTGCTGCAGTCGGCGCTGATCTCGGACCTCATCTTCAAGGGCGAAGTGGGGGCGATCAAGGATGCAATGGTCAAGTCGAAGGAGATCGGCATGCAGACCTTCGACCAGGCGCTGTTCGACCTCGTGCAATCGAACGCCATCACGATGGAGGAGGCGCTGCGCAACGCCGACGCGGTGAACGACCTGCGCCTGAAGTTCAAGCTCGAAGGCAAGGACGCGAAGGGCGTCGACGCGATGGTCCAGGGCGCCGCGGACCTGTCGCTCGAGCGCGACCTGACGCGCAAGCTCGGGATCAAGAAGGACCCCCAGCTCAAGTAGGTCGCGTCGGGTTAAGCGGCGCGCGCGCCCTTAGCGGGCAGCAGCGGCGCCGCCGTCAGGCGCTGCAGTTCGCCGAACTCCAGTCCGTCGACCATGTCGACGATCTGCAGGCCCTCGGGCAGTACGTCGATCACGGCGAGATCCGTGTAGATCCTGCTGACGCAGCGCACGCCGGTGAGCGGGTACGCGCAGTCGGCGACGATTTTCGGTTCCCCCTTCTTCGTCACGTGTTCCATCATCACGAACACGGACTTCGCGCCCACGGCGAGGTCCATCGCGCCGCCGACTGCGGGGATCGCGTCCGCCGCCCCGGTATGCCAGTTCGCGAGGTCGCCGCGCGCCGAAACCTGGAACGCACCCAGCACGCAGATGTCGATGTGTCCGCCGCGGATCATCGCGAATGAGTCGGCATGGTGGAAGAAGCTGCCGCCCGCGAGCAGCGTAACGGGTTCCTTGCCCGCGTCGATCAGGTCTTCGTCCACCTCGCCCGGCGCCGGTCGCGGACCGATGCCGAGCACGCCGTTCTCGCTGTGCAACAGGATTTCGCGCCCCTTGGGCAGGTGCCCTGCGACCAGCGTCGGCAGGCCGATGCCGAGATTCACGTATGCGCCTTCGGGGATGTCCCGGGCGACGCGGGCGGCGATCTGGTTGCGGTCGAGTTTCTTCAATGCGTTCTCCCTCAGGCGGCCATGGCCGCCGCTGCCGGAATGTGCACGATGCGCTGCACGAAGATGCCGGGGGTCACTACCGCCTCCGGGTCGATGTCGCCGAGTGCGGCCGCATGGCGCACCTGCACGACGGTGCACCTCGCCGCCGCCGCCATGATCGGCCCGAAGTTGCGCGCCGTCTTGCGGTAGGTCAGGTTTCCCCAGCGGTCGGCGCGTTCCGCGCGGATCAGCGCGAAGTCGGCGTGGATCGGGTACTCGAGCACGTAGTCGCGATCACCTATGCGGCGCGTCTCCTTGCCTTCCGCGAGCCTGGTGCCGAATGCAGTGCGCGTGTAGAACGCACCGATGCCGGCGCCGGCGGCGCGGATACGCTCGGCGAGCGTGCCCTGCGGCACCAGTTCGAGCTCGATTTCGCCAGCGCGATAGCGCTTGTCGAAATGCCACGAATCCGACTGCCGCGGGAAGGAGCAGATCACCTTGCGCACGCAGCCTGCGGCGATCAGCGCCGCGAGGCCCGAGTCGCCGTTGCCGGCGTTGTTGTTGACGACGGTGAGGCCGCGTGCGCCGCGCGCGACCAGCGCATTGATCAGCGCGGTGGGCATGCCGGCGTTGCCGAAGCCGCCGATCATCACCGTCGCCCCGTCCTGCACATCGGCCAGCGCCGCTGCTGGCGTGGGATAGAACTTGTCGATCATCGGGCGAATCTAGCACACGGACGCAGCGCGCTTGTTAGTGCCCGCTAACGCGACGTGCACTTCCAGAAATCACATCCACTGTCCGCGTTAAATATTTGAATTAAAGCAATTTTAGTTTTTGGCTTTCATCCTGGATTTGTTCCCTAAGTCATTGTCTCGTCTAAAGAAATGCCTTGACCGGTCAACCTGATTTCGAATAAAGTGGAAAAACGTAGAAAAAAGTGGCAATTCCTGTATTTCAGGGGTGGCCAGGCGCAAACGGGAGGAATCCGGGAATGGGTGGGACGTTTCACGGCGCGACGGTCATCACGCTCGATCCCAAGGGCCGGCTGGCCGTGCCGACGCGCCATCGCGACGGCCTGTTCGCCACCTCGCGCCAGCTCGTGCTTACCGCCCATCCCGACGGTTGCGTGCTGATCTACCCCGAGTCCGCGTGGGAACCGGTACGCGCGAAGGTAGAGACCTTTCCCGCCTTCAACACACAAGCGTCCTGGTGGAAGCGCCTGCTGCTCGGCTTCGAGGAGCACGTCGCGCCCGATGCTTCCGGTCGGGTGCTCGTGTCGCCCGCGCTGCGCATGCACGCGAAGCTCGAGCGCGAAGCGACGCTGTTCGGGCAGGGGCATTACTTCGAGTTGTGGGACCACGGCGTGTGGAGCGCGAAGCTTGCCGGCGCGCTCGGCGGCATCACGGCGCCGCCTCCGGGCATGGAGGACTTCTCCCTTTGACGGGCGACTCGTCCGATGACGGCGACCCACGTTCCCGTGCTCGTGGCGGAAGTGATCGAAGCGCTGGCGATCAAGCCTGCGGGCGTCTACGTGGACGGCACCTTCGGCCGCGGCGGTCACAGCCGGGCGATCCTCGCCAGGCTCGGCCCGCAAGGCCGGCTGGTGGCGATCGATCGCGACCCGGAAGCGGTCGCAGCGGCGCGCGCGATCGCGGACCCGCGCCTGCGCGTGGCGCACGCACCATTCTCGGCGCTGGAACGCACGCTGGAGGGCCTGGGCATCGGACAGGCCGACGGGATGCTGTTCGACCTCGGCGTGTCGTCGCCGCAGCTGGACGACGCGGCGCGGGGATTTTCCTTCCGCGCCGAGGGGCCGCTGGACATGCGGATGGATTCTTCGTCCGGCGTGACTGCGGCGCAATGGCTGGCTACCGCAAGTGAGCGCGAGATCGGGGAGGCAATCAGGGAATATGGCGAAGAACGGTTTGCTCAACAGGTTGCAAAGGCGATTGTTGCTGCTCGCGGCCGCGAACCCCTGCGCAGCACCCGCCAACTTGCCGATCTCGTGGGTACGGCGGTCCGCACACGCGAGGCTGGCCAGGACCCGGCGACGCGCACCTTTCAGGCTCTACGGATTCTCGTCAATCGGGAGCTTGAGGAGGTGCAAGTGATGCTGCCGCAGGCGCTGCGGCGCCTCGCACCCGGCGGGCGGCTGGCGGTGATCAGCTTCCACTCGCTCGAGGACCGCATCGTCAAGCGGTACCTGCAGTCCTGCGCGCGGCCCGAGCTGCCACGGGATCTGCCGATACGCGATAGCGATCTGCCACAAGCGCTGGCGATGATTGTCGGCCGTGCGATACGACCCGGAGAAGCCGAGACGCGCGCGAACCCGCGTTCGCGCAGCGCGACCCTGCGCGTGGCGCAGCGGACCGAGGTGCCGTGGCGAAGCTGAATCTCGTGCTGCTCGCGGTGCTGGTCGCCTGCGCGCTTGCGCTGGTGACCTCGCAGCACCTGGCAAGGAAGACCCATTCCGAGCTGGAACGCGAGTCGGCGAGGGAGCGCGAACTCGAAATCGAGTACGGCCAGCTTCAGCTCGAGGCGAGTACCTGGGGCCTGCATTCGCGCGTGGAGCGG
The DNA here is from genome assembly GCA_050248795.1 of Burkholderiales bacterium. GTDB lineage: Bacteria > Pseudomonadota > Gammaproteobacteria > Burkholderiales > SG8-39 > CAZTDU01. Next base: position 7,712 of record JBFWRS010000043.1, on the reverse strand, counting down.
ATCGCCGCCAGCACGCTCGGCATGCGCGCGCCCGAACCCGGCCGCGTGCGGCTGGTGCCGCTGGCCGGGCCAGCGGGCGGCACGGGGGCCGAGGGCAGGTGAGCAGCGCATCCGCCGCCTTCGTGCGTCTGCCCGTCTGGCGCGCCCGCATGCTCCTCGCCGGGCTGCTCGCGGCGTTCCTCCTGGTGCTCGGGCGCGCCGCGTACCTGCAGGGCATGAAGACCGAGTTCCTGCAGGGCAAGGGCGAGGCGCGCTACTCGCGCGTGATAGAAGTGCCGGCCACCCGCGGCAGGATCGCCGACCGCCACGGCGACGCGCTCGCGATATCGACGCCGGTGCGCTCGATCTGGGCCATTCCGGAGGCGGTACCGGACGACCCGGCGCAGTTGAAGAAGCTGTCGGCGCTGCTCGACATGGACGCGGGCGAGCTCGGACGCAAGGTGGGCGATACCTCGCGCGACTTCGTCTACCTGAAGCGGCAGCTCGCGCCCGAGACGGCGCAGCGGGTGGCGGCGCTTGGCCTGCCCGGCCTCTACCAGCACCGCGAGTTCCGCCGCTACTACCCGGGCGGCGAAGTGACGGCGCACGTGGTCGGATTCACCGGCGTCGAGGACGCCGGGCAGGAGGGCATCGAGCTCGCGTTTCAGTCCAGGCTCGCCGGCAAGCCCGGCAGCCGCCGCGTGATCCGCGACCGGCTCGGCAGGATCGTCGAGGACATCGAGTCGATCAGGCAGGCGCAGGATGGTGCGCACCTGACGCTCGCCATCGACAGCAAGATCCAGAACCTCGCCTACGGCGCGCTCAAGAGCGCGGTGCTCGCCCACCGCGCGCGCGCAGGCGGCATCGTCGTGCTGGATGTGCGGTCCGGCGAAGTGCTCGCGCTGGCCAACCAGCCCTCCTACAACCCCAACAACCGCGCCAGGCTTTCCGGCGCGCAACTGCGCAACCGCGTGCTCACCGACACCTTCGAACCCGGGTCGACGCTCAAGCCCTTCACCGTTGCGCTGGCGCTGGAACTGGGCCGCGTGTCGCCGCGGACGACGATCCAGACCGGGCAGGGCAAGCTCACCATCGCCAACTACACCATCCACGACGCGCATCCGCACGAGGATGGCGTGATGTCGGTGTCGCAGGTGATCCAGAAGTCGTCGAACGTGGGCGTGGCGAAGATCGCCCTGTCGCTGGCGAGGAACGACATGTGGGAGTTCTACCGCCAACTGGGCTTCGGCGCGTCGCCTGCGCTCGGCTTTCCGGGCGAAGCCGCGGGCCGCCTGCGCGACGCTAAGACCTGGCGCCCGATCGAGCAGGCAACCATGGCCTACGGGCACGGGATCTCGGTGAGCCTGATGCAGCTTGCGCGCGCGTACAGCATCTTCGCGCGCGATGGCGACATGGTGTCGCTGTCGCTGGTGCGGCGCGATGCCGAAGCGCCCGCCGCGCGCGTGGTCTCGCCGCAGACGGCGCGCGCGGTGCGCGACATGCTGGAACTTGCGGTGCAGCCGGGCGGCACCGGGCCGCGTGCGCGCACCATGGGCTATCGCGTCGCCGGCAAGACCGGCACCGCGCACAAGCAGGAGCACGGCGGCTACGCGCAGCACAAGTACATCTCGTCCTTCGCGGGATTCGCGCCGGTTTCGGCGCCGCGGCTGGTGATCGCCGTGATGCTCGACGAGCCCTCCGCGGGGCAGTACTACGGCGGCGCGGTGGCCGCGCCGGTGTTCTCGCAGGTGATGCAGGGTGCGTTGCGCCTGCTCGGTGTCGCGCCGGACGCGCCGATGGTGCCGGTGCCCCTTCCCGGCGAGGGCGAAGAAGCCCGGGAGAGCACCTGATGGAGGCGCAGGGACTGCCATGGTGGCACGCGAAATCCTCGACCAGCTCGCGCGCGACGGGGCGATGATCGAGCGACTCGTCTCCGACAGTCGGCGCTGCGCGCCCGGCGCTGCGTTCTTCGCCTGGCCCGGCGAGCGCGTCGATGCCCGTGCGCACATCCCCGAGGCGATCGCGCGCGGCGCCGCCGCGATCCTGTGGGATGCCGCGGATTTCGCATGGCGGCAGGACTGGCGCGTGCCGAACGTCGGCGTCGAGAACCTGCGCGAGCGCGCCGGCGAGATCGCGGACGTGTTCCACGACCAGCCCTCGGCATCGCTGTGGGTCTGCGGCGTCACCGGGACCAACGGCAAGACCTCGTGCACGCAGTGGCTCGCGGCCGCGCTTTCGGCGCATGGCGTACGCGCCGGCGTCATCGGCACGCTGGGCAGCGGCATTGCCGGCGAACGCCTCGTTGACTCGGCAAGCACCACGCCAGATGCGCTCGAACTGCACCGGCTGCTGGCGCAGCTGCGCCACGAGGGCGCGCGCGCGGCCGCGCTCGAGGTTTCCTCGCACGGGCTGGTGCAGGCGCGCGTCGGCGGCGTGCGCTTCCGCTGCGCGCTGCTGACCAACCTGTCGCATGACCACCTCGATTATCACGGCTCGATGCAGGCGTACGCGGACGCGAAGGCGCTCCTGTTCGCGGCGCCCGGCCTCGAGACCGCCGTGCTGAACCTGGACGATGCGTTCGGCGTGCGCATTGCCCAGCGGCTGCTCGGCACCGGGGTGCGCACCATCGGCTACAGCCTCTCGGAGGCGGCGATCGCGCCAGGGAGCGTGGACGAGTTCATCGCCGCCCGCTCGGTGGACCACGGCGCCGCGGGAATGCGGCTGCAGATCGTCGCCAGCCGCGGCGTGGGCGAGGTGACGCTGGCGCACGTGGGAAGGTTCAACGCCGCGAACGCGCTCGGCGTGCTTGGCTGCCTGCTCGCCCACGGGCTCGAATTCGACGCGGCGCTGGCGCGGCTCGAGGGGCTGCCGCCGGTACCTGGCCGCATGCAGCGGTTGGGTGGCCGCGGGCGGCCGCTGGCAGTGATCGACTACGCGCACACGCCGGACGCGATCGAGAAGGTGCTGCAGGCGCTGAGGCCGCTCGCGGATGCAGCGCACGGACGCCTGAGCATCGTCTTCGGCGCCGGCGGCGATCGCGACCCGTCCAAGCGCGCCCTGATGGGACAGGTCGCCTCCAGGCTCGCCGACCGCATCATCCTCACCTCGGACAATCCGCGCGGCGAGGATCCGGCGGCCATCCTCGCCGCGATCCTCGAGGGCGTCAGCGCGCCGCACCTGGTCGAGCCGGACCGCGCCCGCGCGATCGCGGCGGCGATCGCGTCGTCGCGCGACGGCGACATCGTCCTGGTCGCGGGGAAGGGGCACGAGGACTACCAGGAGATCGAGGGCAGGCGACTGCCGTTCTCGGATGCCGCCCACGTCGAACGCGCGCTTGCCGCGTGGGCGGGCACATGATGCGCCTCGTCGAGGCCGCACGGATGGCGGGCGCCACGCTTCGTGGTGCGGACGCGGTCGTGCTGGGCGTTTCCACCGACAGCCGCGGCATCGCGGCGGGGGAACTCTTCGTCGCCATACGCGGCGAGACCTACGACGGCCACGATTTCGTGCGCATGGCGGCCGGGCGCGGTGCGGCCGGCGCGCTGGTCGACGCCGCATGGGCGGCGCGCCAGTCGGCGCCGGACCCGCTGCCGCTGCTCCTCGCCGAAGACGCGCGCGTCGCGCTCGGGCGCCTTGGCGCCGGCTGGCGGCAGAAGTTCGCGCCGGCCGTGATCGCGGTTGCGGGCTCGAACGGCAAGACGACGACCAAGGAGATGCTGGCGTCGATCCTGCGCGCGCATGCGGGCGAACCCGCGGTGCTCGCCACCGCCGGAAACCTCAACGGCGACATCGGCGTTCCGCTGACGCTGCTGCGCATGGGCGCCGCGCACCGCTACGCCGTGATCGAGCTCGGCATGAACCATCCCGGCGAAATGGCGCCGATCGCGGCGATGACGCGTCCGGGTTGCGCGCTGATCACGAACGCGCACCGCGAGCACCTGGAGTTCATGGGCAGCGTCGAGGGCGCGGCGGGCGAGAACGCGCTGGTGTTCGATGCGCTGCCTGTCGACGGCATCGCAGTGATCAACGCGGACGACGCGCTGGCGCAGTTCTTCCGCGAGCGCGCGAAAGGAAGGCGCGTGGTGGATTTCGGCATCGAAGCCGGGGCGACGGTGGGCGCGCGATACGTGCTGCGTCACCTGTCCTCGGAGATCCGCATCAGCACGCCGGCGGGGCCAGCCGAAGCGACGATTGCCATTCCCGGATTGCACAGCGTGCGCAATGCGCTTGCCGCCGCCGCATGTGCATACGCCACCGGCGTGCCGCCTGCCGCGATCGCGGCGGGACTGTGCGCGTTCCGACCGTACAACCGCCGGCTGCAGGTGAAGGCCGGCCCGGGGGGCTCGACGCTGATCGACGACAGCTACAACGCCAATCCGGATTCGGTGCGCGCCGCGATAGACGTGCTCGCCGCGGCGCCGGGGCGCAGCGTGCTGGTGTTCGGCGACATGGGCGAGCTCGGCGAGGGCGGCCCCGAATTCCACGCCGAGATCGGCCGCTACGCGAGGGCGCGCGGCATCGGCAGCCTGCTTGCGCTCGGCGAATCGAGCGTGCACACGGTCGCCGCGTTCGGCGACGGCGCGCGTCACTTCGCCTCGCTGGAGGACCTGCTCGGCCACCTGCGCACCAGGCTGGATGCGCAGACCACGGTGCTCGTGAAGGGCTCGCGCTTCATGCAGATGATCCGGGTCGTCGAGGCACTCGCCCGGGCGCCGGAGGAGACGCACTGATGCTGCTCGAGCTCGCGCTATGGCTGGGCAAGGACGTCCGCCTGTTCAACGTCTTCGGCTACATCACGCTGCGCGCGGTGCTCGCGTGCCTGACCGCGCTTGCGATCTCGCTGATCCTCGGGCCGTACGTGATCCGCAAGCTCACCGCCTACAAGATCGGCCAGTCGGTGCGCGACGACGGCCCGCAGTCCCACCTCACCAAGGCCGGCACGCCGACCATGGGCGGCGCGCTGATCCTGCTCTCGATCGGCATCACCACGCTGCTCTGGGGCGACCTCGGCAACCGCTTCCTCTGGGTGGTGCTGCTGGTCACGCTCGCCTTCGGCAGCATCGGCTGGATCGACGATTACCGCAAGGTGGTGCACCGGAACCCGAAAGGCCTGTCGGCGCGCGCGAAGCTGTTCTGGCAATCGGTGTTCGGCCTTGCCGCTGCGGCATACCTGGCCTGGTCGGCACAGTCGATTCCGGCGCTGAACGAACTCATCGTCCCTTTCTTCAAGTTCGTCGCTTACCCGCTGGGCGTGTTCGGCTTCATCGCGCTCACCTACTGCGTCATCGTCGGCACCTCGAACGCGGTCAACCTCACCGACGGCCTGGACGGGCTCGCCATCATGCCCACCGTGATGGTGGCGGGAGGACTGGGGATCTTCGCCTATGTCGCGGGCCACGCGGTGTTCTCCAGGTACCTCGGCCTGCCGTACATCACCGGCGCCGGCGAGCTGGCGGTGTTCTGCGGTGCGATGGTCGGCGCCGGGCTGGGCTTCCTGTGGTTCAACGCCTATCCGGCGGAGGTCTTCATGGGCGATGTCGGCGCGCTCGCGCTCGGCGCGGCGCTTGGCACCATCGCCGTGATCGTGCGCCAGGAGATCGTGCTGTTCATCATGGGCGGGGTGTTCGTCGCCGAGACGCTGTCGGTGATGATCCAGGTGATCTACTTCAAGCTCTCCGGCGGCAAGCGCATTTTCCGCATGGCGCCGCTGCACCACCACTACGAACTCGAAGGCTGGAAGGAATCGCAGGTGGTGGTGCGCTTCTGGATCATCACCATGATGCTCGTGCTGTTCGGGCTGTCCACGCTGAAGCTCAGGTGACCATGGCGATGCGCGAACCCTTCTTCAGCACGCTGCGCCGCCCGGAGCCGGTGCCGCTCGCCGGCCGGCGCGTTCTGGTACTGGGACTGGGCGAATCCGGCCTGTCCGCCGCGCGCTGGGTGCAGCGCCAGGGCGGCAGCGTACGCGCGGCCGACACGCGGCAGGATCCGCCGCGAGCGCGCGACTTCGACGGCGAACTGCGCACCGGCGCGTTCGACGCGGCGCTGCTCGAAGGCATCGACCTCGTCTGCATCAGCCCCGGGCTGCCGCTGGCGCAGCCACTGGTACAGGAGGCGAACGCGCGGGGACTGCCGATCGTCGGCGACATCGAGCTCTTCGCCTGGCACGTGCATGCCGCGCAGCCGCAGTCGCGGATCGTCGCGATCACCGGCACCAACGGCAAGACCACGGTGACCGCGCTGACCGGGCACCTGCTGCGCAGCGCGGGCGTCGACTGCGAGGTTGCGGGAAACATCGGCCCGGCGGCGCTGGACGCGCTGTCGCAACGGGCGACGCCGCCCGCTGCCTGGGTGCTGGAACTCTCCAGCTATCAGCTCGAAACCACCTGGTCGCTGGCGGCGGACGCCGCGACGCTGCTGAACCTGAGCGAGGACCACCTCGACCGCTACGCGCGCATCGACGACTACGCGGCGGCCAAGGCGCGCGTGTTCATGGGCGCGGGAACGCGCGTGCTCAACCGCGCACTGGCTGCGCCAGAGGCGGGCGCGATCAGCTTCGGGCCGGACGCGCCACCGCGAGACCGGGACTTCGGCGTGATCGCGGCCGCCGGCCGTCGCTGGCTGGTGCGCGGCCGCGAACGCATCCTGCCGGCCGACGAACTGGCGATTGCAGGGGAACACAACCTCGCCAACGCGCTTGCGGCGCTCGCGCTATGCAGCGCGGTCGGCGTGCCTGCGGCCGCGCTCGCCGATGGGCTGCGGCAGTTCCGCGGGCTGCCGCACCGGCTGGCGCACGTGGCTGTCCGGCGCGGCGTCGACTGGTACGACGATTCCAAGGGCACCAATGTCGGCGCTGCGGTGGCGGCGCTGCAGGGCCTGGGCAGGCGGGCGGTGCTGATAGCCGGCGGCGACGGCAAGGGTCAGGACTTCGCGCCGCTGGCGCGCGCTGCCGCGGCGCACGCGCGCTGCGTGCTGCTGATCGGCCGCGATGCGCCGCGGATCGCGGCAGCACTCTCCCTCGCGGGCGTCGCGTTCGAGCCCTGCGCATCGCTCGAGGCGGCGGTGGCGCGCGCCGCCGGGATCGCCGAGCCGGGCGATGGCGTGCTGCTATCGCCCGCGTGCGCGAGCTTCGACATGTTCCGCGACTATCGGCACCGCGGCGAGGCATTCGCCGCTGCCGTGCGCGCATTGGGGGAATGAGCATCGCATGAGCACGGCGGCCTACGGCATCGGACAGCGCGGCACCGTCGCCGAGTACGACCGCTCGCTCGCATGGGCGGCGCTGCTGCTGCTCGCGCTCGGCCTGGTCATGGTGTACTCGGCTTCCATCGCGACGGCCGAGGCAAGCCGCTACACCGGCAACAACGCCGCCTACTATCTCGTTCGCCACGGCGCCTATGCATCGGTGGCGCTGATTGCCGCGCTGGTGGTGTTCCTCGTGCCGATGCGCGCATGGCAGCAAGGCGCGCTGTGGATCTTCATCGGCGCCACAGTGCTGCTTGCGCTGGTGCTGGTGCCCGGGGTCGGGCGCGAAGTGAACGGCGCCAAGCGCTGGCTTTCGCTCGGCGTGGCGAACTTCCAGCCCTCCGAGATGATGAAGCTCGCCGTGGTGCTGTATGCGGCCGACTACACCATGCGCAAGCACGCGGTGATGAAGAGCTTCCGCAAGGGCCTGCTGCCGATGCTGTCGGTGATGATGGTGGTGTCCTGGCTGCTGCTGAAGGAGCCGGACT
>JBFWRS010000042.1:0-27442 GCA_050248795.1 Burkholderiales bacterium | reverse complement strand
GTGGTGCAGTTGCCGCGGCTCGCGTTCAGGTACCTCGCCTAGCCGAGGGTAGAATCCCCGGCATGGCGAGGCAAAAGGGGGAGCGCAAGCTGGAGATCCTGCGGGCGCTCGCCCAGATGCTGGAAGCGCCCAGATGGGAACGCATCACCACCGCGACGCTGGCAGCCAGGCTCGGGGTCTCCGAGGCGGCGCTGTACCGGCATTTCGCCTCGAAGGCACAGATGTACGAGGGGTTGATCGAGTTCATCGAGCAGTCGGTGTTCACGCTCGCCAACAGGATCACCCAGGATGAGGCGGACGGCGTTCGCCAGGCCGAGAAGCTGGTCGAGATGCTGCTCGCGTTCGCGGAGAAGAATCCCGGCATGGTGCGGGTGATGTGCGGCGATGCCCTGGTCGGCGAGCACGAACGCCTGCAGCTGCGCATCAACCAGTTCAACGACCGCTTCGAGGCGACGCTGAAGCAGTCGCTGCGCAGCGCGGCGGATGCGGACGCGGCGGGCCGGGCGGGTACTCTGATGCGCTATGCGCTCGGCAGCCTTCAGCTCTTTGCCAAGAGCGGCTTCACGAAAAAGCCCGCGGAAGCCTTTGCCGTGCAGCGCGGCCACCTGCTCCAGCCCTAGCCGACGCGCTCGGCGGCGCAGACGGCGCAGCCCGGATCCCTGGCGATGCGGATGTCGCGGAACTCCGCGGCAAGCGCGTCGATCATCATCAGCCTCCCCGCCAGCGATTCACCGATCCCGGCGATCAGCTTGATTGCCTCGGCCGCCTGCAGCGTGCCGACGATGCCGGTAAGCGGCGCGAATACGCCCATCACCGCGCACTGCACATCCTCTGCCTCGCCGTCCTCGGGGAAGAGGCACGCATAGCACGGCGCGTCGGCGCGGCGCAGGTCGAACACGCTCACCTGTCCATCGAAGCGTATCGCCGCGCCCGACACCAGCGGCTTGCGGCTTCGCGCGCAGGCCCGATTGAGCGTGTGCCGGGTGGCGAAGTTGTCGGAGCAGTCGAGCACCACGTCGGCACCCGATACGAGTTCATCGGCGCGCGCGGGGTCGATGCGCTCGGCGAGCGCGGTGACACTCACTTCCGGGTTGACCGCCGCGAGCGCCGCGCGCGCCGCATCGACCTTGCGTTCGCCGACCGAGCCGGTGCGGTACAGGATCTGGCGCTGCAGGTTGGTCAGGTCGACGCGGTCGGCGTCGGCAAGCGTGATCCTGCCGATGCCGGAGGAGGCAAGGTAGAGCGCCGCAGGGCAGCCCAGCCCGCCCGCGCCGATCACCAGCGCGTGCGCGGCGCGAAGCCTCGCCTGGCCCTCGATCCCGAACTCGGGAAGGAGGATGTGCCTGCTGTAGCGGAGGAGCTGCTCGTCGTCCAGCGGCTAGTTGGTCTTGGCGGCCGGCGGCTTGGTCTGCGCGATCGCGGGCGGCGTGGACTGCACCGGCTCGCCCTTGAGGTGGGCAAGCGCCTGGCGCAGCTGGAAATCGTCCGCCGAACCGAGCTCGATCGGCTTGGGCTGTTCGCCAGGCGGCGTCGCGGGCTGCGGGGTCGCGGGCTTGGCGGCGCCGGCGGGCGCCTGCTCGGCTTCCTTGCCGTCGCTCAGGTGGCGCAGCAGGTCCGCCTCGCGCACGCGTGCCGCGGCCTGTCCGGGTTCCTCTACGATCAGGTCCGGCGTGATGCCCTTGGCCTGGATCGAGCGGCCGCTCGGCGTGAAGTAGCGTGCCGTGGTCAGCTTGATCGCGGTGTTGTTGCCTAGCGGCATGATGGTCTGCACCGATCCCTTGCCGAAGGTCTGCGTGCCCATGATTACCGCGCGCTTGTGGTCCTGCAGCGCGCCGGCGACGATCTCGGACGCGGACGCCGAGCCGCCGTTGACGAGGACCACCATCGGCACCGTCTTCACCTCGGGCGGGAGCGCCTTGAGGAAGTCCTGCCGCGAGCCGCCGCGCAGATAGTCCTCGGGCACGGCGTGGAACTTCTTCCTCGCGTCCTCGGTGCGCCCGTCGGTGGAGACGACCAGCGTATCCGGCGGCAGGAACGCCGACGAGATCGCCACCGCGCCGTACAGCAGGCCACCGGGGTCGTTGCGCAGGTCCAGCACCATGCCCTTCACCGGCCCCTGCTTGAACAGGGAGTCGATGTGCTTGACGAGGCTCTCGGGCGTCGCCTCCTGGAACTGCGCGATGCGTACCCAGGCGTAGCCGGGCTCGATGAGCTTGGATTTCACGCTCTGTACCGTGATGATCGCGCGCGTGATCGTGACCGGGAACGGCGGCGCGCCGCCTTCCTTGCGCGAAATCGTCAGCGTGATATCGGTGCCGGGCTTGCCGCGCATGCGCTTCACCGCGTCGTTCAGCGTCATGCCCTTGACCGGTGTCTCGTCGATCTTGATGATCAGGTCGCCCGGCTTGATGCCGGCACGGAACGCCGGCGTGTCCTCGATCGGCGACACCACCTTGACGAAGCCGTCCTCCATGCCGACCTCGATGCCGAGGCCGCCGAACTGGCCCTGGGTGCCGACGCGCAGCTCCTTGAATGCGTCGGCGTCCAGGTAGGCAGAATGCGGATCCAGCCCCGCGAGCATGCCGTTGATCGCCTCGGAGATCAGCTTCTTGTCCTCGACCGGCTCGACGTAGTGCGCCTTGATGGCGCCGAAGACCTCGGTGAACGAGCGCAACTCCTCGATCGGCAGCGGCGTGCGCGCCGACCGGTCCGCGATGGCCTGGAAATTGAGGCTGACGAGCACGCCGGCAACGACGCCGACGAAGACCAAGCCGATGCTTCTGATCCTGCTGTTCATGTTCCCGCCTTGTGTTGTGCCGCCCGCCATCGCTCCGGCCTACCTGCGCATCCACCGCAGCGGATCAAAAGCTTCGCCCAGATGCCGCAATTCAAAATATAAGCCCGTTTGCTCGTTGCCGCCAGTTGCGCCCACGGTAGCGACGGGGTCACCGGCCGCCACTGCGTCCCCAGGCGCACGCAGCAGCGATTCGTTGTTGCCGTAGACCGAAAGGTAGGACTCGCCGTGGTCGACGATCAGCAGATTGCCGAAGCCGCGCATCCAGTCGGCGTAGACCACCCTTCCGGCGGCCACCGCCCGCACCGGCTCGCCTTCCGCAGAACGGATGAAAATTCCCTTGCGCGCCGCGGAAGCTCCACCGTATTGGGTGCCAAAACGGCCGATTAGTTCCCCCCGTACCGGCAGCCTGAGCCTGCCGCGCTGGCGCGAGAACGGCGCAGCGGCAACCCCCGGCGACGCCGCGCGCGCCCCGCCGTCGCCTGCAACCGGCGGGCGGTGACCCGCGCCCGGCCGGGCGGTGAGCACGCGCGAGATCTCCCGCACCACCCGGGCGAGCCGCGCCTCATCGGCCTGCAACTGGCGCATCTGCTGCCGGCCCCGGCGCAGGTCGCCGGCGATTCTCTCCAGCACCCGTTGTCGCTCGCGCCGCTCCGCGAGCAGGCGCTCGCGGTCCGTCCTGCGCGTCTGCTCGATCTGCGCCAGTCCGGCGGACTGTTCCGCGGTCGCGCGCTGCAGGGATTCGAGCTCGGCGAGGCTGGCGCGGTAGTCGGCGATCACCTTCGCCGTCGCCGAGGAAACCACGCTGAGGTAGTGAAGCTGCCGCGCCGCCTCGTTCGGGTCGTCGCCCGAGAGCACCAGCCGCAGGACATCCGGCGCCCGCTCGAGGTGCTTCGCCGCCAGTACCCTGCCGAGAGCCGCCTGGCGGCGCGCCAGCACCTCACCGGCGCCGCGCCTTTGCCTGTCGAGCTCCTGCAGCCGCGCGGTCGCATCGCGGCCGCGTGCATCGAGTTCCCGCAGCGTGCGGTTCAGGTCCGATATCGCGAGCTCGGATGCACGCAGGGCGTCGCGTGCTTCCTTGCGCGAGGACTCCTTCGCCTGCAACTCGGTCTTCAGCGCATCGATCCGCGCGCGCAGCGCGGCGAGATCCTCGTCCCGGGACGCGCCCCACGCGGCCAGCGGCGCGAGGATCAGCGCGAGGACGCCGGCGCGGATCAGGCTGCGGCTTTCCCCTGGCCGGCGACCGCCGCGATGCGGCTGGCAATCTCGGCTGCATCGCCCAGGTAACGGTGCGACCGCGGCCGCAGCCCGGCGTCAAGTTCGTACACCAGCGGCACGCCGGTCGGAATGTTCAGGCCGACGATCTCGGCATCGCCGAGCCCGTCCAGGTGCTTTACCAGCGCGCGCAGCGAATTGCCGTGAGCGGCAACGATGACGCGCCTGCCGGCGCGGATCGCAGGGGCGATGGTGCCCTCCCAGTACGGAATGACGCGCGCCACCGTGTCCTTCAGGCATTCGGTGAGCGGGACTTCGCTTGCGGCGAGCGACGCATAGCGCGGATCCCTCGCCGGCGAGCGCGGGTCGTCCGCGGCAAGCGCGGGCGGCGGCGTGTCGTAGCTGCGGCGCCAGGCGAGGACCTGGGCCTCGCCGAACTTCGCCGCCATCTCGGCCTTGTTCAGCCCCTGCAGGCTGCCGTAGTGGCGCTCGTTCAGGCGCCAGCTCTTCTCGACCGGAAGCCACAGCCTGTCGAGCTCATCGAGCGTGATCCACAGCGTGCGAATCGCGCGCTTCAGCAGCGACGTGTACGCGATGTCGAAATCGAATCCTTCCGCCTTCAGCAGGCGGCCGGCAGCGCCTGCTTCCTCGACGCCGCGCGCCGACAGGTCGACGTCGGTCCAGCCGGTAAAGCGGTTCTCGCGATTCCAGTCGGATTCGCCGTGTCTCAGGAGTACGAGGCTGTGCATGGCAGGGGCGATGTCGATGCGTATTCTATAATGATGGCGTGAAGCGGGACATCTTCGAGCTCATCGGGCGCCAGGAACACATCGAGCAGGCCGCGCGGGCGCTGAAGGCGATGTCGCACCCGCTGCGCCTGAAGATCCTCTGCGTGCTGGGTGACGGCGAGGTGAGCGTGCACGAGATCGTCGACGCGGTCGGCACCTCGCAGTCGAACGTTTCCCAGCACCTTGCGATCCTGCGCGACAAGGGCGTGCTTCGCTCGCGCAAGCATGCCAATCGCGTCTACTACCGGGTGGGCGACGAACGCACGCTGCAGCTGATCGGCATGATGCGCGAAGTGTTCTGCGGCGTCGTGCGCGCATAGGACCCCTGGGAACGCCATGGATTTCATCATCAACAACATCTTTCTCGTCGCCATTGCGGTGATCTCCGGGGCGATGCTGCTGTATCCGATGCTGCGCGGCGGCGCCGGCGGGCCGCGCGTGGACACCACGGAAGCCACGCGACTCATCAATCGCGAGGATGCGGTGGTGGTAGACGTGCGCGAGCCCGCCGAGTTCGCGAACGGCCACATCCTCGGCGCGAGGAACATCCCGCTGTCGCAGCTCGAGGCGCGCGCCGCCGACCTGCAGAAGCACAAGTCCCGGCCGATCATCCTCAGTTGCGAGACCGGCAACCGGTCGGGCACCGCGGTGTCGGTGCTGAAGGCAAAGGGCTTCGAGCGCGCAGTCAACCTTGCCGGCGGATTCGTCGCGTGGAAGCAGGCCGGCCTGCCGGTGGAGAAGTGAGATGGCACACGTAGTGATGTACTGCACGGACGCATGTCCCTATTGCCGGTCGGCGGAGCGCCTGCTCGCCTCCAAGGGCGTAAGCGACCTCGAGAAGATCCGCGTCGACCTCGAGCCTGCGCGGCGCGACGAGATGAAGCGCAGGTCCGGCCGGCACACGGTGCCGCAGATCTGGATCGGCGAGCAGCACATCGGCGGCTGCGACGACCTGCACGACCTTGACGGCGAAGGGCGCCTGGACGAACTGCTGCGCGGCTGAACCCGCACCCCCATCAACCCACCGGAGCACCCATGGCTGAAGCCGAATCGCAGGAACCCGCATTCCAGATCGAGAAGATCTACATCAAGGACATTTCGCTTGAGATCCCGAATGCGCCGCAGATCTTCATGCAGGCCGAGGGCCCGCAGCTCGAAGTGCAGGTCAACAACCAGGCGTCGCAGTTCGCCGACGGCTACTACGAGTGCGTCGTCACGGTGACCGTGACGGCGAAGGCGGGCGACAAGACGATGTTCCTCGCCGAAGCGGCGCAGGCCGGGATCTTCGCCATCCGCAATGTTCCGGCGGAGGACCTCGATCCGCTGCTCGGCATCGCGTGCCCGACGATCCTCTACCCGTACGTGCGCGAGGCGATTTCCGACCTGATCACGCGCGGCGGTTTTCCGCCGGTGCTGCTGGCCCCGGTGTCCTTCGAGGCGCTGTATCAGCAGCGCGCGCAACAGGGCGCCGCGCCGCGCATCGAGGTCGCCCAGTGATGCGCGCGGCCGCGCTCGCCGCTGCGGCGCTTGCCGCGGGCCTCGCGCACGCGGCCGATTTCCGTTCCGTGAGCGAGCATGGCGCGGTGCTGTTCGATGCGCCGTCGCGCGCCGCCAAGCCGGTCTACGTGGTGTCGCGGAACTACCCGCTGGAAGTCATCGTCAACCTCGACGCCTGGGTCAAGGTGCGCGACCACGCCGGCGCGCTGTCGTGGATAGAGCGCAAGGCGCTTTCCGAGAAGCGCATGGTGATCGTCACCGCGCCGGTCGCCACGGTGCGCGCACGCAGCGACGACACGGCGCCGGTGGTGTTCTCGGCGCAGGAGAACGTCGCGCTGGAGGTGGCGGAGCCCGCAGCCGACGGCTGGGTGCGCGTGCGGCATGCCGATGGCGCCGCCGGCTTCGTGCGCGCCAGCCAGGTCTGGGGTATCTGAGCGGGCCGGCCAGGATCGCGGTTCTCGGCGCGGGCGCCTGGGGCACCGCAATCGCATGCGCGCTGTCGCCGCGACATCAAGTTCGACTGTGGTGCCGAGATCCCGCGCAGGCGGCCGGGATCGGCCGCGCGCGGTGCAACGCGCGCTACCTGCCCGGCGCCGCGATCCCGTCGGGCGTCGAAGTCTGCAGCGACCTGCGCCAGGCACTAGCAGGCGCTGCGCTCGCGCTGGTGGCGACGCCGGTGGCGGGACTGCGCCAGACGCTGCAGGCCGCAGGTAGCGCCGGTTCGCGGACGCCGCTGGTGTGGTTGTGCAAGGGCCTCGAGCAGGGCTCCGGGCTGCTTGCGCACCAGATCGCGGAAGCCACGCTTGCGCCGGACATGCCTTGCGGCGCACTGTCCGGCCCGTCCTTTGCCATCGAGGTGGCGCAGGGTTTGCCCTGCGCGCTCACGCTGGCGTCACGCGATGCCGGCTTCGCGCAGCGCGCGGCGCAACTGCTGCATGGCGGGCGCATGCGCGTCTACTACAGCGACGATCTTGTCGGCGTCGAAGTCGGCGGCGCGGTCAAGAACGTGATGGCAATCGCGGTCGGCATCTCCGACGGGCTCGGGCTGGGCCAGAACGCGCGCGCCGCGCTGATCACCCGCGGGCTGGCGGAGATCGCGCGCCTCGGTACCGCGCTGGGCGGCGCGCCCGAGACCTTCCTCGGGCTCGCCGGCGTGGGGGACCTCATCCTCACCTCGACGGGAGACCTGTCGCGCAACCGGCGGGTCGGCCTCGCGCTCGCGCGCGGCGAGCCGCTGCAGCGGATCCTCGCGCAGCTCGGCCATGTCGCCGAAGGCGTGCGTACCGCCCGCGAGGTGGTGACGCTCGCGCGCTCGCGCGGCGTCGACATGCCGATCAGCGAGGCGGTTGCCGGCGTGCTCGAGGGCAGCCTGAGCGCCCCGGGCGCGGTCGACAGCCTGCTCGCGCGCGATCCGAAATCGGAATGAGGCCTCGGCCGGCGCGTCATCCAGCGCCGGCGAAACCGCACTGGCGCCAGGCCTCGAACACCACCGCGGCTACCGCGTTCGACAGGTTCAGGCTGCGGTTTCCGGGCCGCATCGGCAGCCGCAGGCGCGCGTCGGCAGGAAATCCCGACAGCACGGCATCGGGCAGGCCGCGGGTTTCCGCACCGAATACGAACGCGTCGCCCGCGCGGTAGCGGACGTCGGCGTAGTTGCGCGTCGCCCGCGTAGACAGCGCGAACATCCTGCGTGCACCCAGTGCGGACTGGCACGATTCCCAGTCCGCGTGCACGAGGACGCAGGCAAGCTCGTGGTAATCGAGGCCTGCGCGTCGCAGCTGGCGGTCGTCCATCGAGAAGCCCAGCGGTTCCACCAGGTGCAGGCGGGCGCCGGTGTTCGCGGCGAGCCGGATCACGTTCCCCGCGTTCGGGGGAATCTCCGGCGCGTGCAGCACGATCTCAAACATCGCCCGGCGGCGGGGTGCGTGCAAGCACCCAGTTGACGACGCGCCTGGCGCCGGCGCGCTTCATGGTGCCGGCGATCTCGTCGAGCGTCGCGCCGGTCGTCATGACGTCGTCCAGCAGCACGATGGTGCCTTCGGGAAGCGCGGCCGGGCAGCGGAACGCGCCCCGCACGTTGCGCCTGCGATCCGCAAGCGGCAGCTCCATCTGCGGCGCCGTGTCGCGCACGCGCTCGCAGAGTTCCGCGGCGAGCCGGATGCCGCGCATGCGTGCCAGGTGGCGCGCGACCTCCATCGACTGGTTGTAGCCGCGCTCGCGCAGGCGTGCCGCCGACAGCGGCACTGGGACCAGCGCGGCGACCCGATCGCCCGCGTCGACGCACGCAGCGAGCAACTCTGCAGCGAATGCGGCGAGCGCGATCTCGCCGCGATACTTCAGCGCATGCACGAGCACGTCGGCGGGGAACCTGAACGCCAGCGCCGCCGAAGTCGCGTCGAACTGCGGCGGTTCGGCAAGGCAGCGGCCGCAGACGCGCGACCCCGTGGAGGCGAGCGCGCAACTCGGGCAGCGCTCGGCGGGCGCGCGCGGCAGGTCCGCGTCGCAACCGGGACAAAGTGCGCGGCCGGCCGCACGGCCGCGGCAGAGGAAGCAGCTGCCGCCAAAGAGCACTCCCGAGATCGCGTGCCATGTCCGGCCGAACATGCACGATGATAGACGCGCTAGACTTCAACGATGAAGACGGTGCAACAGCTAGCGGCAGACCTGGCTGCCGGCAACATCACGAGCCGCGAACTCGTGGATCGCGCGCTCGCGCGCATCGCGGATCCCGCGGGTGAGGGCACGCGGGCGTTCATCAAGGTCTATGCAGACACCGCGCGCGCGGAGGCGGATCATTCAGACCGGCTGCGCCGTGCCGGCATCGTGCGCTCCAGGCTGGAGGGCCTGCCGGTTTCGGTGAAGGACCTCTTCGACGTCGGCGGCGACGTCACGCGTGCCGGGTCGAAGATCCTTGCCGACGCCGCCCCGGCCACGGCAGACGCACCTGCGGTTGCGCGCCTGCGCGCAGCCGGCGCGGTGATCGTCGGGCGCACCAACATGGTGGAGTTCGCCTTCGGCGTGGTCGGTGCGAACCCGCACTACGGCACGCCGAAGAATCCGCATGACCGGGCGACCGGCAGGGTGCCCGGCGGATCTTCTTCGGGTGCGGCGGTAGCGCAGGCCGACGGCATGTGCGCGATCGCGCTCGGCACTGATACGCGCGGCTCGATCCGCGTGCCCTCGGCGCTGTGCGGCGTCACGGGCTTCAAGCCGACCGCGCGCCGTACGCCGCGCGAGGGCGCGTTTCCGCTGTCCACCACGCTGGACTCGGTCGGGCCGCTCGCGAACTCGGTGGCGTGCTGCGCGGCCGCGGACGCGGTGCTCGCGGCTGAGCCCGCGGGCGAACTGCCGGCGATGCCGGTGCGGGGCCTGCGCCTGATGCTGCCGCGGTCGAGCGTGCTCGAGGATCTCGATACCGCGGTGGCGCGCGCATTCGAGACGGCGCTTGCCGCGCTCGGCAAGGCGGGCGCACTGCTGACCGAGCTGCCGATGCCGGCGTTCGACCGGCAGGCGGAATACTTCAAGGCCGGCGGCTTCGCGGGCGCCGAGGCCTACGCCATCCACAAGCCCTGGCTCGCGCGGCTGGACGAGTACGATCCTCGTGTCGGCAGGCGCGTCGCGCTGGGACAAGACCTGAGCGCGGCGGACTACGTCGAGCTGATCGGACTCAGGGCCGCGTACATCGGCGAGGTGGAGGCTGCTGCCGCGCCATTCGATGCGATCCTCATGCCGACCGTGCCCTGTGTTGCGCCCGGCATCGCGGAGGCCACGCGCAGCGACGAGGATTACTTTCGCTGGAACGCACGCATCTTCCGCAATGTTGGTCTCATAAACTTTCTCGATGGTTGCGCCGCCACGCTGCCGTGCCAGGCGCCGGGGACCGCGCCGGTCGGGCTGGCAGTCTGCGGGACGGCGATGAGCGATCGCCGCACGCTCGCGGTTGCGGCGGCGATCGAAGGGGCGCTCGCTCCGGCGTGAGCTCCGCGGCGCTACGCCGGCGCTTCGACCGCGCCGCGCCCGGCTACGAGGCGACGGCGGGCCTGGACGCAGAAGTGGCGGATCGCATGCTCCAGCGGCTGGACTACGTCCGGATTTCCCCGACGCGCGTGCTGGACGCCGGCGCCGGTACCGGCAGGGATGCGCGCGCGCTGGCGCGGCGCTATCCGCGTGCAGCGATCGTTGCCGTCGACCACTCCGCCGGGATGCTGAAGCAGGCGCGCCGCGCCGCGGGCTTTGTCGAGCGGCTTCGCGCACGTTCCCCTCTCGCGGTGTGCGCCGACATCTGCAGGCTGCCCGTGGGGGCCGAGGCGGTCGATCTGGTCTGGTCCAACCT
This sequence comes from Burkholderiales bacterium, assembly GCA_050248795.1. Lineage (GTDB taxonomy): Bacteria > Pseudomonadota > Gammaproteobacteria > Burkholderiales > SG8-39 > CAZTDU01. The sequence continues at coordinate 16,815 of JBFWRS010000042.1, read as the reverse complement.
TGCGCTGCACTGGACCGCGGATCCCGCGTGCGCGCTGCGCGAGTTCGCGCGCGTGCTGAACACCGGCGGGCTGCTGATGTTCAGCGCCTACGGACCCGACACGTTCATCGAGCTCGGTGCGCCGCGTCCGCCGGGGTTCCTCGACATGCACGACCTGGGCGACCTTCTGGTCGCCGGCGGCCTCGCAGATCCTGTCATGGACATGGAGCGCATCACGCTTACCTATGCCGATTCGCGCGCGTTCCTTGCCGACATGCGCGCGAGCGCGCAGTCGGCGCTGGCGCCACGGGCTTCGCGCGGGCTGGCAAGGCGCGATCGCATCGCTGCACTGGCGAGCGCGCTCGATGCGCGTCGCCGCGACGGCAGGCTCGCGATCTCGTTCGAGATCATCTACGGGCATGCGTGGAAGCCGGCACAGCGGCGCAATGCCGACGGGCATGCGCTGATCAGTGCGGGGGCGCTCAGGCGCACGCCGCGTTGACGCGAACCAAGGCGCGAAACCGAGGATTTTCCTCGGGTTTCTCGATTGTTCCCCATCGCGGAGTATGGTAATTTACGCGGTCTTTTCCACAGGCAACATGGACCTCTCGCAACGCGAACTGGCGTTTCAGGGCAGCGAATCCGGTTTCCGCGTCATCCTCAAACGCAACTGCTCGATATCGCCTGCGGCGCTGCTCAGGATCTTCATGGCGACCGCGCTGGTGCTGCTGGGCATAGCGACGGGTTTTGCGATGCTTGGCGCGTGGATGATCCTGCCGTTCGCGGGGATCGAACTTGCCGCGCTGGGGCTGGCGTTCCTGTTGAACGGCCGCCATGCGTCGGATTGCGAGCGCATCGAGCTCGGGAAGGGACGGCTGACGGTGGAGGTCACCGAGGCCGAGCGCACCGCGCGACACGAATTCGCCGCGCGGGAGGCGCGCATAAGCATGACCAGGGGCGCGGCACTCGTGCTTAGCGACCGCGAACGGACGATCGAGATCGGCAGGCACCTTGCCGCGCCCACACGCGCAGCATTCGGCGCCGAACTCGCGAAGCGATTGAAGAGCTGATTCAGGAGAGTACGACGATGGCTAGAAAGTGGGCATCTCTGACCGGGCGCTGGGCGCTCGCAGCGCTGGTCGCCGGGTGGTGCGGTCTGGCCATGGCGGTCGAGTGGAACCTCCAGCCCGCGGCTTCGAAGATGGCCGCGGACATCCACTGGCTCCACGAGATGATCACCGTCGTCTGCGTGGTGATCTTCGTGGGCGTGTTCGGGTTCATGTTCTGGTCGGTCTACGCGCATCGCAAGTCGGTCGGGCACAAGGCGGCACAGTTCCACGAGAACACCACCGTCGAGATTGTCTGGACGGTGATTCCGTTCATCATCCTCATCGTCATCGCGATCCCGGTGACGAAGGTCGTGGTGTCGCAGAAGGACACCTCGAACGCGGACATCACCATCAAGGCCACCGGATACCAGTGGAAGTGGGGTTACGACTACCTGAAGGGCGAAGGCGAGGGGATCCGTTTCTTCTCCATGCTGGCGACGCCGCGCGACCAGATCGAGGGGCGGGCCGCCAAGGGCGACAACTACCTGCTCGAAGTCGACAACGAGGTCGTGGTGCCGGTCGGCAAGAAGGTCCGCGTGCTGACGACCGCCGGCGACGTCATCCATTCATGGTGGATTCCGGCGCTTGCCGCGAAGCAGGACGCGATCCCCGGGTTCATCCGCGACACCTGGTTCCGCGCCGACAAGACGGGAACCTACCGCGGCCAGTGCGTGGAGCTGTGCGGCAAGGACCATGGCTTCATGCCCATCGTCGTGCGCGTGGTGACTCAGGACGAGTACACGAAATGGGTCGGCGACAAGAAGAAATCGCTCACCGCGCAGCAGGACGACCCGAACAAGCAGTACACGCTCGATGAACTGAAGGCCCGCGGCGAGAGGGTATACGCGGCCAACTGCGTCGCCTGCCACCAGGCGACCGGCAAGGGCATGCCGCCGGCATTCCCGGCGCTCGACGGCTCCAAGCTGGTGGCCGGCCCGTCGACGGATCAGATCGCGCTGGTGCTGAACGGCAAGCCGAACACCGCGATGGCGGCCTTCGGCAAGCAGTTGAGCGACGTAGAGCTTGCAGCGGTGATCACTTACACGCGCAACAGCTGGGGCAACAAGGTCGGCGACGCGGTACAACCGGCCGACGTGAAAGCCCTGCGCAAGTAGCGGTACGCACACGAAATCTCGGAGAAGCCAATGAGCGCAGTCGTCGACAACCACGCCCACGGACACGATCACCACGACGATCATGGGCACCACGGCCCGGCCAGCGGGTTCATGCGCTGGGTCACCACGACGAACCACAAGGACATCGGCACGATGTACCTGTGGTTCAGCTTCGCGATGTTCCTGGTCGGCGGCGCGATGGCGCTGGTGATACGCGCCGAACTGTTCCAGCCCGGCCTTCAGGTGGTCGATCCCGAGTTTTTCAACGCCATGACGACGATGCACGGCCTGATCATGGTGTTCGGCGCGATCATGCCGGCCTTCGTCGGCTTCGCGAACTGGCAGATTCCGATGATGATCGGCGCGCCCGACATGGCGTTCGCGCGCATGAACAACTGGTCGTTCTGGATCCTTCCCTTCGCCGGCACGCTGCTGATCATGTCGTTCTTCGTCGAGGGCGGTGCGCCCGGCGTGGGCTGGACGCTGTATGCCCCGCTTACGGTGCAGATGGGCCCGGGCATGGACCTGACGATCTTCGCGGTGCACCTGCTGGGCATGAGCTCCATCATGGGCTCGATCAACATCATCACGACCATCCTCAACATGCGCGCCCCGGGGATGACGATGATGAAGATGCCGATGTTCGTGTGGACGTGGCTCATCACCGCGTACCTGCTGCTCGCGGCGATGCCGGTGCTTGCCGGTGCGGTGACCATGACGCTCACCGACCGCCACTTTGGCACGTCCTTCTTCAACGCGGCAGGCGGCGGCGACCCGGTGCTCTACCAGCACATCTTCTGGTTCTTCGGTCACCCCGAGGTCTACATCATCGCGATTCCCGCCTTCGGCGTGATCTCGCAGGTGATCCCCGCCTTCTCGAGGAAGCCCCTGTTCGGCTATGCCTCGATGGTGTACGCGACCTCGTCGATCGCGATCCTGTCGTTCATCGTCTGGGCGCATCACATGTACACGGTCGGCATGCCGGTGGCCGGGCAGCTGTTCTTCATGTACGCGACGACGCTGATCGCGGTGCCCACCGGGGTCAAGGTGTTCAACTGGGTGGCGACCATGTGGAAGGGGTCGCTAAGCTTCGAGACGCCGATGCTGTTCGCCCTGGGGTTCCTGTTCCTGTTCACGCTGGGCGGCTTTACCGGCCTTGTGCTGTCGCTGGCGCCGGTCGACATCCAGCTTCACGACACCTACTACGTGGTGGCGCACTTCCACTACGTGATGGTCGCGGGCGCGTTGTTCTCGGCGTTCGCGGGCGTGTACTACTGGTTCCCGAAGTGGACAGGGAAGATGTACGACGAGACGCTCGGCAAGCTGCATTTCTGGCTGTCGATGATCTTCTTCAACGTCACGTTCTTCGTGCAGCACTTCTCCGGGCTGGCGGGGATGCCGCGGCGCATTCCGGACTACCCCCTGATGTTCGAGACCTGGAACACCATCAGCTCGATCGGCGCGTTCGGCTTCGGCATCTCCCAGCTGCTGCTGCCCTTCATCATCTGGAAGGCGCTGAAGAGCGGCGAGAAGGCGCCCGAGCATCCCTGGGATGGCGCCGATTCGCTGGAGTGGACCCACCTGCCGACGCCGGCGCCGTACCACTCGTTCGAGACGCCCCCGGTCATCAAGTGAGATCGAGCGGTGAACGCGAACGCCAGAACCGGCTGGATCCTCGCCTCGATCGCGCTGGCGTTCTTCGCTGGCGTGGTGGTGAAGTACTGGCTCTACGGGGGTTGACGGGCAGATGAGCGAGAACGCCGAACGCACGATCGCCAACCGGCAGATGCTGGTGAAGCTGTCCGTCGTCGCCGTGTTCATGTTCGGCTTCGGCTATGCTCTGGTGCCGTTCTACGATGCAATCTGCCAGGCGCTGGGCATCAACAACCTGGCGGTTGCCGAAGCCTCCGCGCCGGTGAACACCCAGGTCGACCGCTCGCGTACCGTGACGATCGAGCTCGACGGCAACGCACACAACATGCCCTGGCGATTTCGTCCGCTGGTGAACCATGTCGAGGTCCATCCCGGCGAACTGACGACGGTCGAATTCGAGATCGTCAACGTGCGCGACAGCGGCGTCACCGGGCAGGCGGTACCAAGCTACGGTCCCATGCTCGCCGGCGGGTACTTCAAGAAGATGGAATGCTTCTGCTTCAAGCAGCAGACGCTTGCGGCGGGCGAGACGCGGCGCATGCCGGTGGTGTTTCTCGTCGATCCGTCGCTCCCCGCGGACGTGAGCACGATCACGCTTTCGTACACGTTTTTCGAGGTGCCCGGCTTGAAGGGGAAGTCGTGATCGAGGCGGTGAAGACCGTGCTGGCGGGATTTCTCGGCATCCGCCGGCGCGTCGCGCATGACCGCGACACCGCGGCGATCACGCCGGCGCAGGTGATCGTCACGGGCGTCGTGCTTGCGGCAGTGTTCGTATTCACGCTGATTGCGATCGTGCGCTTCGTGATCGGCTGACCAGGACAGGAACCAGGGAGAAGAAGATGTCGGATACAGCAAGCACGAGCGGACGCCACCAGCACTACTATGTCCCGCAGCCGATGGCATGGCCGATCATGGGTTCGGTCGGGCTGTTCCTGATGGCGGTCGGCTCGGTGTTCGTCTTCAACGGCAGCGGCGGCGGCTGGGTGTCGCTCGCGCTGGGGGCGATGGTGATCCTGTACATGATGTTCCGCTGGTTCGGCGACGTCATCCGCGAATCCGAAAGCGGCAAGTACGGCAAGTGGGAGGACGTCTCCTTCCGCTGGGGAATGAGCTGGTTCATCTTCTCCGAGGTGATGTTCTTCGCCGCGTTCTTCGGCGCGCTGTTCTACATCCGCGTGCTGTCGGTTCCGGACCTGTCCAGCCTCACGCACAACGAGCTCGTCTGGCCGGGCTTCACCAGCCACTGGCCGTCCGCGGGCCCGGCGTTCGAGGAGAAGTTCTCGCCGATGGGCGCGTGGTGGATTCCGGCGCTGAACACTTTCCTGCTGCTCTCGTCCGGCGTGACCGTGACGCTGGCGCACTGGGCCCTGATCGCCAACCAGCGCCAGAAGCTGCTGTTCTGGCTCGGTGCGACGGTGGCGCTGGGGTTCATCTTCCTCGGTTTCCAGATCTACGAATATGGCCATGCGTATGCAGACCTGAACCTGAAGCTGACCACCGGCGTCTACGGTTCGACCTTCTTCATGCTCACCGGCTTCCACGGTTTTCACGTCACGCTGGGCGCGATCATGCTCACGGTGATCTGGTTCCGCTGCCTGAAGGGGCACTTCAAGCCGAATCACCACTTTGCCTTCGAAGGCGTCGCCTGGTACTGGCACTTCGTGGACGTGGTGTGGCTGGGGCTGTTCATCTTCGTCTACTGGGTCTGACGCCTCGCCAGTCCACGACCGGCAAATGCCGCCCTCGAGGCGGCATTTTTTCTACAGCCGCCCGGGGATCCAGCCCAGCAGGTACGCGGCCATCAGCAGCAGGAACAGGCCCATCGACAGTGCGACGCGGATGGTGAGTGCCTTGACCGCGCGCTTCGATCCGCTCTCGTCGCGGTATACGAACACCAGCGCGGAGGCGAGGCTCAGCACGATCAGGACGAACATCGCGATGACCAGGTAGCGCATGCGACGAGCATACTCCTTCCGTCCCAGGCTCTGGGCGTTCGCGCTGGCGCTGGCCGCCAGCGCGGCAGGCATTGCGCTGGGAGACTGGCAGAGCGGGCGCGCGCAGGAAAAGCGCGGTGCCGCCGCGGCGCAGGAGCGGATCGAGCGGCGCGGCACCTTCCTCGCCAGGCATACCGTGCTGCTGGACAACAAACTGCACCGCGGCCGGCCCGGCTATCACGTGGTGCAGCCGCTGCGCATCTCGTCGCCGGCGGCGGGCGAGGCGCCGCACGTGCTGGTGAACCGCGGCTGGATCGAAGCCGGCCCGCGCCGGGACGTGTTGCCCGACGTGCGCACGCCCGCGGGCGAGGTCAGCGTCGAAGGCGTGCGCCTGCCGCGCTTCGCGCGCGCAATGGACGCAGGCACGCCCGAGGGGATCGTGTGGCAGAACGCGAGCGTGGAGGCATTCGCCGCATGGTCGAAGCTGCGCCTCGCCCCGTGGGTGATAGAACAACACTCCGCCGCGGACGACGGCCTGGTGCGCGAATGGCCGCGCCCGGACCTGGGCGTGGAGAAGCACGAGAGCTACGCGCTGCAGTGGTATGCGCTTGCCTTGCTGTCGGTCGTCGTCTTCGTCGTGCTGAGCTTCCGCCGCGATGCCCCTGCTGCCGACTGACCCGGTCAAGCTCGGGCGCCTGAAGCTGCTCGCGCTGGCCGGCGTCTTCTCCCTGCCCGTCTTGCTGGGATGGATCGCGTTCCTGTTCGACTGGGTACCCGGCACCACCGGGAACTACGGCGAGCTGATTTCTCCCCGCCCGATCGAGGGCGCGGAGTTCGAGGCATTGCGCGGCAAGTGGGTCATGGTCAGCTTCGATGCGCCAGAGTGCGACGCGTACTGCGAGCGCAAGCTCTACTTCATGCGCCAGGTACGCCGCGCACAGGGCAGGGACCAGCTCCGCGTCGAACGCGTCTGGGTGCTGACCGGCAGCGGCGCGCCGGGCGCCGAACTGCTTGCCGCGATCGAAGGAACGCGCATCCTGCCGCCGCTGGGAGGCCGCTTCGTCGCGCAGTTCCCGTTCCTTGTCTCGCCTGCAGACCATGTGTACCTGGTCGATCCGCAGGGAAACCTGATGATGCGATACCCGAGGGATCCGGACCCTTCGCGCATGATCCGCGACCTGCAGCGCATCCTCAAGTACGCCCGCAGCTAGTGATAAAATCCGCGCTTCCCGTGAGTACCCAAACCCTCGCTGTCGGCCCGGCACGGACCTTCGCAGCCCGTGCGAGGGCTTTCTACGCGCTCACCAAGCCGCGCGTGGTATCGCTCATCGTGTTCACCGCGGTGATCGGCATGTTCCAGTCGACGCCCGGCATGGTGCCGTTGCAGGCCCTGCTTGCCGGGACTTTCGGCATCGCCCTGGTTGCGGGAGCCGCGGCGGCCGTCAACTGCCTGGTCGAGCAGCGCATCGACGCGCTGATGCAGCGCACGCGCGCGCGGCCGCTGCCGCGAGGGGAGTTGACCGGCGCGCAGACGCTCGTATTCGCCCTGCTCGTGGGCGGCACGGGCCTTTGGGTTCTGCACGACCTCGTCAACCCGCTCACCATGTGGCTGACGCTCGCCACGTTCGTCGGCTATGCGGTGATCTACACCGTGCTGCTCAAGCCGGCCACGCCGCAGAATATCGTGATCGGCGGTGCTTCGGGCGCCATGCCCCCGGTGCTCGGCTGGGCCGCGGTAACCGGCGACGTCACGATAGAGGCGATGCTGCTCTTCCTGATCATCTTCACGTGGACGCCGCCGCACTTCTGGGCACTCGCGCTGTACCGCACCGAGGAGTACGCCAAGGCCGGCCTGCCGATGCTGCCGGTGACGCACGGCAAGCCCTACACGCGCCTGCAGGTGCTGCTGTACACGCTGATCCTCTTCGCCGCGTCGCTGCTGCCATTCGTCGCGCGGATGAGCGGATTGATCTACCTCGCAGCGGCGGTGGTGCTTGGCGGTGCCTTCATCGTCTACGCGGTGCGGATTTACGTCGCGTACAGCGACCGCCTGGCGCAGAAGACATTCCGCTTCTCGATCGTGTATCTTGCCGCGCTGTTTGCCGCGCTCCTGGTTGACCACTACTTCCCGTATTAGGGCGTTCCTGCTGCCGGCGCTCGCCTGCCTGCTGCTGGCCGGCTGCGAGGGTGGGGGTGCGAAGTTCAGGAGCACCGACATCACCGGGTCGGACTTCGGCCGCTCCCTCGCGCTTACCGGGCACGACGGCAAGCCGAGGACCCTGGAGGATTTCCGCGGCAAGCTGGTGGTGATGTTCTTCGGCTTTACCCGCTGCCCCGACGTCTGTCCCACGACGCTCGCCGACATGGCGCAGGTGATGAAGTCGCTCGGTCCGCAGGCCGACCGCGTGCAGGTGCTGTTCGTGACCGTGGACCCCGCGCGCGACACGGAGAAGGTGCTGTCGCAGTACGTGCCGGCGTTCGACCCGCGCTTTCTCGGCCTCTACGGCGACGAGGAGGCGACGCGGCGTACGGCGAAGGAATTCAAGATCTTCTACGAAAAGCGCGAGGGATCAAGCCCCGATGCCTACTCGATTGACCACAGCTCGCAGAGTTACGTGCTGGACGCCAGCGGACGCCTGCGGCTGTTCGTGCGGCATGATCGCATCGCGGAAGATCTCGCCGCGGACCTGCGGCAACTGCTGAACGAAGCCGGTTAGTTCCCGGGTGCGGCCAGCGCGGGAGCAAGTCCCCGTGCCGTCAGCTGGGAGCGCATCTTCTGCATCGCCTTGGCCTCGATCTGTCGGATGCGTTCCGCGGACACCTTGAACTCTGCCGCCAGGTCGTGGAGCGTGGCACCGCCCTGCTCGCGAAGCCAGCGCGCCTCGACGATGCGGCGGCTGCGCGGATCGAGTGCGGCAAGTGCCTCTTCGAGCCCGCCGGACTCGAGGCGGGCAGACTCCGCGGCTTCCAGCACGCGCGACGGTTCGGCGTCCGGGTCGGCAAGGTACTGCACCGGGGCGTAGGAATCCTCGTCCTCGTCCGCCTCGAAGGCAATCTCCTGGCCGCTGAGCCGGGTTTCCATTTCGACGACTTCCTCGGGCTTGACCCTCAACTCGGCGGCGATGCGGCCGACATCCTCGCCGGTCATCGGCGCGAGGTCGGTCTTCAGCGAGCGCAGGTTGAAGAACAACTTGCGCTGCGCCTTCGTCGTGGCGACCTTGACCAGCCGCCAGTTGCGCAGGATGTACTCGTGTATTTCCGCCTTGATCCAGTGGATCGCGAACGACACCAGCCGCACGCCGCGATCCGGGTCGAATCGCCGCACTGCCTTCATCAGCCCGATGTTGCCTTCCTGGATCAGGTCGGCGTGAGGCAGCCCGTAGCCGAGGTACTTGCGCGCGACAGAGACGACCAGCCGCAGGTGGGAAAGCACCAGCGTGCGCGCGGCTTCGAGGTCATTGTCGTCGCGCAGGCGCTGGCCGAGGGCGCGCTCCTCTTCCACGCTCAGCAGCGGGAAGCGGCTGACCGTCTGTATGTAGGCCTCAATGCTCCCGGTCGCCAACGGCACCGGCAGGCTCATCGGCAGGGTGTTCGTCGCGCTTGTCATCGTCATGCCTCCAATCGCAATAATTCTAGCACTCCAGCTGTTCGAGTGCTAATGCCTGCTGGAAGTTCCCCGTAGCCGCTCTGGATAGCCTTTTACCTGGGCTGTATCTCACGTAAGTACATGCTTACTGACATATTTGCGCCCAACCATCCCAGCAGCATTGCGAACAGCGCCACGCTGGCGGCGTCGGCAGCACCGAGGAAGCTGAGTTCAAAGCCCGAGCCATAGGTCGCCGCCAGTTGGCGCACGCCGTGGTTGAGCAGCGCGATGCTCGCCGCCACGGACCCGAGCGCCACCGCGCCGCCGGCCAGGCCCTGCAGCGCGCCGAGGTAATAGAACGGGCGCTGGATGAAACCGTCGGTGGCGCCAAGCAGGCGCGACACCTCGATCTCGTCGCGCTGGGTCAGGATCTGCAGCCGGATCGAATTGAAGGTGACCGCGAGCAGTCCCGCTGCGAGCAGTGCGGTCAGCACCAGCATGCCCAGCCGCGCGATGTCGAGCAGGGCAGCCAGCCGCTGCGCCCAGGCGGAATCGGTTTGCACATGGGCGACGCCGGCCACCGCGCGCCACTCGTCCGCGAACGCCTGCAGGCTTGCCGGCGCGACGTCGCGCAGGCGAAGCACGAATGCGTCGGGCAGCGGATTCTGCTCGAACGCAGCGAGGATCTCGGCCAGTCCCTCGGTGCGCCGCAGGGCTTCGAGCGCCTCGTCCCGCGGCACGAAACGCACCGACGCGATCCTCGGATCCTGGCGCAGCCGGCCGGCCAGCGTCGCGGCCTCACTGGCGCTGGTTTCCATCGCGAGGAACACCGAAATCTCCGGCTCCAGCGTCGCGCGTGACGCCAGCGCCTGCAGGTTCAGCAGGATCGTGTAGCCGCCTGCGGGCAGCGCCAGCGCGATCCCGATCACCAGTGCGTTCAGCAGGCTCGCGGTGCGTTGCGCGGCGAGCTTGCGCAGGGCGCGATGCAGGGCCTGCAGGTGCTGGCGCAACCAGGACTTCATGCGTCTGCCAGCCTGCCTTCCTGCAGGACGAGCAAGCGACGGCCGTAGCGCGCGATCAGCGCCTGGTCGTGCGTGGCGACGAGAACCGTCACCCCGACCTCGTGGAACGACAGGAGTATCTCGATGATCCGGGCTGCGGCCTCCGCGTCCAGGTTCGCGGTGGGTTCGTCCGCGATGAGTATCGAGGGCCGGTTCACCACCGCCCGCGCGATGGCAAGGCGCTGCTGCTCGCCGCCGGAGAGCTGTATCGGGTTCGCGCGCTCGCGATCCAGCAGCCCCACCTTGTCCAGCGCGGCGCGCACGCGCCGCGCGGCGTCCCGTGCCGCCTGGCCCGCAAACGACAGCGGCAGCATCACGTTGTCGAACACGCTGCGATCGTAGAGCAGCTTCTGGTCCTGGAAAACCAGGCCCAGGCTGCGCCGCAGGTAGGGAATCGCCGCCTGCTTCATCGCGCCGACGTTCTGGCCGTTGACGATCACCGCGCCTGCGGTCGGCCGCTCGATCGCCGCAATGAGCTTGAGCAGCGTCGACTTTCCCGCGCCCGAATGCCCCGACAGGAACGCGAGTTCGCCGCTATCGAGCTTGAAGGACACGCCGCGCAGGCCCTCCTGCCCGCCGGGGTAGCGCTTCGAGACCTCGGAAAAGCTAATCAACGACCGCCTCGGCGTACTCGGCGGCGGAGAACGGGCGCAGGTCGTCTATTCCCTCGCCCACGCCGATGAAGCGCAGCGGTACCGGTACCTTCCTCGCCGCGGCGATCGCGCAGATCACGCCGCCCTTCGCGGTGCCGTCCAGCTTGGTGAGGACGAGCCCGGTCAATCCAATCGCGCCGTCGAATGCCTGAACCTGCGACAGCGCGTTCTGGCCGGTGTTCGCATCCAGCACCAGCAGCACCTCGTGAGGGGCGCCGGGCAGCGCCTTGGCGATGACCCGCTTCACCTTGCGGATCTCCTCCATCAGGTGCAGTTGCGTCGGCAGCCTGCCCGCGGTATCGGCGATCACGACGTCGATGCCGCGCGCACGCGCCGCGTTCACGGCGTCGAACACCACGGCGCCCGGGTCGCCGCCGTCCTGCGCGATCACGGCGACCCCATTGCGCTCGCCCCAGCTCACCAGCTGCTCGCGCGCTGCGGCCCTGAACGTGTCGCCCGCGGCAAGCAGCACGGACTTGCCCTGCATCTGGAACCACTTCGCGAGCTTGCCGATGGAGGTCGTCTTGCCCGCGCCGTTCACTCCGGCGACCATGACCACGAACGGCATGGCAAGGCTGGTATCGACCGGCTTTTCCAGCGGCGCGACCAGCGTGGCGATGCATGCCTTCAGTGCGTGCTTGAGAGCCGCGGCGTCCTGGATGCGCTCCCTGCGCACGCGCTCGCGCAGCGACGCGAGCAGGGACGCAGTGGCATCCACGCCGCAGTCGGCGCTCAGCAGCGCATCCTCCAGCGCCTCGTAGAGCGATTCATCGACGCGCGTGCGCGTGAAGAGCTCGGAGACCGGGGTATCGAGCACTTCGCGCGTGCGTGCAAGACCGGCCTTGAGCCGTGCCGCCCAGGAAGTGGCTGCTAACATGGATGAATGAATTCTAGCAAACGCACGGGCGCGGGCCGCGTGCGCATCGTCGGCGGAAAGCTGCGCAGCCGGCTGATCGAAGTGCCCGATCGGCCGGGATTGCGCCCAACGCCCGATCGCGTGCGCGAGACGCTGTTCAACTGGCTGGGACAGGAGCTCCAGGATCTCGCATGCCTGGACCTGTACGCCGGCAGCGGCGCGCTCGGCTTCGAGACCGCATCCAGGGGCGCGGTGCGCGTGGTCATGGTCGACAGCGATCACGCCGCGGTGAAGGCGCTGGTGGAGAACCGCGATCGCCTCGGTGCCACGCAGGTCGAGGTGGTGCAGTCCGGCGCGCTGACGTATCTCGCCCGCGCCACGGAACGGTTCGACGTGGTTTTCCTCGATCCGCCGTTCAGGCAGAATCTGCTGCCCGACGTGCTCGCGAAGCTGCCCGAACGGCTTGCCGAGGGTGCGCGGGTATACGTGGAGGCGCCGGCGGCAATCGAAGTGCCCGGCTGGCGGGAACTGCGGCGCGCACGCGCCGGCCAAGTGAGCTTCCAGCTCATCACATGGAGTGCAGCATGATCAGAGCCGTGTATCCCGGAACGTTCGACCCGCTCACCCGCGGCCACGAGGATCTCGTGCGGCGCGCATCCAGGCTATTCGACTCGCTGATCCTCGGCGTAGCGGACAGCCGGGCGAAGAAGCCCTTCTTCACCGCCGAGGAGCGCGTCTCGCTCGCGCGCGAAGTGCTCGCCGACGTGAAGAACGTCAAGATCGTGGGCTTCTCCGGCCTGCTGATCGACTTCATCCGCAAGCACAATGCGCGCGTCATCCTGCGCGGCCTGCGCGCGGTGTCGGACTTCGAGTACGAGTTCCAGCTCGCCGGCATGAACCGCAACCTCTATCCGGACGTGGAGACGATCTTCCTCACGCCGTCCGAGAAGCACACCTTCATCTCGGCCACGCTGGTGCGCGAGATCGCCACGCTGGGTGGGGACGTTTCCAAGTTCGTGCACCCTAAGGTGCGCGCGCAGCTCGCGCGCAAGGTGCGCGAGCTGCGCCGGCCTCAGCGCTGACAGCGCGGGCAGTAGAAGGTCGAGCGCTGCCCCTGCACGATGCGCCGGATGGCCGTGCCGCAGACGCGGCAGGGCTGGCCGTCGCGGCCATAGACGCCGTAGCGCTGCTGGAAGTAGCCCGGCTCGCCCTGCGTGCCGACGTAATCCCGCAGGCTCGAGCCTCCCGCGCGGATCGCTGCGCGCAGCGTCTGCCTGATCTCGCGCGCGAGTCGCTCGCAGCGTTCCAGCGACAGCCTGCGGGCGCTCGTCGTCGGCCGGATGCGTGCGCGAAACAGGCTCTCGCTCGCGTAGATGTTGCCGATGCCGACGATCTCCTTCGCGTCCATCAGCATCACCTTGATGGCGCTGCGGTGCTTGCGCGTGATCGCGTGCAGGCGATCGCCGTCGAACGCGTCGGACAGCGGTTCCACGCCCAGGTGGGCGAGCAGCGGGTGCAGCAGCGGGTTGCCTGCGGCCCACAGTACTGCGCCGAAGCGGCGCGGGTCGCGCAGCCGCAGCACACGTCCGCCGAAGGCGATGTCGACGCGGTCGTGCGGGCCGGGAGGCACGTCGGTGCCGACCACGCGCAGGCTTCCCGACATGCCCAGATGCACGATCAGGTGACCGTCACCGCAGTCCAGCAGCAGATACTTTCCGCGCCTTTCGATCGCCCTGACGGTCCTGCCGGCGAGCGTAGAAACCTCTGCGGACACGGGCCAGCGCAAACGTGGTTCGCGCACGACGACTGTCGAGATGCGGTGACCGACGAGTTGTCCGGCGATGCCGAGTCGCGTGACCTCTACCTCGGGCAACTCGGGCATCCGGCTGACTCCGTGACTTTGCTTGTGCAGCGCACCGAATATACCTAAACTCGTTGCGATGATTTCGCCGTATCGCAGAGGCTTGTTCGCACTGTTGCTGGCCTGCCAGGTGCTCGTTGCAGGCTCGCAGGCGCCGGATGCCAATGCCGCCACGGTCGCCCGCGGCGATGAAGTGCTGCCGCTGAGCGACCTTTCGCCGGAAGTGCTCTACGGCTTCCTGATGGCGGAGATTGCGCTGCAGCGTGGCGGCGCCGGCCTCGCGGCGCAGACGCTGGTCGACCTGGCGAAGAGCACGCGCGATCCGCGCATCGCGCGCCGCGCAGTGGAGGTGGCCAATCACGCGCGCATGCCGGCACTTGCGCTGGAGGCGGCTCGAGTCTGGCACGAGCAGAGCCCGGAGTCGGCACAGGCGTTGCAGTCCCTGATGGTGCTGCTGGTCGGCTCGCGCAAGGTCATCGAGGCCGAGCCCTACATCGAGAAGGTGCTCGCGCGCGACGGCCCTGCGGCCGCCAACGGTTTCCTGCAGCTCAACCGCCTGCTCGCTTCCAATCCCGACAAGCTCGAGAACCTCGGCGTCGTCGAGCGCCTGGCCGAGCGGCACGCGCAACTGCCGCAGGCCCACTTCGCCGTGGCGCAGGCCGCGATGGCGGCGGACAAAGAGGGCCTCGCGCTCGAAAGAATCCGCCGCGCGGCCGGGCTGCGTCCCGACTGGGAGGCGGCCGCACTGTTCGAAGCGCAGATCCTGCAGCGCCGCGAGCCTGCCGCGGCGCTCGAGCGTCTGTCAGCTTTCCTGGCGGCAAACCCTGCGTCGCGGGAGGTTCGGCTCAACTACGCGCGGGCGCTGGTCGGGGAAAAGCGCTACGTGGAAGCGCGCCGCGAGTTCGACCGTCTGCTCGCGGACCACCCGGACAACTCCGATGTCACCTACGCGGTGGCGCTGCTGGCAGTGCAGAGCCGCGAATACGACCTCGCCGAAGCCAATTTCAGGCGGCTTCTGGATACCGGGTTCCGGGATCCGAATGCCGTGCGCTACACGCTCGGCCAGGTTGCCGAGGAGCGCAAGGACTATGCCGGCGCCCGCCAGTGGTATCGCGCCATTCCTGGCGGCGAGTATTTCGTCGCCTCCCGCCTGCGCTACGCGCAGACGCTGTCGAAGGAGGGCATGCTGGAAGAAGCACGGGGCTACCTGCGCGAGCAGGGTGCTGCTGCCGGAGAGCAGCGGGTGCAGTTCGTGATTGCCGAGGCGCAGCTGCTGCGCGATGCGGGAAAGCACGCGCTCGCCTACGAGCTGCTTGGCGATGAGCTTGCCAAGGCTCCCGAGCAGCCGGAACTGCTCTACGACCACGCGTTGACCGCGGAGAAGCTCGATCGCTTCGATGTCATGGAGGCCAATCTGCGCAAGCTGATCGAGCTGCAGCCGAACCATGCGCATGCCTACAACGCCCTCGGCTACTCGATGGCCGAACGCAAGCTGCGCCTGGAAGAGGCGAAGAAGCTGATCGAGAAGGCGCTCGAGCTGATGCCGACCGACTACGCCATCATCGATTCGATGGGCTGGGTGCTCTATCGGCTGGGCGATCACGCGGGTGCGCTCGAGCACCTGCGACGGGCCTTTCGCGGCCGGCCGGATGGCGAGATTGCAGCGCATCTTGGCGAGGTGCTGTGGGAGAGCGGGCAGCGCGAGGAAGCCGAGCGGATCTGGAACGAAACGCTGAAGACCCATCCCGCCGACGAAGTCCTGCGCAAGACCATCGAGCGTTACAGGAAGTAGCGCGCTAGCGGTGGCGTTCGCTTCCACCTGCAGAGCATTCGCCCGCGCGTGTGCGCTTGTCGCCGCGATCATGGCGGCCGGGTGCGCGGAGCTCGCGGTGCTGGCGCCCGACGAGCAGGTCGAGTTCGAGTTCGACGGCCGCATCGCGGTGCGCTACCGCGACGACGCATCCAGCGGCAACGTGTCGTGGCGCCATCGCGTCGACGGCGACGAGGTGCTGCTGACCACGCCGCTCGGCCAGGGGGTCGCGCGCATCGTGCGCGAAGGCGGCATGGTCACGCTCACCACCGCCGATTCCAGGCAGCACACCGCGGCAGATGCGGAGGCGCTTACCGAATCCGTGCTCGGATTCCGCCTGCCGCTCGCGGGCCTGGCGGACTGGGTGCGTGGACGGCCGTCTCCGGGCCCGGCGCTGGAGCGTCGCGACGCCGACGGGCGGCTGGAGAAGCTGGAGCAATCCGGCTGGTCGATCGACTTTCTCGCGTATGCCGGAGACCTCCCTTCGCGCATGAAGCTCGCCTATCCAGGCATCGAGATCCGCCTGGCCATCGGCGAGTGGAGGCGGTGAATCCGCAGCAGATGCAGTGGTTTCCTGCGCCCGCCAAGCTGAACCTGTTCCTGCACGTGCTCGGCCGGCGCGCCGACGGCATGCACCTGCTGCAGACGGTGTTCCGGCTCATAGGGTACGAGGACCGCGTCGGCGTGGCGGTGCGGAGCGATGGCACCATCGGGCGCGAGACAGCGCTGCCGGGGGTTGCGCCCGAGTCGGACCTCTGCGTCAGGGCGGCACGGCTGCTGAAGTCCGCGACCGGCTGTGCGCTGGGCGCGACCCTCGCGCTGGACAAGCGCATCCCCATGGGCGGAGGCTTGGGCGGCGGCTCATCCGATGCCGCCACTGTCCTGATGGTGCTGAATCGCCTGTGGGGAACCGCGCTCGCCGATGCGGAGCTCGGCCGGCTCGGACTGCAGCTGGGCGCCGACGTGCCGGTTTTCCTGTTCGGGCGCAATGCGCTGGGCGAGGGCGTGGGCGAGCGCCTGAGCGCGCTTGCGCTGCCGCCTGCCTGGTACCTCGTGCTGGTGCCCCAAGTTGCGGTTTCAACAAGGGAAATCTTCTCGGATTCCGCGTTGACACGGGATACGGAACCGCTCAAAATGTCGGCCTTTTTGCCGGGGCAAGGCCGCAACGACCTGGAGCCTGTCGTGACGCGCCGCTACC
>JBFWRS010000041.1:0-27835 GCA_050248795.1 Burkholderiales bacterium | reverse complement strand
AGCGTATCGCCGGGCCTGAGCTCGAGCTGCTGCGCCAGCGCCGGGTCTATCGCCGCGCCCCAGCGCCCGTCGCGCAGCGCCAGCGCGTCGGCCAGCGGCGCCGCAGGCTGCAGCGCGACCGTGCCGTACAGCGGATAGCGTTCGTCCGCGCTCTGCAGTTCGACCAGTTGCGTGCGCCCGTCCGCGGTGCGCAGCATGGTGCGCAGTTCCACCAGCAGCGACACGTCGCCGCGCGCGCGCATCCACGCCAGTTCCTCGTCGCCGAGCGCGGCGCGCGCATGCACTTCGATGTCGCCGCCGAAGAGCGCGCGCGTGTCCGCCAGCAACGCGCCGCGCACCTGCTGGAACAGTCCCCCGGTGGCGGCGATCAGCGCCACGCCCAGCGCGAGGCAGGCGCAGAAGATCCACAGCGCGCGGCTGCCCGCGCGCAGGTCGCGCCAGGCGAGGCTAAGCGTGAAGCGCATCGCGTACCGCGGCATGCCCGGCGGGCTCCACCGCGAGCCTGCCATGGTGCAGCCGCAGCACGCGGTCGCAGCGCGCGGCGAGTTCGGCGTTGTGCGTCACCAGCACCAGCGTGGTGCCGGATTCGCGGTTGAGGTCGAAAAGCAGGTCGGCGATCGATTCGCCGGTGGTGTCGTCCAGGTTGCCGGTGGGTTCGTCCGCCAGCAGCAGCGCCGGCCCGTGCACCAGCGCACGCGCGATGGCGACGCGCTGCTGCTCTCCGCCGGAAAGCTGCGAGGGGTAATGCTCGCCACGCGTGGCGAGGCCGACCCGCCCGGTCAGCACGCGCGCGCGTTCGCGCGCATCTCGCGCACCGGCGATCTCCAGCGGCAGCGCGACGTTCTCCAGCGCGGAGAGGCTGGGCAGGAGGTGAAACGACTGGAACACGATGCCGATGCGGTCGCGCCGCAGGTCGGCCGCGGCATCCGTGTCCATGCCTTCGAGCGCGGCACCATCCAGCGTGACCGATCCGCGCGTCGGGCGCTCGAGCCCCGCGAGGAGCAACAGCAGCGTGGTCTTGCCGCAGCCCGAAGGCCCGGTGATTGCGACGCGTTCGCCGGCCGCGATGTCGAAGTCGAGGCCATCCAGCACCGGCACGTTGGCGCGTGCGGTAGCGTACTGCATCGACAGGTCTCTGACCTTCAGCATCGGGGGGTTCCCTGCGGCGGCGTGGACTGCGAAGTATAGAGAGACCCGCGAACCCGGACGGAGTTCCCCCCTGCTCCCGCTTGCTAGACTGCGCCAGCGTATGGCCAGCGAATCACCACCAGAGCATCTCTGGAGCGACGCCGATGCGGCCGCGCTGGAGCATGCGCTCGCGCCGCGCGCCGCCGACGACGGCGCGCTCGGTTACTGCGAGCTGGCGGGATTCCTGTTCGCGGTGGCCTGCGCGCCGGAACTGGTGGAGCCCTCGGAATGGCTGCCGGCTGTGCTGGGCGAAGCCGCCGACGCGCCGGACGCGCAGGACCTCGCGCTGCTGATGCGCCTGTACAACGCGATCAACGATGGCGCGGACCGGCGCGATCCGGCGCTGCCTGCCGGCATCGCGGCGCGCGACAGGGTGCTGCAGAACTTCGCGCCGGACGCGCCGCTATGCCGCTGGTCGCGCGGCTATGCCGAGGGCCAGGACTGGCTGAAGGACACATGGGAGGCGCTGCTTCCAGCTGCGGCGGACGGCGAGGACGACCCGGACGAGGTGCTGGGCGCACTGATGACGGTGCTCGCCTTCTTCGGCGACCGCGGATTCGCCGAGGATATGCATCACCAGAGCCGCAGCACCGCGCCGTTTCGCGAGTTCGCCGCGCAGATGCTCGAATCCCACCCCAACGCCATGCTCGACCTCGCCATCCTCGGCCGCAACATCGCGGAGGCGCGCGCGCTCGCGGCGCGCGGGCCGGCGAAGAGCAGCAAGGTGGGACGCAATGCGCCCTGCCCGTGCGGCAGCGGAAAGAAGTTCAAGGCTTGCTGCGGGGCGAACGCCTGACGGCCATTCGCGCCGCTCAGGGCGCGAAGTTCAGTTCCACGCCGACGCCGTCGGGATCGCGGAAGAAGACCTGCGTCACGCCGGTGCGCTCGAGCTTGCGCATGGTGTACTCGACGCCGTGGGACTTCAGCTTCTCCAGCGCCGCATCGATGTCGCCGGTCGCCTTCAGCGCCAGGTGGTCCACCGCGCCGGTTTCCCGCGTCGGAATGGGTTTGCCCGCGATGATGTGCACGATCGGTTGGCCGCCCGCGTAGAGCCAGACGCCCTCGAACGTCATCTTCGGCCGGAAGCCGACTTCCAGCCCGACCACCTCGGTATAGAAGCGCGTCGTCCTCTCCACGTCTGAGGTCAGCAGTGCGTAATGGTCGAGGCCGGTTACCGCCATCGATCGCCCCCCTCAGGCCGGCACGGTATCGGTACGCGCGCCGCCCACCGGTTCGAGGTGATCGGCGACGTCGATGGGGATCACCTTGTCGGCCGCCTCGCCGCGCAGCACGCCCTTGGGGTCCTTGCCGTTCTTCACGTCCTCGATCGCCTGGCGCAGCGCCTTTCTCACCGCCATCACGCCGCGGTCGCTCCAGCGCAGGTGCTCGTGCTCGCGCGGCGCGATCGGCCCCTGGCTAAGCTGCATCAACTGGTCCTGCGCGCCGAAGAACTTCGGATAGGCAACGCGCTCGGCTTTCGGCACCCGGTACTGCTGGAACGGCTGCTCGGGATGGATGTCGAAATCCGCGGGCGACGACTCGAACTTGAAGTCGAGCGCCTTGCCGTCATGCGAAGGCTGGAAGCGGACCTCGAACTCGATCATGTTGGTATCGTCCACCGGCACCGCCCAGATGGTGCGAGTGGTCGTCGGCGTGGCGAAGTCGTCCTCGGGCGCGGGAATTCCGACCATGCGGTTGAACGGCAGGAAGTACAACAGCGAGCGCACGTAGCGCAGGTCCGGCGTGGGTCCGGGCCGGTACTGGATCTGGCGCAGCCCGCCCGCGGTTTCCTCGACGTCGAATTCCGGAATCTTCGACCACACCTTGATGCTCTCGCCGTGCACGAAAGGCAGGTGCACCGGGTCCATGCTGTTCTCGACGATCTGCAGGTAGCTGCAGGCGATCATTCGCGCCACGATCGCCTTGCGCGTGCCGTCGGTGCGCACCAGCACGTCGAAGCGCGGCAGCACCGGCGCAGGCTGCGGACCCATGTACGCGAACACCAGCCCGCCGAGCTCGCGCGTCTCGTAGGTCTTCTGGCGGACCTTTTCCTCGCGGCCAGGGCGCCCTTTTTCCCCCGGCTGCTCGGTGCAACGGCCGGTCATGTCGTAGCACCAGCCGTGATAGCGGCAGCGCAGCCCGTCTTCCTCGACCCAGCCGTAGACCAGCGACGCGCCGCGATGTGCGCAGCGCGCTTCCATCAGGCCGGTCTTGCCGTTCTTCGCCCGGAACAGCACCAGGTCTTCGCCCAGGATGCGCACGAGCTGCGGGTGATCGGTGGTGTCCGCCGACAGGCCCACCGGTACCCAGTAGCGCCGCATCGCCTCGCCCAGCGGCGTGCCGGGACCGACCGACGTAAGCAGCCGGTTGTCTTCTGCACTGATCATGGCGTGCCCCCCGCTACTTCAGGCGGATGCCGGCCTTGCGGCCCACTTCGGTCCAGCGCTTGATCTCGTCTTCGATATACGCCCGGTACTGGGCGGCATCGAGGAAATCCATGTCCGCGCCGAAGCTGCTGAACTTGCGCACCATCTCCGGGTCGGACGCGATCTCGCGCACGGTGCGCTCGAGTATCGCGACCACCGCCCGGGGCGTGCCCTTCGGTGCCAGGAGGCCGGTAGAACTGGCGATGACCAGGTCCGGCATGCCGAGCTCTGCCGTGGTCGGAAAGTCGGGCGCGCTCGGGCTGCGCTTCTTGCCGAGAACCGCGACGCCGCGCAGCTTGCCGCCCCTCGCATGCGGCAGGGCCGAGGGCAGGTTCTCGAACATCACCGCCGTCTCGCCTGCGATCAGGCCGACCAGCGCCGGCCCGCTGCCGCGGTAGGGCACGTGCACCATCTTCGCGCCGGCCAGCAGGTTGAACAGTTCGCCCGAGATATGGCCCGACGAACCGATGCCGGCCGAGCCGAAATGCACCTTGCCCGCGTTCGCCTTGGCGTAGCCCACGAGGTCCTTGACCGACTTGATCGGCAGCGACGGGTTCACCACCATCAGGTTGGGTACCGTGACCACGTTGGCGATGGTCTCGAAATCCTTGCGCACGTCGTAGGGCAGGCTGCTCGACAGCGCCGGCAGGTATGCGATCGGGCCGGATGCGGCGACCGACAGCGTGTAGCCGTCGGGCGCCGACTTGGCGACCGCGTCAGTGCCGATCATGCCGCCGGCGCCGGCCTTGTTCTCGACGATGAACGACTGCTTCAGCCTCGCGCCCATCTCCTGCGCGAGCGCGCGGCCGACAATGTCCGAGGTGCCGCCCGGCGGGTAGGCAACGATCAGGCGGACCGGCTTCTCGGCTGGGAAGTTCGTGGACGACTGGGCCTGCGCCAGCCCGCCCGCGACGAGGCAGAACACGGTGGCCGGGATGAGCCCGGCGAATCTGGAAGGTTTCATGCCCCAGAGTTAAGCAAGACTCTTACCCGGCGCCCAATTCGAAATCGTAATTATTGGTATTCACATTTCCGCAATCCGGCCCAGGTCGATCAGCTGCTCTCGCAGCCAGGTGTGTGCCGGGTCATGGTGGTGGCGTTCGTCCCAGGCCATCTCGAGCTTGAAGCTGGCGACTTCGAGCGGCGGCTTGTAGGCGACGATCGGCAGGCCGCGCGCCATGCGTGCCGCTGCGCGCGACGGCACCGTGGCCACCAGGTCGGTCTCCGCCACCACGTACGGTGCGACCATGTAGTGCGGCACCATGACGCGGATGTCGCGCTTCAGCCCCGCCTGCGCGAGCGCGTAGTCCATCGGCCCGGGCTGCCAGTTGTCGCGAGGCGCGACCACCACGTGACCGGCGCGCGCAAACGCGGCCAGCGTCATGCGGCTGCGGAACTGCGGATGTCCCTTGCGCGCCAGCACCTTGTACGCATCGCGGAAAAAGAGCCGCGTGCGGAAGTTTCCCGGCACCTTGGTGACGACGAAATACGCGATCAGCAGGTCGATGCGGCCTTCGCGGATGTACTCCAGGCCCCGGTCTGGACTGACCGCGCTGGTGATCAGCTGCACGCCCGGAGCCTGCATCGCGACGCGCCGCGCCAGCCCGGGCAGCAGCAGCATCAGCGCGTGGTCGGTGGCGGCAATGCGGAACGCGAGGCGCGCGCTCTTCGGGTCGAAGGCCTGCGACGAGGTGACGGCAGTCGCGATCAGCCCCAGCGCCTCGCGCACCGGCGCGGCCATCGCGGCCGCCCTGGCGGTAGGGTGCATCGCCTGCCCCGCGCGCACGAACAGCGGATCGCCGATCGCGGCGCGCAGCTTGGCGAGCGCCTGGCTGGTAGCGGACTGCGTGAGGTTAAGGCGCGTCGCGGCGCGCGTGACGTTGCCCTCGGCCATCAGCGCGTCGAACACGCGCAGCAATCGCAGGTCGAAATTGCGCAGGTTCATGGCGGGCCTGCAACGCCGGCCGCCAGCGCGCACAAGCATCCGGCGATTGCTGCTGCCTTCATGTCTCTCCTCCGGTTTGGATTCTGCCACCGGCAGGCACCGCAGCGGGAATCGCCGACCCCTGCGTAGTCGCCGCAGCACTCCGATGCGCCGACGCCCCGTCGAGGCGCTAATGCGCGATTCGCAGGTCGCCTACCGCGGCGGCTTGCGCCGCAGCGGTGTCCGCGATTCCTGGTTGAGATCCGTGGTGAGCCGTGCAAGTAGCTCCATGAAGAGCGCGCGCTCGCCCTTCGAGAAAGGCTGGAGCAGCCGCTCGGACGTCCGCTGGATCGCGCCGGACGCCCGTTTCATCAGTCGGGCACCCTTCGGCGTCAGCGCAAGCGACTTGTGCCGCCGGTCCGCCGCCGAGCTCTTGCGGCGCAGCAAACCGCGCGATTCCAGTCCCTCCACCATCTGGCCGACCGTCGCGCGATCGAATCCCAGGCGCCCGGCGAGCTCCGCCTGGCTCAGCCCGGGGGAGTTTGCCACCGCAATGAGTACGCCGTGCTGAGGCGGGGTGAGGCCGACCGTGGCGCATTCCTGGACGAAGATGCCCACGGCGATCTGGTGCGCGCGGCGCAGCAGGAAACCAGGCCGCGAGTAGAGCTCGTCGAGCGGTCCTGCGTTGACATGGGGTTTGGCCGATGACATATTGGTAAGTGTACTTACGAATCAGAATCGTTCCTACTCGAAAACATGGACCCAAGCACTGCTGAACTCCTGATCAAGACCGGCCCCGGTACCGCGATGGGCGAACTCATGCGCCGCTACTGGGTGCCCGCGCTTCTCTCCAGCGAAATCGCCGAGCCGGACTGCCCGCCCGTACGGGTCAAGCTGCTCGGCGAGCGGCTGCTCGCCTTCCGCGACAGCGAAGGCCGTCCAGGCCTCATCGACGAGTTCTGCGCGCACAGAGGAGCATCGCTCTTCCTCGGGCGCAATGAGGAATGCGGCATCCGCTGCTCCTACCATGGCTGGAAGTACGACATCCATGGACGCTGCGTCGAGTTGCCCTCGGCGCCGCACGTCGCGTCGAAGATGAGCATCAAGGCATACCCCTGCATCGAGCGCGGCGACATACTGTGGGCCTACATGGGCCCGCCCGACAAGCGTCCGGCGCCGCCGGAACTCGAGTGGTCCATGCTGCCCGCGTCGCATCGCTACGTCACCAAGCGCCTGCAGGAGTGCGGCTACCTGCAGGCGATGGAGGGCGGAATCGACACCGCGCACGCCTCGTGGGTGCACCGCTTCGAGCTCGACATCGATCCGATGCACAAGCACGCGTACGCAAACAAGTACATCAAGGCGGACCGCAACGCGGTCTTCGACATCGAGGAAGTGCCGCACGGCCTGACCATCTTCGGTCGGCGCAACGGCGAGACCGACTCGCACTACTGGCGGATCACGCAGTGGATCTTCCCATGGTTCACCCTGATCCCGCCCTTCGGACCGCACGCGCTGGGCGGGCACATCTGGGTACCGATCGACGACGAAAACTGCTGGGCCTGGAGCATCAACTTCCTGCCCGACCGGCCGCTACCCGAAGAGGAGCTGCAGGCGATGCGCGAGGGCAAGGGCATCCACGTCAAGTACCAGCCCGGCAGCTTCAGGCCGCTCGCCAATCGCGACAACGACTGGCTGATCGATCGTCGCGCACAGAAAGAGCGCCGCAGCTTCAGCGGCGTCGAAGGCTTTTCCATCCAGGATGCGTCGCTCCAGGAAAGCATGGGGCCGATCCAGGACTACTCGCGCGAGCATCTGGTGCCGACCGACAAGGCAATCGTCATGGCGCGCCGCATGCTCGCACAGGCGGCGCGCGGGTTGTCGGACGGATCGGAGCCGCCGGCGCTGGACCCGACGACGCATCGCGTGCGCGCGGCCTCGGTGCTGCTCGATCGCGAGATGAAGGCGCTCGATTGGTCCAGGGACGCGCTGGTAGACAGCCTGGGCAAACCCGTATTCACAGTCTGAAGGGAGATTGCATGAAAACCATCCGCATTCTTGCACTGGCGTTGAGCGCCACACTTGCCGCCAGCGCCATGGCGCAGGACTGGAAGCCATCCAAGACCGTGCGCATCATCGTGCCGGTACAGGGTGGCACGGTCGACATCCTCGCGCGCCTCGCGGCCCCGCGGCTGCAGGAAGCATTCGGGCAATCTGTGATCGTCGAGAACAAGGGCGGCGCTGGCGGCAACATCGGCACCGACATGGTGGCCAAGGCCGATCCCGACGGGCACACGCTGCTCGTGGGCTATACCGCACCCATCACGGTCAACGTGACGCTATTCGACAAGCTGCCCTACGATCCGCAGAAAGACCTCGCGCCGATCACGCTCGCAGTCACGACGCCGCAGTTCCTCACGGTGCACCCGAGCCTGCCGGTGAACTCGGTCGCCGAGCTGGTGAAGCACGCCAAGGGCAATCCCGGCAAGCTCAGCTACGGCTCGATCTCGATCGGCAGCGCCTCGCACCTGACCATGGAGATGTTCAAGGCTGCCGCGGGCATCAACCTGGTGAACGTGCCGTACAAGGGCTCAGGACCGGCCGTGGCCGACCTGCTGGCTGGCAACGTGCAGGCCGCGTTCCTCGTGCCGGGCAACGTCCTGGGGCATCTGAAAGCCGGCAAGCTGAAAGTGCTCGCCTCGAGCGGCAAGAAGCGCTTCGCGGCGACTCCCGACACGCCCACCATGATCGAGTCGGGCTTCAAGGACTTCGAGGCGATCGCGTGGATCGGCTTTCTCGCGCCGGGGGCGACACCCAAGCCGATCATCGACCGCTACCACGGCGAGCTGACGAAGATGCTCGCCGAGCCTGCGGTGCGCAAGCGCCTGACTGACATCCAGTTCGAGATCGTCGCCAGCACGCCGGAAGAATTCGCGCAATACATCCGTTGGGAAACACCGCGCTGGGCGAAGGTGATCCGCGACACCGGCGCGAAGGCCAATTGAGCGAACACGAGGCTCCCATGAGCGACAGTTCACCAATTCCGCATCCATCGGTATTCGTAGACGAAAAGCGCCTGGAGAGGATCCGCGGCTACCGCGTGCACGAGTCGCGCACGCCGGGGCAGCAGGTGCGCGTCGTCACCCCGTCCCAGACGATCGGCCCGTTCTTCAGCCTCGGGCTGATCCGCGAAGGCGACGACGACCTGGCGTGCCTGGTGCCGGGCGGCCCCCGCGCCGAGGGCACGCCGATCGTGCTCTCCGGCCGCGTCACCGACGAACAGGGCCGACCGGTCAGGAAGGCGCTGATCGAAGTCTGGCAGGCCAACCGCCATGGCAAGTACGACCATCCCGACGATGTTACCGACGCGCCGCTCGATCCCAACCTGAAGGGATGGGGCCGCGTGCTCACCGACGCCGAGGGCCGCTATCGCTTTCGCTCGATCAAGCCCGGCGCGTACCCGAACCCGGGCTACGACAACTGGATGCGGCCCCCGCATATCCACTTCTCGATCTTCGCCGCCGGCGTGATGCCGCGCCTGATCACGCAACTGTACTTTCCCGGCGAGCCGCTGAACGACATAGACCCGATCCTCAACGGCATTGAAGACCTCGAAGCCCGGGCGTCGCTGATTGCGCGGCGCCTCGCCGACGAGCCTGGCGGAGTCGAAGCCTACGAGTTCGACATCGTGCTTCGGGGAACCGGCGAGACGCCGTTCTTCGTCGATTCCTGAAGGCATCGCACGATGACTGCGCCGATCAAGGGAGCCGCAAGAGTCCTCGCACCGGACGAAGGCGAATCGTATTGGCAACCCGCGCCGCACGCGGGCTACATGACGGTCAAGATCGGCCCGAAAAGCAACCCGGGGACTTCGTTCTCGATGGGCATCCAGGTCATGCCGCCGGGGTGCCACGTGCGCGCCCATGGCCACGCCCGCAACGACGAGGTTCTCTTTGTTTACCAGGGCCGCGGCCATTGCGTGATCGACGGCCAGACCTGCCCGCTCGAACCGGGATCCACCGTTCTGCTCGGCCCCTACGTCGAACACAGCATCCACAACGACGGGCCGGAGGAAATGCGCTTCGCGTGGTTCTTCACGCCGCCAGGCCTGGAGCAGGTGGTCGAGGCGGCGGGGCGGCCGCGGCAGCCCGGCGAAGCGCCGCCGGGGCAGTTCGATCGGCCTTCCAACATGGCGGACGTGCTCCGGGAGGCGGGCTATGCCACGCCCGAGGAGTTGCGTAGCGCCAGGCGCGAGTAGCGGCCCAGTGTCGCCGTACCGCACGATGAGCCGCGAGGCGCTCGATGCCGCATACAACAACCGCCTCGCGGTACCGGAATATCCGGTCCTGCTGGCGCGTCGGCGCGAGGAGAGCGAGCGCATCCGGGCCACGCGCGCGTTCAATGCAGACCTGCGCTACGGCGACTCGCCGCGCGAGCGGCTCGATTTCTTCCCGGCGCGAGAGCCCGGCGCCGCGCTGGTCGCGTTCATCCACGGCGGGTACTGGCAGTCGAACGACAAGGAGTCTTCGACCTACGTCGTCGAAGGTCCGCTCGCGCGCGGATTCTCGGTGGCGCTCGTCGAATACACCCTCGCACCGGAGGCGGACATCGATCGCATCGTGCGCGAGATCCGCGCCGCAGTCGAATGGCTCGCGCTGCACGCCGCGGAGCTGCACGTGGACCCTCGGCGGCTTTATCTCGCCGGCCATTCGGCGGGCGGGCACCTGGCGGCGATGATGCTCGGACATCCGGCGGTGGCCGGCGCGATGGCGATCAGCGGCCTGTTCGAACTCGAACCGATCCGCCTCTGCTACCTGAACGACAAGCTGCGCCTCACCGGGGAGGCCGCGCAGCGCAACAGCCCGCGCCTGCACCTGCCGGCGAGCTGTCCGCCCACGATCGTGGCCGTGGGCGCAAACGAGTTGCCCGAGCTGGTGCGGCAGTCCTCGGAGTACGCGGCGGCGCTCACGGCTGCCGGCCTGCCTGCGCGGCACCTCGAGCTCGCCGGCCACCATCACTTCTCCATCCTGGATGAGCTGGCGACCCCGGATGGCGCGCTGTGCTGCGCGCTCGACGACATGGCGCACGCGAGCGTCGCCACATGAGCAAGCATCTGCGCGTTGCGGTGGTCGGCGCCGGACTGGGCGGGCTCGTCGCCGCCATCGCGCTGCGCAAGGCGGGAATCGAGCCGACGATCTACGAACAGGCCGACGCCTTCGGCGAGATCGGCGCGGGCATCCAGCTCGGGCCAAACGCGGTCAAGGTGCTGCGCGCGCTAGGGCTCGAGCAAGGACTCGAGGTGTTCGGCGCCACGCCGGAGCACCACGTCGGGCGCAACTGGCGCACCGGCCGCGTGCTCTTCAAGTCGCCCACTCGCGTGGCGAGCCTGGAACGTTACGGCGCGCCGTACTACCAGGTGCAGCGATCCGACCTGCATGCGCACCTGCGCCGCGCGCTGCCGGCTGAGTCGATCCGGCTCGGCGCGCGTTGCGTCGCCCTGGAACATGGACCGGATTCGGCCAGCCTGCGCTTCGCCGACGGCAGCGTGGTCGAGGCCGACGTGGTGGTCGGCGCCGACGGCATTCATTCCAGGGTACGGGAATGCCTGCTCGGCCCCGAGAAGCCGCGATTTACCGGCGTCATCTGCTGGCGCGGCCAGGTCAACGCGGATCGGCTGCCCCCGGGGCTGATACCGCCAGACTCGCTCAACTGGATGGGGCCCGGCGGCTGCGTGGTGCACTACTACGTGCGTCCCGGATCGCTCGTGAACTGGATCGCCCACCGCACCACCGACATCTGGGCCGAGGAGTCGTGGTCGCTGGAGGGCAACAAGGACGAGCTGATCAATGCGTTCCCAGGCTGGCACCCGTCGCTGCTGACGCTGTTTCGCGCCACGGAGCGCTGCTACAAGTGGGCCATCCTGGACCGCGACCCCCTGCCCCACTGGACATCCGGACGCGTCACGCTGCTGGGCGATGCCGCTCACCCGATGCTGCCCTTCCTTGCGCAGGGCGGTGCGATGGCGATGGAAGACGGCTACCTGCTCGCGCAGGCGCTGCAGGCCGGCGCAGACCCTGCTGCGGCGCTCAAGCGCTACGAATCCGCCCGCAAGGAGCGCACCACGCGCGTGCAGCTCGGCTCGCGCGCCCGCTCGGACATCTGCCAGGTGCACTCGCCGCTCGCGCAACTGCGGCGGGATCTGGGCTTCGTGCTGGACCGCTGGTTCCGCGGACCGGCGATCCAGCGCTCGGACTGGCTCTATACCTACGACGTCGCCAGGATCGCCCTTTGAGCAACGCCGCGCCGCTTCCGGCGGTCTGGCCCGAGCTTGCCGAGGGCGACGGCGGCGATGCGGTTGTCGCGGCGCTTGCCGCCGCCGGCGTCGAGTTCGTCTTCTTCACCTCGGGTTCGGAGATCTGTTTCTACCAGGAGTCGATCGCCAAGGCGCGTGCGTGCGGCCGTCCATCCCCGAGGCTGATCACCATGACGCACGAGCACGCGAGCCTGAACGCGGCGCTGGGCTACGCCGCGGTGAGCGGCCGTCCGGCCGTTACCGCGGCCCACGTGGATGCCGGAACGCTGCATCACGGCGGCGCCATCCACAATGCGATGCACGCCGGCCTGCCGGTGCTGATGACCGCGGGTTTTCCGCCCACGACGTACGCGGGCAGTTCCGCCGCCGCGCGCAATGCAGGCGGGCACCTGTGGCTGCAGGAAACATTCGACCAGCACTCGGTGGTGCGCCAGTACGTGAAGTGGGACCGCCGCCTGCAGGCGCACGACAATCCGGCGCTCGTGGTCAGCCGCGCGCTGCAGGTCGCCATGAGCGAACCGTGCGGCCCGGTATACCTGAGCATCCCGCCCGAAGTCGCGATGCAAGGCCATGATGTCACGCGCTTCCCGACCGCGGCGCAGCTCGGCGTGTCGCGGCCCGGCGCGCCCGATCCGGAAGGTGCGCGCGAAATCGCCAGGCGGCTGCTCACCGCGCGCAATCCCCGGATCGTCGTCGGCGGCTCCGGCCGCAATCCGGCCGCGGTGCCCGCGCTCGTCTCGCTCTGCAGCCTGCTGGGCATCGGCGTGGTACATGCGGCGACGCGACGCTATCTCAGCTTCCCCTTCGACCATCCGCTGATGATGGGCGAAGGCGACCTTGCGGACGCGGATGTGGTGCTGGTGCTCGACTCGGACGTGCCGTGGGTCCCCGGGCGCAGCGCGCCGCCCGACACCGCCTGGACGGCCGTAGTGGCGCTGGATCCGGTCCTTGGCAAGCTCCCCACCTACGAGTTCGGTGCCGACCTGCGGCTTGCCGCCGACCCGCTGCTCGCGCTGCGCGCGATCGAAAGCGAGGCTGCGACGCTGCTGAGCGGGGACGACCGCGCGCGCATCGCGGCGCGCGCCGCCGACATCGGCCGGCGCACCGCGGCGCGCCGGGAGGCCATCGTGCAGGAGGCAAAGTCCGCTGCGGGACGCACGCCGATAGACCCGCTGTGGCTGAGCTACCAGGTGGCGACGCTCGTCCACGAGGACGCGATCGTGATCGACGACTCGCTGCCGCACAACCGGCTGTACGAATTCCTCGGCTGCCGCCGTCCTGGCTCCTGGTTCTACACGCCCGGCACCAGCGGCGGCTGGGCACCCGGCGCCGCGTTCGGCGCCAAGCTCGCCGCGCCCGAGCGCGACGTAATCGCCGTCACCGGGGACGGCTTCTACATGTTCGGCACCGCCAACGCCGCGCTGTGGGCGGCCACGCACTACAAGGCCCCGTACCTGACGGTTATCTACCAGAACCGCAGCTACGGCACCGGCACGCGGCGCCTCGCTCAGCAGTATCCCGGCGGCTATGCGCAGCGCAGCGGCTTCGACGGCGGCTACTTCGACCCGCCGATCGACTTCGCTCGGGAAGCGGAGGCGGCAGGCGCGTACGGCGAGAACGTGCGCGACCCGGCGCAGCTTGCCGACGCGTTGCGGCGCGGCCTCGAGCACACGCGCAGCGGCCGGCCGGCGGTAATCGCAGTCTGGCTCGCGCGCCACCTGCAGGACGATTGAACGATCTGCCAACCAAGGGAGGGGACCATGATGAAGCGACGTCTTTTCAACCGGCTCGCGATGACCGCTGCGGTCGCGATGCTGGCCTGCAACGCAATCGCCGAGGAGTATCCGGCGCGCCCGGTTACGCTGATTGTGCCGTTCGCCACCGGCGGGGCGCTCGACGCCATGGCACGCGTCATCGGCTCGAAGATGAGCGACACCCTCGGGCAATCGGTCGTGATCGACAACCGCGCGGGCGCCAGCGGCGTGGTCGGCATGAACGTCGTGGCGCGTGCGAAACCTGATGGGTACACCATCCTCTACACGCCGAACAGCATCGCCATCGGCCCGGCGCTGTACCGCAAGCTGCCGTTCGACGCGGAGAAGGACTTCATTCCGGTGACCCAGCTGCTGGTGACGAACCTCGTCGTCGCGGCGCACCCGAAGACGAACCTGCGCACGGTCAAGGACCTCGTCAGCATGGCGAAGGCCAACCCGGGCAAGCTCAATTTCGGCTCCTCCGGCGTCGCCGACCCGCTACAGCTCGGCATGGAGATGCTGAAGACAATGGCCGGGATCCAGATGGTGGCGGTCCCCTACAAGGGCCAGGCGCCGATGTTCCAGGCGCTGCTCGCCGGCGAGGTCGACGTTGCCGTGGTGTCGATCCAGCTTGCGCTCGCGCCGATCAAGAGCGGCAAGCTGAACGTGCTGGCCGCCGGGTCGCCGAAGCGCCTGACCGCGCTGCCCGACGTGCCCACGGTGGCCGAGACCGGCTACCCGGGCTACGAGATCGCGAGCTGGCACGCCCTGTTCGCGCCCGCGGGCACGCCGCGCGCGATCGTCGAACGGCTGCAGCGCGAGGCGCACAAGGCGGTAAACCATCCCGAGGTGCGAAAGCGCGTGGAGGCCACCGGCAACGAGATCGTCGGCAGCACGCCGACGGAGTTCGCAGCGAGTTTCAAGGCCGACGTGGCGCGCTTCAAGAAGATCGCCAGGGACGCGCGCCTGCCGTACCAGGACTAACCTTGGCCGCACCGGCTTGCCTGGGGCCCCGCCAGCCGGCATCGCCGCCCGGCTGGCGCCTGCCGGAGGGCGCGTGGGACACGCACTTCCACGCGCTTGGCCCGCAGGCGCGGTTTCCGTACGCCGACAAGCGCAAGTACACACCGCCCGATGCGCCGCTCGAGCGCGCGCTCGAGCTGCACGACTCACTCGGTATCGCGCGCGGCCTGGTGGTGCACGCGAACACGCACGGCTTCGACAACGCGGTCGACCTCGACGCGGCTGCGCGTTCGGGCGGTCGATACCTCGCCGTCGTGCGCCTGGACGGCACCGCGACGCGCGACTCCTGCGCGGCGCTGCATGCGGCCGGCGCACGCGGCGTGCGCTTCGCGTTCAATCCGCAGCACGGCGGCACGCTGGACGAGGCGGTCTTCGAGCGCGTGCTGCGGGCGATCGAGGGCCTGGGCTGGTTCGTCGAGCTGCACTTCGACGGCGGCGCGCTGCCCGGCCTTGCCGGCTGGCTCGCCGGCATCCCGGCACCGGTCGTCGTCGACCACTTCGGCCGCATCGACCCCGCGCTGGGCGTCGAGCAGGAGCCCTTCGGCGTGCTGTGCGAACTCGCGCAACGCAGCAACTTCTGGATCAAGATTTCCGGCGCCGACCGCATCACGCGGCTCGGTCCGCCCTACGCAGACGTGATCCCTTTCGCGCACCGGCTCGTCGCGATTGCGCCGGATCGCCTGCTGTGGGGCAGCGACTGGCCGCATACCGGCGTGTTCGATCCTGCGCGCATGCCGGACGATGGCTTGCTGCTGGGCGCGCTCGCAGCCTTCGTGCCGGACGAGGCAATGCGCCGGCGCGTGCTGGTCGACAATCCGGAGCGGCTACTCTCCATACGCGCCGCCTGAACGATCATTGCTTCAGCACGCTGGTGCGAGACACGCGTTGCTGACGCCCACGTTCGGTGCTATCCCTGTGCGCCGACCAATCCACCGCCTTCGCCGCGCCCACACCCACCATGCCCCATGTCCGCGTCAACGGTATCGATCTCTACTATGAAAGCCACGGCGAGGGCCCGGCGGTGGTCTTCCTGCACGGGCGCGGCGGCAATCACCTGAGCTGGTACCAGCAGGTGGCGGCGTTTCGCGACCGCTATCGCTGCATCGCCATCGACCACCGGGAATTCGGCCTGTCGCGGGAAGCGCCGGACGGCCCCGGCCGCGCGGCGTTCGTCGAGGACCTGCGCCAGTTGCTGGACAGGCTGGAGATTCCGCGCGCCTGCGTGGTGGGCCAGTCGATGGGCGGATTCACCGCGCTGGGATTCGCGTACCGGCATCCCGACAGGACAAGCGGCCTCGTGCTCGCGGACACCAGCGGCGGCCTGCGCGATGAGCGGATCTTCGCCGAGTTCCGCCGCAGCCTGCAGTCGGCCCCGGCCGATGGCGCCACGCGCGCGATCTCGGACGAATTCCGCCGGCGCGATCCGGCGCAGGCCTTCCTCTACGAAGCGATCGGCCGCCTCACGCCGCCGGTGCGCGAACCGATCGAAGGGCTGCTCTTGAGCGAGGACGGACCCGCGGCGCAGGACCTGCAAGGCTTCAGCGTGCCGACGCTCGTGCTCTTCGGCGACGACGACCTCATCGCGCCGCTCGAGATCGCGCGCATCGTGGCCGCGTCCATCCCCGGCGCGCGCCTGGAGATCGTCGCCGGCGCGGGTCACTCGGTGTACGTCGAGAAACCGGCGGAGTTCAACCGCATCCTGGGCGAGTTCCTCGCGGCGCTTCCCCGGCCCTAGCGCGACCCGCCAGGGCGTAAGGCGATTGCCGACTGCCCCGCGCGACCGGCGGGCCGGACCTTGAGTTTTATCTCGAGGCGCGACCCCAGCCGGTTGATGATCGACATCAGCCTGTCCACGGTGAAGCGGCCGAGGTCGGCGTTGCGGATGCGCGAGAAATCTGCCGCCGCAACCCCGGTGCGCTCCTGCGCCTGCCGCACGGAAAGCTGGTCGCGATCGAGCACCTTGATGATCTCCGCGGCAAGCAGCGCCTTGAATTGCTTCACGTCCGCGTTCGCATGGCCGAGGTCCCGGAAGACGTTGCCGCTGCCGCGCGTGAGTTCGAGCCGGGTGTTCTTCATGCACCCTATCCCGCCGTCACGCGCAGCCGGACGCGCGTCTTCTTCTGCAGCGCGCTGACGATGCCGAAGAAGTTCTCGGTGCTGGGATTGCCGCGCTCGGCGAGCATGCGGTGCAGGCTCTTCGAGGGCAGGTCGACTTCGGCGGAAAGGGCTTCGAAACCGATGGTGGCGTTCACCAGGTCGCGCAGCATCGCCTTGCCAGTGGAGGTATCCCCATCAAGGTAGGCGTTGATCGCCTCGGTGAACATGACTTCGCGAAACTTCGCATCCCGCTGCGCGCGCGCGACGACGGTTTCCTTGAAGTCCCGGGTCAGTCCCATGGCCTGTCTCCTACGCTTGTTTCCTGCGCCGCTTGTAGTCCACCCATGCGTCGTTCGCCAACTTGATCGCCGCGCTTTGCCGCTTCTTCTTGCTGCCGCCCAGCAGGATCACGATCGCCGCTCCGTCCTTGCCGAAATACACGCGGTACCCGGGACCGAAGTCGATCTTCAGTTCGAACACCCCGCCGCCCACACCTTCCACGTTCGAGAAGCTGCCTTGTTCCAGGCGGTAGAGCCCCGTGGCAACTTTCGCCGCCGCGCGGGCGTCAAGCGCATCGAACCAACGCCGATACGGCGAACGGTCCGTGGCATCGAGGTACTCGCGTACCTGCACAAGGGTCGCACTCATGGTAACTCATGCGTTACCATGCATCAAGGCTGGCTTGACTCATTCACCTTGAACGCATCGCGCAGGGGTCGGGATGACCGGTTTGGTGCGCCCGCGAGCCGGCAGCGCCGAGCAGCCGCAGGATAGAATCACGTGAATCTCAGGAGACACCCGTGGCTACAGTCACCGTCCGCATTCCCGAAGCGCTTTTGAAACGCGCCCAGACCGCCACCGGGCAGCGCGATGCCACCGCCGCGGTGCGCCGCGCGCTGGAGATGGCGACGCACGACTATGAGCTGAACGCCGCCTCGCGCCGTGCGCTCGAGCAGTCCCGCGCCGAAGAACGGCAGGGCAAGGTCCGCCGCTTCAAGAATGCGGAGGACGCCGTCGCGCACCTGAAGCGCCTGTGAAGGAGATCGTCTTCACGCGGCGCTTCGAAAGAGATTTCCGCCGTCTGAAGAAATCGCTCCCCCGGCACGCGCGGGACTACGACACCCTTGAGTACGTTTTCCGGCTGCTCCAGTCCGGCCGGCCGCTCCCCGAAGCTTTCCGCGAGCATCCTCTCACCGGCGAATACGCCGGCTTCACCGAGTGCCACCTGGATGCCGACTGGCTGCTCGTGTACCGCGTCAAGCAAACGCGCATCGTGTTCCACCGGACGGGAACGCACCGCCAGTTGTTCAGGGCGCGGAGACAGCGCTAGCTAGAGCGCGACTTCGAGCGGCGCGTCGCGCAGCGCGCTGACCCGCATGACCGAGAACCCGAGCACCTTGCCCTGTTCATCGACCTTCTCCATGACGTGCGGGTTCGCCGTCTCGCGGAACACGCCTGGACGCTGCTCGAACATCACTTCCAGGAAGTCGCCTTCCTTGTCGAACCAGATTCTCAGCTTCTTTTCGGCCATAGCTGTCTGCCTCTCGCCGGGTTCGTCATCAGGTACGCCGTCAGGACGAAAGCGTCATTGTCTGCCATCTTGACCACCACGCAAAGGTGCTTGTCGCCAACGCGCGTCGCGACGTACATGCGGTAGTACAGGCGGGCCATCGGGTCACTGAGCGATTCCATCACCCTTTCGGGGCGCAGCAGCGTCTCGGCGATCCGGTCCTCCATCCCCTGCATTTCCGGGTGTTCGAGAATATGCGCCAGCCGCTCATCGGTCAGCCGGATCGCCCGTCCCTCGTAGTCCCTGAGAGTCTTCATCTTCTCGTCCTGCAGACTCAACGCGCCGGGACCGGCCGCGGATGACCTGCGACCTGCGCGCGGCCAGCGGCTTGCCGGCGCATCCACATGTCGAGGCATTGGTCCAGCACGCGCCTTGAGTACACGCTCGTACTCACCGACTGGTCCGCCCCGCGTCTGCCACGCGGCCTGATGATGTCACTTCGGCGAGCCTCGGGCGGCCAACGCTGCACGGACCCACTTCGATGTGAGCTCCAAGACGGCGAGTTCCGGACAGCTCACCCAGCAAACGGCCTGATTGTCTGGATGTGTGAGAAGAACAAAGCTGTCGCGTAGCCGCTGAGGCCTGCTGCTGGCGGCACTTCGGCAGTGCCATTCAAGCAACGAAAGCAACCATGAGAACCCAAGAATACAGAATTGATGCGGACCGTACTGTGGCACGGACTCAGCTTTTCTCCCGAAAGATCCTGCGCTTGCTCCCAGCCGCTTCCGTGCCGACTCCAGCTACGTGCTGCAAAGCGGATTGACAACGATTCCTATGCTGCGCTAGCGTCGGTCCATCCTGTAGTCCTTCTTGGTCCACATTGCGGAACGATGAAATCTCTAGGTAAAGCTCGTGACGTCCTTTGTCTGCTAGCCGCCGAACCGGAGATCGGACTATCCGAACTCGCACGCTCTCTGTCGCTCCCCAAGAGCACCGCATACCGAATCCTGCGCGCCCTCGAATCCGTGGGCCTCGCATCGCAGATAGAAGGTAAGCGCTGCTACGTCCTTGGTTCGCTGGTCTACGAGCTAGCCAACGGCGACACCAGTCGCCACCGCTTGATTGAACTGGCGAGGCCACTGATGATGCGATTGCGAGACCAATGCGACGAGACAGTGGCGTTGCACGTCCTGCAAGGCGATGGCTGGGTACCGATAAGCCAAGTCGAGAGCACGCAGGACCTCCGACGCACTATCACCGGGATCGGAAATCCCACGGCCTTGTACGCTGGTGCAGCTGGCAAGCTATTCCTCGCCTATATGGATGACGAGGAGCGTGACGCCTACCTCGACGCGACCACGCTCGTACAGCTCGCACCAGGCACGTTTACGAACCGCCGCCGTCTGCTCGAGGAGCTCGCGCTGATACGACGTCGCGGCTATTCGACCTCATCCCAAGAGGCAGTGCTCGGTGTCGCGGGAGTTGTCATGCCTATCAGGGCTGCAAATGGCGCTGTCAAAGCGGCAATCGGCGTCTCGGGCCCGATTGGCAGGTTCACGCCGAAGGCCACGATGGCCATCCGTATCCACCTTGAGAAGGCCGCGACAGCGCTTTCCAAGGCTATGCGCAGACACACTTCAGGCAGCATGCTCGCTGCCGACCGAACCGCAACTCCCGCAGCGAAGCGGGTAAACCAACACCGATAGACTAAGGAGGTCCTTTGCAGCGCGTTTCGACGAAAGAAGCAGCGGAGATGATGTTCGGTATCCCCGAACGCCGTTTCCCATTGAGGATGAAGCCCGAGATCCCCGGCGTCACGCGCTGGTGGACGAAGAGCAAGGCGTCCAACTGGGATCCGGTCACTGCTATCCCCTGGGACCAGTGCGACCCCAATCGCTACACGGAAGAGCAGCGCTTGGCCGGTCGCCTGTTCTGGAGCCGCCGTGCATGGCAGGAATACACAGGAATATCGGAATCGCCAATTGTCTTGTTGCGCATGACGCTCGAAGGCATGGCCGACACGGATGCCAAGTTTGTCCTTGCGGCCAAGACGATGGATGAAGCGAAGCACTGCGAGTCCTGCTACATGATGGCCGAGCGTCTGGGGGGCTACATTGACGAGCCCGATCCGCTCGTCTTTGGCGGCCAGATGGTCGCGGGGATGCGTGCCAAAGCGCTTGACCCGAACCTGTCACTCGACGCGCTGATCGCTGGTTGGCACTGCGTATTCGAAGGCTGCGCGTTTGCCATGCTCGCAGCCAAGCATAAGCGGGCGACAGACCCTGCAGCCAAGGAGATCTTGCGCCTGATCTGCCAAGATGAAGTCAGGCATGTGCAGTTCGGCTGGGATTACCTGGATCACCGTGTACCCCAGCTCAAAGCGGAAGAGATCAAGGCGATCCAGCGATTCGTCATAGAGGTGATTGTTGACGTCGAGCTCACGGGCTTCCACTCGTCCACGCCTGTCGCAGACGCGCCTGAGACGAAATCAGTCGACGCGATCTGCGCCGAAGCTGGGCTAGGTGGCTGCCCACCTGGCGAAGAACACGAAGCACTTCGTAAGTGCATGGGTGAAATCCGCGAGCGGATGACTCCATGGGGAGTCCACGTTCCGAAGTTTGCCGAGCTTGGCGAAACCTGAGCCTGTTCCGCAGATGCTCCGCGTCGGATGCTTGGAGTATTTTGACCGTGTACAGGCGCTCGTCGATGGCCGGGTGCGACCCGAAGGGGTCGATATGAAGCTGACTATCCTGCAACACCCAGGCGAGTTGTTCCGCAAGATGGTGGAAGGGCTCGAGTTCGATGCCGGTGAATTGTCGCTGAGCACATACGTAATCATGCGTTCGCGCGGCGACGTGCGTTACACCGCAATCCCAGTGTTCCTATCGCGCAACTTCAGGCATAGCTACATTTTCGTGAACGCTGCATCGGGCATCAGTCGACCCGAGGATCTCCGCGGCAAGCGCGTCGGGATCCCTGAGTATCAGCTCACTGGGGCTGTCTGGCTTCGAGGCCTCCTGCAGCACGAGTACGGCGTACACCCGAGGGAGATCCACTGGGTATCAAACTGGAACACCGACATCGACGCCCGTGGACGTGCCGAACGCCTGGCACTGGACCTGCCGGCCGACGTGTCGATCGAGGATCCTGGCGACAAGCATTCAATCGGCGAACTGCTTGAGTCTGGCGCAATAGATGCTGTGATTGGCTCTACCGTGCCGGCATGCGTGCGCAGGGGCTCGCCACGCGTGCGCAGGCTTTTTCCGAACTACGCAGACGTTGAGCGCGAATACCTGCGCCGCACGTCCATCTTTCCAATCATGCACCTGGCGGTGGTTCGCAAGGAGTTCTGCCAGAGCAATCCCGGCCTCGCGCAATCGTTGTACGACGCATTTTCGGCCGCGAAAGCCCTCGGCCTGGCGCGGCTGAGGGTGACCGGGCACCTAGCCTGCTGTTTGCCTTGGCTGCAACACAGCCTCGATGAGGCGCATGCGCTGATTGGCAAAGACTTCTGGCCCTACGGGATCGGTCCGAACGGCAAGGCACTGGGGGCCGTTCTTGCCTACCTGCACGAACAAGGGCTGACGCGCTCCTTGATGGA
This sequence comes from Burkholderiales bacterium, assembly GCA_050248795.1. GTDB lineage: Bacteria > Pseudomonadota > Gammaproteobacteria > Burkholderiales > SG8-39 > CAZTDU01. Next base: position 5,999 of record JBFWRS010000041.1, on the reverse strand, counting down.
AGTTGCCGAACTGTTCGAGACAGTAGATGAGACCAACGCGGCTTATGCGTGAGCCCCGGCTCGTCAATTACGCTGGTGCGCCTGGGCAAAGCATCCGGTCTTACCTGTCACTTCCTGACGGCGGCGATTCGCGGCCCGCCATTGTCGTCCTTCGAGGCGTCGCTGGCGGTGACGAAGGGTACATTGAGATCGCGAGTCGCCTGTCGGACTGGGGCTACGTCACACTCGTCCATGGGTGGCACGGCGGCGGTTCGAATCCAAGCGACGACCTCGTCCTAGGCGACTTGCAGGGAGCGTTCGACTACCTGACGACTGTTGAGCGCGTACTGACTGAACGCGTGGCAGTGATCGGCTTCTGTAAGGGCGGGATTTATGCGTTTATGGCCGCGGCGCGGCAAACTGCTGTGCGTACGGTCATCGTTTTCCATGGCTTCGCCTATCGCGCAATCGACGCAGACCATCGCCTCCAGCCGTACGATCTCGCCGATGCCGTGAACGTACCAGTGATGCTGCTACACGGTACCGAGGACAGATCCGCCTCGATTGATGACATTCGCGCCCTCGACGCTCGGCTGCGCGCGCGGGGCGCAATCTGTGCGCTGCGTACCTACCCCGGCGCCGAACATGGGTTCGCGGTATCGACACACCCGAACTTCAGCGCGGACCATGCGGCCCTCGCATTCGAGGAAGCAAGAAGCTTCCTCGGGCGCCATTTCCCGATTACCACCCCAAGGAGCAGCTCATGAAACGCTTCCTCGCAGTCTGTGGAGCCCTCGCGCTGGCGCTATCCGGTGGAACGCCTGTACTCGCTCAATCCTATCCGGACAAGCCAGTCCGACTTGTCGTCCCTTATCCACCCGGCGGCACGGCTGACCTCCTCGCGCGACTGATCGGCCAAGCGCTGGGCGATGGGCTCAAGCAGCCGATAGTCGTCGAGAACCGAGGCGGCGCAGGCGGCAACATCGCAGCCGACTACGTCGCACGATCTCCGGCGGATGGATACACACTGCTATTCGGCAACGTTGCAGTGTTCTCAATCAATCCAACGCTGTACAAGAAGATCCCTTTTAATCCAATCAAGGACTTCGCGCCGGTAAGCTTGGTGGCTTCGGTACCGCAAATGCTTGTGGTACATCCGTCAATGTCGGTGAGTTCGGTGAAAGAGTTGGTAAACCTGGCTCGTTCGAAGCCGGGTGAACTCAACTACGCCTCAGGCGGGATTGGCAGCGCCACGCAATTGGCGGTCGAATTGGTCAAGACCACGGCCGGCGTGAACATCGTGCACGTTCCGTTCAAGGGTAGCGGGCCGGCACTAGCCGCACTGGCCGGGGGACAAGTGTCGATGATGATCGAGAACGTCCCTACGGCTTTGCCCTTCGTTCGCGACGGGAGGCTGCGCGCGTTGGCGATCACGACTGCGAAGCGCTCTTCGTTGGTGGCCAACCTACCGACGCTGGCGGAATCAGGCTTCCCCGGTTACGACCTGTCCGCATGGTTCGGTGTCCAGGCCCCGGCGGGGACACCTCCCCCGATCGTTGCGCGCCTGAATCACGAGATCGTCGCGGCAGTGCAGTCACCGCAACTAAAGGAGCGATTCGCCAGCCTCGGAGCAGATCCAGTTACCAACACACCCGAGGAGTTTGCCGTGTTCATAAAGAATGAACTCGAAAAATGGGCGGTTATCGTTAAGCAGTCCGGCGCTACTGCAAACTAGAATCAAGATCGCGGACCCAGCGTCGCACGAGGAGCACGTGGATGTGCAGCCATGTATCGCTCATCTAGCGTGCCGCACGCCGCGCGGTTGCAGATTCCGACCACTCGCAAGGCGTTCACAAACTCGAGCGTTGTCGGCTGATGAGGTATGGGGGAGTCAGGTGCGGAGGGAACTGCTTAGGCCTCTACGTGAACTCGGTCGTTTGGCAATAGAGGTACCGACTAGACTCGTCTCCAAAGCCCTTACGGAAGCAGAGTTTCCGTTTCAGTGGGGCTCGAGAAAACGGCGACTGGTCCGTTCAGGGAGAACCCAAGATAGGAGTGAACAGTGGCTCCAGGTCCACCTTCCGCAGCATGCGCTCTCGCTTGAACTGAAGTGTTGAGTTCTGGAATCATGAAATAGTAAATTTGGTTCTTTCGCTCTAGCGTCCCCTGAAGTCGCCGAAGATTCCCATCGCCACCTCTGAGATACATGCGGATGGCGTTAGGAGAATGAGCGGGCAGCGCAAGTCTACGAAGGCCCGCGAAAGTAGCGTTGGCACTTGTAATGTCATTGCAGTGGAACTGCGCAACTGCAAAGTAAAACTGCTTAACTAGGTCGTCTCTGAACCTGGGAACCGATATTATCGCGTGGAGGTCGTCCCTAAAACTCCGCCAATCAACAGCACCGCTCGGACGTTGCAATCTCCATCGAACGACAAGATCAACTCTAACGAGAAGTAAGTTGGGCGACGGATCCAGCTTCTTCTCAGCAAGAAAGCCAAAGCACTCGATGAGATATTGGTTCACTTCATTGTAAGCACGTCCTTTGTCGCTTAGTATTGCGTCGGCTAGGCGACGGCGCGCAGAAGCCTCTAGCCCCACCTGACTACCATCTTCCAAGACCATCTTTCGGGCCAATTCCTCCAGTACATCAATATTCGGAATTGCCGTAAGAATGCGCCGTTGGAGATCATCCAACATCGCTATGCTTCGCTCTTGCTTGAACTGATTCCTTCCGTGCGCCCCAATGAGCTGGCGCCCTTTTTCGATCTCTTGAAGCGCCTCAGTAAGACTCCTTAGACTTACCTGATCTCTTGATCCCTCTTTCGCATGCTGCGCCAACTCAAAGAGAAGATTCGCCGCAACGTGCGCCGTATGACCATTGAAGAACGTAGGGCTTGCCGCCTGGCGCAAGTGATCTCGGACAAGCTCGTAGCCCTTGTCCGCGCCAAGCTCCCCGTCCTTCACCATCCGAACTGCGGTGGCTGCCATTGACGTATGGATGTGCTCGCGCGGTGCGTCCCGCTCCGCCCCTGGGTACACCCGACAGTGCAGTGCTGCTTCGAATTGCCGGTACGCATCGGCGTGGCGCCGGCCTACGTCATCGATCCAAATACCTTTGTGGTGCTCGATCACTCGGTCCGGATACGGTAACGCTTGGCGCGCGATGTCATATAGCTCCACCCCTTGTTCGTAGGTCAGATACTTTGATAGCTTCCCTCGTCCGCGCACGAGGACATCCAGAACGAAGGTACGGTAAACGTGTCCACCGGCCGCACATGCGTTTAGCAACTCCTTAAGTACTCGCACCTCTCCAGAATGACCAACACCGCCATTGACCAAATCTAGCAGTACTCGCGTAATTACCTCGTTACGCGTTCTATAGACAAGCGTCTGTCGTTCAGGATCATGTTCGTCGTATATCAAACCCCAAAGTGGCCTACCGTTTCCCGTCATCTCAATCCAGTCCGCATAGTCAATCTGTAGCGCCCTGACTAGCACTTCAACGGGAACACCGATGTCTAGATTGCTCGCGACAGTCACATACTCGTACGCTTTCAGCGCTGCACTGCTCGAGACGGAAGCGGACTGCGCGGCCGTCCCGATCACTTCACGTACATCGCCCAAGCGACAGTACTCATCGCGCAACGAATCGCGGAGTTGTGAGCGGGTTTCTGGCACTAGATACCAAAGACTGCAGAGAATGTCTCTCGCATTGCGAGAACGCACCTTACGAATCTCGTCTACGCCTGCTGTCTCGCTTTTCACAGCACCAATGCGTAGAAGCATCTTAGGGAGAAGCTCGACTTCTGCGTCGTCCAGCTCAAAAGGGATGGGAATCTCAGAATGCGGCACCGAACCAATTGCGCGCGCAATGCCATCAGTGGTGAAGTAAGCGGAACTGCGTACGGAAAACGCCATCACAATCTTGTAGGGCACATTCTCAAAGCACGCGAGCAGCTCGCCCGCATCAAGTCGCAGTCCCCAAGGATCGTCACAGATCAGCACTAGCTGCGGATCCGCCGTATGTGCCGCGGTCTTTCCAAACGCGTCACCCAAATCCGTCGCTAGCTTGCGATAGTGACGAATCCAATTGTCGCTTTGAGATCTCCTTAGCCAAAACACCATCCGCCCTTCTTGGGCCAACTCGCTAGCAACGCGCTTCAAGACCATAGTCTTGCCGATACCAGCATCACCATAGGTAACGACAAACTTAGGATGAGTACTGCGCGAACCGTTCAAGTGCTGCCTAATTGCATCCAAGACACGATCTGTAACCGATCTCCGCAGATCTAATCCTGCAAGGAAGGGGGCCCAATCAACTGCCGTTGGCCTAAATAAGGAATCTACCAGCGCAAGCTGATTCCGCTCAATCTCCCCTGAAGCGACAGTCCCTTTCGGCACTATGGACAGGAATGACTCATTCGCCGAAAGAACGCGCGCGAGATCAGGTATAGGCATCGCGGCGGCTGCGATTGTGGCCATTGTCGGCCGTTGCAGCACGATCTCCGAGATCCCTTGGCATACTTCACGCAATGATGCATCGACAACCTGTGTAACGTAATTTCTGCACAGCGCCTCAACTGTCGCATCAGCAAGCGCCGGATCATCTTTCAAGAAAACAAGCCGCCGAACACTTGGCTTCGGAAGTTGAAGCAAAACACTGAGTACAGTCCGAAGGAACGGAATCACGGGGCCAGTTCCAACGACAAACACAGGTGCCTCATGAATATAGTCTGGAAACTTTCGCAATAGAAAGGGCCATGCTTGCTGTCGCAATAGCAATGCAGAATCTCGCGTAACTAGTCGAGATTCGTCTATCTGGGAGTTGACGTTACCCAGCAACTTGAATGTCGGTGTAGTTCTGTCCGGTGGGTCGACGGAAAGGCAGTCCACAACGGTAGTTGTACGAGACGTTGGTGTCGCGTCTAGGTAGTTGCGTAGCGCAGTCTCGAAGAGAAGATCGGTAGTTAGCGATATGCATGCCGCCCATCCTGCTCGAGCGAGATGCGGCAGATCAAGATTCCCCCTCAGGTCACGCAGCCCATCTAGATATTCGCGTTCCGCATTGGCCATTCGATTGCTATCGCCCGCACACATCTTATCCATCAGGCGACGGAACCCACTCTCGTCGCATGCTTCAAGGTCTGTTGCATTGGCGCCAGCAATTCGTGCAGCATTCAAGACCAGTTGGGACACCACATCCTTACTACAAGTTGCATCTGGACCAAGGATCAATCCAGGTCGACGACTAAGCGATTCAATTGCCTCCTGAAGTGGAATGATAGGGAAACTCATCTCGGCAGCATTCCCTGAAGTTCAATTTCCTTGGTGAGCGGTGGTGGAGACCTCAATAGACGCACCATCTCCTCAATTTCGCTTGGCGTGCTCCTGCCAAACCACCGTTGAATCGAACCAAAGAGATCCGTGAAGACGGCTGCGACTGACGTTGAACCCAGTTCGAAGAGATGCAAAGTCACTGACATCGGGCCAGCGGGCTTCACAAAAATAGCAATCCTGTCTAGCACAACGATGGAAGTGGGCATCAGAGCTGGGATGGCTCGCCTTGCCGCTGGACTCTGAGTTTCCGCGTAAACCGCGCAAACCCCCTCACTCAATGCATCACCCACAGTATCGAGAATACTCGTCGCGTCGCGCGAATCTGATACATCAAAGAAGCAGATTCCTCGCCAGACATTGGCAGACTCCGCGTACCGACATATGACGCGCTGAGTCCGCGCAATATTCTTTGCAGCCTCAACGAGAGTCGCTTTCGTAAACTGCGTCTTCACGCTTAGGTGCGCCACAACGCTGGTGGGAGCGACTATCTGAAGAGACCCCTCAGAGAAGAGAGGCGGATGCTTTGTTGGATCGGAAAGTAGAATATCGATTTCAGGGTGTACAAGTTCAGTAATTCCCCGACAGATGGGCCATCCGGCTGTATGGCAGTCTAGACGCTGATCGGGTCGGCAGTCACCTCCTTGGACGGTTGTTCAGGATCGGTCGGAATCGAATCTGGTGTG
>JBFWRS010000040.1:0-28096 GCA_050248795.1 Burkholderiales bacterium | reverse complement strand
GCGCGCGCGAAGCAGATCGCCGGCCGGTGCAGGCGCTCGCGCACCCGCGAGGCGAGGATTCCCACCACGCCCTGGTGCCAGCCGGGCTCGAACAGCGTCATGGTTGCGCCCGGCGCTTCCTGCAGGCCGTCCAGCGCGGCGACCGCCTCCTCGAGCATCGCGCCCTCGATGCGGCGGCGCTCGCGGTTCAGGCGGTCGAGTTCCTGCGCGCAGTTCGCCGCGCGCGAGGCGTCGTCGGTGACCAGGCATTCGACGCCCAGGCCCATGTCGGCGAGGCGCCCGGCGGCGTTCAGCCGCGGGCCGGCGACGAAGCCGAGGTCGAAGCAGCCGGCTTCCGCGGTCGCCCGCCCGGCGACGCGAAAGAGCGCCTGCAGGCCGGGCTTTCCCTGCCCGGCCTGCAGGCGTTTCAGCCCCTGCGCGACGAGGATGCGGTTGTTCGCGTCCAGCGGCACCACGTCGGCAACGGTGCCGAGGGCGACGAGGTCGGTGAGCGCGGCAAGGTTGGGCTCGGTTGACTGCGCGAAGGCGCCGCGCCGGCGCAGTTCCGCGCGCAGCGCGAGCATGACGTAGAACATCACGCCGACGCCGGCGAGGTGCTTGGACGGGAAACCGCAACCAGGCTGGTTCGGATTGACGATGACTTCGGCGCGCGGCAGCGATTCGCCGGCCAGGTGATGGTCGGTGATCAGCGTCTGCATGCCCAGTGCACGCGCGCGCTCGACGCCCTCGACGCTGGCGATGCCGTTGTCCACCGTGACCAGGATGTCCGGGCCGAGCCGCGCGGCGATGTCCACCAGCTCCGGCGTCAGGCCGTAGCCGAGCTCGAAGCGGTTCGGCACCAGGTAGTCGACCTTGGCGCCCATCGCGCGCAGCGCGCGCATGCCCACCGCGCAGGCGGTGGCGCCGTCCGCGTCGTAGTCGGCGACGATCAGCAGCCTGCGCCCCGCTGCGATCGCATCGGCGAGGAAGGCGCCGGCCTCCTCGCAGCGCGCGAGCTGCGCCGGCGCGAGCAGGCGCGCGGCGTCGTGCTCGAGGTCCGCGCGCGCGCGGATGTTGCGCGCCGCGTAGACGCGCGCCAGCACCGGGTGCATGCCGGCGTCGATCAGTGCGCGATGCGCCTCGCGCGACCAGGGGCGCTCGACGATGTTCACAGCGGCCTCGGCCGGCGCCAGAACCGGCGCAGGTCGCCGCGCACGAGTTCATGGCTGCGCGATTCGTCCGCGTCCGGCACGTGCAGCGTGATCATGCCGATGCGATCGGCGCGCAGCGCCTGCACCAGCGGCGCGATCCAGCGCGCTTCCAGCGCGGCAAGCGCCGCCGACCAGCCCCCGGCATCGCCCAGCGCATCTGCGCTGCGCAACGCGTCCAGCACGACGATGTGCCTGCCTCCGTCCGGCAGGCCGGCGAGCAGCACGTCGGCACCGGCCGGCAGGGCGCGCACGCGCGCGCCGCTCAACCTGCCCAGGCCGCGCGCGATCGCGTCGTCCGCGCTGACGCTGTGCCAGTAGTCGCGCAGCTTCGCCGGCGCCGCACCCAGCCCCCAGAACCACAGGCTGTTCACCGTGTGTTCGCCGCGTGCCTCGCGCGCCGTGTTCGCCGGATGCGCGTGCAGCAGCATCTGCGCCTCGTTCATCAGCGCGTGCCAGCGCCTGGCGTCGCCGCCGGGCAGCACCGCGTCGAGCTTGCGGCCCGCGGCCTGCATCGGGGTGAGCGCCTGCAGCGCGGCCGGCGCCGCCAGCTTTGCGCACCAGCGCTCGGGATGCGCGGCGTGGAGCTCGAGTTCCGTGCCGAAGTGGCTGTTCAGCGCCTGCACCATGGCGTCGGCCTCGTCGCGCGCGACGCGGATCGCGGGCGGCGGCATCACCACCAGCACCTCGCGCTGTTGCGCGAGGTGCACCGGGTCGGCGCGCAGCCACAGCGAATCTCCCGGGTCGCCGCCCTCGGCGGCCACGGTAAGCGCGCCGGCGGGCAGCGTGTCCGGCGCGGCGCCGAAGGCGTCCAGCAGGCGCGCTTCGAGCGTCATCGATTCCCCGCTGCGCCGCCGCGCGCGCGCAAGCAGCAGTTCCAGCGCCGGCAGCCGCTGCCCTGCGCCCGGCCTGGCAAGCAGCGCGGGAACGAACAGTTCTACGTGCACCGCGCCAGTTCGCGTATGCGCGGCGCGCCGGCGCCGAGCAGGTGCCGGGTGAGCAGCTTGTAGTGGTCCGGGTCGAACTCGGGGCTGGCGTCCCGCAGCAGTTCGGCGAGCTCGTCTTCGCTCCTCGCGGTGCCGAGCCAGCACCACTGGTCTATGACGTGCACCTCGGTGAGCTCGCGCGCGGCGTCGGTTTCGACGACGCCGATCGGACCGCGCCAGGGCCAGTCGCGCGTCTTCAGGCTGGCGAGCGCAATGCCCAGCCGCGCGTGGTGCGCGTCGGCGGACTCCTTGCCGGCGCACAGCCCCGCGCAGCGGCGAAGCTGGTGCCGGAAGCAGGCACCCTGGCGCGCGCGGCTGCGGTCGAATCCCAGGCTCTGCAGGCACAGGCCGTGTGCGTCGGCGAGTCCTCGCAGCGCGGCGAGCGCAGCACGCCGGCTGCGAAACAGCCCATGCATATGAGGCAGCGCCTGCGGGCCGATCTCCTCGTCGCCCGCCAGGCGCAGCGCGAGCCCCGGGCCGCGATGCGCCTCGAACACGAAGGAACACAGGCCCGCATCGCGGCGCAGCCGGCGGTTGAATGCCGGCTGCAGCTTCTTCACCAGCGCGGCCTCGCGCAGCAGCGCGCCGAGCTCGCCCGCGCTGCGCTCCCAGTCTATGGAGCGCGTCTCGCGCGCAAGCTGCAATTCCTTCGCCGAGCGCACGTCGTCGGCGAAGTGCGCCATCACGCGCGTGCGCATGTTGACGCTCTTGCCGACGTACAGCGGCGCGCCCTTGTCGCCGAAGAAGATGTACACGCCGGGGCCGTCCGGAATCGCGTCCACCAGCGCGCGGTCCACCTGCGCCGGCAGCGCGGGTTGCCTGGTGATCTCTTTTGCCGCGCCGGCCAGCGCATCGGCGCCGCGTTCGGCGGCCGCGACGCGCAGGAACTGCCATACCGCCTCGGCATCTCCCAGCGCGCGGTGGCGCGCGCCGCAGGCGAGGCCGTGCCGCGCGATCAGGCTGTCCAGGTTGTGGCGCGAATGCGCCGGGTAGAGCTTCCTCGACAGCCGCACCGTGCACAGCGTCTTCGCCTGGAATTTCAGTCCCGCGCGCTCGAACTCCTGGCGCAGGAAGCCGTAGTCGAAGCGCGCGTTGTGGGCGACGAACACCCGGCCCTGCAGCCGCTCGTAGAGCCCCTCGGCGAGCGCGCGGAAGGTGGGCGCGCCGGCCACCATCTCGTTGGTGATGCCGGTGAGCGCCTGGATGCCGGGCGGGATCGGCGTTTCCGGGTCGACCAGCGTCGACCAGGATTCGACCGCTTCCCCGCCGACTACCTCGATGACCGCGATCTCGGTGACGCGGTCGTGCGCCGGGTGTGCGCCCGTAGTCTCCAGGTCGACGATGGCGAGCGGCGCGTCCAGCAAGTCCGCGCCTCAGCCCAGCGGCACGTGGCGCGGCTGCGCCTGCACGCGCGCGAGCCAGTCGCGCACCGCCGCGTACGGTGCGAGGTCGAAGCCGCCGTCGGCGGCGCAGTGCGTGTAGGCGTACAGCGCAATGTCGGCGACTGAGTAGTCCGCGCCGGCGAAGAAACGCGACCCGGCGAGGTGCCGGTCCATGACGCCGAGCGCGAAGCGGCCGCGCTCGGCCAGTTGCGGCAGTTCGGCGCGGCGCGGCGAGTCCGCCGGCAGGTAGCGCAGGATATAGCGCGCCACCGCGATGTACGGCTCGTGGCTGTACTGCTCGAAGAACATCCATTGCAGTGCCCGCGCGCGGCCGGCGCGTTCGGCAGGCGCGAGCGGCGTGCCTTCGGCCAGGTACCACAGGATGGCGTTCGATTCCGGCAGGTGGCTGCCGTCCTCCAGTTGCAGCAGCGGCACCTTGCCGTTCGGGTTCATCGCCAGGTACTCGGGCGTGCGCGTGCCGCCCCGCGTCGAATCCACCTCGACCCAGCGATACGCCAGGCCGAGCTGTTCGAGGGCCAGCTTCACCTTGTAGCAGTTGCCGGAATCCGACATGCCGTATGCAGTCAGCATGCCGACATTGTATTGGCTGCCGGAAACTAGAGCGGCTTGAGGAACTGCACCACGGTCCACTTGCGCGCGAAGCCCAGGTGCTCATACAGGCGCTGCGCGGCCGTGTTCTCGATGCCGGTGTCCGTCGCGATGTGCCTGCAGCCGCGCTCGCGGAACCAGCCCGCCGCGAAGTCCACCAGCGCGCGGCCTAGGCCCTCGCCGCGGTGCGCAGGGTCCACGTACAGGCCTTCGAGATAGCCGACAGCGTCCTCTCCGGGACAGCCGTCGACGATGTTGCGGATGGACACCTCGAGCAGCCCCGCGGGCGCGCCTGAGGCGTCCAGCGCGAGGAACGCGCGCATGTTGCGCGCGGCGAGCATCCATTCGATCTCGCGGGCGTGGTAGGCGTCGTCGAGGTCGTCGAACAGCGCGGCACGCAGCCGCGTCCATGCCGCGGCGTGGGTCCGGTCCGCGGCGACGATCTTCCAGGGCTGCACTGTCACGATCCATCCTTCCAGCGGATCCATGGCGGAGGGCATGCCATAGCCCGCGTCGCGCCGCTGCCAGCCCCAGGCGGCCTGCAGCGCGCAGATGGCCGCGTCCAGCAGGTCGCCAGCCGCTTCGGCCAGCAGTTGCGCCTTCAGTCGCGCATCGAGCCGCAGGCTTACACCGAGCGCCGCGGCATCCGCCTCGAGCCCGTCGATGAGCCGCGCGCGCGCCTTGCGCCTTGGCGCATCCAGCAAGCCTGCGCGCGCCGACTTGTAGGAGGCGCGGCCGATGACGCGTCGGGCGATGAATCCCGGATAGGCTTCGAGCGCGATGCGCCGTGGGTCGCCGGCGCGCATGCCGGGGACGTGCACGCCCGCGTCGGCGAGCCTCGATGCGCCTTCGAGGAACATCCAGCCCACCGGCGGGTTGACGCACTTCATCGGGCTGTGCGAGCCGGCCGCCTTGTCGCCGCGGCGCATCGGGTACTTGTCGCCCGCCGGGCGGCTGCCGCGCAGCCGCGCCGAGGCCGCCGCGAACGCGGTGCGCCCGATGCGCCGGCAGTGCCGCGTGAGTTGCTCCCAGTCCTGCGGCCAGCCCAGTGCGCGTACCGCTTCGCGCGGCAGCCCGAAAGGGAAATCGAAGCCGCAGGTCCATGGCCCGGGGCGGCCGAGAAAAGCCTCGAACGCGGCAAAGTCGTGCACGCATTCGATGGCGTCGACCGCGAGCCGCGTGCCCTGCAGCCGGCCCGAGACGACGGTGATCGGCTTTGCCTTGCCGGGCGCGGAGGTGAAATCCACGCCGTAGATACTCAAGCGCGCTCCCTCGCCAGCGTGATCCACAGCTGGGCGTCGAATGGCCTGCGCGCGCGCACCAGAACCTTTTCCACCGACACGCGCTCGACGCGCCAGCCGGGAAACAGGTGCCCGAGTTCGGGCATCGCATGCAGCGTCTTCGCCACCGCGGCGTTGTCGAGCCCGCCGCCCGCGCGCTCCAGCAGCGCTGACAGCCAGGGGTAATCGACGATGCGGCCGAGGAACACCTGCACGCGCGCATCGCCGCCGGCGTGGCCGAGCAGCGCGCGCATCGCCTCGCGCGTGGAGTCGAAGCCGATCGCGCAGGCCGGCCGCGCGCGCAGGATGCGCGTTCCCTGCTCGATGCGCAGTTCGAGCCGCACCGGGCATTCCGCTGCCGGATGCACGCCGATGCCCGCGGCAAGCAGCAGCTCAGCGAGCACGCAGGTCTGCCGCGGACAGGTTGTGGATGCGGCCGTAGCCGGCAACGAAGCGCGCATCGCGCGGCACGATGCGCCAGAAGCGGAAGTCGGTCAGCTCGAAGTTGATCGCGGTGGCGGGGTGGCGCGCGAGCCACGCCGCCTTCAGGCGATCGAACTCATCTCCCGCGGCGGCGAGTTCTGCCGCGTCGCCGCGAATCGATACGCGCGCGAGCGCGTAGGGATCGTCGCGCGCGTCGTCGCGCTCGGCGATCGCCAGCGCGACACGCGCATCCGCCGCCATGTCCTGCGTGTGCCAGGCGAGCCGGCTGACGTGCACGTGGAACGCCGACAGGTCGGGTGCTGCGATGAAGGGCAGCGTCGACGCCATCGGCGCGCACGCGCGCAGCGTGGCGAGCGCGGCAATGCGCGCATCGGCAATCAGCGCATGAAGCAGCGCGCGCTCAGCGGCGTCCATGCGGGGCATTGTAGTATCCTCGACTCAACGTGCGTTACGAGCTCCTGGTCGGCCTGCGCTACACGCGCGCAAAGCGCCGCAACTATTTCATCAGCATCAGTTCCCTCATTTCCATGGCAGGCATCGCGCTGGGCGTCTGGGCGCTGATCGTCGTGCTGTCGGTGATGAACGGCTTCCAGAAGGAGTTGCGCACGCGCATCCTCGGCGTCGCGTCGCACCTGCAGCTCTCCGGCGCCGGCAACAGGCTCGCCGACTGGCAGGCGGTGGCGCGCGAGGCCGCCGCGCATCCGCGCGTCATAGCCGCCGCGCCCTTCGTCAACGCGCAGGCGATGCTCGCGCATGGCCAGGCGGTGCGCGGCGCCATCGTGCGCGGCATCCTGCCCGACGCCGAGGACAAGGTCGCCGACATCGGCCGCCACATGCGCGCCGGCAGCCTCGCTGCGCTGAAAGCCGGCGAGTTCGGCGTCGTGCTTGGCGGAGACCTCGCGCGCGCGCTCGGCGCGCTGCCCGGCGACAGGATCGCGCTGGTCGCGCCGCAGGGGCAGGTGACGCCTGCCGGATTGATCCCGCGCCTGAAGCAGTTCACCGTCGTCGGCACCTTCGAAGTAGGCTTCAACGAGGCCGACGCGGCGCTTGCGCTGGTGCACATGGAGGACGCGCAGAAGCTCTACCAGATGGGCGAGGCGGTGTCCGGGCTGCGGCTGAAGCTGGACGACCTGTTCGCCGCGCGCGCGGTCGGACGGGAGCTGATGGCACGGCTGGGCCAGGACATCTTCGCCTACGACTGGACGCGCAGCCACGCCAACTTCTTTCGCGCAGTCGAGATCGAGAAGCGCGTGATGTTCATCATCCTCGCGCTGATCGTCGCAGTGGCGGCGTTCAACATCGTATCGACGCTGGTGATGGCGGTGACCGAGAAGCGTGCCGACATCGCCATCCTGCGCACGCTGGGCGCCTCGCCCGCGTCGGTGATGCAGATCTTCGTCGTGCAGGGCGCGGTGATCGGCATCGTCGGCACGCTGGCAGGGCTGGTCGCGGGCGTGGCCACCGCATACAACGTCGGCACCATCGTGCCGGCGATCGAGAACTTGTTCAGCATCAAGTTCCTCGCCAAGGACGTCTACCTGATCCCGGACCTGCCCTCCGACGTGCACCTGACTGACGTGGTCACCACCGCGATCATCGCGCTGGTGCTGTCGCTGGTGGCGGCGATCCTGCCGAGCTGGCGCGCGGCGCGCGTCAATCCCGCCGAGGCGCTGCGCTATGAATGACGCAGGCGGGCAGGGCGGCGCGGTGATCGCCTGCCGCGGACTGCAGAAGACCTTCGAGGGCCCGGCGCCGGTGCATGTGCTGAAGGGCGTGGATTTCGCCGTGCACGCGAAGGAGCGGGTCGCCATCATGGGCAAGTCGGGTTCGGGCAAGAGCACGCTCTTGCACCTGCTGGGCGGACTGGACGCGCCCAGCGCGGGCGAAGTCACGGTGCAGGGCCGCGCCTTCAGCGCCATGGGCGATGCCGAGCGCGGTGCGGTGCGGAACGCCACGCTCGGCTTCGTCTACCAGTTCCATCACCTGCTGCCGGAATTCACCGCTGCCGAGAACGTCGCCATGCCGCTGTGGATCCGTCGCATGGACCGCGCAGCCGCACTCGCCGAGGCCGCGCGCGTGCTGCAGGAGATCGGCCTCGGGCACCGGCTCGAGCACCTGCCGGGCGAACTTTCCGGCGGCGAGCGCCAGCGCTGCGCGTTTGCGCGCGCGCTGGTCACCGGGCCTGCCTGCGTGCTGGCCGACGAGCCGACCGGGAACCTGGACGCGCACACCGCAGACGAGGTGTTCGACGCCATGCTGCGGCTGTCCGAATCGCACGGCACCGCGTTCGTCATCGTCACGCACGACGCGGCGCTTGCCGCGCGCGCCGAGCGCGTGCTCGAACTGCGCGATGGCGTGCTCGGCGAACGCGCCGGCTGACTTGCATTATTTTTTTCCTGTGCTATGGTCGGCCGGGAATTCCCTGAATACTCCGACAGCACGCCAATGAACTTCGATCGCACACCCACTCAGGCCGGCGCCGCGGCGCCGGGTGCGATCGCGCGCGCGCTGCGCAGGCCCGGAACACTCGCCTTTCCTGGCCACGCCCGGTAAGCGCTCCACCGGCCGCAGTTGACGGCCGGTTAAGCCTTACCGGGACGCTTCACTCCTGAATCGTGTCACCCGCCACGCCTTGCGTGTGCGGCGTGGCGCATCCCCTTTTTCAAGCTTCTGCACTACGGAGATGAACATGACCAACCACAGCGAACTTCTCGTTTCTGCACACGATGCCGAATCGCTCGCACCGATCCTGGGCGACCGGCGACCCACTGGCCGTTTCGAAGCCGACGCGGCAGACGCGCTCGCGGACCTTCTGCTGGACGCCCGCATGGTGCCGCACGACCGGCTGCCCGCCGACCGCGTCGCGATCAATTCGCGCGTCACCTATCGCGAGGAGCCGCGCGGCGAGCCGCGCACCGTGGTGCTGGCGCACCCGCGCGACGCGAACGCAAGCGAGGGACGCATCTCGGTGCTGTCCCCGGTGGGCCGGGCCCTGCTAGGCCGCGGACCCGGTGCGGTGTCCACCACCGACATGCCCGGCGGACAGGCGATGCGGATTCGCGTGCTGGCGGCCGAGCGGCTGGCCGATCCTGACGCCGCGTGACGCAGCGCGTGGGCGACTTGCGGCGGCGCTACGACTCGCCGCCGCCCGCGCGGCGCGCGCGCCGTTCGCGCCGCGTGCGCCAGGCGTGGATGATGTACGCGCGCCATGCCACCTGCACCGCCAGGTAGCCGAGCAGCGCCAGCGTCAGCGCGAGCGCGGGCAGGCCTATCGCCAGCGGCTTGCCCAGGGACAGCATCCAGTCGACCAGCCCCCGCGTCGACTCGATGAAGTTCGCCCAGTCCCAGTAATAGGGCTCGATGTCGATTGAATTCTTGCCGCCGATCAGCAGCCGGCCGTAGCCGTACGCCAGCACGTACAGCGGCACGATGGTGAAGGGGTTGGTGTAGAAGGTCACCAGCAGCGCCACCGGCAGGTTCTTCCTCAGCGGCACCGCCAGCAGCACCGCCGACAGCATCTGCAACGGCCCCGGCACCAGGCCGGAAAAGAGGCCGATCGCCACCGCCCCGGCCACCGAGTCGCGGTTCAGTTGCCACAGCGCCGGATGGTCGAGGAACACGCGCATCCACGCCAGCCAGGGGTTCGAGCGTATCGAACCGGCGTCGGGGAGGTGGCGGCGGAAGAACTTCTGCGGGGGCAATGTAGGCGGGGCGGTCCTGTAAGCGTTGGAGTCTAGATGAGCGCACAAGTTCTCGCCTTCGCCACCGGCGTGCTGGCGCTGCAGTTGCAGGCGGGCCTGCCGGCGCCGGTCTGGCTTGCGCTGCTGCCCGCCTGCGCTCTCGCGCTGCGATGGTCGCCGTACCTGGTCCGCCTCGGCCTGTGCGTCGTGATCGGTTTCCTGTGGGCGGCGGGCTTCGCGCACTGGCGCATGGCCGACCGGCTGGACGCCACGCTGGAGGGCCGCGACATCGAGGTGGTCGGCCTGGTGTCCAGCCTGCCGGCCGTGGGCGAGCGCAGCGTGCGCTTCGAGTTCGAGACGGAATCATCTGCCGCGCGCCTGCCGCGCCGGCTGCTGCTGTCCTGGTACCGCAGCCGCGTGCATGCCGAGGAGCAGCCGGCGCTGCTGGCAGACGCGTTCGGCGTGCGGCCGGGCGAGCGCTGGCGCTTTACCGTGCGGCTGCGCCGGCCGCACGGTAACCTGAACCCGCACGGCTTCGACTACGAGGCCTGGCTGCTCGAGCGCGGCATCGGCGCCACGGGCTACGTGAGACAGGTCCGCCAGCAGCCGCTGCCGCAGCGGCTGGGCGCTCGCGCGAGTCCCACGGACCTGATCGAACAGGCGCGGGCGGCGGTGCGCGAGCGCTTTCGCCGCGTGCTGGGCGACAGCGCAAGGTCCGGCGTGCTGGTCGCGCTCGCGGTGGGCGACCAGCGTGCGATTCCTGCAGCGGAATGGCGGCTCTTCAACCGCACCGGCGTCACCCACCTGATGAGCATCTCCGGCTTGCACGTGACGCTGGTGTCCGGGCTCGCGGCCTGGCTCGCCGCCTGGGGCTGGCGGCGCTCGGCGCGGCTGTGCCTCGCGCTGCCGGCGCGCAAGGCGGCGGCGCTGGCGGCAATCCTCGCTGCGCTGGGCTACACGCTGCTCGCCGGCTTCGGCGTGCCGGCGCGGCGCACCTTCTTCATGGTCGCGGTGGTGGCACTGGCGCTGTGGTCGGGCAGGATCGCCTCGCCTGCGCGCGTGCTTGCGCTGGCGCTCGGTGCGGTGCTGCTCGCGGATCCGTGGGCGGTGCTGTCGCCGGGCTTCTGGCTGTCGTTCGGCGCGGTGGCGCTGATTTTCTCAGTCTCCATCGGCTGGACCGACAGCGGCTCGCCGCTGCGGCAGTGGCTGCGCACGCAATGGGCGATCACCATCGGGCTCGCGCCGGCGACCTTGTACCTGTTCGCGCGCGTGTCGCTCGTGGGGCCGCTCGCCAATGCGGTGGCGATCCCGCTGGTATCGGCGGTGATCACGCCGCTGGCGCTGCTCGCAGTGCTGCTGCCTCTGGATGCGCTGCTGCACATGGCCGACGCGCTCACCGGCTGGCTGCTCGCGCTGCTGGCATGGTGCGCGGCGCTGCCCGCCGCACTGTGGCAGCAGCACGCGCCACCGCTTTGGGCGGTGCTGTTGGCGCTTGCCGGCACGCTGTGGCTGTTGCTGCCGCGCGGCTTCCCGTCGCGCTGGGCCGGCCTGGCGTTGATGCTGCCGGTGTTCATGGTGCAGCCGCCGGCGCCCGCGCAGGGCGAGGCCTGGGTGACCACGCTGGACGTCGGCCAGGGCCTCGCGGTGGCGGTGCGCACCGCCGGACGCACGCTGCTGTACGACGCCGGCCCGATGCTGGGCGCGGACACCGACGCCGGCGAGCGCATCGTGCTGCCCTACCTGCGCGCGAGCGGCGTATCGGCAATCGACGCCATGGTGCTCACGCACAGCGACTCAGACCACACCGGCGGCGCGCTGTCGGTGCTGGACGAGATGCCGGTGGCGGAGCTGCTGTCCTCGCTCGAGCCGGGGCACCCGGTGATCGACTTCGCACGCGCGCCGAGGCGCTGCGCCGCGGGCGAGGCCTGGCATTGGGACGGCGTGACATTCGAAGTATTGCACCCGCTGCGCGGCGAGCAAGCCGGCGCACGGCGCAAGAACGACCTGAGCTGCGTGCTGAAAATCAGCGCCGGCGCGCACGCGATGCTGCTGACCGGCGACATCGAGCGCACCGCCGAGGCCGAGCTTGCCGCGCGCGGCGGCATCGTGGCGGACGTGCTGCTGGTGCCGCATCACGGCAGCCGAACCTCTTCCAGCGCGGAGTTGCTCGCCGCGGTGGCGCCGCGGCTCGCGGTGCTGCCGGTCGGCTATCGCAGCCGCTTCGGCCATCCGCACCGCGACGTGCTGACGCGCTACCGCGGCATCGGCGCCGAGCTGCGGCGCACGGATCTGGAAGGCGCGGTTACGGTACGGCTGGGCGGCCGGGACATCGCCGTGGTGACCGAGCGCGCGGCGCGGGCGCGCTACTGGCACGCAAGCGGACGCTGAGCGTAGTATGGGCGCGCGGATTTCCCGCACAAACCCGAGGAGGAAACCATGGCCAGGAAGCAAGACAACGCGGTCTATCGCGTCACCGATGTCATCGGCACCAGCCCCGATTCCTGGGAGGAAGCGGCGCGCAACGCGGTGAAGACCGCGTCGAAGTCTCTGCGCGACCTGCGCATCGCCGAGGTTACCAAGCTGGACGTCAAGGTCGAGGGCGGCAAGGTGGTGCAGTTCCGCACCCGGCTGTCGCTGTCGTTCAAGTACGGGAACTAGCCTGGCCGCCGAAACAGAGGCGGTGATCCGCGTCACCGGCGATGCCGGCGCACCGCTCGAGGAATTCCGCGAGCGCGTGCGCTGGCTGCTGGTGCGCGACCCGGACGCGCCCGACTACAGCGAGCACCACACGGCCGATGCGCTCGAATACCGCTTCGACATCGCGCGCGGCATTCCCTTTCCGGCCTTCGTCACGGTGTCCGAGGAGTTCATCGGCGTGCGCGTCGAGGCAGCATGGCCGCGGCACGGCAAGGCGCCGGCCGGCCGCGCGGTGATCGAGCTTGGCCGGCTGGTGTGCGAATGATCGAAGCCGGGCCGCGCCTGCGCACCGTGCAGTGCGCATCGCCTGCCGGCCTGCACCGCGTCGCCTATTGCGAGTGGGGCGACCCCGCCGCGCCGGCACTCGTCTGCGTGCACGGCCTGACGCGCTGCGCGCGCGATTTCGATGCGCTCGCGGCGGCGATGGCCGACCGCTACCGCGTGGTATGCCCGGACGTCGCCGGGCGCGGCGATTCCGACTGGCTCGCCGACCCGATGCTGTACCAGTTGCCGCAGTACGTCGCCGACATGGTGACGCTGATCGCGCGCCTGGATGTGGAGACGGTGCACTGGGTGGGCACGTCGATGGGCGCGCTGATCGGCATGGCGCTGGCGGCACAGCAGCATTCGCCGATCCGGCGCCTGGTGCTGAACGACGCCGGGCCGGTGGTCACGAAAGTATCGCTGGAGCGCATCGCCACCTACGTCGGCTACGCGCCGCCGCTGCCGACGATCGAGGCCGCCGAGCTGTACGTGCGCACGGTGCTAGCCAGCTTCGGCGCGCACAGCGACGCCGAATGGCGCTTCTTGACCGAAACCGTGGTGCGCCGGAACGCCGACGGCAGCTACCGCCTGCACTACGACCCGAAGATCGCCGAGCCCTTCCGCAAGAACATGCCCCAGGGCGACCTTGAACTGTGGCCGCTGTGGGACGCCATTACCTGCCCGACGCACGTGATCCGCGGCGCCGAGTCGGACCTGCTGACCGCGGCAACCGCGCGCGAGATGCGCACGCGCGGTCCGAAGGCGAAGCTGGTCGAGATCCCCGGCGTCGGCCACGCACCGACGCTGATGCACGCCGACCAGATCGCGGTGGTGCGGGAGTTTCTGCTCGGCTGATCCACCGATTCCGCCATATTGAACTTCAGGGGATCGTCGCTCAACGCGCGCGCAAGCCGCGAAAGAGAGCGGTTGGTCCCAAGGCTGCGCTAGGTTTCTAAATTTGGCTGACGAACCGAATCCTTGGCCGCGCAACCTGCCTCGACCGTTCGAACTGCCTGTTGGACTTTCCTCTCTACTATTTTCTGGAACGCAGGACACTAGCGTAGGTATTCCAGTCGATCGCCGGGACCGTGCCAAGCGATTGCAGCTTGTCGAGGAGGCGGAAGAGAAAGAAGACCAGACCGGCACTCTGCTCACCGAAGGTCAACGCACCACTGGCGGCAAAGAGGTCGAAAGCACCATGGGACAGACCGCAGCCACAGTCAATGCGGCGATCACCTGAGAGGGCGTCGCTCGTCAGGGTGCGCTGAAAGACTTTTCCAAATCCGTCCTTCCATTCGACCGAAGCGGCGACAATTCCGGACAAGATGGGAAAAAGCTTCTTCGGAGGATGCACAGCATCCGAATGGACGACCGGCGCCGAGGTGCGTTTTAGCATACGGACGGACTGTGCCTTGACACCCGCATATTCCAGAAGCTGTTTGTTGATCGTCGGCTTCGCCTCCAGGATGGCGTAGACGGCTTCTGCGGGGATGTAGCGATTCGACTCACGGGTAAGCAAGACGGGCGTGTAGTGGATGTCGTAGACGACGATGTCGATCTGATCGCTCGTTTTCCCCGTGCTGTCGATCACAATTCCCGAGTCAACGGCATATCGATTCGGCAGGTAGCTGCGAATGACCCGCAACCAGTCGGACTCAGTGACTTCGCCTCGTTTGCCGTCGTGTGTAACGGTCTTAGCAGCATCCTCGAGATCGAAAGCGAGGCGAGCATGCACTCGCTCGAATGCTTCGCGCAGAAACTTCTCACCGTGGGCTTCGGAAGCACGCTTGGCGATGTTGGTCACTGGGGCCTAATTGATCGGAAAGTACGAACCGAAGATTTGGCGCCACAATTGCAGTGCCTCGCCCGTCCTACCTTGCTGGTCTGCGCGCATGGCCTGAACGGCGAGGCGCTCCGCATCCCGCAGTGCCCTCTTTGCGGCTGCTTTCGCGTTCGTGTCCATCTGGTCCGACACCATCGGGCCTAGTCCCGCTGGATCGGCCCAGTCCTGTTCGATGGCAACTTGCATGGCAGAGAAATACCGAACCACTTCGTCCGGGTAGTTGTTGAACGGGGGATCGACAAGCTCCTGGGCAATCACTTCAATGAGGAACATCGGCTTTACCAACTGCCCTGACTCCCGGTTCCAGCGCTTCCCCATCTTCACGAACGGGACCCATTTGCCACCTAGTAGGCTGTTTTTGGTGGTGGCCTTCTCCTTGTGCACCTCCGGGTCCGACTCGATTCACTTGCCGAGCTTCCCGTCGGGGATTTCATAGTGCCGGCCAGCGTCAAACGCCGGGACGCAGTCGATGCTCAGGACTTTGCCGTCCTTGTCCTGAGTCTGGTAGCGCTTCTCGAACTTTACTGTCACGCAGCGCCGGCCGGATTCGACGTCATCGCGCCCATACTTCTTGACCAAACATTCCTCGAACGCGGCGAGTATCTTGTTCGGGGGCTTGTCGCGCCAGTGGCGCTCATCTTTTCCCATAACAAAGAAGATGTCGATATCCTTGAGCGGCTTGGTTTTCGTGTTGCGTGCGTAAGAGCCGGTCAAAAAATCGCGATCAACCTGGAAGTTCCCGCGGATGCACTCGCGCACTTCAGTGTGGCGGCGCTGAGCATCCTCGCGCTCGGTCTTGGTGAGCTCCAGCCGTTCGCGAAAGGTCTCGAAGGCCTGGGCGACCGTGATCATGCTGCCCGCCAGTACTTCAGTGAGGCCATGATGTCGGGCGTCGCAATGGCGGTGCCGGAGATCCGGCCCACCATGCCGTCAGTCGAGCGATGGGTGGCTGGCCCCATACCGTCGACGTGAGGCCTGCCGGCATGCGCCCAGAGGATGACCTCGTAGTTCGCCCCGGCGGGCGGCCGGCCAGCTTTGTCTATAGTCCGGCGCACATGCTCGCGGGCGACCCACATGTCGCCATCGACGCCGCTCCCGTCGTAGGTGATCGGGAAATCCCATCGGCCGACGAGCTTGCCGGAGGCCGGGAGGAAGAACTCGATAGCGATCTGATAAAGGTGCCCAGATCGCAGCCAAGCTTGCACTGCCCTACCGAGAACCTGCCAGTCGTCAACCAGCTTGGTCGGTTCGAGCCCGCTCCAGGTAACAATGTCGCGCAGGAGGTTGCCCATGTTGTCGGCCACGTAGATCGACGTGTGGCTGCGGTTGTAGGTGAATACATGCGTGCTCATCGGCCTAACACCTCCCAATTGACTCCCAGCGCCGCTTCGGGAGCTTCGGTTTCCTTTTCCTCCTGGTTTTTTTCTCCAGGCTTCAGGACGACGAATCGGGGCGCCCGCGCAGCGAGCGTCTTCTTGGCCCACTCGAACTGTTCCTCGGGACAAGGTACAAAGAGCTTCCAATCGCCAGCTGTGGGGTTCCAGGCCAGCTTGTCGATGTTTGCTCCTGCCTCGAGCGCGTCATGCCCATGCAGCAGGTAGACAACCAAGCGGTGGCTGACGCCGGAGAGGTTCAGGGGTTCGTCTCGGAACGCCTCGTCGGTAATGAGCGACGTCATTACAGTGGCTGCCGCGTCGAACTGCACGGCATCCACCGAGCCAGGGCCGGTGACGAGCTGCCTGTACTCGGCCCATGTTTCATCGCCGGAGCGCAGCGGGATGGACGCGATGTCACGCTTTACCTTCACGGGGGGCCTCCTTGATGTTGATGGTGCTCGCGCGCAAGGCCGCTACGACGTGGGACGGCTTGAGCTTGTTCGGGTCTCGCGCCGTGTCGATGGATGATGCGATGGCAGCAATGAAGGCCTTGCGCAGCCGCCGGCCGTCCAGTCCGTCCGAGACTTCGACGAACTCCTTCACGTTCTTCGACAAGTTGCCGAGATCGGACCAGTGCTGAGCGAGGTGTTTCAGAACTTCCTTTATGATTTCTTCCCGAGCTGACCGGTCCGGCGGACCAATCTCCTCGATCAGATCTGCGCGGGAAAGGAGTGCGCCGTCGAGCGCCTTCGGGAAGTTCGTCGTGGCGATGAGCAGCACGTTCCGATGCTGGCGGGTCAGAAGGTCGAGTCCCGCGAGGGTCGCATCCGTGGCGCGGTGAACGTCGATCGGGTTCGCTTCAAGGCTCAACTTCTGGCGGTCCGCGACCAGCGTTTCGACCTCGTCCAGCAGCACGATTACTGGACCGTTGCCGGCCAACTCGGGAATGGTCTGCTGAAAGAGCTTGGTGACTTCTTTTTGGCTGCGCCCTAGGGCGGAACTCGCAAGCGCATGCGGATCAATCTGGACGAACGTAGCCCCCTTCGGGTTCAGCGCCTTCGCAACTTCGTTGGCAAGTCCGCGTGCCAAGGTGGTCTTCCCGTTCCCCGGAGGACCTGACAGGACGATCAATCCGTGCAGCGGTGCGATCTCAAAGGGCAGCTTCTGGCGAACGGTAAACGCGAGCAGCGCCTGCGCGGTGAGCCTGTCGCGCACATCTTGGGCGATCTTGATGGAGTCCCAGGCAGCGGCGAACCGCTGGTCCGGCAACTTCGACTGATTGACGATCACCTCCATCGGTTTTGCCTTCCTTGAAACTAGAGATTGCCGACAAGGGGCAGGCCCATTGCCGTGGTTGAATCGGCGCACAGGTGCGCCATGTAGCCGAATCCGACGCCGAGCAACACGTCGCGCATGAGCGCCTCGCCTGGCGTAGCGGGTACCCAGTCGTAGAGTTTCTTCATTCCGGAAGTGAGGAGCGCAGCGAACACGGCGCTATGGCAGAACTGGCGATGGTTCGGACTGCTCGCGGGTTCCAGGACATCGGGCAATCCGGAGGCGAGGGCCGCTGCCACTGCCGCGAAGACCGGATGGGGGAGGCGGGCAGCGGGATGCTGCTGCTTGATAAGTGCGACCATGGCGAATGCCGAGATCCCCGAAATCGCGGTATGAGCGGAGGCACGCATGTCAGTGCCCCATGGCTTGAGGCAGATAGCTGTTGACCATCACGGAGTTCCTAACCCATTGAGTTATCAGAATAATTGTTGACAAGAGAAGGATTTGAGTGTAGTTTACAAAAATCATATATATAAGTCAACTTTGTAAACTGAGGGCGGACAATGATCGGTGAACGCATCAAGCAGGCACGTAAGGCGGCAGGGCTGTCGTTGCGCGCGCTCGCGGACCAGGCGGGAATCACCGCGATGGCAATCTCGAAGTACGAGGGGGGGAAGTCCACTCCCTCTTCGCGCGTCCTGCTCGAACTTTCGAAGGCGCTGGGCGTGCGCACGGAGTATTTCTTTCGGCCGGTGAAGATCGAACTGCAGGAAATGAAGCACCGGAAGCACTCTCGCCTTCCGAAGAAGGCGCTTGACCAGATTGAGGGCGACGTAAAGGAGCAGCTCGAGCGGTTTATCGAGCTCGAACAGCTACTGCCGAACGGACCGGTTCAGGCATTCAAACTCCCCGAGAATCTTCCTGCCTCGATTGCCACTCTCGATGAAGTCGAGGCCGTTGCGCGGGATCTACGAAAGTCGTGGGATTTGGGAGTTGATCCCATTCCGGTACTCACCGACATGCTCGAAGAGCGAGGCATCAAGGTTTTTCAGTCGCAGGCCATCAATGACCGGTTCGACGGCATGGCCGCGACCGTGGATGGCATACCGGTGGTTGTCGTGGGGCGAGGATGGCCCGGCGACCGCCAGCGGTTTACCCTCGCGCACGAGCTTGGGCACTTGGTGTTGCAAGGGCGCCTTGCACCTGGTGTCGAAGAGGAAGCAGCCGCCAACCGATTCGCCGGCGCCTTTCTTGCGCCCGAGGAAGAAGTTCGCAAGGAGCTTGGCGAGAAGCGCGTTTGGCTGGAACCTCGAGAGCTGGAAGTGCTCAAGAAGGCGTACGGTTTGAGCATGCAGGGCTGGATGCATCGCGCCAAGGATTTGGGAATCTTGCCTGATGCGCACTACGTCGAGATGCGAAAGTTCTTCAGTTCGCGCGGCTGGAACAAGACCGAGCCTGGCGAACAGTATGTCTCTGAGCGCCCTCAGCTTTTCGATCAGCTCGTATACCGGGCGCTTGCACAGGACCTGATCAGCGAGAGCAAGGCCGCCGAACTATTGCGCATGCCGCTCACGGAATTTCAGAGAAAACGGAGCATGCAAGGTGACCGCGCGGCTCCTCATTAGCGATGCGAACATCATCATAGACATGGACACAGGCGGACTGCTCCGCCTGATGTTCCGCTTCGATGCCACCTTCGCCGTCCCCGACGTCCTGTACGAGGAAGAACTCCGGGCCGACCATCCGGAATTGCCTCGTCTTGGCCTCAAGCGCTTGGAGTTGAATGAGGAAACCGTCGCCTACGCCGATCGGATGGTCGAAAAGTACCAAGGCCTGGGTGCCAGCATCAACGACCTGCTCGCGCTCGCACTTGCCCGGCAAGAAGAATGCCCACTGTTAACCGGTGATGGACGGCTGCGAACGGTGGGTAAAACTGAGGGTGTGGACGTCCACGGCACGCTCTGGCTGATCGAGGAAATGGTCAAGTCGCGCACTGTAACGGTCAGACAGGCCGAGTCCGGCTACGCCAGGATGCGAGAAGCCCGTCGCCGGCTTCCATGGGACGAGGTCGATCACCAGCTCCGATCGTTAAAGAGATAGTGGCAACTGCTGTAACTCTGGCCGCCGTGGGACGCCTTCGCACGGAATGCACCATTTCGGCTGGTGGTCAGCTATAGCCTTTCGGGCCGCTCAGCTAGGTTCCGACAAGAGCGCATTCAACCGCGCCAGCGCATCTGCAACGATGCGCCCCTGCGCTTCGATACTGCTGATGATCTGCTGCGGCGTGCGGGTATCCACGTCGACGACGGCCGTCGGATTGACTGCCTTCAGATCGAATACGACCGCATCGATGGCGGCGGCTTGGGCCTCCAGATCTCGCGCTGACTTCTCCTTCTCGCGGATCTTTGCGTCGTGCGCTTCGAGCACGTTGCCGGCGGCCTTGTCCTTCTTCAGTCGCCTCAACTGCTCCTTGAGGTCCACCGCTTCGGCCTTCAGCTTGGCCGCCCCGTCAAGCAAGGGCTGCATCTCCTCGCGCGCCTTGGCGCGGCGGGCGGCGAAGTCCACGGTCCAGGACCAGCGGCTTTCTGCCTCGGGCGTGCCGCGTCGCGCCAACTGGCGTGCGTAGCTCGGGAAGGGCTTGCCTGCATTGGCTTCATCTGCCTGCCAGTCGGCCACCAGTGCGGCGGGCAGCGCGGCGTCGTCCAGCACCGACCCATCCGCGGCAAAGCCGAAGTGCGCCAGCGTCAACGGTGTCTTCTTGCCCACCTTCACCTGCGACAGGTCGTAGTACCAGATGCGCCCGGTCTTCCGGCCCTTGGTGAAGAACAGCAGGTTGGTCTTGACGCCCGCGCCGGCGGTGGAGAACACGCCGCCCGGCAGGCTGAGGATGGCCCAGAGGTCGCACTCGTCGACCAGCTTGCGCTTGGTCTCGACGAAGGCGCTCTCGTTGGTGCGGAACAGCAGGCCCTCGTCCAGCACGATCGCGCAGGTGCCGCCCGGCGCCAGCTCTGCCAGGATGTCCTGCACGAATAGCACTTGCGTGGCGCCGGTCTTGAACGCGAAGTTCTTCTGCGCGTCGGTACCCTCCTTGCCGCCAAAAGGCGGGTTGGTCAGGATCACGTCGAACTGCCTGGGTGCCTTGTCGAACAGCGCGCGATAGGTGGCGCGACGCGTCAGCGAATTGCCGTGCCACAGGTTGGGCTGGTCAATGCCGTGCAGCACCAGGTTGGCCAGCGCGATGGGGAACACGAGGTTCTCCTTCTCGCGGCCGAAGAAGGTATCGTGCTTGAGCGTGTCGATGTCCGTGCTGCGGGCCTGCGCGCCGAGCTTGCGGGCGATGTGCTCGTAGGCAATCGCCAGGAAGCCGCCGGTGCCGCAGCAGGGGTCGTAAATTGTCTGTCCGAGCTGTGGGTCCACCGTGTGCACCATTGCGCGGATCACTTCGCGCGGGGTGAAGAACTGACCGCCGTCGGAGTTCTTCTCGCCCATTTTCAGCAGCAGATCCTCGTACACCTGCGACAGCGTGAAGAAGTGCCTGTCGTCGACGTGGTCGATGCTGATCTCGTGGACCTTGTTGAGGATGTCGCGCAGATTGGTCTCGGAGTCCACCCGCACGCGCTCCACCGCCGTCATCGTGCGGCCGATGATGCGCTGCTTCGGGCTCGCACCGGGCATCGGCAGCCCCGTGCGCGGGTCCACGTCCAGGCTGTGCAGGTGGGGCAGAAGTTCCTTGTTGATGAAATCGAACAGCTTGCCGTCGCCGCTGGCAAACAGTTCCTGCCGCTTCCAGCCAACGGGCTTGCCCTCGGGCGTCTGCGGGTGACCGGGTTTGTCGGACCAGGGCGCGGCCCAGTCCTGCCAGCGGTAAGGTGTGCGCAGCGCGGGCGTGAAACTCGCCCCCACGGCATCGGCCTTGTCCTGGTCGCGCGCCTCCTGTGCGTCGAGGATGCGCAGGAACAGGATCCAGGTCAGCTCTGGCACGTACTGCAGCGCGCTCGCGCAGTTCGAGCGGCGCATCACATCGCAGATGCTCTTGACGAAGGCCGAGAGCGATTGCGTGGTGGCGATGGCCTTGGGGGCTTTGGCGGCTTTCCTCGGGCGGGCCACGTTCAGTTCTCAAAGGCTTGCACGAGGATCTTTTGCGGGAGCAGATCGACTTCGGCCAGCTTGTTCTGTATTGCGCGCCGCAGCGACTTCAGTTCCTTGAGTGCCAGCGACGCCTTCTCCTGCACGGCGAAGCCAGGCAAATCGATCTGACCCTCGGCCAAGCGGTTAAACAACATGCGCTCGCGGACTGCACCGCGGGCCAGCGACGTGATGCACTGCGCGCCGAGTGGCGAACGAAGCCATTGGTAGAACCATCTGGAATCGACCGTTTCGGGCTTTCCCCGCAAGGCCACGTAGTCGGGGCTGGTGATTCCGGGCGCATCGTCTTCGTCTACAAAAGCAATCGAGCCGATCAAGATACGCATTGGGTTGTAGAACACCGTACCCGGAAACGCCGGCTTGTACTTTGGCGCTTGCTTGCCAGGTTGCTCCTTGGCGGGCGCCAAGCCATCTCGCGTTGCGCCAAGTACTGGGAAGTCAGCCCAACGAGGGCCGATTCCTTGCCTGACTTCTTCAAGTAGATCGCCAAGAAAACTTCTCCGAACTGGATAATTCCTCACGCTATCGAACACGATGGCGTTGGCGAGACTGCCAACTTCGCGCAACTGTTCGCAGGCAGCCCTTCGCGCGGCGTCCACCTCGGCCAGTTGCGCTTTGACTTGAGCGGCGATCTCGCGTTGCCGATTCAAGGCGATATCTGGAACGTCGATCGAGTCAAGCACCTGCTGACTGATCGACAACTGCCCGGCTGAAGTGGACGCCGCCTCTTCAATGATGGCGCGAGCAGATGGAAGGCTTACGCATAGCCTTGCGAACTCAGGATCGACACCAGGTACCAAGCGGACGCGGATCAGGTGATCATTGAAGATCGTGTCTGGTGGCACGTCTGGGCCAACGAGACAGCAGCGTCCAACAATTTCCCGAGCCCCGTTTACGCGTACAAAGATTAGGTCGCCGCTCTGTAGCCTGTATGTCTTGGCATCGTTCTCGGGGACGATGCCACGCCGTGGATTCGATAGGTCGATGACGCCGCTGGACACGTCCGCAATGCGCAAGACGATCGGCCCCGACTCCCCTGGAGCCGGCCTCTTACCATAGCCGTTGCGAAATGACTCAACCCATTCGCTGAATTTGCGTGTCGCGGTCATGCTCCGAACAGCCTTCCCTTGGCGTCGCGCATCACGTCGGTGGGCTTACCGAGTACACGCAGCGCATCTAGGCCTCCAGCGAGCTTGATCTCCGGCACCTCCCATAGCGTCGGCGTCTCCAGTGCATCGGTGCCGCCTTTGCTGAACTGGGAACCAATACTCTTCAGGACGGTAGCTGCGCTCCTGTCCATGCCTGCGAACCAGGTGTAGTTGTCCCGCAAATATCGATCGCAGCGTTCCGGTCGCCTGAAGGCTATCGCCCCATAACCGTGGCGCCCGAAGAAGTCGTACAGGTCGTAGTCGGTCATTCGATCCGCTTCACGGATTACTTCGGGGCTGAAGTTGTCACCCATCAGGTGATCGATGAGTTGGCGGCGCTTGGGCTGCTCGATCCACAGGGCGCGAAACTCATCGAGGCTGTGCGCCTCGGACAGCACGCGCCGGATCACTTCCTGGCGATACTCGTCCAGGGGGATCGGTGTATCCCGGCCATCGCGGCGAACAACAATGTAGCTGCCTTCCGGGGTGATCGTCACGTAGGGTCCAGGCATCTGCCCCACGAGCGGGCCGTCGTCCCCGCCTTCACCCCCGTCGCCGCCACCCTCACCGCCTTTCCCGGACCGCGGCGGCTTGCTGATGAGTTCGGTGCCGAAAAGCTGTGTCACGTCGGTGTAGTCGTAGAGCCAGAACTTGTACTTGCCGGTTTCCTCGTGGATGCGCGTGCCGCGTCCGACCATCTGGTAGAACTTGATCGGCGATTGCAGGTAGCGGAAGAACGCCACGGCATTCAGGCGCTCGATGTCCACGCCGGCCTCCAGCAGGTCGACGGTACAGGCGACGAACGCGCGCTCGCCTGAGCCGCGCATGGGCTCGATCATGTCGGCGCCGTTGTTCGCGCCGCCCATGCACTTGAACGCGTAGTGGTCCTTCGGCGTCTGCCCGCGCGACTTGCACCAGCGCACGTACAGGTTGTTCATGTGCTGGGCCACGCGGTCGGCGTGGATCTCGCGGGTGCAGAAGATGATGATCTTCTGTTCCGGTCCGCCGTTCTCGCAAAGCAGCTCGAACAGGTCGGCGCACATCCTGGGAGTGCGCAACTCGATGAACAGTTCGTCGTCGAAGTCCTTGCCGGTGTACTGGTCCTTGGTGAGGTCGGCTTCGGTGAGCAGCTTGCCGGTCTTGATGTCCCTGGCACCGGCCGCGAGTATCTCCTTCTTGGTGAAGGTGGCGCTGTCGATGCTCGCCTTGCGCTTGACGATCTCGCAGGCGGCCAGATAGCCGTCTTCCTGCGCTTCGATCAGCGTGTACTCGTACACCGGGTTGCCGAAATACTGGCGATTGTTTGCGGTGATCTCCTGGTCTTCCTTCGAGGCCTTGTCGGACTCTTCCAGCTTGCGCGGCGTGGCGGTCAGGCCGATGTGGATGGCATTGGGGTTGCGCCGCAACACTTCGGACCAGCGGCCCCAGGCAGAACGGTGGCACTCGTCGATGATGATGACGCTGAATGCGTCCTCGCCGTAGTGTTCGGTGAGGAAGCTGGCAAAGCCCTCCTCGTCGTCCAGGCCCAGCGTCTGGTAGGTGGCGATGTGGATGCGGGCGTTCGCTGCTGCGTTGCCGCCACGCTCGGTCCTGACGATGCGGGCATTGTCGCCGAATGCGGCCTTGAGCTTGGTGTAGGCTTGTTCGCGCAGTTCGTCGCGGTCGCACAGAAACAGGGCGGGCTTGGGTAATTGCCCTACCTGGGAAAGTCGCCACAGGAGGTTCGTGGCGATGACGGTCTTGCCTGAGCCGGTGGCCAGCGTGAGCAGCACGCGCGGCGGCTTGCCGGCCTGACGGTCGAGCAGGATTTTCTCGAAGGTGGCCCGGATCGCAGCGTCCTGGTAGTAGCGGCTCTGGGCCCAGGCGGGGCTGTCGGCCTGGAAGAGCATCGCCGACTCGGGCCGCGTCAGGTCGATACCGCTGTCCTTGCAGTAGCGCACCCGTAGGTCGGAGTGCGCCGGGAAGTCGCTGAACGGGTACGGGCCGTTGATCAATTCTGTGGAGCGGTTGTACTCGCCGTACCTGTGACCATTGGTGGAGAACACGTACTTCACGTCGAAGCGCAACGTGTCGGCGTAGCCACGCGCCTGTTGCATGCCCTTGAGCGGATCCTCGGCTTCCTTCTTGGCTTCAAGCACCGCCACCGGCATGGGCTTGGGGGAATCGCCCACTTGCACGCACAGCAGGTAGTCGGTGCGGCCGGGGCCCTTGCGCCTGCGGCCCTTGGGGCCACTGGGCTCCACTGGCGGCGGGGTGAGCACGGTCTCGAGCGTGACCCGGTCGCGGCTGACGTAGCCCTTGTCTCGCAATACCGGGTCGATGAGGTGATAGCGGGTATCCGCCTCGTTCATGCTCATCGCGTGCCCCGTTTCCTCTTGTCCCTGCCCACTGCACGTGGCAGTCCTTCTGGCTGTGAGCGGTTTGTGAGACCGATCCATCTGGCACCGCGCCCCTTGCCCGTAGGAGCGATCAGGCCTTCCGTCTTCATCGCACGCAGCACCAGGCGCACCATGTCGCGGCTGACGCCGGGGCAGGCTTCTTCGATATCCGAAATCGAAAAGGGCATCTCGCGTCTGACGATTTCGGCCCGTACCCGGTCGCCCTTGGCACCGCGCCCGCGTTCAATGGTGCCCACGCGCTGCTCGAATTCCCGGTAGGCGCGCAGCAAGGCGCCCCAGAAGTAATCCAGCCAGGGCGCGATGTCGTGTGCGGATTTGTGCCAGCCCTGTGAGCTGGCTTCCAGCGTTTCGTAGTAGCTCTCTTTCGATTCCTCGAAGATACGTTCCAGACTGATGAAACGGCCCACGGCGTAGTCGAAGTGGTAGAGCAGTTGCAGCGTGAGCAAGCGCGCCATGCGCCCATTGCCGTCCGCGAAGGGATGGATGCACAGGAAATCGAGTACGGCCAGCGGCACCAGCACCAGCGGGTCGGCCAGGTGCTGGTCCAGCGCGGCGCGATAGCGTGCAATCAGGTCGGTCATCGCCATCGGCGTGAGATGCGCGGCAACCGGGCGGAACCGCACGCGCGAGCTCCCGTCCGGGTGCCGTTCGACGATGTCGTTGTTGGTGGCCTTCCAGTGCCCGCCCAGTTGCGGCATGTAGCGGTACAGGATGCCGTGCAGCTGGCGTACCGTGCCCTCGGAGAAGGGCATCTGTTCGCGGCTCTCGTGAATTAAGGCCAGGGCGTCGCGGTAGCCGGCGATTTCCTGCTCGGAACGGCTCTTGGGCGCGGCGTTCTTGAGGACCAGCGATTTCAGCCGGGCCGCAGAGACGACCACCCCTTCAAGTCGGTTCGATGACTCGGTGGACTCAACCACGGCAACCTGCCGCAGATCGCTCAAAACCTCGGGTGATTGGGCGACGTACAGCCGCTGCTTACCCTGGTACTCGCCCAGCGCGCGCAATGTCGCCAGTTGCCGGGCGTTGAAGCGCAGGTTGGCAAGGTAGGCAGGCGACAGTGAGTGCATGGGTGCAGCGCAGAGTGTAAATGGGGTAATCGTAGCCCATAACGGGGTAACGACGGCGTTAATTACCCCAATTAAAGGGGGATTTCCCGCTACCTAAGCCCGGTCTGGGGCGGGGGCAGCGGAGTCGGCTCAGGACCCCGCCGGCTTCGGCATCGCCGACGCATCCATGCGCGCCGGCGCGGCGCGGCTGCCGGAGCCGCGCTGCGGCATGTGCGACAGCTTCAGCCCCTGCATGTACGAGGCGCGCACGACGATCTTGAATTTCCACAGTGCGCCGCCGGCGATGGTGGCCGCGCCGGCCAGCGCCACCAGGCCGCTCGCCATGGCGGGCAACGCCCACGCGGCGAGCACCAGCACGATCGGCACGAGCTGGCCGAAGAGCGCCAGCGGCACGGTGATGTCGTCGATCGCCTGGCGCGCAAGCGGCGGGATGCCTTCGGCCTTGGCGCTGTTGCGGTAGTTGCGCCACAGTCGTGCGTTGACGAAGGCGCCGAGCACAATGCCGCCGGCGGCGATGGCGAGGCTGGCGCTGCCGAGCAGCGCGGTGGCGATCGCCAGCGCGCCGAAGCCTTCGGCGAGGCCGCTCGCGCCCAGCATCCACGGCATCAGCGGCACGCGCCAGGCCGGGATGCCGCGCGCCATGTGCAGGATCTTCGCCTGGCAGCCGAGGAATGCCGCCGCGCCCAGCGCGGCGATGGTGAATGCGGCGCGATTGGGCTCGAGCAGGCTCCACAGCACCGCGGGAAAGAACACCAGCGCGGCGTACAGCTCGCGCGACATCCACGACGTGTTCGGGCGCGACGCCGCGCGCCAGAAGCGCAACTGCCGGCCGATCTTGAGGAAGACGAAGAAGAGGCCCGTGGCGATGAGCGTGGCGGAGGCAAAAAGCAGCGCGGGCATCGCGCGATCGGGCACCGCGCCCAGCCACAGCGCGAGCACCGACACGATGGCGAGGCCGCTGCCGACGCCGCCGAACATCCAGTTCATCGCCGCGCGCCAGTCCCAGAACTGCTGCACCGCGCCCACCAGCGGGTTCGCCGGGTCGGCGAGGCGCTCCTCCTCGTCGTCAACGACGCCGGTGTCGCGCCCGGGCACTGCGGGCGTGGTGTACAGGTACTTGATCTGCGGGTCGGTACCGAGTTCCGCGTTCAACTGCAGGCTCGGGCGTTCGGCGAGCAGTTGCGACACGTGGCTCGTCGCATCGTTGAAATCGCCGAACTGGATCGCCTGCGAAATGCACGCGGCGGCGCAGGTCGGGGTCGCGTCCGGGTCCACGCCCGGCACCAGCCCCTGCGCGATGCCGTCATCCACGCGCTCCTTGCAGAAGGTGCACTTCTGCGCCACGCCGATGCGTTCCGGGTGCGCGGTCGCGGCTTCCTGTCGGGTCAGCGTGGCGCCGCCGTCGTAGTAGCCCTTTGCTTCGTGCACGATGGTGCGCGCCTGGTAGGGGCAGGACACCGCGCAGTAGGCGCAGCCGATGCAGACGTCGTAGTCCATGGTCACCAGGCCGTCCTCGCGCTGCTTCGTCGCGCCGGTCGGGCAGACCGGCACGCACGGCGGTTCCGCGCAGTGCTGGCAGCCGGTGACCAGGAACAGTCGTTCGACATCGGGAAACTTGCCCTGCTCGATGTCGATGACGCGGCGCCACTGCACGCCGGGCAGGGTGTCGTTGGCGTGCTTGCAGGCGATGGTGCAGGTCTGGCAGCCGACGCAGCGGTTCAGGTCGATCACCATGCCCCAGCGAGGGATGGTCTTGCGCTCCTCTACCGCGCTCATGCGCTTTCCTTCATCGCCACCAACTCGCCGGTCGCGGCACGCTTGATGCGTACCCGCATGACGTCGGAACTCGAGCCGGTGCTGTCGGTGAGCTTCAGCGAAAGGTCGGTCAGCGAATTGAGGCTCGGCAGCTTGAGGTCGCGGGCATAGGGCGTCTTCCAGTGGTCGAACTGGCCGATCATCAGCAGCGTATCCGGGCGGATGCCCTCGCGCAGCACCGCCGCGCCCTCGGTGGTGCCGGACACCGATTCGATCGTCAGGCGCTCGCCCTCGGCAATGCCCAGGCGCTTCGCGGTCGAGCGGTTGATGATCACGCCCTTGTGCCCGCTGATGTTGTTCGCCACCTCGTTGATCAGCGGCAGGCCGACGTTCGCGCCCCAGCTGTACTGCATCGAGCGCGCAGTCAGCGCCCAGAACGGGAACTCCTCCGGGTCGCGCTGGTACTCGCGCGCGTACTCGATCCACATTTCCGGGAAGCGCTGGTACTTCGGCATGAATTCGTATTCCTTCAACTGCTCGTCCCACCACTTGATGCCG
>JBFWRS010000039.1:0-28847 GCA_050248795.1 Burkholderiales bacterium | reverse complement strand
GGACAACGTGAAGATGGTGGTGACGCTGATCGCGCCGGTGGCGATGGAGCAGGGCCTGCGCTTCGCGATCCGCGAGGGCGGCCGCACCGTCGGCGCCGGCGTCGTCGCAAAGGTCATCGAGTAAACGAAGGAACGCGGAGAAGCCGCCAAGGAAATCATGCAAAGCCAACGCATCCGTATCCGGCTCAAGGCATACGACTATCGCCTCATCGATCAGTCTGCGCTCGAGATCGTCGATACCGCAAAACGAACCGGCGCCGTGGTGCGCGGCCCCGTGCCGCTGCCGACGCGCAGGCAGCGATTCGATCTGCTGCGCAGCCCGCACATCGACAAGACCTCGCGCGACCAGCTCGAGATACGCACGCACCTGCGGCTGATGGACATCATTGACCCGACCGACAAGACAGTGGATGCGCTGATGAAGCTCGATCTGCCGGCCGGTGTGGACGTGGAGATCAAGGTCCAGTAGGGAAAGGCAGTCTCAAACATTAACAGTACCCGCCGGCCGATTGCAGCCGGCACCCGGAGGCAACGGCAGTACGTCCGGGTCAACGAGAAGAGGTTGGTATGACGATAGGGCTTGTCGGCCGGAAGATCGGCATGACGCGCATTTTCACCGATGACGGAGCGATGCTCCCGGTGACGGTGCTCGACGTGTCCGACAACAGGATCACCCAGATCAAGACACCCGAGCGCGACGGCTATGCCGCGGTGCAGGTGACGTTCGGCAAACGCCGCGCCTCCCGGGTCAACAAGGCGCTGGCCGGCCACCTCGCCAAGGCGGCCGTGGAGGCAGGGCACACGTTGCGCGAGTTCCGCGCCAGGGCCGAGGAGATTGCCAGCCTGAAGGTCGGCGGCAAGATCGGCGTCGAGCTGTTCAAGGTCGGCCAGAAAGTCGACGTGTCCGGTACCACGATCGGCAAGGGCTTTGCCGGCGTCATCAAGCGACACCATTTCGGCTCCGGTCGTGCCAGTCACGGCAACTCGATTTCCCACAACAAGCCTGGCTCGACCGGCCAGGCACAGGATCCCGGTCGCGTGTTTCCGGGCAAGCGCATGGCGGGGCACCTCGGCGACAAGCGCCGCACGACGTCGAACCTGGTTGTGGTGCGGGTAGACGCCGAGCGGCAGTTGCTGCTGGTCAAGGGTGCAGTGCCGGGTTCCAAGGGGCGCGATGTGATCGTGGGCCCCGCGGTGAAGAGCTGAGGAAGCTGCGATGGAACTCAAGCTGATCGGTGACAAGGGCGCAGCGGGCACGTTCCAGGCCCCGGATGCGCTGTTTGCGCGTGACTACAACGAGGACCTCGTTCACCAGCTGGTGACCGCGTTCCAGGCCAATGCCAGGCTGGGCACGCGGGCGCAGAAGGACCGCGGGCAGGTGAGCCACTCGACGAAGAAGCCATGGCGCCAGAAGGGCACCGGCAGGGCGCGGGCTGGCATGACTTCGAGCCCGCTGTGGCGTGGCGGCGGCAGGATCTTCCCCAACTCGCCGGACGAGAACTTCGCCCAGAAGGTCAACCGGAAGATGTTCCGCGCTGGCATGGCGTCGATCCTTTCCCAGCTGGTGCGCGAAGACCGCATCCGCGTGGTGGAGGAATTCACGCTCGAAGGTCCGAAGACGAAGCTGCTCGCGCAGAAGGTGAAGTCGATGGGCTTCGAGCAGGTGCTCGTGATTACCGACGAAGTTGACCAGAACCTGATTCTGTCGTCGCGCAATCTGCCGAACGTGCACGTGATTTCGGCCAGGCAGACCAATCCGGTCTCGCTTGTGCGCTATCCGAGCGTGCTGCTGACGAAGAAGGCCGTGGCGAAGCTCGAGGAGATGTATAAATGAGCGCACCCAGGAAATACGCTGCGACGCAGCTGATGAACGTGGTCCTGGCGCCGGTCGTGTCCGAGAAGAGCACGATGCTGGGCGACAAGTCCAACCACGTCGTGTTCCGTGTCGCCGACACCGCGACCAAGCCCGAGGTCAAGGCTGCCGTCGAGCTGCTCTTCAAAGTGAAGGTGGAGGCGGTCCAGCTCCTGAACGTCAAGGGCAAGGAAAAGCGTTTCGGCCGGTTCATGGGCCGCAGGCGCAACTGGAAGAAGGCCTATGTGCGCATCGCGCAAGGCCAGGAAATCAACTTCGCGGCGACGGAATAAGCCATGGCCCTCATCAAGGTAAAGCCCACTTCTCCTGGCCGTCGAGCGCTGGTCAAGGTCGTCACGCCCGAGTTGCACAAGGGCAAGCCCTACGCGCCGCTGCTCTCCGAGCAGTCGACGACGGCCGGACGCAACAATCACGGCCGCATCACGATGCGGCACAAGGGGGGCGGCCACAAGCACCACTACCGCACCATCGATTTCAGGCGCAACAAGGACCGCATCCCCGCGAAGGTCGAGCGGCTCGAGTACGACCCGAACCGAAGCGCGCACCTCGCGTTGCTGCTCTACGCGGACGGTGAGCGGCGTTACATCCTCGCTCCCAAGGGTGTTTCGGCCGGTGCCCAGCTGCTCTCGGGTGGTGAGGCGCCGATCAAGGCAGGGAATGCGATGCCGCTCCGCAATATTCCCGTGGGTACGACGGTGCATTGCGTGGAGATGCTTCCCGGAAAAGGCGCCCAGATCGCGCGCTCGGCCGGCGGCGGTGCACAGCTGCTCGCGCGAGAGGGCAGCTATGCGCAGCTGCGCTTGCGTTCCGGCGAGATCCGCAAGGTGCATGTCGACTGCCGCGCAACCATTGGCGAGGTCGGCAACGAAGAGCACAACCTGGAGTCGATTGGCAAGGCTGGGCGCAAGCGCTGGCGCGGCATCCGTCCGACGGTGCGTGGCGTGGCCATGAACCCGATCGACCACCCGCACGGCGGCGGCGAAGGCCGTACTGCTGCGGCGCAGGCCCCCGTGTCGCCGTGGGGTGTGAAGACCAAGGGTTACAAGACTCGTCGCAACAAGCGGACGCAGGTGATGATCGTCCGCGACAGGCGCCGGGCGTAAGGGGATCCAGATATGTCGCGTTCAATCAAGAAGGGTCCCTTCGTGGACCACCACCTGCTGGCCAAGGCCGACAAGGCCCGCGGCGCAAATGACAAGCGACCGATCAAGACCTGGTCGCGCCGCTCGACCATCATTCCCGATTTCATCGGGCTGACCATCGCGGTGCACAACGGCAAGCAGCATGTACCGGTTTACATTACCGAGAACATGGTGGGTCACAAGCTCGGCGAGTTCGCGCTCACCCGGACGTTCAAGGGCCATTCGGCCGACAAGAAGACCGGCGGCGGCGTGCCCGCGGCGAAGAAGTAAGGAGTGGACATGGAAACCCGAGCAGTCTTGCGTGGCGTGCGCCTCTCGGCGCAGAAGGGACGTCTGGTCGCGGACCAGATCCGCGGCATGCCGGTGGACAAGGCGATGAACACGCTGGCCTTCTCCCCCAAGAAGGGCGCGGCGATCATCCGGAAGGTGCTCGAGTCGGCGATCGCGAATGCCGAGCACAACGACGGTGCCGACATCGATGTCCTCAAGGTGAAGCGGATCCACGTGGAGCGGGGGGCATTCCTCAAGCGCTTCCAGGCGCGGGCCAAGGGCCGCGGCAACCGGATCCTGAAGCACACCTGCCACATTTACGTCACCGTCGGGGATTGAAGGGAGCACCATGGGACAGAAAATCCATCCGGTCGGTTTCCGGCTTGCGGTCAACAAGAACTGGAGTTCGCGCTGGTATGCCAACAACCGGCAGTTCGCGGGCATGCTCGCAGAGGACATCCTCGTCCGCGGTTTCCTGAAGAAGAAGCTCGCGCACGCTTCGGTCGGGCGCGTGCTGATCGAGCGTCCTGCAAAGGACGCCCGCATCACCATATTCTCGGCGCGACCGGGCGTGGTGATCGGCAAGAAGGGCGAAGAAATCGAAGCGCTCAAGGCCGAGTTGCGCCGCCTGATGGGCGTGCAGCAGGTCCACGTGAACATCGAGGAAATCAGGAAGCCGGAGATCGACGCGCAGCTGATCGCGGACTCGATCGCCCAGCAGCTCGAGAAGCGGATCATGTTCCGGCGCGCGATGAAGCGCGCGATGCAGAACGCGATGCGCCTGGGCGCGCAGGGCATCAAGATCATGAGTGCCGGGCGGCTCAATGGCATCGAGATTGCGCGCACCGAGTGGTATCGCGAAGGCCGCGTGCCGCTGCACACCTTGCGTGCGGACATCGATTACGGGTTTGGCGAGGCCAAGACGACCTATGGCGTGATTGGTATCAAGGTCTGGGTATACAAGGGCGAGGTGCTGCCCAAGGGTGAAGCACAGGCACAGCCGGGTTCGCAGGCGCCGGCGGCTGCGCCGGAGGAACCGCAACCCAAGCGGGCGAAGAAGCCGGCCCCGAGGCCTGGCGCGCGACGCACGGCAGCGGCAAAGGACAAGCCGGAAGGCGAGAAGAAGGCAGCGCCATCACGCACGAAAAAGGAAGGAGCGCCCGCGCCGAAGACGGCGGTCAAGCGCACCCGGAAGGTCGCCAAACCCGCCGATGGCGGCGAGAAGGCGGAATAAGGATCTGAACCATGCTCCAGCCAGCACGCACGAAATATAGAAAGCAGCAAAAGGGACGCAACACGGGTGTCGCCACGCGTGGCAACAAGGTGTCGTTCGGCGAGTACGGTCTGAAGGCGACCACGCGCGGCCGCCTGACCGCGCGACAGCTCGAGGCTGCCCGCCGGGCGCTGTCGCGCCATATCAAGCGCGGCGGCCGCGTCTGGATTCGCGTCTTCCCCGACAAGCCGATATCGACCAAGCCTGCCGAGGTCCGCATGGGCAATGGCAAGGGAAACCCCGAGTACTTCGTCGCCGAGATCGTGCCGGGGCGGGTGCTGTACGAAATGGATGGCGTCGACGAGGCGCTTGCGCGCGAGGCGTTCCGGCTCGCCGCGGCGAAGCTGCCGTTCCGGACCACTTTCGTGCTCCGCACGTTGGGAGGGTAAGCGCATGAAAGCCAGCGAACTTCGAGCCAAGAACGAAGACGAACTGCAGAAGGAACTCGAAAGCCTGATGAAGGCCCGGTTCGGCCTGCGCATGCAGCTCGCAACTCAACAGCTCACCAACACCAGCCAGATGAGAAAGGTGCGTCGCGACATCGCACGTGTGCGTACCATCATGAAGGAGAAGGCACCCAAATGAACGCGCAAGCACAGCCCGCGCAGCCCGGCCCGATCAAGAACACGCGCACGCTTATCGGTCGCGTGGTCAGCGACAAGATGCAGAAGACGGTGACGGTGCTCGTCGAGCGCCGTGTGCGCGACCCCCTGATGGGCAAGTTCGTCACGCGTTCGAAGAAGTACCACGCGCATTCCGCCGATGGCGGCGCAAAGCAGGGCGACCTGGTGGAGATTTCCGAAGGCAAGCCGGTTTCCAGGACGAAGGCGTGGTACGTGACGCGCCTTATCGAGAGATCGAAGCTGGTCTGAGCACCAAGCCTTGCCTGAGATGGCGGTTTCAGGCTAAAATTAAAAGCTTCCCTACCCCGGACGGGGTCCAAGACTGCAGGTCATGTGGCCTGCAAGTTGGACGGAGACAGAACCATGATTCAGATGCAGTCGATTCTCGACGTCGCCGACAACACCGGTGCGCGCGCCGTCATGTGCATCAAGGTACTCGGCGGCTCCAAGCGCCGCTACGCCTCGATCGGAGACGTGATCAAGGTGAGCGTGCGTGATGCGGCGCCGCGCGGCCGTGTCAAGAAGGGCGAGGTGTACGACGCGGTGGTGGTGCGTACCGCCAAGGGCGTGCGCCGGCCCGATGGGTCGCTGGTGCGCTTTGATTCAAATGCGGTGGTGCTGCTCAGCAACAAGCTGGAGCCGATCGGGACGCGCATCTTCGGGCCGGTCACGCGCGAACTGCGTACCGAGCGTTTCATGAAGATCGTCTCGCTGGCACCCGAAGTTCTCTGAATGCGGTCGAAAAGCTAAGGTCAGGGTCATGCAAAGAATCAAGAAGGGCGACGAAGTTATCGTCATCTCGGGCCGCGACAAGGGCAAGCGCGGTGCCGTACTGCGACGCGTGGACGACGAGCACGTCGTAGTCGAAGGCGTGAATCGCGTGAAGAAGCACACGCGTCCGAATCCAATGAAGGGTGTCACTGGCGGCATTCTCGACAAGGACATGCCGATTCACATATCGAACGTCGCATTGTTCAACCCGGGCACCCAGAAGCCTGACCGCATCGGATTCAAGGTGCTCGGCGACGGGCGCAAGGTGCGCGTGTTCCGGTCGAACGGCGAGCAAGTGGACGCCTGAGGGAAAACAGCATGGCGAAGGAAGACAAGAAGTCGCAGAAGGCCGCCGCTAAGCCGGCGCAGAAGGCAGCGGAGAAGCCGGCCAAGAAGGTCAGGCAGGCCGCCCCGCGCGAAGCTGCCGCACCGCAGGCGGAGTCCAACCTGCCTGCGCCGCCCGCGCGGCTGTCGCAGTTCTATCGCGAGAAGGTCGTGCCCGATCTGATGCAGAAGTTCGGCTACAAGACCACGATGCAGGTGCCGCGCATCCGCAAGATCACGCTCAACATGGGGGTCGGCGAGTCGGTCGGCGACAAGAAGATTCTCGACAACGCCGTCGGCGACATGACCAAGATTGCCGGGCAGAAGCCGGTAGTCACGAAGTCGCGCAAGTCGATTGCCAACTTCAAGCTCCGGGCAGGGTACCCGATCGGTTGCATGGTGACGCTTCGCGGCGCGCGCATGTACGAATTCCTCGACCGCCTCGTGAACATCGCGATCCCGCGAATCCGGGATTTCCGCGGCGTGTCCGGCCGCGCGTTCGACGGCCGCGGCAACTACAGCCTCGGCGTTCGCGAGCAGATCATCTTCCCCGAGATCGAGTACGACAAGATCGACGCGATCCGGGGCCTGAACATTGCCATCACCACCACCGCACGTACCGATGACGAAGCGAAGGCGCTGCTTTCGGCGTTCCGCTTCCCGTTCAAGAACTGAAGGAACCAGAGCCATGGCAAAGCTAGCCCTGAAGCTGCGTCAACAGAAGCGCGAGAAGACCGTCCAGAAGTTCAAGGCGAAGCGCGCGGCGCTGCAGGAAATCGCGCGCAGCCAGAGCGCCTCGGACGAGGATCGTGACGCAGCGCGCGCCAAGCTGCAGAAGCTCCCGCGCGATGCGTCGCCGGTGCGGCTTCGCAACCGCTGTGCGCTCACCGGACGCCCGCGCGGCGTTTACCGCAAGTTCGGCCTCGCCCGCGGCAAGCTTCGCGATCTCGCGATGCGCGGCGAAGTCCCGGGTGTCATCAAGGCGAGCTGGTAAGGAGACAAGCGCATGAGCATGACCGATCCCATCGCCGACATGCTGACCAGGATCCGCAACGCCCAGACCGTGGGCCACGCGGAGGTGAGCATGCCCTGTTCTAAGGTAAAGACCTCGATCGCCCAGGTGCTGAAGGATGAAGGCTACATAGAGGACTTCGCCGTGCGTGGTGAGGGTACCGCGCGCGAGCTTCTCATCGGCCTCAAGTACTACGCCGGGCAGCCGGTGATCGAGCGCATCGAACGGGTGTCCAAGCCTGGCTTGCGCGTCTACAAGGGGCGCCACGACATCCCCAAGGTGATGAACGGACTGGGTGTCGCCATCGTGTCAACTTCGCGCGGCGTGATGACGGATCGCAAGGCGCGCGCCGACGGCGTCGGCGGCGAGATTCTCTGCTTCGTGGCCTGAGGGGCGAGCCATGTCCAGAATCGCAAAGTTTCCCGTCGACCTGCCCAAGGGCGTCGAGATCACGATCGCGTCGGGCCAGATCTCGGTGAAGGGGCCGCTTGGCAGCATTGCTCGGCCGCTTGATCCGACGGTCGGCATCGAAAAAGGAACTGAGTCGCTGCAGTGCAAGGCGCTCGGGAATTCGCGTCACGCGAGGGCAATGTCCGGCACGACGCGCGCGCTGGTGGCGAACATGGTCACCGGGGTGACGAAGGGCTTCGAGAAGAAGCTCTCCCTGGTCGGCGTCGGCTACCGTGCCCAGGCGCAGGGCGACAAGCTGAACCTGTCGCTCGGCTTCTCGCATCCCGTTGTGCACCAGATGCCCAAGGGTGTGAAGGTGGCGACGCCGACGCAGACAGAGATCGTCGTTTCCGGAATCGACCGCCAGCTCGTCGGCCAGGTCGCCGCGGAAATCCGCGGCTACAAGCCGCCCGAGCCGTACAAGGGCAAGGGCGTGCGGTATTCGGACGAAGTGATCGTCCTCAAGGAAACGAAGAAGAAGTGACCGCGGGTAAAGGACACAGAGGCCTCACATGGTAGACAAGAACCAGTCACGCCTGCGGCGCGCGAAGCAGACGCGCCACAGGATCCGCGAGAACGGCGCGGTGCGACTCACCGTCCACCGGACGAATTCGCACATTTATGCGCAGATAACGACGCCGGCGGGCGACAAGGTCCTCGCTGCGGCATCGACCGCGGAGAAGGAGCTGCGTGCGCAACTGAAGAACGGCGGCAACAAGCAGGCCGCCGAAGTCGTCGGCGCGCGGATCGCAGAGAGGGCGAAGCAAGCGGGCATCGAGCAGGTCGCTTTCGACCGCGGTGGCAACCGCTATCACGGGCGCGTCAGGGCGCTTGCAGAGGCTGCCCGTGCGGGCGGCCTGAAGTTCTGAGTGATAGGTTCTGAGTGAAAGGCTCTAGGTAACCGACATGGCGAAATTCCAACCGAGGATGCAGCCCGAGGATCGCGGCGACGGGCTGCGCGAGAAGATGGTGGCCGTCAACCGGGTGACCAAGGTCGTCAAGGGTGGCCGCGTCCTTGGCTTTGCCGCACTTGCGGTCGTTGGCGACGGCGACGGCGGCATCGGCATGGGCAAGGGCAAGGCACGCGAGGTTCCCGTGGCCGTACAGAAGGCCATGGAAGAGGCGCGCCGCAAGCTCTTCAAGGTCAAGCTGAAGAGCGGCACGCTGCACCACGCCGTCATCGGACGCCATGGCTCAGCCAAGGTGCTGATGCAGCCGGCCTCAGACGGCACCGGCATCATCGCCGGCGGGCCCATGCGGGCGGTGTTCGAGGTGATGGGCGTGACCAACATCCTCGCCAAGTGCTTTGGCTCGACCAATCCGTACAACGTCGTGCGCGCAACGCTGGACGGCCTGCAGGCGATGAACACGCCCGCCGAGATCGCCGCCAAGCGCGGCAAGAAAGTGGAAGAGATCCTCGCATAGAGGCCC
The DNA here is from genome assembly GCA_050248795.1 of Burkholderiales bacterium. Lineage (GTDB taxonomy): Bacteria > Pseudomonadota > Gammaproteobacteria > Burkholderiales > SG8-39 > CAZTDU01. The sequence continues at coordinate 19,678 of JBFWRS010000039.1, read as the reverse complement.
CAATGGCTGACAAGAAAATCAAGGTAACCCTGGTCAAGGGCCTCGCCGGCTGCAAAGGAAGGCATCGCGCGACCGTGCGCGGGCTAGGCCTGAAGCGCCTGAACCACACGGTCGAACTGGTCGACACGCCGGAAGTGCGCGGCATGATCACGACCGTCCACTATCTCGTACGCGTGGAGGGCTGAACATGCGCCTGAATGACATCAAGCGCGCCGCAGGCGCGAAGAGATCGGCGCACCGCGTCGGCCGCGGCGTCGGTTCCGGCTGGGGCAAGACGGCCGGCCGAGGCCACAAGGGACAGCGTGCGCGCGCGGGCGGCTATCACAAGGTCGGATTCGAGGGCGGACAGATGCCGCTGCAGCGACGCCTGCCCAAGCGCGGATTCACGTCGCTCACGCGCAGGCTTGCCGCCGAAGTGCGGCTCTCCGAGCTCCAGCTCATGCAGGCGACCGAGATAGACCTCGCCGTGCTGAAGAGCGAGGGCGTCGTGGCGCGAGACGCGCTTACGGCGAAGGTCATCCTGTCCGGAAAGCTTTCGCGGGCAGTGACGCTGAACGGCGTCAAGGCGACCAAGGGCGCACGGACGGCAATCGAAGCCGCCGGCGGCAAGGTCATCGAGGCGGCGCAGCCGGCAGCCTGACCGAACTCCAGCCAGTGGCCACCCTCCCAAACGTCGGCAAGACCGGACGCTACGGCGACCTCAGGAAGAGGCTTCTCTTCCTGCTGGGTGCGCTCGTCGTGTTCCGCATCGGCGCGCACATCCCTGTGCCGGGCATCGACCCGAACGCGCTGGCCGAGCTGTTCAAGGGGCAGCAGGGTGGGATCCTCGGCATGTTCAACATGTTCTCGGGCGGCGCCCTGTCGCGCTTCACGATCTTTGCCCTGGGCATCATGCCGTACATCTCGGCGTCGATCATCGTGCAGTTGATGACCGCCGTCTATCCGCCGCTCGAGGCGCTGCGCAAGGAAGGCGAGGCAGGACGCCGCAAGATCACCCAGTACACGCGCTACGGCACGCTGGGGCTTGCGCTGTTCCAGGCGATGGGAATCTCGATCGCGCTCGAGTCCCAGCCGGAGCTAGTGCTCGACCCGGGCCTGATGTTCCGCGTCACCACGGTGACGACGCTTGTAACCGGCACGATGTTCCTGATGTGGCTCGGCGAACAGGTCACCGAGCGTGGGCTGGGCAACGGCATTTCGCTCATCATCTTTGCAGGGATCGCGGCCGGACTGCCGAGCGCGATCGCGGGTACGCTTGAACTGGTGCGCACCGGCGCGATGCATCCGCTGATCGCGCTGCTGATCGCCATTGCAGTGCTGGTGGTCACCGCCTTCGTGTGCTTCGTCGAGCGTGGCCAGCGCAAGGTGCTGGTCAATTACGCCAAGCGCCAGGTGGGCAATCGCGTCTATGGCGGGCAGAGCTCGCATATTCCCTTCAAGCTGAACATGGCCGGTGTCATCCCGCCGATCTTCGCTTCGTCGCTGATCCTTTTCCCGGCGACTGTCCTCGGCTGGTTCGGTTCGGCAGAGGGGATGCTCTGGTTGAGGGACATCGCGGGCACGCTCTCGCCCGGGCAGCCGATATATATCCTCTTCTATGCATCGCTGATCGTGTTCTTCTGCTTCTTCTATACCGCGCTGCAGTACCCGCCCAAGGACACCGCGGACAACCTGAAGAAGTCTGGCGCCTTTGTCCCCGGCATACGCCCGGGAGACCAGACCGCGCGTTACCTTGAGAAGATCCTGACCCGGCTGACGCTGGTCGGGGCGATCTACGTCACGATCGTCTGCCTGATGCCGGAGTTCCTGATCCTGCGCTGGAACGTCCCCTTTTACTTCGGCGGCACGTCGCTGCTGATCATCGTCGTCGTAACCATGGACTTCATGGCGCAGGTGCAGACGTACGTGATGACGCACCAGTACGAAAGCCTGCTCAAGAAGGCGAACTTCAAGGGCGGCCTCACGGCCAGATAAGGCAGCGGAGAACAATCATGAAAGTATCGGCTTCTGTGAAGAAGATGTGCCGCAAGTGCAAGATCGTGCGACGCAAGCGCGTCGTGCGCGTGATCTGCGCCGACCCGAGGCACAAGCAACGGCAAGGATAGGCTTGCTAAGGCATTGACAAAACAGGTATAATTTTCGGTTTTCGCGCGGCTCTACAAGGTCCAGACACATGGCACGCATCGCAGGTATCAACATCCCGAACCATCAGCACGCGAGCATCGCGCTCACGGCGATCTACGGCATCGGCCGCGCACGCGCGCAGGCGATCTGTACCGCCGCCGGCTTCGATCACGCGCGCAAGATCAAGGACCTGACGGACGCGGAGATGGACCGTCTTCGCGACAACATCCAGAAACTCGCCGTCGAGGGCGACCTGCGCCGCGAAGTTTCGATGTCGATCAAGCGCCTGATGGACCTCGGCTGCTACCGCGGCGCGCGGCATCGCAAGGGCCTGCCGGTGCGCGGGCAGCGCACCCGCACCAACGCTCGCACGCGCAAGGGCCCGCGCAAGGCAGCAGTCAAGCTGAACTCGCCGGCAGGAAAGGTCTAAGGAACTTCCATGGCAAGCAAGAACACCCCCAGCGGCCAGCAGTTGCAGCAGACGGCGGCGACGCGCGCACGCAAGAAGGTCAAGAAGAACGTCGCCGAGGCGATCGCACACGTGCACGCATCGTTCAACAACACGATCGTGACCATCACCGACCGCCAGGGAAACACGCTGTCCTGGGCGACATCGGGGAACGCGGGCTTCAAGGGCTCGCGCAAGTCGACGCCGTTCGCGGCACAGGTTGCCGCCGAGAAGGCGGGGCGTGCCGCGCAGGAATTCGGCGTCAAGAACGTCGAGGTGCGCATCAAGGGGCCCGGGCCGGGGCGCGAGTCTGCCGTGCGCGCGCTGAACTCGATAGGCATCAAGGTCACCAGCATCGCCGACGTCACGCCAGTACCGCATAACGGATGCCGTCCGCCCAAGCGGCGCCGGGTCTGAAGAACAGGATCAAGGAGAACGCATGGCAAGAAACCTGGACGCCAAGTGCCGCCAGTGCCGCAGGGAAGGCGAGAAGCTGTTCCTGAAGGGCGAGAAGTGCTTCACCGACCGCTGCGCGGTCGAGCGTCGTGCGTACGCGCCCGGACAGCACGGCCAGAAGAGCGGCGCCCGCCTGTCGGACTACGGCAAGCAGTTGCGCGAGAAGCAGAAGATCCGTCGCATCTACGGTGTGCTCGAGCGGCAGTTCCGCAAGACCTACTTCGAAGCGGACCGCAGGAAGGGCATCACCGGCGAGAACCTGCTCCAGCTCCTGGAGTCGAGGCTGGACACCGTCGCCTACCGCATGGGTTTCGGCGCGTCGCGCTCCGAAGCGCGCCAGGTCGTGCGCCACAACGCGATCCTGGTCAACGGCAAGCGGGTGAACATCCCCTCGTACCAGTGCCGTCCCGGCGACGTTGTCGAAGTCGCCGAGAAGTCGAAGGCCCAGCTGCGCATCAAGGCGGCTGCCGAGGCTGCGGAAGGTCGCAGCATCCCGGAATGGCTCGAGGTGGATACGAAAGGCCTCAAGGGCACATTCAAGTCGCTTCCCGCCCGCACCGAACTGCCCTCCTCGATCAATGAGGGCCTCGTAATCGAACTGTATTCCAAGTAATTATCGGGAAGACAAATGCAGACCGGATTTCTGAAGCCCCGTATCGTAGATGTACAGAACGTCTCCCCGTTCCACGCCAAGGTGACGATGGAGCCCTTCGAGCGCGGCTACGGCCATACGCTCGGCAATGCGCTTCGCCGCGTGCTGCTCTCCTCGATGCCCGGCTATGCGCCGACCGAGGTGCAGATCGCCGGCGTGGTGCACGAGTATTCGACCTTGGACGGCGTTCGCGAGGACATCGTCGACATCCTGCTGAACCTCAAGGGCATCGTGTTTCGCCTGCACAACCGCGGCGAAGCCATCCTGACGCTGAAGAAGAGCGGCGAGGGCGCTGTCACGGCGGGCGACATCGAGCCTTCGCATGATGTCGAGGTGGTGAACCCCGGCCACGTCATCGCGCACCTGTCCGCGGGCGGCAAGCTCGAGATGCAGATCAAGGTCGAGAACGGCCGCGGCTACGTACCCGGGAACATGCGTTACCTGCCCGAGGAAACCAAGGGCATCGGCCGCATCGTCATGGATGCCTCGTTCAGCCCCGTGCGGCGCGTGTCGTATTCGGTCGAGTCCGCGCGCGTGGAGCAGCGCACCGACCTGGACAAGCTGATCCTCGACATCGAGACCAACGGCGCCATCGAGCCCGAAGAGGCGGTGCGGTACTCCGCTCGCATCCTGGTCGACCAGTTGTCGGTGTTTGCGCAACTCGAAGGCACCGCGCTTCCGACCGAAGCGCCGAAATCGCCGCAGGTGGATCCGATCCTGCTGCGCCCGGTGGACGACCTCGAGCTGACCGTGCGTTCGGCCAACTGCCTCAAGGCCGAGAACATCTACTACATTGGCGACCTGATCCAGCGCACCGAGACGGAACTCCTCAAGACGCCGAACCTCGGCCGCAAGTCGCTGAACGAGATCAAGGAAGTGCTCGCGTCGCGCGGGCTCACGCTGGGCATGAAGCTCGAGAACTGGCCCCCGGCCGGCCTCGAGCACCGCGCCTGAACGCAAGGGGACGAACATGCGTCACGGATTGGGCCTGCGCAAGCTGAACCGCACTTCGAGCCATCGGCTCGCGATGCTGCGCAACATGTCGGTCTCGCTGCTGCGCCACGAGCAGATCACCACCACACTGCCGAAGGCGAAGGAGTTGCGCCGCGTGGTCGAGCCGATGATCACGCTCGGCAAGAAGCCCTCGCTTGCCAACCGGCGCCTTGCTTTCGACCGGCTGCGCGATCGCGAGATCGTATCCAAACTCTTCGACGAGCTCGGTCCGCGGTTCGCGAAGCGCAACGGCGGATACCTGCGCATCCTGAAGAACGGTTTTCGCAAGGGGGACAATGCGCCTCTCGCGCTGGTATCGCTGACCGAGCTGGCAACGCCCGTGGCGGAGCCCGCCGAAGAGCCGAAGAAAACCGCCTGAGCGCGCGCGTCGCAGGCGACATTGGAAAGGCCCGGGTCATCCGGGCCTTTTTGTTTCTAGAATCCGGTATGGCGACGATCTTCAGCGTGGGCCACGGCAACCGCAGCAGCGAGGCGCTGCTGCATGTACTGTCCGAGGCGGGCATCCGGCGCGTCGTGGACGTGCGTGCCGTGCCTCGTTCGCGACGGCATCCGCATTTCGGCTACGGGCCGCTGGGTGCGGCGCTGCAGGCCATCGGCATCGAGTATGAGTGGCGAGGCAAGCCGCTGGGCGGCCTGCGTCGCGCTGCCGACGATTCCAGGCACGCCGGGCTCAAGGAGCCTGCTTTCCGGGCCTTTGCCGCGCACATGGAGGGCGCGGCGTTTCGCGCGGCCGCCTCCGGGCTCGCCGCAGTCGCCGCGCTTCGTCCTGTCTGCATGATGTGCGCCGAGCGCGACCCGGCACAGTGCCATCGCGCGCTGATCGCGGACTGGCTGGTTGCCAACGGACACCACGTGGTGCACCTGGTCGAGCCGGGTGAAAGCCGCGCGCACGTGCTGCACGCGTCGGTGCGCATCGTCGAGGGCACGCTGGACTATGCGAACCAAGGACCGCAGCGCAGCCTGTTCTAGCCGTTTGTCGCTCTGTCCGGGATGGCGTCGCATTGCGACGACGGAAGATGACAAAAAAGCACAGTTAATCAACACCTTTTGACACCATCCCAGGGTCTGGCAAGTAGAATTGCTGTCATGCAGCAGCCGACCCTGACCCTTACTGCGCTGGCAGTCGCCGCGTGCTACGCCGGATCGGTGTCTGCGCTCCCGACTGCGCCCTCGGTAGCGGTTGGCCAAGCCCTCATCAGCGTGCAGGGAAAGACGCTCCACGTGGTGAACACCCCGGGCACCATCATCAATTGGCGGGGCTTTTCCATCGGGGCGGACGAGGCCGCCCGTTTTCAGCAGCAGTCCGCTGCCAGCAGCGTGCTGAACCGAGTGGTTGGGCAGGATCCCTCCGCCATCCTGGGCCAGCTCCAGTCCAATGGACGGGTATTCGTCATCAACCCGAACGGCATCGTGTTCGGCGCCGGCGCCCAGATCGACGTCGCCGGGCTCATCGCATCGTCGCTGCACCTGTCCAACGCGGATTTCGCCGCCGGGCGCCTGCAGTTCCGCGAGCAAGGTACGGCTGGCGCCGTGGTCAACCGGGGCGAGATACGCACGCCGATCGGCGGGCAGGTGTACCTCGTTGCGCCGCGCGTCGAGAACCACGGCCTCATCACCACGCCGGGCGGCGACATCGTCCTTGCCGCGGGGAAGAAGGTCGAGATCGTCGATGCCCGCGACCCGGCGGTGCGCATCGAGATCGCGGCGCCGGAGAACGAAGCCCTGAACATGGGCAGGCTCGTTGCCGCGGGCGGCCGCATCAGCATGCTCGGCAGCGCGCTGAGGATCTCAGGCCGTGTCAGCGCCGATGCCGCGGTGGTCGAGAACGGCAGAGTCGCGTTCAGGCGCACCGCTGCGCCGGCGGCACAGGATCTCGCCGGCACGGTGAACCTGAAGGCGTCCGACACGCTCACGGTCGAAGCCGGCGCGGTGATCAGCGCCGATGGCCCGGTAGCGGGTCGGGTGACGCTGCAATCCGACGGCGGCGTGTCGCTCCGGCTCGACACCAGGATTTCCGCCAGCGGCGCGATTGGCGGCAAGGTTGACGCGCGTGCGACAACCGGGGCGCTGATCGCGCAAGGCATCGTCGAAGCGAAGGGCGAAGATGGCCCCGGCGGCGGCGTCCGCCTGACGGGGGATCGCGTGGCGCTGCTGCAGCGATCCCGTACCGACGCCTCCGGGACCGAGGGCGGCGGCACCGTCCTCGTCGGCGGCGGCTACCAGGGCAACGACGCCTCGACGCAGAATGCGCGGCGCACCGTGGTAGCGACGGAGGCGCAGGTGCGCGCCGATGCCGTCGTTTCCGGCGACGGCGGCACCGTCGTGCTGTGGTCCGACGAGTCCACGCGCTTCCACGGTGAGATCAGCGCACGCGGCGCGGGAGACGGTGCGGGCGGGCTCGTCGAGACCTCCGGCAAGCGGCACCTCGAGTTCGCCGGCCGGGTCGACGTATCGGCGCAGTCCGGCCGCGGCGGCACGTTGCTGCTCGATCCACTGAACATCGTCCTGACTGCAAGCGACAGCAACACCGCGGGTTTCAACGCACCCGCCGACATCCAGGAGCTCTTCGCCGACGATGCCGGACTCACCAGCAGCTTCAACGTGGCGGCAGGCGGCAGCTTCGCGGGCATCGCCGCCGGCAGCAACATCGTGCTGCAGGCGACCAACAACATCACCGCCAGCTCTGCCTTCAACATCGCCGCCGCCACCGGCAATAGCGACGTCAGCCTGACGCTGCAGGCCAACAACTCCATTGCCATCAACGCCGCGATCAGCACCAGCGGCAACGGCAGCCTCACGCTCATCGCCGACAACGACGGCGTTGGCGGCGGCGCGATCACGCGGACCGCCGCCGGCACGCTTGCCACCGGCAATGGCGGCAGCATCACGCTGAATGCCTCCACTGGCCTGAACGCCTCGGTGTCGACTCCGTCGGTAAGCGTGAGGAACCGCACTTCCGGTGCGGTAATCGTGACCAGCACCGGGGCCGACGGCGCGATCGCTTTCGCCGGAAGCAGCGCCGCCGGCAGCATTGCCGTAACTGCATCGAACGGCACGGTCACGCAGTCGGGTGCGATGACGGTAACCGGAATCTCGACTTACAACGTGGGTGTTGCGGGCGACGTGACGCTGGCGAACGCGTCGAACAGTTTCGGCACGGTGACGGTGACGAGCGCACGCGACGTGCGGGTAGCGGACGTGAACGCGGTGATCCTGGGCGCTTCGGTCGTGTCGGGGAACCTGGCGCTGAGCGCGAACGGGGCGGTGACGCAGAGCGGGGCGGTCCGCGTGGCGGGGACGGCGAACATCCAGGCCGGGGCGAACGCGATCACGCTGGCGACGGCGACGAACAACTTCAACATCGTGGAAGCGGCCGGGCAGGCGGTGAGCCTGCGCGATGCCAACACGATGACGCTGGGCAACGTGAGCGCGGGCGGGGCGCTGACGGTGGTGACCAACGGGGCGCTGGATCAGGCTGCCGGGAGCACGGTGAGTGCGGTGGGTACGACGACGCTGACGGCGGGGGCAGGCAACGACATCACGCTGCAGGGGGCGACGAACAACTTCAACGTGCTGAGGGTGGTTTCGGGGCGCAACGTGGGGATCAAGGATGCGAACGGCCTGAGCTTGGGCGCGGGCACGTCCACCGTATCGGGGAACCTGGCGCTGGGCGCCAACGGGGCGGTGACGCAGAGCGCGGCCCTGGTCGTCGCCGGCACGGCGAACCTCCAGGCGGGTGCCGGCAGCATCGTCCTCACCACGTCGACGAACAACTTCAACAGCGTCGTGGCGGCCGGGCAGTCGATCAGCCTGCGCGACGCCAACGCGATGACGCTGGGCAACGTCACGGCGGCGGGCAACCTGACGCTGCAGACCAACGGCGCGCTCGCGCAGGCGGCGAGCACGGCGATCAGCGCCGGGGGCAACACCACGATCACGGCGCCGACCAACCGCGACATCACGCTGGCCAATGCGGGCAACGACTTCACGAACCTGCGAGTGGCATCCGGCCGCAACGTGCAGGTGACGGATGCCAACGGGCTGAACCTTGGCGGCAGCGGCGCCAGCGTCGTAAGCGGTACGCTGGTGCTGAACGCCAACGGCGCCGTGACGCAGTCCAGCCAGCTCAGCGTCACGGGACTGGCTACCTTCAATATCGGCAGTGCGAACGACCTCACGCTGGGCCACGCCTCCAACGCGTTTTCCACGGTGTCCATCGCCTCGGCCGGAAACGCGACGCTCTTCGAGGCGGGCGGCTTTGCGCTGGGCGCTGCCAACGTCGGCAACAACCTGACTGTGACATCCACCGGGGTGATCACCGACACCGGCAACATCACGGTGCCGGGGCGACTGACGGTGGAGACGCGCAACAACGCCGCGCGGGCGATCACGCTGGATTCGGTCGGCAACAACTTCGGCAGCGTTTCCGCCCAGACGCTGAATGCCGCAGGAACCGCGGCAGTGGCAGGGGCGATCACGCTGCGCGAGGCCTCCGCCATGGAGCTGGCGCAGCTGCGCACCAGCGGCGCGGCCACGCTGACGGCGAACGGCGCGCTCACGCAGTCCGGCGCGGCTACGGTGGGCACCACGCTCACTGCGAACGTCGGCGCTGCGAACGACGTGACGCTGGCGAACGCGTCGAACAGTTTCGGCACGGTGACGGTGACGAGCGCACGCGACGTGCGGGTAGCGGACGTGAACGCGGTGATCCTGGGCGCTTCGGTCGTGTCGGGGAACCTGGCGCTGAGCGCGAACGGGGCGGTGACGCAGAGCGGGGCGGTCCGCGTGGCGGGGACGGCGAACATCCAGGCCGGGGCGAACGCGATCACGCTGGCGACGGCGACGAACAACTTCAACATCGTGGAAGCGGCCGGGCAGGCGGTGAGCCTGCGCGATGCCAACACGATGACGCTGGGCAACGTGAGCGCGGGCGGGGCGCTGACGGTGGTGACCAACGGGGCGCTGGATCAGGCTGCCGGGAGCACGGTGAGTGCGGTGGGTACGACGACGCTGACGGCGGGGGCAGGCAACGACATCACGCTGCAGGGGGCGACGAACAACTTCAACGTGCTGAGGGTGGTTTCGGGGCGCAACGTGGGGATCAAGGATGCGAACGGCCTGAGCTTGGGCGCGGGCACGTCCACCGTATCGGGGAACCTGGCGCTGGGCGCCAACGGGGCGGTGACGCAGAGCGCGGCCCTGGTCGTCGCCGGCACGGCGAACTTCGCAACCGGGTCCGGTGACCTGACGCTGCTGAACACCGGGAACAACTTCGGCACCGTGCTGGTCTCGACCACCGGCAATGCCGGACTGCTCGATGCCAATGCGATCACGCTCGGCAAGATCGACGCGGCGAACCTCCTGTTGAGGACCACCAACGGCCATGTTACGCAGTCCGGGGCGATCACCGTGCCCGGGCTGGCGAACTTCTCGGTCGGCAACGCGAACAACATCACGCTGACCGACGCGGCGAACGACCTCGGCACCCTGCGGATCGCCAACGCCAACGCGGTAAGCATCGTCGACGCGAACGCGCTGCAGCTCGGCGGCGGCGCATCGGTGGTGCGCGGCACCCTCAACCTGACGACCGGCGGCGCCGTGACGCAGTCCAGCCAGCTCAGCGTCACCGGCCTCGCCACTTTCAATACAGGCACGCACGGCCTGGCGCTGGACCACGCCTCGAACGCCTTCTCCACCGTTGCCATCACCGGCGCCGGCAACGCCAAGTTGCGCGACGTCAACGCGGTCGGCATCGCCGCGAGCAACGTCGGCGGTTCCCTGGATGTCACCGCCATCGGCATCACGGTGTCCGGAAACGTCAGCACCGCGGCGGCGAATGGCGTAATCAGCTTCAACGCCGGCACCGGCACCTACACGCAGAACGCGAACATCGACGTCGCAGCCGGCGCCGGCAACATCACCGTCGCCGCCAACGCGCTGACGCTGAACACGAACGCAGGCAACAACGCCCTGCAGACGTCGGGAACCCTGACGCTGAGTCCGGGTACCACGGGACAGGCGATCACCGTCGCCGGCACCGGCTACCTGACGGCGGCCGAGCTGAATTCGTTCGTACCCGGCCTGAACAACGCCGGCGGCGCGCTGAGAATCGGCCGCGATGACAGCACCGCGGCGATGACCATCGGCTCCGCCTACGGCTTCGGCGCAGGCTCCCGCGTCACGCTCGCGGCAGGATCGATCGGCGATGGCAACACGACCAATCGCACGCTCACGGCGGGCGATCTCGCGCTGTTCAGCAACAACGGTACGATCGGGGGCGCCGCCGCCAGCAACGCGATCGACGTCGCGGTCTCCAACCTGTCCGTCGGCAGCAACGGCCAGAACGCGTTCATCCGCTCGGCAGGTGCGCTGAATTTCGGTCCCGGCAGTTCCAACCTCGGTGCCGGCAGCCTCGCCGTGACCACCGTGAACGCAGCGCTTACGCAGGGCGGCGCCATCGTTGCCACCGGGGCGGCGACCACGTTCAATACCGGCAGCGCCGCGCTGACGCTGGGCCATGCGGGGAACGACTTCGGTTCAGTGCAGGTGACGAATGCCGGCAACACCGCGATCACCGACGCCAATGCGATGGCGCTGGCGGGCGCAAACGTGAACGGCACGCTGTCGCTGAAGACCGGCAGCGCGCTGACCCAGACCGGCGCGCTGACGGCAACCGGGCTGGTCACGCTGGACGCCGGCACCACCGGCAACGTCACGCTGACGCATGCAGGAAACAACTTCGACAGCGTTACCGTCACAACGGCGAACAACGTGTCGCTCGCCGACGCGGGGGGCATCGACCTTGGCGCATTCTCGGTTCACGGCGTCATCTCCGTGGTGGCCGGCGGCGATGTCTCGCTTTCCGGGGTGCTGCAGGCAGCCGGCGCCGGGAACGCGCTGGTGCTCGCCGCGGGCGGCAACTTCCTCAACAATGCCGGTTCCGCCGCGCTGTCGACGACCTCCGGGCGCTGGCTGGTTTACTCGTCCGACCCTGCGCTCAATACGTTCGGCGGCCTTGCCAGCGGCAACGGCGCCCTGTGGTCGCATACGTACGCCGCCAATCCGCCTGCGGGCGTGACGCAGGCGGGCAACCGGTACCTGTTCCCGCTGGCACGCGCGCTCACGGCGACGGCGGCGGACTTTGCCAAGGTGTACGGGGACGACGTGGCTGCGGGGCCGGCGGCGGCGTACACGGTCGCCGGCCTGAATACGAACACCTGGGGCGGCGCGATCCTCGCCGATACCGCGGCATCGGTACTCTCCGGTGCGCCGCAGGTGAACTCGGTCGGCGCCGCTGCTGCAGCGGCCGTGACCGGATCCCCGTACGCCTTCACGCTGGGGGCCGGTACGCTCGCGCCCTTGAACGGGTACACGCTCTCGGTCACCGGTGCGGGGCAACTGACGGTCACGCCGGCCGCGCTGTCCATCGGCGTGCAGGATGCATCGCGCCGCCAGGGCGTGGCCAATCCGCCGTTCGTGCCGAGCTACTCGGGGTTCAGGGCCGCCGACGGCCCGGGCGCCCTTGGCGGTACCTTGCGCTTCTCCACCACTGCGGAGCAGGGCTCGCCTCCAGGCAGCTACGCGGTCACGCCGTTCGGCGTGTCCTCCTCCAACTACAGCGTCACGTTCAGGCAAGGCACTTTGCGCATCGACCCCCAGTTCACGGGCGACCCGCTGCAGGGCGCCCATGGCGCACTGTTCGGCGCGAGTGCGCCGGTCGACCTGCTCAGCCTGCCGCCGTCGATCGGGCCGCTGTTCGTGCTTGCGGCCGCCGACCTGCCACTGGAGCAGTTCCTTGCCGGCCTGCCGCCAACCGCGTCGGGCGGCGGGGAGCGCTTCGTCCTGGACTGCCACTCGGGCAGCCCGATCGGGCAGTTCAACTGCCGCCGGCGGACGGCGCGATCAGGATCGAGCGGTAGTCGTTGACGTTGGTGCGCGTCGGGCCGGTGACCACGAGGTCGCCGAGCGCGGCGAAGAACGCGTAGCTGTCGTTGTCGGCAAGCAGCCGCGCGGCGTCGATGCCTGCCCTGCGCGCTCGATCCAGGCTGTCCGGCGCGACTACCGCACCGGCATTGTCCTCCGAGCCGTCGATGCCGTCGGTATCCGCCGCCATCGCATGCACGCCGGGTAGGCCGCCCAGTTCCACGGCGAGCGCGAGCAGGAATTCGCTGCAGCGCCCGCCGCGCCCCTTTCCCCCCCTCACGGTGACGGTGCACTCGCCGCCGGAGATCAGCGCCACCGGCGGCTTGAACGGCGCGCCATATGCGCGGATCTCGCGCACCAGCGCCGCCATGACCTTTGCCACGTCGCGAGCCTCGCCAGTGATGGAATCGCCGAGGATCACTGGCTGGATGCCGCGGGCGCGGAACGCTTCCGCCGCCGCTTCCAGGGACCTGTGCGCGCTGGCGACGACGCGGTTCTCCACGCGAGCGAAGAGCGCGTCGCCGGGCTTCGGCGTCTCTTCGGCTTCGCCGCGCACGCCCGCATCCAGCCTGGCGCGGATCGCGGCGGGCGACGCGATGCGATATCGCGCCAGGATCTCGCGCGCTTCGGCGTACGTGCTGGGATCCGGCGCGCAGGGTCCGGAGGCGATGTGCGTGGGGTCATCGCCGGTCACGTCCGACACTACCAGTGCCAGTACGCGTGCCTGCGTCGCCGCCGCCAGCCGCCCGCCCTGGATCGCCGACAGGTGCTTCCTCACCGTGTTCATCTCGCGGATGTCGGCGCCGCAGCGCAGCAGGTCCTTCGTCACCGCCTTCATGTCTGCCATCGAGATGCCCTCGGCGGGCAGCGTCAGCAGCGCAGAACCACCGCCGGACACCAGCACCAGCAGCAGGTCCTCTTCCCGCAGCGCCCTTGCCGCGGCAAGGATCTCCCGCGCCGCACGTTCGCCCGCCTCGTCCGGCACCGGATGTCCGCCTTCGACGACGCGGATGCGCGACGTCGGCAGGCCGTGCGCGTAGCGGGTAAGCGCAAGCCCGTCCAGCGGCGCGTCCGCGGGCCAGTGCGTCTCGACTGCCAGCGCCATCGATGCTGCGGCCTTGCCGGCGGCTGCGACGAAAGTGCGCCCGCGCGGCGGCGGGGGAAGCTCGGCAGGAAGTACCTTCAGCGGATCGGCGGCCGCGACCGCAGCGCGGAAACTGTCCTCCAGGATGGAACGCATGCCGCGTTCAGCCGAAGCTTTCCCTGGCGGAGGCTTCCTTGAGGTCGTAGAAATCCGGGTACGACTCCCGGAAGGCCTTGCGTATGCGCTCGACCGGGACGTCGGCGAAGCTGCCGTGGTCGTGCAGGTACTCCATGTGCCGGCGCTCGTCGGCGTCGTAGGGATGCAGGATGGAGTCCTCGCGGCCGTCGAACTCCAGCGGCTTGACGCGGAACTTCTCGCACAGCTCGAGGTTGAACGCCGGCGTCGCCTTGACCCATCTTCCTTCCAGCAGCACTTCGGTATAGCCGTGGTAGAGGAACAGGTCGGTGCCCATCTTCTCGCGCAGGCGGGGCGTGGTCAGGTGGTTCCTGACGTCGGCGAATCCCACCCGCGCCGGGATGCCCTGGACGCGGGCGCAGGCCGCCAGCAGCGCCGCCTTGCCGACGCAGAAACCCTCGCCCAGCGCCAGCACCTCGCTCGCGCGGAACGCCGCGTCGCGCGAAAAGTCGAGGAAAGGGTTGTAGCGGATCGCGTCGCGCACCGCGTAATACAGGGACACCGCGCGCGCGCGATCGTCGTCGCCCGCCGCATGCTCGCGCGCGAATGCCTCGACCGCGGGCGTGCGATCGACGTAGTCGCCGGCCTCGAGGAACTCGCGGCTCATCGGTCCAGCTTCATCATGCGGCGCGCGCCGGCAAACAAGGCGCTGCCGCGATCGGCCAGTGCGTCGAGTACCGTGAAATGGTTCGTGCCCGGCATCGGGATCTCGAAGGCCACCGCGCTCCTCCAGCGCTCCTTCAGGAACGCCGCCTGGCGATGGAACTCGGAGCTCTCGTTGCCGCCGACGCAGGTGGCGACCGGCATGCGGGTGGCGGGCGGGATCAGCGCGGGCGACAGCCGCTCGGCCGACACCTCGTCCAGGCGCAGGTCGGGTTGCAGGAAGTCCACGTGCCGGATCGGCCGCATGTCGTAGATGCCGCTGATCGCCAGCGCCCCCTTGAACAGGTCCTTCGGCAGGTCCCTGTCGAACACCGGCCAGTGCGCCGCCATCATCATCGCGGTCAGGTGGCCGCCCGCGGAGTGGCCTGCGACGTACAGCCGGTCCTGGTCCATGCCGTAGTCCTCGCAGTGCAGGTACAGCCAGCGCGACGCGCGCAGCATCTGCCTGACGATCTCGTCGATGCTCACCCTGGGGCAGAGGTCGTAGTTCACCAGCGCCACCGACACGCCAGCGCCCACCCAGGGCGGCGCGAGGAACGCGTGGCTGCTCTTGTCCATCGCGCGCCAGTAGCCGCCGTGGATGAACATCATGCAGGTGCCGTCGCCGGTCATGCGCGCGGGGAAGATGTCCATCGTCTCGCCCGGCATGTCGCCGTAGCGCACGCCGATATGGCAGGTCATGGTGTTGCGCGCCTTCGCCGACTCGTCGGCCCAGCGCGCAAGGATCTCCGGGTGCTCCGGCACCAGCTGCCGGTTGTTGTATTCGCGCGAATAGAAGGCCCCGTCTCGTGCCGCATCAACCACGTTGTTCCCTCCAGAATCCGAGCGCGACCTGCGCCGGGCGGTCAGAAAAGCTGAACAGCACGCATTCGCCGCGCGTTTCGAACGTGGCCGCAGACCACGGCGGCACCACGAACACGTCGCGCGGCTCGAACTCGAAGGCCTGCGCGTCGATGGTGACGCGCCCCGTGCCCTCGACCACGCTGAAGATCGTGCCGTCGGTGGACCGGTACGGCGCCGATGCGAAGCGCTCGGGCAGCAACTGGATGAAGGTGCCCATGGTCGGCATCGCCGGGCCGCCGGTGAGCGGATTGATGAACTGCATCTTCCAGCCGTGGCAGGGGTCCGGATCGCCGTTGCGGCGCATGGTCGCCAGCGTCTCGCGGCTGCGCGCATACGGGTAGTTGAAGATCGGCGACGTCCTGCCCTGCGGCAGGGGGCCGAGCGGCGCGAGGTTGTTGCCGTAGCGGTTGCCGGAGTCGCCCTCCGGCCGGGAGACGGGTTGCGCCTCCTCCGGGTAGACCTCCATGAACTGCGCGCCGAAGATCTGCGCGAGGTTGATGTCCAGACCGTCCAGCCAGACCACAGGCTCGCCGTCGGCCGGGTTGCCGTGGTCGTGCCAGGTCCAGGCAGGCGTGATGATGAAATCTCCCGGATGCATCACGGTGCGTTCGCCGTCCACCGCGGTATATGCGCCCGAACCTTCGACGATGAAGCGCAGTGCCGATTGCGTGTGGCGATGGCTGGGCGCGATCTCGCCCGGCAGGATCAGCTGCAGCCCGGCGTAGAGGCTGCGCGTGATCGACGATTGCCCCCGCAGGCCCGGGTTCTCGAGGATCAGCACACGGCGCACCGCTTCCTTCGCCGTGATGAGCGTGCCCGATTCGAGGATGTACGGCCGCACGTCCCGGTACTTCCACAGCGCCGGCAGGCAGCCGGTCGAAGGCAGCGCCGGCACGAGGTTGTGCAGCACCTCCCACAGGGGGGTGAGATTGTCGCCGTCCATGCGGCGATAGAACTCCTGCCGTGCGGCGCCGATGCTGGGCTGGGGTACGCTGGCCATGGCTTGTGTTGGAGGCTGAGGGCCGATTCTCCCGCGTCCGCCCGGTTGCGGCAATCGAAACAGTGCGATGGCACCATGGCGGGCCTGCGCCCTGCGGGTAGAGTATGAATCGCCAGAGGGGCGGACGGCAGGCGGGTGCCTGCATACCACGAGGAACTCATGACGATCAGGGGCAAGGCGTATCTCGTCGGCGCCTACGAACACCCGACGCGCAAGGCCGAGGACAAATCGGTGGCGCAATTGCACGCCGAGGTGGCGAAGGGCGCGCTCGAGGATGCAGGACTGTCGCATCGCGACGTCGACGGTTATTTCTGCGCCGGTGACGCGCCCGGGCTCGGGCCGCTGTCGATGGTCGACTACATGGGGCTGAAGGTGCGCCATGTGGACGCGACGGATACCGGCGGCTCCTCATACCTGATCCATGTCTCGCACGCCGCGCAGGCAATCGCGATGGGCAAGTGCAGCGTAGCGCTCGTTACGCTTGCAGGGCGCCCGCGCTCCGAGGGCTCCAGCGGCACGCAGCCGCGCAGCTGGGGTGCCGCAGTGCCCGACGGTCCGTTCGAAGCGCCGTACGGCATCGTCACCGCCAACAGCTACGCGATGGCGGCGATGCGGCACATGCACGAATTCGGCACCACCAGCGAGCAGCTGGCGTGGATCAAGGTCGCCGCTTCGCACCATGCGCAGCACAATCCCCACGCCATGCTGCGCGACGTGGTGACGGTAAAAGACGTGCTCGATTCGCCGATGGTGGCCGATCCGCTGCACCGGCTCGACTGCTGCGTGGTATCCGATGGCGGCGGTGCGGTTATCGTCGCGCGTCCCGAAATCGCGCGCAGCCTCAGGCGCCCGCTGGTGAAGCTGCTGGGCGCGGGCGAGGCACCGAAGGGACAGGCGGGCGGCAAGCCGAGCCTCACCGTGTCCGGTGCGGCCTGGTCCGGACCCGCGGCGTTCGAGGAGGCCGGCGTGAAGCCTGCCGACATCCAGTACGCGTCCATCTACGACAGCTTCACCATCACCGTGCTGATGCAGCTCGAGGACCTGGGGTTCTGCGCCAAGGGCGAGGGCGGCCGCTTTGTCGCCGACGGCAACCTGATATCCGGCAGCGGCAGGCTGCCCTTCAACACCGACGGCGGCGGCCTCTGCAACAACCATCCCGCCAATCGCGGCGGCATGACCAAGGTGATCGAGGCGGTGCGCCAGTTGCGCGGCGAGGCTCACCCCGCGGTTCAGGTAAAGAACTGCGCGCTGGCGCTCGCCCAGGGCACCGGGGGACAGCTCGGCACCCGGCATGCCAGCGCGACGCTGATCATGGAGAGGGAATAGCCATGGCGCTGATGGCACAGGACCGGAAGATCCCCGCGCCTGCGGTGAATGCCGAGGTGAAGCCGTTTTTCGATGCCGCGGCCGAAGGTCGGCTGCTGCTGAAAAAATGCGCCGATTGCGGCGAGTCGCACTTCTACCCGCGCGCGATCTGCCCGCACTGCTTCTCCGCCAACACCACGTGGATAGACGCCAGGGGAACCGGCACCATCCACACCTACAGCGTACTGAGGCGCGGCGTGCCGGTACCCTACTGCATCGCCTACGTGACGCTGGACGAGGGCGTGTCGATGATCAGCAACATCGTCGATTGCGACCTCGACGCGGTGCGCATCGGCCAGCCGGTGAGGGTGGTGTTCAAGCCCACCGAAGGCGGGCCGCCGGTGCCGATGTTCACCCCAGTGGCGGAGGCGCGATGACGAACCTTTCCAGCCGGGTCACGGGGCGCGACGCGTTCCTGTCCATCCTCGCCGACGAGGGCGTCGATCACCTGTTCGGCAATCCGGGCACCACCGAGCTCGCGATCATGGACGCCCTCGCGGGGCGCAGCGAGCCGCGCTTCGTGCTCGGCCTGCAGGAGGGCGTGGTGGTGGCGATGGCCGACGGCTATGCGCGCGCGTCGAACCGGCTGACCGCCTGCAACGTGCATGTCGCCCCGGGCCTGGGCAACGCCATGGGTGCGCTGTACAACGCCAAGTTCTGCGGCTCGCCGTTGATCCTCACCGCCGGGCAGCAGGAGCAGGGCCACGGCCTGATGGAGCCGCTGTTGTGGGATTCCCTGGTGCCGATCGCGCAGCCGATGGTGAAGTGGGCGGTCGAGGTGACGCGGGTGCAGGACCTGCCGCGCATCCTGCGCCGCGCGGCAAAGGTTGCGATGGCGCCGCCGCGCGGACCGGTGTTCATCAGCCTGCCGGGCGACATCCTCGACGGCGAAGCGGAGCTGGATCTTGGCCGGCCGACCCGCGTGGACCCGGCTTCGCGGCCCGCCGATGCCTCGCTGCAGTCGCTTGCCCGCAGGCTGCTCGCCGCGCGCAATCCGGTAATCATCGCCGGCAACGAGCTCGCCACCTGGGACGCCTGGGCAGAGGCGAGCGCGCTTGCCGAACTGCTGGGCGCGCCGGTGTACCAGCAGACGGTGCCGTACTCCGCGCACTTCCCCACCGGCCACCCGGCGTACATGGGCAGCCTGCCGCGCAGCCAGAAGCAGGTGCGCGACACGCTCTCACCGCACGACCTGCTGTTGAGCCTGGGCGGCGATTCGCTGCGCATGTCGGTGTACAGCGCGGTGGAAGCGCTGCCCGACGGCATGCCGGTGGTGCAGCTGAGCGAACGCGACTGGGACCTGGGCAAGAACTTCCACGCCGAGCTGGCGCTGCAAGGCAACGTAAAGGAGACGCTCGCCGCGCTGCTGCCGGCACTGCGCAGCCTCGCCGGCGAATCGCGCATTGCCGAAGGCGCGCGCCGCATCGATGCGCTGAAAGCCTCGAACTGGTCGGCGAAGCGCGCAGTGCTGGCGAAAGACGCTTCCGGCCTGGCGCGCGGCAAGCCGATCGACCCGCGCTACCTGATGTGGCGCATCGCGGAGAACCTGCCGGCGCACGCGCTGGTGGTCGAGGAGGCGCTGACCGCGACGCCGTCGCTGCTCGGATTCCTGCGCTTCCATGACGCCAGGAGTTTCATGGGGCTCGCCAGCGGCGGCATCGGCTTTGCGATGGCGGGTGCGGTGGGCGCGAGCCTCGCGCTTCCCGAGCGGCCGGTGGTCGCGGTGGTCGGCGATGGCAGCGCCATGTACACCATACAGGCGCTGTGGACCGCGGCCAACCTGAAGCGGCCGATCACCTACGTCATCCTCAACAACCGCAGCTACCGCATCCTCAAGGAGCGCATGGTGTCGTTCCGCGGCAAGCCCGCGTTCGGCGGCATGGACTTCCGCGATCCCGAGCTCGACTTCAC
>JBFWRS010000038.1:0-31263 GCA_050248795.1 Burkholderiales bacterium | reverse complement strand
TCTCGCGCCGGTACAGCGCGGCGCCGATGCCGCCGAAGGCGTTGACGCCGGAGAGTATGTCGGCGATGAAGATGCCGCTCTGCAGCGGGCGCGACAGGCCGTCCTGGTAGTGCAGCATCGCCATGTCGAAGCCGCTGGCGGCGTGCACGATGGGCGCGTAGGCCGGGCGGTCGGCGAGACTGCCGCTCTGGCCGTAACCCGAGATGGAGCAGTACACCAGCCGCGGGTTCAGCGCCGACAGCGCCGCATGGCCGAAGCCCAGGCGCTGCATGACGCCGGGACGGAAGTTCTCCACCACCACGTCGGCCTGCGCCGCAAGTTCGAGCACCAGCTCGCGCGCCTGCGGCTTCTTCAGGTCCACGCACAGGCTCTTCTTGCCGCAGTTCAGCGAGCCGTAGTAAGTGCTGTGCCCGTCGCGCAGCGGCCCGCGGCTGCGCATGTAGTCGCCCTCGGGCGGTTCGAGCTTGATCACGTCGGCACCGAGGTCCGCCAGCAGGCGCGTGCAATGCGGACCGGCGATCATCGCCGTGAAATCGAGCACTTTGAGGCCGTCGTAGGCGCGCGTCATGCGTCGATGCTAGCGCACCCAGCCGCGCTTCGCCGCCTGCGCCATCAGCGCGTGCACCGCGAGCACGCCCAGTACGCCGCCGGCGAACGCGAGCACCGGGTGCGCGAGCGGCAGCACCAGTGCCAGCACGAAGAAGAACATCGGGAACGCGAACATGCCTAGCGTGAAGCCGCGCAGCAGCAGCGTCGTCGCCTCGACGCCGTGCATGCCGCGCGTGAACGCGGGCAGCACCGAGCCGCCGATCGGGAACGACAGCAGTACGCCCGAGATGCGCGCACCCAGCGTTTCCGCGCCGTAGCTCACCGCGAGCATCAGCACCACCGACGCCGCCATGCGCAGGGCGATCTCGATGCGCGGCACGTGCACCGGCACGCGCGGCGCCTGCGAGCGCGGCAGCAGGGCGAGCACCGCGGCGAGCGCGAGCCAGGTCATCGCCAGGCCGCCCGGCGCGCCCGCCGGCAACTGCGACAAGGGCAGCGCGGCGGCGATGAATGCGGTCCAGCCCGCGAGCAGGCTCGCCACCCAGCCGTAGCGGCGCGCGACGCGCGCGAACACCAGGATGTACAGCGCGATCGCGGGCAGTGCGACGAGCGTGGCCACCGAGGTCTGCACGAGGAAATCCACGCCCTGCTCCAGCAGCAGCACTGCCGAAATCGGCGCCGCGACGATCGGCAGCGCCGTCAGCCAGCCGGATGCGCGGTGGCCCCAGGCGCGCGCCGCGAGGCTCACCGCGAGCGTGAGCAGCGGCGTCAGCAGGAGCTTGAGGATCAGCAAGGGCAGCGATTATTGCCGGGCACGCCGCCGCGGGCAATGAAGCGGCGCGCGAGGCGGCATTTCGACATGCCACCGGAGCGGCCGCACGCGGCCGGATGCGTTTGAATTTGGGCGTTGCGCAGATGGCGCCGCGACAGGCAAAATGCGCTTTCGTC
Source organism: Burkholderiales bacterium (assembly GCA_050248795.1). Lineage (GTDB taxonomy): Bacteria > Pseudomonadota > Gammaproteobacteria > Burkholderiales > SG8-39 > CAZTDU01. The sequence goes on along the minus strand of JBFWRS010000038.1, from coordinate 29,766 downwards.
CAGTGGAAGATCGAAAGGGAGACCCATGAACAAGACCGTGATGATGATCGCTGCGCTCGCCTTGACCGCAGGCTGCCAGAGCGTGCCCGATGAGCCGATGCGCGCCAGCGCCGGCCTGCAGCCCACCAAGGGCAGCAAGGTGATCGGCGAAGTGACCTTCGAGCAGGTCGGCAACCGCGTTCGCGTGCTCGCCAACGTCGCGCGCCTGAAGCCCGGCGCCAGCCACGGCTTCCACATCCACGAAGTGGGCGACTGCAGCTCCGGCGACGGCATGAGCGCCAAGGGCCACTTCAATCCCTACGGCAAGCCCCACGGCAGCCCCACGGGCGGCGAGCGCCATGCCGGCGACCTGCCGATGCTGGTCGCCAACAAGGCCGGCCGCGCCAAGATCGACGTCATGCTCGACGTCATCAGCGTCGGTTCCGGCCCCGGCAACATCGTCGGCCGCAGCGTGATCGTGCACGCGGGTCCTGACGATTTCCGCACGCAGCCCACCGGCAACAGCGGCGCGCGCCTTGCCTGCGGCGTGATCCGCGCGAATTGAACACCGCAGCAACCCCGGCACGCCCTCATCTGGATGCCGGGGACGAAGCCCGTCTCCTCGACGCCATAGATCGCTGGGTAACGCGAGAGGTCGCGCCTCGCGTGCGCGAGTACGACCACGCCGACCGCTACCCGCACGAGCTCGTGGAGCAGATGAAGGAGATGGGCCTGTTCGGCGCCACGGTGGGCCAGCAGTACGGCGGCCTCGGCCTGCCGGCGGCGACCTACGCGCGGCTGGTGATGCGAATCTCGTCGGTGTGGATGGCGCTCACCGGCATTTTCAATTCGCACCTGATGCTGGCGCTCGCGGTGGAGAAGTTCGGCACCGAGCGTCAGAAGCAGCGCTGGCTGCCGAAGTTCGCCAGCGGCGAGATCCGCGGCGGGCTCGCCCTCACCGAGCCCGACGCCGGCACCGACCTGCAGGGCATCCGCATGACGGCGCGACGCGACGGCGATCACTACGTCATCAACGGCACCAAGACCTGGATCTCCAACGGCATCGAGGGCTCGTGCATGGCGCTGCTGGTGAAGACCGATCCGGGCGCGCAGCCGCGGCACAAGGGCATGAGCCTGTTCATCGCGCCCAAGGGCCCGGGCTTCACCGTGGGCAGGAAGCTGGAGAAGCTCGGCTACAAGTGCATAGACTCCGGCGAACTGGTGTTCGACAACTACCGCATCCCCGCCGACCACCTCGTGGGCGAAGTCGAGGGCCAGGGCTTCTTCCAGGTCACCGGGGGGCTGGAACTCGGCCGCATCAACGTCGCCGCGCGCGGCGTCGGCATCGCCGAGGGCGCGCTGAAGCTCGCGTCCGACTACGCGCAGGTGCGCCAGACTTTCGGCAAGCCGATCAGCGAGCACCAGGCGATCCAGTTGAAGCTCGGCGAAATGGCGACGCGTGCGCGCGCCGCGCGGCTGCTGACGCTGGACGCCGCGCAGGCCTTCGACCGCGGCGAGCGCTGCGACATGGAAGCCGGCATGGCGAAGTTCTTCGCCTCCGAAGCGGCGCTCGAGAACAGCATCGAGTCGATGCGCATCCACGGCGCCTACGGCTACTCCAAGGAATACGACATCGAGCGCCTGTACCGCGATGCGCCGCTCACCTGCATAGGCGAAGGCACCAACGAGATGCAGCGCATAATCATCTCGAAGCAATGGCTGAAGAGAAACCCGGCGGCCTGAACGGCGGCGGGGAAGCCGACAAGCCGCTCGCGGGAATCCGGATCCTCACGCTGGAGCAGTTCGGCGCCGCGCCCTATGGCTCGGCGTTCCTCGCCGATCTCGGCGCCGAGGTCATCAAGGTGGAGAACCCTGCCTCCGGCGGCGATGCCTCGCGCGGCGTCGGTCCGTTCTATGCCGGCGACGGCGACAGCCTGTACTTCCAGAGTTGGCACGCGAACAAGAAGAGCGTGCTGCTCGACCTGAAGTCGCCCGATGGGCGTGCCGGTTTCGAGCGCCTGGTACGGTCGGCCGACGCGGTGATGAACAACCTGCGCGGTGACCTGCCGGCGAAGCTCGGCCTCGACTATGCTGCGCTCGGCAAGCTGAAGCCGGCTATCGTCTGCCTGCACATCTCCGCCTACGGCCGCGACAACGAGCGCGCTGCGCGGCCCGGCTACGACTTCCTGATGCAGGCCGAGGCCGGCCTGATGAGCCTCACCGGCGATCCCGAGGGCGCGCCGGCACGCGCCGGCGTCTCGATCATCGACTACATGTCCGGCGCCACCGGCACCATCGGCCTGCTTGCCTGCCTGCTGCGCGCGCAGAAATCCGGCATCGGCTGCGACGTCGACGTCTGCCTGTTCGACGTCGCGTTGCACCAGCTCGGCTACTCCGCCACCTGGTACCTGAACGAAGGCTACGAGTCGACGCGACAGCCGCGCGGCGCGCACCTGTCGCTGACGCCGGTGCAATCCTTCCCCACCGCGGACGGCTGGGTGTTCGTCGCCTGCATGACGCAGGGGTTCTGGGTGGAGCTGGCGAATCGCCTCGGCCTGCCGGGACTCGCGGCGGATCCGCGCTTCGCGACGCAAGGCGCGCGGCTCACAAACCGCGCCGCGCTCACCGCCATCCTCGATGCCGAATTCCGCCGCCATCCGACCGCGCACTGGCTGGACACGCTTGCCGGCGTGCTGCCCATCGGGCCGGTGAACGACATCGCGCGCGCGCTGGACAACCCGTTCGTCGCGCGCACCGGCATGGTCGGCAGCGTGCCCCACCCGAGCAAGGGCACGCTGCGCGTGCTTGCCAACCCGATCCGCATCGACGGCCACCGGCTCGCGCAACGCGCGGGCTCGGCTGCCGGTGCCGACAACGAAACCCTGCTCGGAAAGACTGCGACATGAAACTGGATGGACTGCGCGTACTGGATCTTTCGATGTTCCTGCCCGGCCCGTATCTCACACAGGCGCTGGCGGACCACGGCGCCGAGGTGATCAAGGTCGAACCGCCCGGCGAAGGCGACCCGGTACGTCACATCGGCGTGCGCGAAGGCGAAGGCACGGTCTATTTCCGCAGCCTGAACCGCGGCAAGAAGAGCGTCGTCGCCAACCTCAAGGACCCCGCGGACCGCGAAGCGCTGCTGCGGCTGGCGGAAACTGCCGACGTGTTCGTCGAATCGTTCCGTCCCGGCGTCGTCGACCGGCTCGGCGTCGGCTACGACGCGGTGCGCGCGCGCAACCCGCGCATCGTCTACTGCTCGATCAGCGCCTTCGGCCAGGACGGCCCGTATCGCGACCGGCCTGCGCACGACATCGGCGTCGAGGCGGTGAGCGGCGTGCTGAGCGTCACCGAGGGCCGCGACGGCAAGCCGGCGATTCCCGGCCTGCCTGCCGCCGACATGGTGAGCGCGCTGCAGGGCCTCGCCGGCGTGCTGATGGCGCTGTTGCGACGCGAGAAGACCGGCGCCGGCGACTACGTCGACATCGCGATGCACGATTCGCTGGTCTCGGCCAGCGCGAACATCCTCGGCCCGGCGCTCGCCGAGGATCGCCAGCAGGTTCCGAAGCACGAGCGCACCACCGGCGGCGCAGCGTTCTACCAGATCTACGACACCAGCGACGGCCGCCACATTGCGCTCGCCGGGCAGGAGACGAAATTCGTCAGGAACCTGCTCGATGCGCTCGGCAGGCCGGAACTCGCGTCGCTGAACGACAAGGGTCCCGGCCCGCACCAGCAACCGCTGGAGGCCTACCTGCGCCAGACCTTCCTGACCAGGACCCAGGCCGAGTGGGTGGCGTTCCTGTCGAAGCTGGATGTCTGCTTCGGTGAACTGAAGACGCTGCCGGAGGCGCTGCGCGACGAGAACCTGCTGGCGCGCGGCATGGTGATCACCGACTCCGGCGGCCGCAGGCACCTGGGCACGCCGATCCGGTTTCGCGACGAGCCCGGCATGCCCAGGCTCGAAACCCCGGCGCTGGACGCGCATGGCGCCGAGATCCTCGCGCCGCTGCGGGGGGCCGCGCGATGAGCGGCGGGCGCTACTACGAGGACTTCGTCGTCGGCGACGTCTACAAGCACTGGCCCGGCCGCACCATCAGCGACACCGACAACACCTGGTTCACGCTGCTGACCATGAACACGCACCCGCTGCACTTCGACCATGCGTACGCGGCGAACACCGAATTCGGCAAGCCGCTGGTCAACAGCTGCCTCACGCTCGCGATCGTCACCGGCATGAGCGTCAGCGACGTGAGCCAGCGCGCGATCGGCAACCTGGGCTGGACCGACGTGCGCCTCACCGCGCCGGTGTTCGCCGGCGACACCATCTATGCGCAGACCGAGGTGCTCTCCAAGCGCGAATCGAAATCGCGCCCGACGCAGGGCATCGTCACGGTGCGCACCATCGGCATCAAGGCGGACGGCACGCAGTTCATGAGCTTCGAGAGGACGGTGCTGGTGCCCAGGCGCGGCCACGCCGCGGGCGAAGCGGCTACTTGAAGGCGCTGGTGATGAGGACGCTGGGCAGCCAGGTTGCCAGCGCCGGGAAGAAGATCACCAGCATCAGCACGGTGAAGTCGCTGAGGAACAGCGGTATCGAACCCTTCATCACCGACATCAGCGGAATCTTCGCCGTGCCGCTGACCGCGAAGAGGTTCAGCCCCACCGGCGGCGTCACCACGCTCATCTCCACCGCCAGCGTCAGCATGATGGCCAGGTGCACCGGGTCGATCTTCAGCGCGTAGGCCACCGGGAACACCACCGGCACCGTCAGCAGCACCATGGCGACGCCGTCGACCAGCATGCCGAGGATCAGCAGCACGCCCATGAAGGCGAAGATGAAGCCGAGCTGCGTCAGCCCCATGTTGACGACGTACTCGGTGACCTTCTGCGGCCAGTACAGGTTCGACAGCAGGAACTGGAATACGCCGACGCTGCCGACGAGGAAGATGATCACGGCGGTGAGGTTCAGCGCCTTCGCCGCGGTCGGCAGCAGTTCGCGCATGAACTGCCGGCCGTTGGAGATCATGCCGTACAGCAGCGCGTAGCCGCAGCCCGCGGCAGCGGCCTCGGTGGGCGTAAAGAGGCCGCCGTACAGGCCGCCGAGGATCACCACCGGCATGCCCAGCGCCGGCGCGGCACCGAGGAACTCGGGCAGGATGCGCCTGGCGTCGAACTCGCCGCGCGGCAGCTTCAGCCACAGCGCGATGCAGATCACCGTGAGCGCGTTGCCGATGGCGAGCATGATCCCGGGGATCACGCCGGCGAAGAACAGCGCGACGATCGAGGTCTCGGTGACGATGCCGTAGAGCACCAGGATGATGCTCGGCGGGATCAGCATGGCGATGCCGCCCGCGGTGGCCACAAGGCCGCCCGAAAGCCAGTCGGGATAGCCGCGTTTTCGCATCTCGGGAATCGCGATGACGCTCATCGCCGCCGCCATGGCGACGCTGGACCCGGAGATGGCGCCGAACAGCACGCAGGCAAGCACCGTGGCAACGCCGAAGCCGCCGGGCAGCCAGCCCACCAGCGAGTCGGCGAAGCGGAACAACTGCCCCACCAGTCCGGTCTTCTCCATCAGGAAGCCGGCGAAGATGAAAAGCGGGATCGCGATCAGCGAGTAGCGGGAAACGAAACTGAAGAACTGGCGGAAGATCACCGTCGGTTCGAGCAACGGGTCCACCGCGATATAGGCGGCGGCCGCCGCGCTCAGCGCGATGCCGATCGGCACGCTCAGCACGAGCAGCACAATGCCTGTAATCCAGACCAGTTGCATCAGCCCCCTCCTCAGGGGAAATCAGGAAGTCAGTGGATGCTCTCTTCGGCTTCCGGGGGATCGACCAGCACGGTAAGGCCGCGCAGCTCCTGGAAGCCGCGATAGATCTGGAAGAACAGGGTTATTGCCATGAAGATGAAGCCGACATACAGCGCCGCAAGGAAAGGCCACATCGGGAACGCCAGGCTCTCGGTGCGGGACGCGTACTTGAGCGCGTCCTCGACCTCGATCCAGCCCCACCACAGCACCGCGACCATGAACGCGAAGGCGAGGCAGGTGGCGAGGAACCGTATCGCCGCCGCGGCCTTCTTCGGGCCGGGGCCAAGGGCATGCAGCGTGTCGGTGAGCAGCGTGACGTTGAGGTGCGAGCCGCGCCGCTGCGCATTGCCGAAATAGAGGAACACCGCGCTCATGGTGATGAACGTGACCGCGTCCTGCTGCCATTCGAACGAATGGCCGAAAACGTAGCGCCGCACCACCTCGAGCAGCGCCAGCAGCGTGCAGCCGAGCAGGAGAATCGCGGTGGCATGCGCCAGGACTTTCTCCTGGAACGCACGCCATGCCGCGTATGCCTTCTCCAAGCGCTACCCTTCCCGCGCCTGTACTACTTGATGACGATCTTGGAGGCGTGCTTCGAGCAGTCCACCTTCTCGATCCACGACGAGCCCGGCGGGTTGGCCTTGGAGAGCGCCTGGCCTTCGGCCTTGAACTGGTCCACCAGCGGCTTCGCCGCTGCGGGCACCTTGCTCTTCACCCAGTTCGACGGACCATTGCCCAGCGCGCTGGTGAGCGCGGTGACTTCCTGCGGCGTCATCCAGTACACGCCCGGCTTGGACGGGTCCTTGGTGCCGTACTTCTCGTAGGTCATCTTGTCGACGCACCAGTTCAGTTCCTTCTGCACCTGGATGGTCTCGGCGATGACTTTTTCCAGCACGCCCTGCGTCGCGGGGCTCAGGCGATCCCACCAGCGCCGGCTCGCGCTGACCATGTAGTAGTCGCCGGTGAACACGCCGGCACCACCCGTGGTGTAGAAGGGCGCCTGCTCGCGCACGCCCAGCCAGCCGCCGATGCTGGTCATCAGGCCGTCGATGACGCCCGACTCGAGTGCGGTCGGCACTTCGCCGAAGGCCATCACCACCGGGTTCGCCTTCCACGATTCGAGCACCGGGTTTTCCGCCGGGCCCATGCTGCGCACCTTGCGGCCGGAAAAGTCAGCCGACTTGAGGTAGCGCTTCTTGCCGCCCACGCCCATGCCGAAGCTCATGTGGCCGGCGCCGAACACCTTGATCGCCTGCGTCTTCTGCAGCCGGTCGGCGAGGAACTGGAAGGTCTTGGTCTTGTCGATGTTGTCCACCGCGCCTACGGTGGTCATGATGCCCGGGCCGACCACGGACATCATGTAGCCGTCCACGGGGGCCGCCTTGCCCATCTGCATCCAGGTCATTTCCAGGTTGCCCTGGCGCATCGCCTCGAACGCCTCGGGAATCGTGTACAGCGCGCCGGCGAAGTACAGCCGCGCCTCGCTGCCCGGGATCGCCTTGGCAAGCGCGTCGCGGAAGTGCTGCATCGCGAGGCCGGCCGGATGCGGCGGCGGCGGAAAGTCGGCGGCGAAACGCATCACCACTTTCTGCGGCGCCTGCGCAAGAACGGGGGCTCCCCAGCCGATGGCGCAGGCAGCGGCGACCAGCGCCGCGGTGGTCTTCAGATTCAGTCGTCGAGATTGGTTACGCGTCATGGCGCCCTCCTCCAGATTGGTACATTGTTTGTCTTTACCGAGTGGCGGAACGTAGCCCATGAGGTGGGGTGCGTCAAGCTCAGCCGGCATCTGCGCTAGCGTGCAAGTCGGGCGTTCGAAAGCGCGAGCCGGTCGGCTAGGTTGCGCACCAGCGCGCGCGTCAGGTGCAGTTGCGCCGACAGGCTCATCTCGGCGAGCGCCGCCGGAGTGTATTCGGCCACCAGCAGGTCGGTCATCGCATCCACCGAAGCCTGGCGCGTGCCGCCGCCGCTGCCGATCCAGCCCATCTCGCCCACGAACTCCGATTCGTTCACCAGGTTCAAAAGCTTGCCCTGGCTGGTGACCTTGCATTGCCCCTTGGCGATGAAATAGAAGTTCTCGCCGGGCTCTCCCTCGCGCACGATGCTGCTCGCGGCCGCGACGCGTGACCACACCCCGGCGTTGACGATCTCCCAGAGTTCCGCGTCCGCGAGCCCCGACAGTATCTCCACGCTCTTGATGGAAACGAACTTCTCGGTATCCGAGATCGCTTCCGGCGGCAGCACCAGTCCGACCGTTTCCGAGATCGCATGCGCGAAGTCCGCCCAGCTCGCGTGGCGATGCGCAGGCTTCTTGTTGATCGCGGTAAGCACCACGGCATCGATCTGCCTGGGCAAGCCGGGGCGCAGCGTCGAGGGCGGCACCGGATCCTGGTTCAGGATCTTCTGCACCAGCCCCTCCAGCGTGTCGGCGACGAAGGGCCGCGTGCCGGTGAGCAGTTCGTACAGCACCACGCCGAGCGAATACATGTCGCTGTGCATGGTGAGCTCGGCGCCCTGGATCTGTTCCGGCGACATGTAGAAGGGAGAGCCCATCGCCACCGTCTGCACCGCCTGGCTCTTGCGCAGGAACGCGGCGCCGAAGTCCGAGATCTTCACCTCGGTACCCCTGGAGATCAGGATGTTCGCGGGCTTGATGTCGCGGTGGACGATGCCCTCGCGGAAGGCATAGTCGAGCGCGCCGCAGCACTTGAAGCCGATCTGCAGCGCATCCGCCACCGGGAGCAGCTTGTCGGGGCTGACGTACTGCGCGAGGTCGCCGCCGGTGACGAGTTCCATGGCGATGTGGCCCGAATCCTCCTCGACCACCGCGTCCAGTATCGCGACGATGTGCGGATGGCGGATCTTGCCCGCGAGGGAAGCCTCGTTGAGGAACTGCGAGCGGTGCACGGTGCCGAACTCGGGATCGCGGAACACCTCCGGCTCGATGGTCTTCAGCGCCACCTCGCGGCCGGAAAAGGTGTCCTTTGCAAGGTACACCGTGCCCGTGGCGCCCTTGCCGAGCATCTGCTGGATGTCGTACTTGCCGACCTGTAGGCTCAATCCGTCCATATGCGTATTCTCCCTCATCTGCGCTTACAACTCGAAACACTTCCGGCGTGGAAACCGGCGGTCCGCCGCGCTATCCTGTGAACATGGTCATGAAGAAGTTGCTGGCTGTCGCCGTGCTGGCCGCGTTCGGTGCGGTCGCCGCGAGTCCGGCGGATGCCCACCGCCCGCGGGCAAGGGCCAGCATCGGCATCCATTTCGGCACGCCGGGGTTTGCGTATTCTTACCGCTACGGGCATCCGCGGCCGTACTACCGCTCGCACTTCGGGCCGTACTTCCCGCGCTACTACTACTACGCACCCGCGCCGCTGGTCGTCGTGCCGCCCGAGCCTACCGTGTACATCGAGCGGCCGCAGGCACCCGCGCCTGCGTCGACCAGCTACTGGTACTACTGCGCCGAATCGAACGCCTACTACCCCTATGTCCAGCAGTGCGCCGGCGCGTGGCAACCGGTACCTCCCACGCCGCAGCAATGAAGCCCGCCGCGCGCGTAACCCTCCTGCTTGGTGCCGTCGTGCTGCTCGGCGCCTGTGCGACCGTGCCCACCGGCCCGAACGTGCTGGTGCTTCCGGGTACCGGCATGAGTTTCGAGCGGTTTCGCGCCGACGACCAGGAGTGCCGCCAGTACGCCGCTTACCAGATCGGCACCTCCGCCGAGGAGGCGCAGGTGGACAGCGGCGTGAAGAGCGCGGCGATCGGCGCCGGCGTCGGTGCGGTGGCCGGCGCCATCGCCGACGGCAGCCGCGGCGCCGGCACCGGCGCGGCGGTTGGCCTCGTGCTCGGCTCGGTCGCGGGTGCCGGCACGGCGAGCAGTTCCGGCCGGGATGCGCAACGCCGCTACGACCACAGCTACCAGCAGTGCATGTACGCCAAGGGGCACCGCGTGCCGGTGGCCGGCCGCTACGACCAGCCGGTGCAGCAACAGAGCGCGCCCGTGGTCACCCCGCCTCCGCCGCCCGCGGGCACTCCGCCGCCGCCACCTCCGGGCGCCCGGCCACCCGGCAACTGATCAGCGCGCCGGCGCGGCCTTGCGCCGGCGTTCCAGCGCCCGGCTTGCATTACGCGCCAGCAGTTCGTCGCCGTCCTGCGCCAGCCGTTCGAGAATCGCCAGCGGCGTGCCGCTGTTGTACGTGAGGTTCAGCCGCGCATAGACGTTCTCCGAGCGCGACAGGCGCTCGAGTACCGCAGCAGGCGTATTGGGGTTAAGCGACAGCCCCCATTCGATTTCATGACTTGTCGACGCCAGGTGCGGCGCCATCGCCGCAAGCGGCGTGTTCGGGTTGCGCAGCACCGCGCCGAGGATGTGATCGCTGCCCGGGTTCGCGGCGAGGCGCTCCAGCGTCGCGGGCGAGGTGTGCGGGTGGGCCGCCACCAGCCACAGCACCGGCTGGCCCTTGCGGTTCGTGCCCATCACGTCCCACAGCGAACCCATGCCTTCGCGCAGCGCCGGGTCGGGCAGCGCGGCGATGCGCTCGAGCAGGCCTGCGTGCGCCTCCTTGTGCTGTGCAAGCGCGCCGAGGAAGAACTTGTTGCGGCTCCAGGGCGACGAGGCGAAGGCGTCCTCCAGGCGATTCCCCGGCAGCGCCAGCACCTCGCGCACCGCCGCCTGCAGCGCATAGCCGCGCCAGGCTTCCCAGCCGATTGCCGCCGGCGCCGCCAGCGCGACCACCCAGGCCATGATCAGCACCGGGCGCAGCACCTGCTTCAGGCCGCGCAGGTGCGCCGCGACCGTGCCCAGCGCCAGCCCCCAGACGCCGGCGAGCACGCCGGCCGCGATGGCGATGAAGGGCACGAAGATGAAGCCGATTGCCGCGGTCGAGCTGGCCGAGGCGAGTATCCCCTTCACCGAGATCGCCGTGGCCGCCAGCGCGCCGGCCACGCCGGCCCACAGCGCCCACGGCAGTTCCGGGCGTGGTGTCTGCTCCATGTAGCGGCGAGGATAGCCGATGATTGCGACTACAATACTGGCGCCCCAACGCATAGCGAAAGACACCATGAGTGCAGAAGCGAAACCCGGCGCAGCGCCACCGGTAGACCACACCGAGGAGCTGGCGAAGAAAATCTACATCGAACTGTGCGGCAAGGTGTATTCGCAGCCCGGCAGCGAGAAGCCCCAGCCCAAGGCGCTCGTCGCGATGAGCTTCAAGCTCGCCGAAGCATTCGTCGCCGGCAACTTCGAGTTCAACTCGGTTGCGCGTGCCGCGCGCGAGGCGAAGGAAAGGGCAAACGTCGACGTCAGCAAGATCGACATCGACTTCGGCTCGCTGAGCAAGAAGTAGCTCCCGCAAAACGACGGGTTCCGCCCCGGCGTGCCTGCCTGTAGGCTGCCGGGGTGAGCAAGGTCTTCTACGGCTGGCGCATGGTCGCCGCCGGCACCGGCATACAGTTCCTGCAGTCGGTGTTCCTGATGCAGTCCTTTGGCGCCTATGTCGCCGTGCTGCACGTGGAACGCGGCTGGTCGAAGACCGCGCTCTCGGGCGTCGCGGCCCTGCAGCAGATGGAAGCCGCGATGCTGGGGCCGATCATGGGCTGGTTCCTGGACCGCTTCGGTCCACGCAACGTCATCTTCACCGGCATCGTCATGCTCGGCTGCAGCTTCATGCTGCTCGCATTCACCGAGACGCTGCTCGAGTTCTACATCGTCTTCTTCTTCGTCGCCATCGGCTCCAGCCTGTCGAGCTACATCCCGCTGAACGTGGCGGTGATGCACTGGTTCGAGCGCCGGCGCGCGCGCGCGCTGTCGACCATGCACCTGGGACTCGCGTTCGGCGGCACCGCGGTGCCGCTGGTGGCTTGGTCGCTGGTTACCCACGGCTGGCGCGCCACCGCGTTCGCTTCCGGCGTGCTGATCCTCGCCGCCGGCCTGCCGCTTGCCCATGTGATGCACAACCGCCCGAAGGACCTGGGCATGACCATCGACGGCGTGCCGGCGCCGCCGCCGCAGACCGAACCGAGCGCCCCGGCGCCGGCGCCCGCGTCCTCGCGCGACTTCACCTGGCGGGAAGCCGTGCGCACGCGCGCCTTCTGGCTGATCTCGCTCGGCCACGGTTTCGCCCTCTTCGTCGTCACCGCGGTGAACGTGCACGCGGTCACCCACATGAAGGAAGCGCTCGGCTATTCGCTTGAGGCCGCCGCGCTGATCATCACGCTGATGACCGTCGCGCAGATCGGCGGCGTCGCCATCGGCTGGGCGGTAGGCGATCGCTGGGACAAGCGGCTGCTGTCGGTGGCCTGCATGCTGATGCACATGCTCGCGCTGCTCGCGCTGACCTATGCCAACTTCACGCCGCTGCCGGTGCTGGCGATGCTAGCCGCCTTTGCCATCCTGCATGGCGTGGCCTGGGGCCTGCGCGGGCCGCTGATGCAGGCGATCCGCGCCGACTATTTCGGCACCAGCGCGATCGGCATGATCCTCGGCCTCGCCTCGATGATCGCCGTGGTCGGCCAGATCGGCGGCCCGATGGTCGCCGGCATCCTTGCCGACGCCACCGGAAACTACCGCACCGGCTTCACCACGCTTGCGCTGCTGGCGGGGCTGGGTTCTGTGTTCTTCCTCGCCGCAAAGAAGCCGGTGCGCACCTGAACGCTCAGGCCGGCTGCGGCACCCTGATGCGGCGCACCGGGTCCTTCGCGAATTCGCCCGACTGGTAGTCGCGTATCGCCTGCTCGATCTCGTCGCGGGTGTTCATCACGAACGGCCCGTACTGCACGATGGGCTCGCCGATCGGCTTTCCTGCCAGCAGCAGCACGCGCGCAGCGCTGGCGCCCGCCGCGATACGCAGGCTGTCCCCCGCCGACAGCAGGCCCGCGGCGCGATGCGGCAAGGCCTTGCGATCCGCGCCCACTGTCGCCTCGCCCTCGTAGGCGTAGACGAAGGCGTTGTGCGCCGCCGGCAGCCGCGCATCGAACGCAGCGCCCGCCGGCAGGTGCACGTCGTAGAACACCGGCTCGGTGGACAGTCCATGCATCGGGCCGCGCACGCCGAAGTCCTCGCCCGCGATCACCTTGACGCGCACGCCTGCCGCGAGCTCGGCGACCGGAATCGCCGCGGCCGGAATGTCGCTGTACGCCGCGGGCTTCATCTTCTCCTTCGCCGGCAGGTTCAGCCACAACTGGAAGCCGCGCATGCGGCCTGCGGTCTGCTGCGGCATCTCCGAGTGCACGATGCCGCGCGCCGCGGTCATCCACTGCACGTCGCCGGGACCGAGGTCGCCGCGGTTGCCGCCGCTGTCCTCGTGGCGCATGTGGCCGTCGAGCATGTAGGTCACGGTCTCGAAGCCGCGGTGCGGATGCGAGGGAAATCCCGCGAGGTAGTCGTCCGGATCGTCCGAGTAGAACTCGTCCAGCATCAGGAACGGGTCGTGGCGCAGGCCGTTGGCCGCGCCGAGGCTGCGGCGCAGCTTCACGCCCGCGCCGTCCGAGGCGGGGATCGAAGGGATCACGCGTTGCAGGATGCGTTCGCTCATGGTCATTGCTCCTTATGCCGCAATTCTTTCGGGCTGGGCCAGATCGCGCAAGGCGCGCCGCGCCTGCGCGAGCGAGGCCTGCTTGTGCGCGTCGCCGATGGCGAGGCCCTCGGCGTGCACGAACTCCACGTCGGTGATGCCGAGGAACGCGAGGAAGTCGCGCACGTACGGCGTCTGCGTGTCCTTCGGCGTGCCCTGGTAGATGCCGCCGCGCGCGGTGAAAACGTACGCCTTCTTGCCGGTGAGCAGCCCCACCGCGCCCTTGTCGGTGTACCTGAAGGTGACGCCGGCGCGAGCGACGTGGTCGAAGTACGCCTTCAGTTGCGACGGAATGCCGAAGTTGTACATCGGCAGGCCGATGACGATGGTGTCGGCGGCCTGCAGCTCGGCGATCAGCGCGTCCGATTCGTCCAGCACTGCCTGCTGCGCCGGCGTGCGCGACTCCGGGCGCGACAGGAACGCCGCGAAGCGCGCGGCGTCCAGGTGCGGCAGCACCTGGGTCGAAAGGTCGCGCGAGATGACGCGGGCGGCCGGGAACTGCGCGACGAAGGCGTCGGCAAGTGCGCTGGACTGGCCGGCAACGCCGAAGATGCTGGAATTCAGGTGCAGGATGGTGCGCATGGCTTGCTCCTTGGATCAGATTGGGTGAAGTCATTGTTCTATTGATCCAATAGATATGAAAGCGCAAAATATCGCGATATTTAATCTATTACGTAGATATGTCATCGCACCCAAGAATCAGCCTCGATCAATGGAACGCCCTTGTTTCAGTCGTTGATTCAGGCAGTTATGCACGAGCAGCAGATCACTTGCACAAAAGTCAGTCCACGCTCACCTACGCGGTGAAGAAGCTGGAATCCCTGCTCGGCGTCAGCGTGTTCGAGCTGCGTGGCCGCAAGGCGGTGCTGACGCCGACCGGCGAGCTGCTGTACCGGCGCGGCAGGGCCCTGATCGACGAGGCCGCCCGCATGGAGCGCGCGGCGGCGGAACTCGCCCGCGGCTGGGAGGCCGAGATCCGCATCGCGGTGGAGATCCTGTTTCCCACCTGGCTGCTGCTGGAATGCCTGGCGGCGTTTGCCGCCGAGCGCCCGGAAACGCACCTGGAACTCTACGAGACCGTACTTGGCGGCACCGACGAGGCGCTCGCCGCCGGCCGCGTCGACCTCGCCATCAGCAGCAACGTGCCGCCGGGATTCGTCGGCGACCTGCTGATGCCGGTGCGCGCGGTGTGCGTCGCCGCGCCGACCCACCCGCTCCACCGGATTCGACGTGAACTGACACTCGAGGACCTGCGTCCGTACCGCCACGTGGTGATCCGCGACTCCGGCGAGCAGCGGGTGCGCGTCGGTGGCTGGCTGAACGAGCTGCGCTGGACGGTATCGAACAAGGCGACCTCGATCCAGGCAGTGTGCGCGGGCCTCGGCTACGCCTGGTACCCCGAAGATGCGATCCGCGCCGAACTCGGGCGCGGCGCGCTGCGGCCGCTGCCCTTGCGCGAAGGCGCGGTGAAGTCGGGAACGCTCTACCTGACCTTCGCCGACCGCGACGCGGCGGGACCGGGGACGCTGCGGCTGGCGCAGGTCATCCGTGCCGCGGTCGCGGAGAACTGCAGGATCGAACGCGCAGCGGGCGATGCTATGCTCGCGCCGCCGCCGACCCGGCCCACACAGGAAGGATGAACATGCTGACGCTGTACTACGCCACCGGAGCCTGCTCGCTCGCCTCGCACATCGCGCTGGAGGAAGCGGGCGCCGAATACCGCGCCATCGGGCTGAACATGAGCGACGGCCAGCAGCGCGCGCCCGACTATCTCGCGGTCAATCCCAAGGGACGCGTGCCCGCGCTGGTCACCGACCGCGGCATCCTCACCGAGACGCCGGCGCTGCTCGCGTACATCGCGCAGTCGTACCCGGCGGCGAAGCTCGCGCCGCTGGACGATCCGTTCGCGTTCGCGCAGGTGCAGTCTTTCAACAGCTACCTGTGCTCCACGGTGCACGTCGCCCACGCGCACCGCGGCCGCGGCACGCGCTGGGCGGACGAACCCGCGTCGCTCGAGGACATGAAGCGCAAGGTGCCCGCGAACGTCACCGCATGCTTCGAGCTGATCGAGCGCGAGATGTTCAAGGGCCCGTGGGTGATGGGCGAGGCCTACTCGATCTGCGACCCGTACCTCTTCACCGTCGCCAACTGGCTGGAGAGCGACAGCGTCGACCCGGCGCAGTTTCCCGGCGTGTTCGCGCATCGCAAGCGCATGGCCGAGCGGCCGGCGGTCAGGCGCGCGCTCGAGCAGGAGCACGCGGCAAAGGCAGCCTAGGGACGCCCTATCAGTCGGCCGAGAGCCGCTTCGCGATCGCGGCCCCGAGCACGTCCAGGTCCACCGGCTTGGCAAGGTAGTCGTCTGCACCGAGCAGGAACCCGGTCTGCGCGTTTTTCGGCTCGGCGTTCGCGGTCAGGAAGATGAACGGGATCGCCGCGGTGCGCGGCTCTGCGCGCAGCCGCGCGAGCACGCCGAAACCGTCGATCCCGGGCATCATCAGGTCGCACAGCACCAGGTCCGGCGGCGCGCGCAGCGCGATCTCGATGCCTTGTGCGCCGTTGGCGGCCTTCTCGACGCGGTACCCCTCCAGCGTCAGGAAGCGCGCCATGTTGTCGCGCACGCCGGGCTCGTCCTCGATCACCAGTATGTAGCTGCGTGCGCCGCGCATGCGTTCAGCCCTTCAGAGCGCCGGGCAGCCCCTGCTGCGATTGCGCCAGCCGCGCCTGGAGAGGAATCGCCGCGACCTTGTTGAGCGCCCTCATGACGCCCGAAAGGATATCAGGCCGCCACAGCCTGCGGCTGCTGCGGCGCCGGCGCGATCGCCGCCGCGGCTGCAAGCGTGCCGTCGTCCCACACGCCCCAGTACTCCTCGCCGCGCTGCTCGATGCGCAGTGCCAGCACGTTCTCCGGGTCCAGGCCGTCCAGGTGCTGCACCTTCTCCTCCGGCAGCGATCCCTCGAGGCGAACGCCGTAGGCGAGCAGCCCTTCGGCGCCGCCGCGCTCGAGCGCCAGGCGGCAATGCGCGAGCCGTTCCTGGCCGCCGCGCGACTCCGACCATGGACGCGAGCCCTCGACGTTCGGCGCCCACAGCAGGCACTCCGAGCGGTGATTCTGCGTATGCACGTCCTGCGCCCACAGCGTCATCACCACCACGCCGTCGCTTTCGCGCACGCCGCTGCGGCTCCAGTTGCGGTTCTGCGGCACCACGCCGCGGGCGCCGAGCGCGGCATTGCGCGCCACCAGGCCGCTCATCGCGCGCTTGCGCGTGGGCTTGCGCTCGACCGCTCGGCCGCGGGGGCGGGCGCCGAGTACCTCGTCGCACAGCGCCGCGATCTCGGTCTCGCCGAGGCGCTGCGCGTTGGCGAGCAGCTGCCGGATCTCCAGCGTGCTCAGCGGTTCGATCTTGTCGCGGGTCCAATACGCGGCGTGCCCGCGCTTGATGCTGTTCTGCAAGGCCATCGAAATCTCCTGGAGAGCGGAAACAAAAAAGCCCGGGGTGGCCCGGGCTGTGGTCGAAGGTACCGCCGCGCCTGGCGCGGCTGGCCTGATTTTGACGGCATGGGCGTTTCGCGCCCGGCTCCCATCTTGTACAGGCACGGCGCCGCGCGGTCAACGCTTCTTTTTGCCAGCGAGGCTGATTGTTCAGCGCGAAATGCGCACGACGAACAGCATGCCGAGCAGCACGACGAAGAGCGCGAGGTCGACCCACAGCATCAGCCACCAGGTGATCGGGCGCTCGTCGCGGTCCAGCGGCTCGAAGCGCATCTTCCACTTGTCCCACATGTAGAGCTGCTCGCGCAGAACGAAGGTGACGAGCGGCACGCCGGTGATCGTCAGGACCACGCAGATCAGCAGCCAAGACAGTCCCGCGGAATGCGCGGTCATGAGCTGGTAGCCAAGGCGCTTGCCGGCCGCCGGGCCGATCGCGACGCTCAGCACCGCTGCCGCCACCGCGAGCCCTGCCACCGCGGCAACCAGCCTGCGCAGCAGCGGGAACTCACCGGCTTCGGCGTCGTCCATACGTGAAAGGATAGCGGTTCGGCGCGCGAGCCGCAGCGGCAAGGCGGCGCTATAGTGTCGCGTCGGCAGCATGGAGGACGCTTGCAGTTCAGGGACTACTACCAGACGCTGGGCGTAGCGCGGAACGCGCCGGCAGACGAGGTCAAGAAGGCCTACCGCAAGCTCGCGCGCAAGTATCACCCGGACGTCTCGAAGGAGCCCGACGCCGAGAAGCGCATGAAGGAGGTAAACGAGGCCTGGGAAGTGCTCTCGGACCCGGAGAAGCGCGCCGCCTACGACCAGCTCGGCCGCGGCCACCGGCCGGGCGAGGACTTCCGCCCGCCGCCGGACTGGGACGCGGGCATGGAGTTCAGCGGGCGCGAGTTCTCGGGCGCAGAAGCCGCGGAATTCAGCGACTTCTTCGCCGAGATCTTCGGCCGGATGGGTGGGCGCGCCGCGCATGCGCACGGCAACGACCACCACGCGCGGATCCTCCTTGATCTCGAGGACAGCTTCACCGGCGCCGAACGCCAGGTTTTGCTGCGCGTGCCCAGGCTCGATGCGCAGGGCCGCGTCGTGCTCGAGACGCGCACGCTGAACGTGAAGATTCCGCGCGGCATACGCGAAGGCCAGGTGATCCGTCTCGCCGGACAGGGCGCCATCGGCATGGCAGGCGGCAAGCCCGGCGACCTGCTGCTCGAAGTCGGCTTCAGGCCGCATGCGCGGCTGCGCCCCGACGGCCGCGACCTCGGACTCACCCTGCCGGTCGCGCCGTGGGAAGCCGCGCTGGGCGCAGTCGTACCGGTCGAGCTTCCCGGCGGCACGCTGAACGTGCGCATCCCTGCGGGCACCGGGTCCGGAGACATGCGCGGCAAGCGCCTGCGCGTGGCCGGCAAGGGCATCCCGTCCAGCCCTCCCGGCGACCTCTACATCGACATCGTGGTCGTTGCGCCGCCCGCGGCGACGCCGGCGGCACGCGAGCTCTACGAGAAGCTGCAGCGCGAGACCGGGTTCGATGCGCGCAAGGACTGGGGAGGAGGCTCATGACCGAGCAGGAGATACTGGAAGAAGCCTGCCTGACGCTGGAGCAGGTCTGCGCAGCCTGCGCGATCGAGCGCGACTGGCTCGTTCAGCGCGTCGAGGAAGGACTGATGCCGGTGTCGGGTACGGTGCTCGCCGAATGGCGATTCAGCGGCGCGCACCTCGTGCGCGCGCGGCGCATGCGCGAGATCGAACGCGGCTTCGAAGCCGCGCCGGAGCTCGCCGCGCTGGTCGCCGACCTGCTGGAGGAGATGGACCAGTTGCGCGCGCGCCTGCGCAGCGCGGGCCTGGGCTAGCAAGCCCGCCGCGGCAACAGCGAAACGCCGCGCACGCCCGCCCTCGCCTCCCCGCTTCGATGGGAGAATGCCCCGCCATGCAAGCCAATGCGCCGCGCCCGCGCCACGACCTGTCGGACCGCCAGCTCGCCTGGCTGGTCGCCGGTACGGTCGCAGCAATCGTCGCGTGGTTCGCGCTGCGTGGTGCGCTGCCCGCGGACTGGTCCACGCCCGGCAGCCCCGCGCTCTACCTCACCGGCGTCGCCGGCGTCGTGCTGCTGCTGGTGCCGGCGGCCTTCGCGATTGCCAAGCGCAGCGGCACGTCGAAATCCCCGCTGCGCTGGTTCAACGCGCACGTGGTTTGCGCGTCGCTCGGCAGCGTGCTGATCGCGGTGCATTCGGCCGGGCACCTCGGCCGCCCGCCGGCGCTGCTGCTGCTTTCACTCGTCGCACTCGCGGTGATCGGCGTGTGGGCGCGCCTGCGCGTATCGCGCAGCATGTCGCGCACCTTCGCGGCCAAGATGCCGCTCGTCGCCGCGCCGGATGCGGCCGTGCGCTCGCGGCTCGCGGCGATCATCGCCGAAAAGCGCGCGCTGCTGCGCGAACTCGCGCCGCAGGCGGCGGAAGGCACGTTCTCGGTGAGCCTGCCCCACCTGCTGGGCAGCCCGCGCCTCGCCATCGCCTACCGGCGCCTGGAACGCGAGGAGTCGAAGCTCCTCGGCACGCGCGCCGCGGTCGGCGCGGTGCAGGCCTGGTGGCGGCCGCTGCACATGGCGCTGGCGTGGCTATTCGTCATCGGCGTGGTGATCCACGTCATTACGGTGACTTTCTTCGCCGGCTACGTCGCCGACTACGGCCCGGTGACCTGGTGGCACATCCGCGCATGGTGAATCGGTGAGCGCACAGCCGACAACCGAGGCCGGCGGGCGCCTCGCGCTGATGATCGACATGGAGCGCTGCACCGGCTGCAAGAGCTGCGAGGCGGCGTGCAAGCAGGAGCACCGGCTCGGCCCCGGCGAATACCGCAACAAGGTGGTGTGGCTGGGCGGCGACGCTGCCGCACCCGGCCTGAGTTTCCTTACGCTCGCCTGCCAGCACTGCGAGCGCCCGGCCTGCCTGCGCGCCTGCCCGGTGAACCCGAAGGCGATCGAGAAGGATCCGCGCACCGGCATCGTGCGCGTGCTGGAGGACCGCTGCACCGGCTGCGGCGAATGCGTCATCGCCTGCCCGTACAGCGCGATGGGCTATGACGCCGCAGGACACCACGCGGTGAAATGCGACCTTTGCGTCGAGCGCCGTGGCGAAGGGCAGGAAACCACCGCGTGCGCCAGCGTCTGCCCGACGAAGGCGATCCGCTTCGGCACGCGCAAGGAACTGCTCGCCGAGGCGCAGGCAGCCGGCCGCGCGCCGCTGGACCTCGATCACTTCCTGCTCGGCCCGGCGACGGTGTACCTGTCGCGTCCCGAAAACACGGCCGAGGCGGGCGAAGCGCGCGTGCCGGCGCGTACCGCGCCCGCGGCGGGCAGGCGCCCGGCGTTCATGGAGTCCGCCGCCGCGGCCGACCTGAGCGCCGCGCAGCGCCCGGCGTTTCCCTATGGCGAAACACGCGCCGACGCCACCGCCGACCGCGTGGTGCCCGGCGGCTGCAACATCTGCTTCAACTGCTGCACGGTGAAGTTCCACTTCAAGGGCAAGGAACTGGTGCGCATCACCGGCAACGACGAGGACCCGATCCTGCAGGGCCGCGTCTGCCCGAAATCCCAGATGACGCTGCAGATGTACCACAGCGAGCACCGGCTGCGCTATCCGCAGAAGCGCGTCGGCGCGCGCGGCGAGGGGCGCTTCGAGCGCATCAGCTGGGACCAGGCGCTGGACGAGATCGCAGAAAAACTTCGCTTGATGCGCGACAAGTACGGCCCCGAGGCGCTGGCGATGTTCATCGGCACGCGCACCGGCACGCTCGATTACCTGGGCTCGACGCGGCTGTTTGCGCAGATGTGGGGCACGCCGAACCTCGAGGGCACCGATCCGTTCTGCGCGGCGGCGAAGAACGTCGCCTTCGAGCTCACGCACGGGCGCCTGGGCAGCGGCAACAGCTACACCGAGGGCGACCTCGGCTCGGCCGAGCTGTACGTGTACATCGGCGACAACCAGGCAGAGACACGGCCGGTGTACTTCGGCATGATCAACGAGTGGCGGCTGAAGAACGGCGCGAAGATGGTGGCGGTCGATCCGCGCCTCACCGCCACCGCGTCGAAGGCCGACCGCTGGCTCGCGATCCGCACCGGCACCGACATGGCGCTCGGCCTCGCGCTGGCGCAGCACATCCTCGCCAACGACCTGCACGATGCGCGCTTCTGCGCCGAATGGGTGCTCGGCTTCGAGCGCTGGCGCGACTACATCCTGGCGCGCGGCTACACGCCGGAGTGGGCGGCGCCGATCACCGGCATCGCCGCCGGCGAGATCCGCAGGCTTGCCGAGGAGATCGCGCGCGCCGACGGTTGCGTGATCTTCGCCAGCCGCGGCATCAACCAGCACACCAACGGCACGCAGACCAACCGCGTGCTGATGTTCGTCGCCGCGATCACCGGCAACTGGGGGCGACGGGGCGGCGCCTTCTTCAACATGAGCGCGGGCATGCCGCTGGCGGTGAATGCGCCGCCGGAGCGCCGCGCCAAACCCGCGCGCCGGCGCCTGCGCCGCAGCCCCACCGGCTGGACCGAAGCGATGACGAAAGGCAAGCCCTACCCGGTGCGCGCGCTGATCGCCTGCAACAACCCGCTCGCGCAATGGCCGGGACAGAGCGCGGCGCGCGAAGCCTTCCTCGCGCTCGACCTGGTCGTGCACATCGAACTCTTCGCCAACGAAACCTCCGCCTACGCCGACTACCTGCTGCCCGCGGCCAGCGGCATCGAGAAGGGCGAGATCGGCCGCGCAAACGACGATCGCCGCGTGGTGTGGATAGACAAGATGATCGAGCCGCCGGGCGAGGCGCGCGCAGACACCTGGATCTGGATCGAACTGGGAAAGCGCTTCGGTTTCGAGGACGTCCTGAAGGAAGAGTACAAGGACTCGGCCGTGTTCTGGGACGCCATGTTCACCACCGACGTGCAGATGCGCGGCGTGACGCAGAAGCGGCTGCATTCGGTGCCCTGGCGCTGGGTGCGCCAGCCGGTGGCAAGCGAAGACGCGCCCGAGATCGACACGCTGTACATGGAAGGCACCACCGCGCCCGGTGCGCCGCCCGGCCACCGCTTCGCCACGTCGAGCGGCAAGCTGGAGTTCTGGACCGAGGAGCTGGAGAGGAAATTCGCCGTCGTGGGCCTGTCCGCGCTGCCCGAGTTCTATTCCGAGCGCGAGCACCTGGTCGACCTGCCCTATGTCGAGGCGCTGGACAGCGACGCGGACGAAGGCGTGCTGTCACCCTTTTCTCCGGCCACGTCCACGCAGCGCGCGAGGATCGTCGCACCCTCGGCGGATTCGCCCGGCGCGAAACTGCGCGCGCAGGGCTTCGACACCGAACTGGTCACCGGGCGTCCGCCCGCAGCGCACTTCCACAGCTGGACGCATTACTTCTGGCAGGCGCAGGAAATGTGGCCAGACCTGTATTGCCAGATCCATCCGCACAAGGCAGCCGCGCTCGGCATCGCCGACGGCGAACGCGTGGTGGTCGAGTCGGCGCATGGGCAGATCGAGGCCATGGCCTGGGTGCACGCCGGCATCCGCGAGACCGCGGTGTTCATCCCCATCGGCTGGGGCGAGCGCCAGCCCTACCACCCGTGGCGTCCGGTGAACTTCCTCACCGACAAGACGCAGCGCGACCCGGTGTCGGACCAGACCAACCTGAAATCCCTGCTGTGCCGCGTGCGGCGCGCCGCCAGCGCCTGAACTCCGGCGGCGACTCCGCTCAAGCCGGCGGCAGCACGATCACCATCCAGCCGAGGCCAAAGCGGTCCTGCACCATGCCGAAGCACGGCGAGAAGAAGGTCCTGCCGAGCGGCATGCGTACCTGGCCGCCGTCGGCTAGCGCATTGAACATGCGCGCCGCGTCCGCTTCGTCCTTCGCGTCCAGCGACAGGCAGAAGCCTTCCAGCTTCGCCTTGCCGCTGCAGCCCCCGTCCGAGGCCATGACCACCGAGTCGCCGATGCGAAAGCTCGCGTGCATGAGCTTGTGCTCCGAATTCGGCGCGCACATGCCGGGCGGCACCGGATCGGGACTGTCCTTGTAGCGCATCAGCATTTCGGTCTTCGCGCCCAGCGCGGTCTCGTAGAAGGCGATCGCCTCCTCGGCGCAGCCCTCGAAGAAAAGATACGGTTGTACCTGCATGGCTTGCCCCCCCGGATCAGAGATCGACCATCACGCGAAAGCCGCCCCAGAACATGCGCCTGGCGTCGAACGGCAGCTTCTTCGGATCCATCATGCCGGCGAGCCGCTTGTCTGCCAGCGCCTTCTTCAGCACCCGGTTGCGGTCCGCCTTCGATCGGTAGACGATCCATGAGAACCACACCGCTTCGCCTTTCTTCAGCTTCACGCTCTGCGGGAACGAAGTCAGCTTTCCCGGCTTGACGTCATCGCCCATGCATTCCTTGTAGGCGAGCGCGCCGTGCTCCATCCACACTTTCCCGGCCAGCCGCGCCATGCGCCGGTAGGCCTGCAACTGCCGCTTCGGTACCGGTAACACGAACCCGTCCACGTATGCCATGCGCCCTCCCTATGCCTGTTGAGGAACCTGTTGAAGAAATGCGTCCAGCCTGGCGAACGACTCGCCCCAGCCACGACGGTGGCCGTCGCGCGCCGCTGCGTCGAAGAACTGCTCGTGGCGGAACTCGAGCTCGGTGCCTCCGCCCGCCGCACGGAACACGATCGTCACCAGCGAGACGCGTTCCGGCGTGCTGTTCGGCCAGCACCAGGTGAACACCAGCTTCTCGTTCGGCACCACCTCGCGATAGGTGCCCGCGCACTCGTGGTCGCGGCCCTCGGCACCGCCGAAGACGATGCGAAAGCGCCCGCCTACGCGCACGTCGAGCTCCGCCACCGATACCGGCTCGTTCGTCCCCGGGCCCCACCAGCACCTTATGGCTTGCGGGTCGGTCCACGCCCGCCAGACTTTTTCCGGCGCGACCGGGTAGTGCCGGCCGATGCGGAGCGCGGGGGATTCGCCAATTCCTGCTTCTTCCATGTCTGCAACTCCTCCTGCTGATACAGGAAGCGGGCAAGCGAATCGAGCTTGCCGCTCCAGAACTTCTCGTAGCGCGCCATCCAGGCCGACGCGTCCTTCATGCGTCCCGCGTCGAGCGCGCACCTCACCACGCGGCCTTCCTTGGCCCGCGTCACCAGCCCCGCGTCCTCGAGCACCCGCAGGTGCTTCATGAACCCGGGCAGCGACATGTCATGCGGCGCGGCGAGCTCGCTCACCGCAAGGCCGCCGCCGCTGAGCGACTCGAGGATGCCGCGGCGCGTGGAATCGGCCAGCGCCGCGAACACCGCATCCAGCGTGTCGTCCGCATACTTAACCATTCGGTTCAGTATCAGGCTGCAAGCCTGCCGCTGTCAAGCCCCGCGGTTTCGATCTGTCCCTAGCGCCTGAACGCGGCGGCGAAGCGGCCGCCGAGCGACTTCAGGCGACTCAGTATCGTCTGTTCGGCGGCACTGCCCTTGCCTGACTTCGCCGACTCGGCGCGCAGCAGGCCCGGCGACCTGGCCACGCGCGCATAGCGGCCCAGCGCCGCGGTGAGCGTCGCATGCATCAGCGCGAAGTTCACCGGCTTTTTCAGGAAGCGGTAGATGCGCGCCTCGTTTATCAGGCTGATGATCATCTCCGAGTCGGATGCGCCGGACGCGGCGATCAGCTGCGTCTGCGGCGACTGCTTCTTCAGTATCCGCAGCAGCGCCGCCGGGTCGCCCGAGCGCATGTCCAGGTCGCACACCATGGCGGCGATCTCCTCGGCGGCAAGCAGTTCCAATGCCTCGTCCATGCCCGCCGCCTCGTGCACCTTGTAGGCGTGCTTCGCCAGCTCGCGCGCGGCGCGCGCGATCGACGCGTCCCCCAGCACCAGCACCGCCGCGTTCGCCGGCAGCGCAGGCGCGGGCACCGCCGCCGCGGCCTCCAGCGCGATGGAAACGTCCACCGCCTCGGCGATGGTGGCGCGCAGGTCTTCCTCCTGCCAGGGCTTGGAAACGAAGCGGAAGACCTCGCTTTCGTTCACCGAACCGACGATCGCCGCGAGATCCGAGTACCCGGTGAGCAGCAGCCGCACCGTGCCCGGAGCCAGCTCCTTCGCCTGGCGCAGCAGCTCGACGCCGAGCATCTCCGGCATGCGCTGGTCGCTCACCAGCACATGGAAGCGGCGCGCGCGCAGCCGCTCGAGCGCCTGCGCGCCGCCGGGCGCGGTCTCGACCTCGTAGCTGTCGCGAAAGAGGAATTCGAGCGCGTTCAGCACGCGCGCCTCGTCGTCGACGAACAGCACCGCCGGCCTGCGTCGTGCGCGCGGGGCGGGCGCGGGCGCTGCAGTCGTCGCCGGTGGGGGCGACGCTGCCGCAGGCACGGCGGGGGCCGGGCGCGGCGCGGCACTGCCGGCTGCGGGCGCTCCGGCGCCGATCGCGCGGCGCAGCGCGCCGACGTTCGCGGCGATGCCGGTACGCGGTGCCGGCGGCGGCAGGCGCGTGACGCCGGTCTGCGATGGCTCGCTGCCCGGAAACGCGTGCCGCAGCGCATCGAGGAATTCGCGCGCGCCGCGATAGCGGTTCTGCGGCTTCTTCGCCAGCGCGCGCGCCAGCACCATGTCGATGGTCACCGGCAGCTGCGGCTCGAAGGTGGACGCGGGCGGCGGCGGTTCCTGCAGGATCTGGCGCAGCAGCGATCCGCCCTGCCCGTCGAAGGGGCGGCGTCCGCACAGCACCTCGTAGACGATGACGCCCGCAGCGTAGATGTCGGTGCGCTCGTCGCACGCCTCGCCGTCGAACTGCTCGGGTGCCATGTAGAACGGCGTGCCCAGCACCTCGCCCTGCTGCGTCAGGTCGGAGCGCTCGATGCGCGCGATGCCGAAGTCGCTGATCTTCGCGTCGCCCATGCTGCTGATGAGGATGTTGGCGGGCTTGAGGTCGCGATGCACCACGCCGTGGTTGTGCGAATAGTCGAGCGCCTCCAGCACCTGCTCGAGCACCACCGGCAGCCGGGAAAGGTCCGGCCGCCAGCCGCTCTGCAGATGATCGCGCAGCGAACGGCCTTCGACGAGTTCCATCGCGATCCACGCATATTCCTCGTCCTCGCCGTACTCGTAGACGGTAACCACGTGCGGGTGCTGCAGGCTGCCGGCGGCCTGCGCTTCGCGCTTGAAGCGCTCCAGGATCGGCGCCGCTTCGCTGGCGTCGAGGTCGGCCTTGCGCACCACTTTCAAGGCGGACGCGCGCCGGATCACCGGGTCGATGCCGCGGTACACCACGGCCATGCCGCCGCGGCCGAGTTCCCCCGAGATCTCGTACCTGCCGATCCGCGCGGGCGTCATGCGACGCTACGTCGCGGCGGCCGCCGCGGGCGGGGTTACCGGCAGCACCATGGTGAAACGCGTGCCGGCGCCGGGCTTGGAACGCACTTCCAGCTTGCCGCCGTGGTTCTCGACGATCTTGTAGCAGATCGAAAGGCCCAGCCCGGTGCCCTTGCCCACCGGCTTGGTGGTGAAGAACGGGTCGAATATCTTCGGCAGCACGTCCTCGGGGATGCCGCTGCCGTTGTCGGTCACTTCCACCGCGACGTGGTCGGCACCGCGCGCCGTGGTGCGCACCGTGATCGTGCCGTCGCCGTCGCGCGTCGCCTGCGCGGCATTCACCAGCAGGTTCAGGATCACCTGGTTGATCTGCGACGGCGAGCAGGTGATGCGCGGGATGGCGCCGAAGTCCCGGCGCAGCACGCGGTTCTGCAACTGCGCCTGGCCGATGCGGATCGCGCTCTCGATGCCTTCGTGCAGGTCGTAGTCGCCGACCATGCTGCGGTCGACGCGGCTGAAGTTCTTGAGATTCGTGACGATCTCCGCGATCTGGCCGATGCCGAACAGGCCATCCTTGACCAGGCGCTCGATGTCGGCGAGCGCCGAGCTCGCCGCTGCGCCCTCCGCGCCCTTGCCGCCGAGCGCATCGACCAGCGCGCGCACCTCGGCGAACTGCGCCGCGAGCGCGCCTTCGTCCGCGTTGTCGGATGACAGCAGTGCGAGCAGCCGGTCGGTTTCGCCGACCAGCCTCGCGGCATCCGGCAGGCCCTTGCCCACCGCGGCGAGGCTCGCCTTCACGTACGCAAGCGGCGTGTTCACTTCGTGGGCGATGCCGGCCACCATCTGGCCGAGCGAGGACATTTTTTCGCTCTGCACCAGCATTGCCTCGGATTCCTTCAGCCGCGCCAGCGCATCCGACAGTTCGCGCGTGCGCTCGGCAACGCGCGCTTCCAGTCCTTCGTTCGCCTCGCGCAGCTGTCGCCTGCGCTGGTCCAGGTTCCAGGCGAGGAACGCCAGCACCACCAGCAGGAAGCCGGAGAAGTACAGCAGGCCGACGCGGTGCAGCTCTGCCTGGAAGATCGCATCGTCGATGCTGCCGTCGATGGCGCGTCCGAGCGTGTCGATGCGCGGCCCGGTGGAGGCGAGCCAGGCCAGCTCGAACAGCACGTCCGCCGCCGCGCGCAGCTCGGCCGCGCGCGCCGCATCTGCCGCATCGCCGCCGGCGGCCTTGATGCTCGCCTGGGCGTGGCGCGCGATCAGCTCGGCCTTCTCCGCGAACGCCTGCCGCAGCGGCGCAAGCTCGCGCCCTACCTGCGGGCTGCCCAGTTGCAGCGCGCGCGTCTCCAGCCGCGCATAGGGCAGCCGGTAGCGTGCGGAAAGTTCGGACAGGTGCGCCGATGATCCGGCGGCTGCCTCCCGCAGCGCGCTTGCCGGTTGCAGCTTCGCCGCCACCAGGCGCTGGTTCCAGCCGCTGTCCACCGCGCGCAGTTCGTCCAGCGCGGTGCGTGCCGACGCTGCCGCCTCGAGCTGCTGCGAGCTCGACTGCCAGTACAGGTAGCCCCAGGCGGCGCCAAGCACCAGCGCCATGAAGCCGTATCCGATGATGCCGAGTATGCGCATGTGGCGCGCCCGGGCAGGGCGCGGTTGTCCGAGGGCGCCCGAGTATAAGGCGGCGCCGGGGACGCCGGGCGCGTGCCGGCGGTAAAAGTTCGTCCGGGCAGCGCCGGGTTCAGGCCGCCCTGGGACCGGTGATGTACGGCGACGTGTTCACCGTCCACGCCGGCACGGCCTCCAGCTTGAAGATCTGCCGCAGGTGCACTTCGTCCGGGCCGTCGCCGATGCGCAGCAGCCGCGCCCACGCCAGCGCCTGGTGGATCGGCGTGTCGTCCGAACCGCCCATGGCGCCGAACACCTGCATCGCGCGATCGGCGATCCGCTGCAGCATGTTCGGGATCGCCACCTTGATCAGCGACACGTCGCGCCACGCGCCGTGATGCCCCTGGCGGTCGAGCAGCCAGGCGCAGCGGTACGCGAGCAGCCGCGCCTGCTCGATCTCGAGGCGCGATTCGGCGATCCAGCGCTGCACCGTGTCGTACTCGATCACCGCGCGGCCGAAGGCACGGCGCTCGCGCGCGCGCGCCATCATCAGTTCCACCATCACCTCGCTCATGCCGATGGAGCGCATGCAGTGATGCACGCGCGCGGGGCCAAGCCGCACCTGCGCCGCCTTGAAGCCCTCGCCCTCCTTGCCCAGCAGGTTCTCCACCGGCACGCGCACGTCGGTAAGCTCGACTTCTCCCACCGGCGCGACATGGTCCTCGCAACCCATCCAGCGCAGGCGCCGCACCACGCGCACGCCGGGCGAACCCATGTCCAGCATCAGCATCGAGTGCCGCCGCGTGCGGTCGGCGCCGGCATCGGTGACGCCCATCAGCATCATCTGCGTGCAGTCGGGGTGCGCCGCGCCGGTGATGAACCACTTGCGGCCGTTCACCACGTACGCGTCGCCGCGGCGCTCGATGCGAGTGGCGATGTTGGTGGCATCCGACGAGGCGACCGCGGGCTCTGTCATGCCGAAGCAGGTGCGCGTCGTGCCTTCCAGCAGCGGCGCCAGCCAGCGCGCTTTCTGCGCCGAACTGGCGCAGTTCTGCAGCGCGATCATGTTCGGCACGTCCGGCGGCTGGCAGTTGAAGGCTTCCGAGGCCCAGAACAGGCGCCCCAGCGTCTCCGCGAGCGGCGCGTACTCCAGGTTCGACAAGCGCGTGCCGGGCTCGTCATCGGCGAGTTCCGGCAGGCCGAGGTTCCACAGCCCGGCCGCGCGCGCCTTCGCGCGCAGGGCCGGCATGAACGGTGCGGGCTCGCCGCGCTCGACGACATGCGACACCCATTCGCGGTGGCGCGGCAGTACCTCGGCATCGAAGAAGGCCTGCAGGCGGTCGCGCCACTCGCGGGCGCGCGGCGAAAGCTCGAAGTCCATGGCAGCTCCCTGTCTGATCGGATGCAGTCTAGGCGAAAGGCATAATTATTGGAATTCTGCCATGACTATCGTTCAATATATTGACAACAATACCTGTCAGGGCTAGCTTCCTGTCCATGGCAAACCTGAACCCGGCCGCGGTGACGCGGCAGGCGCCGCGTGCCCGCCAGCGCGCCTCCGACACGCCGGACCCGTCCTTCGCCACCACGCTGGCGCGCGGGCTGGAGTTGCTGGATGCGTTCCGCGCCGGCGATACCTGGCTGTCGAACGCAGAACTCGCGCAGCACACCGGGCTTGCGCGACCCACGGTGTCGAGGCTCACCGGCACGCTGGCGCGCCTCGGCTACCTGAAGAAGAACGAGGCCGGCCGCTTCAAGCTCGGCATCCGCGTGCTCGGCATCGCCTACCCGCTGCTCGCGGGCTTTCGCGTGCGCCAGGTGGCGCGCCCGCTGATGCGCGAGTTCGCCGAGCAGGCAGGCGGCGCGGTGTCGATCGGCATGGCCGAGGGGGCGAACCTGATCTATCTCGAAACCACGCGCAGCAACCAGAACTTCCCGCACATCCCCGAGATCGGCTTCTCCTGCCCGCTGGTGTCCAGCGGCATCGGCCGCGCCGCGATGTCGCTGATG
>JBFWRS010000037.1:0-31388 GCA_050248795.1 Burkholderiales bacterium | reverse complement strand
CGCCGGCGGCCCGGCCGAAGAACCCGCCAGCGGCCATTGTGCCGCCTGCCCGATCGGTGCGCCTGCGCTGCCTGCCGCGCTGGTGTTCGATGCTGCCGCAGCAGCGAGCAGCTTTGCCATCCCGTTCACCGACCGACATACCAGGGCGCCGGTGCCGGTGCGCCTGGAACGACCTCCTCTCGCCCTCTGAGCCTTGAGTAACGATACGGCGCCGTGACCGGTGCCGTGCCTGCGCGCGCTTCGCACGCCAGCTTCGGCGGGCAGTGTGCGCGACCAATGCGACGAGGGAAACATGCAGAAGATCTGTGCAGCAATGCTGTGCGCGCTTTGCGCCGGCGGCGCGGCGGCGCAGGACACGCCGCGCGCCACACCGGCAGACGCAACCAAACCTGGCGGGGTGCCGGCTTACGAGTCCGCGTTCCGCGATTACCGGCCGTACGTCGATCCGGAGCTCGTGCGCTGGCGCGAGACAAATGACGAGATGGCACGCCTGAAGGGGCATGTCGGCCACCTGCCTGCGTCAGTGCGTCCCGGCAGCACGCCCACAACCGCCAGGCCGCCCGCCCACCCCGGGCACGGAGGTGCCAAATGAAGGCCATGTTGATCGCCGCTTTGGCGCTGCTGATCGGCGGCTGTGCGAGCTTCAGTCCGGACGGCGGCTTCGGCACCGTGCAGACCGCGGTGCGCGAGCGCACCGGCCAGGATGCGCAATGGGTGCGCTCGGAAGACGAGGCAAACTCGGTGCGCGCGCGCGTGAGGGAACTCCTCGCGCAACCGCTGACGCCCGAGAGCGCGGTGCAGATCGCGCTGCTGAACAATCCGGGCCTGCAGGCAAGCTACGCCGAGATGGGCATCGCCGAGGCGGATCTGGTGCAGGCCAGCCGATGGAGCGGCCCGACGTTCTCTTTCGCGAAACTGCGTCGCGGCGGCGAAACCGAGTACGAACGCAGCGTGTTCCTCGACATCCTTGGACTGGTCACCATCCCCCTGCAGACGAAGGCGCAGGAAAAGCGCTTCGAGGCGACGAAGTCGCGCGCTACGGGGGAGGCGCTGCGGCTCGCGCTCGATGCCCGCAAGGCCTACTTCAACGCCATCGCCGCCGGCGAAGCGGTGCGCTACATGGCGCAGGTCAGGACTGCGGCGGAAGCGAGCGCCGAACTCGGACGGCGCATGGCGGCGGTAGGCAACTGGTCGAAGCTCAACCAGCAGCGCGAACAGGCCTTCTATGCCGAAACCACCGCGCAACTTGCCCGGGTGAAGCAGGCGCAAGTCGCGGCACGCGAGCAACTGACACGGTTGCTGGGGCTCTGGGGCGACGACATCAGCTATCGGCTGCCCGAGAGGCTTCCAGACCTGCCCAAGGCCCCGCGTGACGGCGGCGACCTGGAGGTGCAGGCGCTCGCGCAGCGGCTCGATGTACAGACTGCGCGCCGCGATACCGAGGCGCTCGCCGAATCCATGGGACTCACCAAGGTCAGCCGCTTCGTGAACCTGTTCGAACTCGGCTTCATACACAACACCGAGTCACCCGGGCTGCCGCAGCGCGGCTGGGAGGTTGAGCTTCGCATTCCCATCTTCGATTTCGGTGAAGCCCGCGTTGCCCGCGCGGAGTATTTCTATATGCAGTCGGTCAACCGGACGGCAGAGCTTGCGATTCGCGCTCGCTCCGAAGTGCGGGAGGCCTATTCCGCGTACCGCACCGCATACGACCTCGCGCGTCATTACCGCGACGAAGTGGTGCCGCTGAGAAAGCGGATCTCGGAGGAGATGCTGCTGCGCTACAACGGCATGCTGTCCTCGGTGTTCGAGCTGCTGGCCGACGCGCGCGAATCGGTGATGAGCGTGAACGGCTACATCGAGACGCTGCGCGACTTCTGGCTCGCGGAATCCGACCTGCAGGCGGTCCTTACCTCGGGTTCTCCGGGCGCACTGGCGACCGGCGGCAAAAGCATGGCATTACCCGCGGCGCAGGCCGGCGGGCATTGAGGAAATCTACATGAGCACACGCAGACAGTTTTTCCGCTCCTCGGCCGCGGGCATTCTTGGCGCCGCACTCGTATCGCGCGCTGGCGCCGCATCCCTCCCGGAGGCGCCAATGCGGGACAAGCCCGACATGGCTCCGCCGCTGCATCCGCCCAACGGGCGGCCTTACAACCCGGTGGTGACCCTGAACGGCTGGACGCTGCCCTGGCGCATGAAGGACGGCTGGAAGGAATTCCACCTCGTCGCCGAACCGGTACGCCGGCAGATCGCGCCCGGCATGACCGCCCATCTCTGGGGCTACAACGGCCAGTCGCCCGGGCCGACGATCGAATGCGTCGAGGGCGACAAGGTGCGCATTTTCGTCACCAACAAGCTGCCCGAGCACACCACCATCCACTGGCACGGCATCCTGCTGCCCTCGGGCATGGACGGCGTGGGTGGGCTGACGCAGCCGCACATTCCGGTTGGCAAGACCTACGTCTACGAGTTCGAGATGAAGAAGTCCGGCACCTTCATGTACCACCCGCACGCCGACGAAATGGTGCAGATGGCGATGGGCATGATGGGCTTTCTCGTCGTGCATCCGAAGAATCCGTCGTTCATGAAGGTGGACCGCGATTTTGTCTTCCTCATCAACGCCTACGAGATCGAACCCGGTGCCTATACCCCCAAGATCGCCGAGATGCTGAACTTCAACCTCTGGTCGTGGAACAGCCGCGTCTTCCCTGGCATCGACCCCTTCGTGGTCAGGAAAGGCGACCGCGTGCGCATTCGATTCGGCAACCTTACGATGACGAATCACCCGATTCACATGCACGGCTATGATTTCGAGGTCACGTGCACTGATGGCGGTTGGGTGCCGAAGGCGGCGCGCTGGCCCGAGGTGACTGTGGACGTCGCGGTGGGCCAGATGCGCGCCTTCGAGTTCGTCGCCGATGCGCCCGGCGACTGGGCGATCCACTGCCACAAGTCGCACCACACCATGAATGCGATGGGCCACGACGTGCCGACGATGATCGGCGTGGACCACCGCGGCGTCGCCGAGAAGATCGTCAAGCTCGTGCCCGACTACATGGTGATGGCCGAGCGCGGCATGGCCGACATGGGCGAGATGGAAATGCCGCTCCCCGACAACACGCTGCCGATGATGACCGGCACCGGCCCTTTCGGCCCTATCGAGATGGGCGGCATGTTCACCGTCGTGAAGGTGCGGGAAGGCCTGGCAAGGAACGACTACAAGGACCCCGGCTGGTACAAGCATCCGCCGGGTACGGTGTCCTACGAGTGGACTGGCGCGCCACCTGTTGCACAGACACTGAGAAATGCGCCGGCGGTGGGTGGCCGTACCGTAAAGGTGCGCAAGCCTTCCGGCCATCACAATCACTGAACAATCTATGAACCACGTGGAGAGACCAATGTCCAAATTGCTGACTGCTACGCTTGCATCGTTTGCTCTGGTATCGGGCGCCGCGCTCGCGCACGGCGAGGCCAGGCACGACAAGAAGCAAGCGAGGCCTGTTTCGACCGAGGAGAAGGCCTTCGGCCGGGAAGGTGCCCCCAAGGATGCGAAACGAATCATCCGCGTCGGCATGGCGGACACCATGCGTTTCGATCCGGCCGAGCTGACCATCAGGCGCGGGGAAACCGTGCGGTTCGTGGTGCGCAACCACGGCAAGGTATTGCACGAGATGGTCATCGGCAGCATGCAGGAACTGAAGGCGCATGCGGAACTGATGAAGAAGCACCCCGGCATGGAACACGACGAGCCGTACATGGCGCACGTCGATCCGGGCAAGGAACAGAGCATCACCTGGCAGTTCACCAAAGCCGGCGAGTTCTACTACGGCTGCCTGATCCCCGGGCACTTCGAGGCCGGCATGGTCGGCAGGATCATCGTCAAGTAATCAGCCAAACCAAGGAGACACACATGAAGCAACTGATCAGCGCAGCAATCCTCGTCCTGTTCACCGGCACTGCCGCGGCGCAGTCCACCGACGGCGAGATCCGCAAGGTGGACAAGGACGCAAAGAAGATCACCATCAAGCACGGCCCGATCCAGAACCTGGACATGCCGCCGATGACCATGGTGTTCCAGGTCAAGGACCCGGCGATGCTCGACAAGGTCAAGGCCGGCGACAAGGTGAAGTTCGATGCCGAGAAACTCGGCGGCGCCTACACGGTGACCAAGATAGAGGCGGCCAAATGAGTCGCTTATGCGCCTCGGTTTGATCCGCATCAAGAGAGTGGAGATCGGGGGGGAGGAACCTGAGGACGCGCTTTCAACCAGACAGGAGTCCGACATGAAACACCAGATACTCGCAGTGACGGTGGCCTTGCTGACCGCATCGGCGGCGGTGACGGCCCAACCCTACGGCCCCGGCTACGGCATGGGCCCCGGCATGATG
The DNA here is from genome assembly GCA_050248795.1 of Burkholderiales bacterium. Classification (GTDB taxonomy): domain Bacteria; phylum Pseudomonadota; class Gammaproteobacteria; order Burkholderiales; family SG8-39; genus CAZTDU01. The sequence goes on along the minus strand of JBFWRS010000037.1, from coordinate 27,000 downwards.
GGCGGCTATGGCGGCGCAGGCCCCGGCTATGGCATGGGCCCGGGAATGATGGGCGGCTACGGTGGCATGGGGCCAGGGATGATGGGTGGCTTTGGCGGCATGGGACCCGGCATGATGGGCGGCTACGGTGGCATGGGCCCGGGAATGATGGGCGGCTACGGCATGGGGCCAGGCTACGGCTATGGCGGCCCGGATCTGAGCAGCGACCAGCGCGCAAAGATCAGCGAGATCCAGCAGGAACTCGGGCAGAAGCAGTGGGACCTGATGGGCAAGCTGCACGCCCAGGGCGGGCCGATGTCGCAGGCCTTCGATTCCAGCACCATCGACGAAGCAGCCGCGCGCAAGGCCTATGCGGGCATGGAGGCCGCCCACCGGCAGATGTTCGAGCTGTCGCTGCAGGCGCGCAAGCGCATCGACGCGGTGCTGACCCCGGAGCAGCGCGAGCAGATGCGGCGCGGTCCCGGACAGCGACCGCGCTAGCGAGTCGCCATGTGGGGCGGAGACATGATGGGCTGGGGCGGCGGCTGGGGATGGAGCTGGTTCGGCATCATTCACATGGTGCTGTGGTGGTTCCTGATCATCTTGGGGATCGTTGTGCTGGCGAAATGGCTTTTCGGCGGCAGCGGCGTCGGCCGGAGTTCGGAAGGCGACCGCGCCCTCACGATCTTGCGCGAACGCTACGCGCGCGGCGAGATCGACAAGGAGGAGTACGATGCGCGCCGCCGCGACCTGGGAGGATGACGTGCTCGCTGTCGTGAAATTTCTTCTCGGCATGCTGGGGACCGCAGCGGTGCTTGCGTTCGCGGGCGTCGCCGGCTCGGCCGAGCTCGAGGCCCGTACGAGCAGTGCCGCTGGCGTGACTATAAAGGTGACGCCCAAGCGCGTCGGGAAGGGAGCGAGCACGTGGGAATTCGCCGTGGTGTTCGATACGCATAGCCAGGATCTGAACGACGACCCGTTACGGAACTCAGTGCTGATCGATTCCCGGGGCGCGAGGTACGCGCCGCTCGCGTGGGATGGGCCTGGCCCCGGCGGACATCATCGCGAGGGGACGCTGCGGTTCGACGCGCCGGCACCGCGCCCGGATGCGATCGATCTACAGATCCGCCGCCCCGGCGAGTCGGCGCCGCGCAACTTTCGCTGGAGCTTGAAATGAGGGGCAGATCACGTCCGCAGCCCTTGTTGTGACGCGTCCGGCCGGGGCAGGCGTCGCCGCTTTCGGCGCGCTGCTCGCGCTTTACTTCGGCGTGCTGACGCTCGTATCCGGATGGAGTTTCACGATCGCGCAGTTCGCCGAGTTCTGGTATTACATCGTGCCACTCGGAGGAGGGTTCGGGCTGCAGGTGGCGCTCTTCTTGAAGCTGCGCGAGGTCGTCAGTCGCGGGAAGGAAGCGGGCGTGGTTATCGCGGCTTCCGGTACGACCTCTACCGCGGCGATGATTTCCTGCTGCGCTCACTACCTCGCCAACGTGGCGCCCGTGCTCGGGGCGACGGGGCTGGTCGCGTTCGCGGCGCAGTTTCAGGTCGAGCTTTTCTGGGTCGGCCTCGCGTTCAACGCCGCGGGCATCGCCTATGTTGGCACCAAGTACTACAAGGCGTCGAGAGCACACGCGGACGGCGTCGCGTAGTTCCGCTTGACCTTCCCATCATGGGAAGCATCAGCATTTCATCCGCGCGGTGCCCGCCGCGGAAATGCACGGATAGGAGAGTTCCATTAACGCCGAACAGCCGCATCGCGAAACTAGGTTCTGGAGATCGAAGACGGGAATCGCGCTGTGCGCGTTCCTCGCCGTCGCCGCTGTGTTGATCGTCCTCGAGCATCGCGCGCACGCCTTGCAGTGGCTACCGTTCGCGATACTGCTCGCCTGCCCACTGCTTCACCTGTTCCATAGTCACAGCGGGCACGGGAGGAATGGCCGTCATGGCACTGACAAGCCGGACAAGGCTGGAGGCGATGGCACCTGACCCCGCCCACGCCTGGCTCATCTGGTCGAGCGTACTCCGCGTTCCGTGGGCGCTCGTCGATGCGCGCGCGCCGCGCAGGGGCATCGACTTCGAGCCCCGGATCTTTTGCCGCGCCATCGGTGGCCTCGGCGTGTACCGTGTGGGAATCGACGAGGGCTTAGCGCGGCACCACGGAAGGGGGTTCGCATGAACGCGGGCGGCGAACAGGCATACGGGCTATGGTGGCTGGTGACCGTCAACTCGGTAGTTTTCGTCATCTTCGCATTCAGTTTCGCGCGCCCGCAGGGCGCGCGTGACTGGCGCACCTTCGGCGTGTTCTCCGCCTTCCTTGTCGCGCTGTTCAGCGAGATGTACGGCTTTCCGCTGACCATCTACCTGCTCTCGGGATGGCTCTCCAGCCGGTTCCCCGGGATCGATTTCCTGTCGCATGATGCCGGGCACCTGCTGGAAATGATGTTCGGCTGGAAGGCCAACCCCCACTTCGGTCCCTTTCACCTCGCGAGCAACATCCTTATCTTTGGCGGGTTCTGGCTGCTGGCGGCCGCCTGGAAGGTGCTTTACGAAGCGCAACGCGCCGGGCGGCTTGCGCGCACCGGCGCCTACGCGCGCATGCGACACCCACAGTACGCGGGCTTCGTGCTCATCATGACCGGGTTCCTCCTTCAGTGGCCCACCCTGGTGACGCTGGCCATGTACCCAGCGCTTCTGTTCATGTACGCGCGGCTGTCGAAGCGCGAGGAAGCCGAAATGCTCGCGCGCTTCGGCGACGAGTACCGACGCTACCGGGCAGCGGTGCCAGCGTTCGTGCCGAGACTCGGCGTCTCGGGCTTGACCTTCCCACGATAGGAGGATGAAGAATGCATGGGAACAACACGGAAGGAGCGACCATGATGGCGAAGGATCCCGTCTGCGGGATGCAGGTGGAGTCGGCGAAGGCGGTTGGCACGCTTGAGCACGACGGCGAGTCCTTCTACTTCTGTTCCAGCCAATGCCTGGACGCGTTCCGCAATGATCCAGAGCGCTACGTTAGGCGCGACGCGCATGCGCACCACGCCCATGACGCGCCCGCGGCGTCGAAACATGCGCCCGCCAACGTGCGATACACCTGCCCCATGCATCCCGAGGTGCTGAAGCCCGCGCCGGGTGACTGCCCGATTTGTGGCATGGCGCTGGTGCCCGTGGGGGCCGCGGCGGCGCAGCAGGACGACACCGAGCTGCGCGACCTCACGCGCCGCATGTGGATCGGTGTTGCGTTGTCGATCCCGCTTGTGATCCTCGCCATGTCTCCGATGGTCGGCATCATGGAACCGTTCGGCCTCGCGCCGCGCGCGCGCGGCTGGGTCGAGTTCGTGCTCGGTACGCCGGTAGTGCTGTGGGTCGGCTGGCCGATCCTGCGCAAGTTCTGGCTCTCGATGCGCAGTTGGGCGCTCAACATGTACTCGCTGATTGGCCTGGGCGTCGGGCTGGCCTACCTGTTCAGCCTGGCCGCGGTGCTTGCGCCGGGGCTGTTCCCGGCAGAGTTCCGCGAGCACGACGGCGCGGTCGGCACCTACTTCGAGGCCGCTGCGGTGATCGTCACGCTGGTGATCCTGGGCGACGTGCTGCAGCTTCGCGCCATGGGGCAGACCAGCCAGGCGATCCGCCAGTTGCTGGAGTTGGCGCCCAACCTTGCCAACCGGCTGCGCGAAGACGGCAGCGAGGAGCAGGTGAAGCTCGATGAGGTGCATTCTGGCGATCGCCTGCGCGTCAAGCCGGGCGAGAAGGTGCCGGTGGATGGCAGCGTGCTGGAAGGCGAAAGCCGCGTCGACGAATCCATGATCACCGGCGAGCCGGTGCCGGTGCTCAAGCGCGCTGGCGACCGGCTGACCGGTGCGACCGTGAACGGCAGCGGTTCCATGGTGATGCGTGCCGAGCGCGTCGGCGCGGACACGCTGCTGTCGCGCATCGTGCACATGGTTGGGGAAGCGCAGCGCACCAAGGCGCCGATCCAGCGGCTCGCCGACGTCATCGCCGCCTACTTCGTGCAGGTGGTGGTACTCATCGCGCTGCTCACCGCGCTGGTGTGGTGGTTCTTCGGCCCCGAGCCCGCGCTGACGTATGCGTTGCTGAACGCAGTGGCGGTACTGATCATCGCCTGTCCCTGTGCCGTGGGACTCGCGACGCCGATCTCGATGACGGTGGCGATGGGGCGTGGCGCCGGCATGGGAATCCTGTTCCGAAACGCCGAGGCGATCGAGCACATGCGCAGCATCGACACGGTAGTCGTCGACAAGACCGGCACGCTGACCCTGGGCAAGCCGGCGCTCACCGACTTTGCCTGCGAGGGCATCGACGAAGCCGAGGCCCTCGCGCTGGTGGCGGGCGTCGAGCAGCTCTCCGAGCACCCCATCGCGACCGCGATCGTCGAAGGCGCGAAAGCCCGCGGCCATGCGCCTGCGCGCGCCGAAGGTTTCGATGCCGTGAACGGCCTGGGCGTAGAGGCGCGCGTGAACGGGCGCAAGCTGCTGGTCGGCAGCGGCGCATTCCTGCAGCAGCGCGGCGCAGACACGCAAGCGTGGGAGGCGCGCGCGGGACTCTGGCGCGACGAGGCGAAGACCGTGGTCTTCTTCGCCATCGACGGCCGCACGCACGGCATCGCCGCGGTGGCCGATCCGGTCAAGGACAGCACCGCCGAGGCCATCGCTGCGCTGAAGGCGCGCGGCGTGCGCATCGTCATGCTCACCGGCGACTCCAGGCGCACCGCGGCGGTGGTGGCGCGGCAGCTCGGCATCGACGACGCGGTGGGCGAAGTGCTGCCCGAGGACAAGGCGAAGCACGTGAAGCGCCTGCAGGCCGAGGGGCGCAGGGTGGCGATGGCGGGCGACGGCATCAACGACGCGCCGGCGCTGGCTCAGGCCGACGTCGGCATCGCGATGGGAACCGGCACCGACGTGGCGATGGAAAGCGCGGGCGTCACGCTGGTCAAGGGCGACCTGCGCGGCATCGCGCGCGCCGCGGCCCTCTCGCGAGCGACGATGCGCAATATCCGGCAGAACCTCTTCTTCGCCTTCGCCTATAACGCGCTCGGAATCCCCATCGCCGCGGGCGTGCTCTATCCCGGCTTCGGGCTGCTGCTGTCGCCTATCGTCGCCGGCGCGGCGATGGCGGCGAGCTCGGTGTCCGTGGTTACCAACGCGCTACGGCTGCGGCGCACATCGCTTTAGGGAGACACCATGTCCACTGCCACGGTCGCAAAGTACGTGTTCGGTAGGACCTTCGACCTTGGTTTCGATGAGGCGATCAAGCGTGTTACGGATGAGCCCGCGAAGGAACGCGTTGGCGTCCTCACCGAGATCGATGTCGAGACGACGCTCAAGAGGAAGCTCTACATTGACGTCGTGCCCTACTGGATCCTCGGCGCCTGCAATCCGGAGTTCGCTCACAAGGCGATGGAACTGGTGCCGCAGATCGGTGCGCTGCTGCCCTGCAACGTGATGGTGCGCGAGGACGAGGGCAAAACGCGCGTCGAGATTATGGATCCGCGATTGATGCTCCAGCTTGTACAACGACCGGAGATCGAAGGTACTGCAACGGCGGTGCGCAAGCGCCTCGAGCGCGTGCTCGCCTTGATATAGAGGAGTGCGAAAGGAGGTACGACCATGGAAGGCTTGCTCTGGCTGCTGGGTTTCGGTGTGCTCTTCTACGTCATGATGCGGTACGGCTGCGGTGCGCACATGGTGCACGGTGGCCATGGCGGGCACGAAGGTCATGGCGCCGGCGGGGGCGGGAATGACCCCGTGTGCGGCATGCAAGTGAGCGCGGACCGCGGCTACACCAAGGTGCACGAGGGACGGCGCTACGCGTTCTGCTCGAGGAGCTGCCTGGAGAAGTTTGAGGCAGATCCCGCCAAGTACACCGTCGCGGCGGCAGGGGACGCGTCATGAGACCGAGCATCGATCTCGTTGCCCTCGGTCACACCGCCAGCCTGTTCCTCGCCTTTACGTTCACCGCCTGCGTCGCGTTCGACGTCGCATTCCCGCAATGGGCGATGTTCGGGGTCTGGCAGAAGCTCCTCCCGGGATTCGAGGGCATCAGCTGGAAGAGCTATTTCATCGGGCTTGCCGAGAGCTACGGCTACGGGTGGTATTTCGCCCTCGTCTGGGCGCCGCTGTATAACTTCTTTGCGGCGCGCAGCCGCAACTGAGGCCGGCATGGCGGGTACGCGCAGAGCGGTGGAACTGGAGTTTCTCGGGGCCGCGGGCACCGTGACCGGGTCGAAGTACCTGCTGCGCTCGGCCGGGCGCCGCGTGCTGGTCGACTGTGGCCTGTTCCAGGGACTGAAGGCGCTGCGGCTGCGCAACTGGGCACCGCCCCCCGTGCGTCCAAGCGTGGTGGATGCCATTGTGCTGACGCATGCGCATATTGACCACAGCGGCTACGTGCCGCGCTTCGTCGCGCAAGGCTATGCGGGTCCGGTGCTCGCGACCCCGGGCACCCGGGACCTGTGCGGAATCCTGCTGCCCGACGCGGGCCACCTGCAGGAAGAAGAGGCGCGCTACGCGAACAAGCGCGGCTTCTCGAAGCACAAGCAGGCGTTGCCTCTGTACACCGAAGCCGACGCCAGGCGCAGCCTGAAGCAGTTCTCCACCGTGCCGTTCCGCCGGCGGCACGATGTGGCGGGGAGCTTCGAGCTCACGCTGCGGCCCGCAGGCCACATCCTCGGCGCCGCCTCGGCCGAGTTGCGCACAGCGCAGGCGCGCATCGTGTTCTCGGGCGATCTCGGCCGCATGAACGATCCGATCATGCGGCCGCCCGCTGCCGTGAGTGAGGCGGACTACCTGGTCGTCGAGTCCACCTACGGCAATCGCCGGCACGACGCGGACGACCCGGAAGAAGCGCTGGCCCGTCACCTGTCACGTGCCCTGGGGCGCGGTGGCGTCGTGATCATCCCTTCCTTCGCCGTAGGCCGTGCCCAGAGCCTGCTGTACTTCATCTCCCGCCTGAAGGCGCGCGCCGCGATTCCGGACGTGCCCGTCTACCTCAACAGCCCGATGGCGATCGACGCCACGCGCCTGTACCACCGCTATCGGGCAGAGCACCGGCTCACCCCCGAGCAATGCCAGGCGGCGTGCACGGTGGCGAAGATGGTGAACACCGCCGAGGAGTCGCGCGCGCTCAACGAGCGCGGCGGCCCGATGATCATCGTTTCGGCGAGCGGCATGGCGACCGGCGGGCGCGTCCTGCATCACCTCAAGGCGTTCGCCCCCGAGGCGCGCAACCTGATTCTGCTCGCCGGCTTCCAGGCCGCCGGCACACGCGGAGCGGCGCTCGCCGCGGGCGCGACCGAGTTGAAGATCCACGGCGAGTATGTCCCCGTGCGTGCGGAAGTCGTGAAGATGGACAGCATGTCCGCGCACGCGGACTACGGCGAGATCCTGGAATGGCTGCGCGGCTTCAGGCGCCCGCCGAAGCACACTTTCGTCACGCACGGCGAGCCGGCCGCTGCCGACGAGATGCGCCGGCGCATCACGGAAGCCCTCGGCTGGAAGGTGAGCGTGCCCGCGGACGGCGCGAAGGTGACGCTGACGTGAACGCGGCCACGCTCGCACTGCGCAGGCTCGGGATCGACACCTACACCGATCCGGTGGTCTTCATGCGCCGCGACTGCCACGTGTGCCGGGCGGAAGGGTTCGAGGCGCGCACGCGCATCAAGGTGACGGTCGGCGCACGCTCGATCGTCGCCACGCTCAACGTGGTGAGCGACGCGCTGCTCGCGCGCGACGAGGCAGGGCTTTCGGAGCATGCCTGGCGGCTCCTTGCCGCGCGCGAGGGTGGCCGAGCGACCTTCTCGCATCCGGAGCCGGCGCTCTCCGTGAGCCGGCTGCGCGCCAAGGTCTACGGCGCGCGGCTCGACGCCGCCGACATGCAGGCCATCATCGGCGACGTCGTATCGGGCAACTACTCCGACCTGCATCTCGCGGCATTCGTGACCGCTGGTGCCGGGGACCGGCTCGACGAAGCCGAAACCATCGCGCTGACGCGCGCGATGGCCAACGCCGGCGAGCGCATGCGCTGGCCATTTCCGCTCGTCGCCGACAAGCACTGCGTCGGAGGCCTGCCGGGCAACCGCACGACGCCGCTAATCGTCGCGATCGTCGCGGCCTGCGGCGTGCCGATCCCCAAGACGTCTTCGCGCGCGATCACCTCGCCCGCCGGCACCGCGGACACGATGGAGGTGCTCGCGCCGGTGGATCTCGACGTGCCCGCGCTGCGCCGGGTGGTCGAGCGCGAGGGCGGCTGCATCGTCTGGGGCGGGGCGGTGCGCCTCAGTCCCGCCGACGACATCCTGATCCGCGTCGAGCGGCCGCTGGATTTCGACAGCGAGGGACAGCTTGTCGCCTCCGTCCTTTCAAAGAAGGCGGCCGCCGGGAGTACGCACGTGGTGATCGACATTCCAGTCGGCCCGACCGCGAAAGTGCGGAGCCCGCAGGCCGCGAGCGCGCTGTCGCATCGGCTGAGCGCTGCTGGCGCGGCCGTCGGATTGAAGCTGCGCATCGAGCACACGGACGGGTCGCAGCCGGTGGGACGCGGCATCGGTCCGTCGCTCGAAGCGCGCGATCTGCTCGCCGTGCTGCAGGGAACGGACTACGCGCCACGCGACCTGCGCGAGCGTGCCCTGCATCTTGCCGCGGCGGTGCTCGAGCTTGCGCGGGCGGTGCCCGAGGGCGGGGGACTGGAGTCGGCCCGCGCGGCGCTCGAGGACGGCCGTGCCTGGCGCAAGTTCCAGGCGATCTGCGAGGCGCAGGGCGGCATGCGCGAGCCGCCGCGCTCGCGCGTCACACACGTGGTCGCCGGCAGCAGGCGTGCGACGGTCGCGGGTTTCGACAACCGGCGCCTTGCGCGCGTCGCGAAGCTCGCGGGCGCGCCGCGCGCCCCTGCCGCCGGCCTCGACCTGCATGTGCGTGCGGGCGAAACGGTGGAAGCGGACCAGCCGCTCTTCACGGTGCACGCGGATGCGCCGGGCGAGCTCGCTTACGCGCTCGAGTACCTCGAGTCGCAGGCGGGCATCGTGAGGCTGGAGGACGCGGCTTGATCTGCGCCTTCCCCGGCAACGAGGCGTTCGCGGCGCGCCTGCGCGAGTCTCTCGACGCAGCGGCGCTCGAGCTCCAATGGCGGCGTTTTCCGGACGGCGAGTCCTACCTGCGATTCCTCGGGGAGTGCGCGGGCAGGAGCGTGGCGCTGGTTTGCACGCTGAACACCCCCGATTCCAAGGCGCTCGCGCTGCTCTTTGCCGCGCGCACGGCGCGCGAACTGGGTGCGGCGCGCGTGGGGCTGGTGGCGCCGTATCTCGCCTACATGCGCCAGGACCGGCGCTTCCGCGACGGCGAGGCGATCACGTCCGTGCACTTCGCGGCGCTCCTGTCTCAGGCCTTCGACTGGCTGGTGACCGTGGATCCGCACCTGCACCGGCGCGGCTCGCTCGCCGAGATCTATCGCATTCCGGGCACGGCGGTGGCGGCGGCGCCCGCGCTCGCGCACTGGATTACCGAACACGTGCCGCGGCCGCTCATCGTGGGCCCGGACGGGGAAAGCGAACAGTGGGCGGCCGAGGTCGCGGCGGCCTGCGGTGCGCCGCACGCCGTGATGACCAAGACGCGCCTCGGCGACCGTCGCGTGGAGATCCAGGCGCCGCCCCTCGGTCAGTGGCAGGAGCACACGCCCGTGCTGCTCGACGACATCATTTCGTCGGCGCGCACCATGGCGCTCGCGGCGCTGAGGATCCGCGAAGCGGGGTTGGCGCCGCCCGTCTGCGTGGGCGTACACGGCATCTTCTCCGCGGATGCGCTTGGCGCGTTGCGCGACGCGGGCGTCGCGCGCGTCGTAACCACCAACACCATCGCGCACGAGACCAACGCGATCGACGTCAGCGGCCTGATCGCCGAGGCTCTGGAGGACATGAAGCCATGAACCCGAATCCAGAAGACGCAACGCGTCGCAAGCTCCTGGTGCGGCTCACTGCCGCGGTCGGCGGCGCGGCGACGGCTGGGGCGACCGTCCCCTTCGTCGCGAGCTTCGCCCCTAGCGAGCGGGCGAAGGCGGCGGGCGCGCCGGTCGAGGTGAGCCTGGGCAAACTCGAGCCCGGGCGATTGGGCACCATCGAGTGGCGCGGCAAGCCCGTGTGGATCCTGCGCCGGACGCCGGATATGCTCGAGCGCCTTGCCGCGTCCGAACGGTCTCTGATCGATCCGCGCTCGGAGGTGGCGAGCCAGCAGCCCCAGTACGCGAAGAATCCTACCCGCTCGATTCAGCCGGAGACCCTGGTGACCGTAGCGCTGTGCACGCACCTGGGCTGCATTCCTTCCTACTATCCCGAGCCGGACTCGCTGCAGTCCGGCTGGCCGGGCGGCTTCTATTGCCCGTGCCACGGCTCGAAGTTTGATCTCGCCGGGCGCGTGTACCGCGGCTCGCCTGCGCCGACCAATCTCGTCATTCCGCCGCATCACTTTGTTTCGGCTGGGACGCTGGTGGTGGGCGAGGACCCAAAGGCATAGGAGGCAGAAATGCAGGCCCAGGACCTCATGACCGCGCAGGTATGGACCATCGAGGCCGAGGCAGGCGTGCGCGAGGCGGCCAAACGCATGCTCACGCGTCGTGTGAGTGCTCTTCCCGTCGTCGATGGCTCGGATCGCGTCACCGGCATCGTGAGCGAGGGCGATATCTGACCGTGCGCCCGCTCGCCTGCCGAATCTGGACGCGCAAAAAGGTGTCAGTGCATGAACTGGCTGTCTGAGAACTGGATCTGGATCGTGGTGGGGGTTGCGTTCGTCGCCATGCATATCTTCGGTCACGGCGGTCACGGCGGTCACGGCGGCGGGGGCGACGAGGGGGAACGCAAGGCACGCAAGGATGGCGGGACCGGAGTCCCGGGTGGCAGACACCGGCGCTGACTCAAGCGGGGAGACGCTGACATGAGCCTCAAGATCGTGACCTGGGCGCTCGCGCTGAGCGCGGCCGTGCTGTACCTGCTGTGCATTGCCTACGGCTTCACCAGTCCGGCGGGCGGCCACATGCGCGAATTCCTCGTCATCGCGCTGCCCGGCTTCGAGTGGCTGACGCTCAAGGGTTTCGTCATCGGCCTGGTGAAGAGCTTCCTGTACGGAGCGCTCGCCGGCCTGGTGTACGTGCCGATCTACAACGCGTTGGCGCGACGCTTCGGCGGTTGAGCGCATGAGCACCGCCACGCTGGAAGTACGCGGCCTGCTCACCGCCGAGTGCGGCCGGGGCGTGGAAAAGCGGCTGCAGAAGCTGTCGGGCGTGCGCAGCGCCTCGGTCAATCCGGCCGCGGCGAGCGCGACCGTGGACTACGACGAGCGCTCGGTTACGCTGGACGCGATCAAGGCCGCGGTGCGCGACTGCGGCTACGGCTGCAGCGGCCGGCAGCTTCCGCACCATGTCTGTAAGCCCGATGACGATCCGTCGGCGCACGCCGCGCACGCCGCCCACGCGCCTGCACGCGCAGCGAAGGACGACATGGCGCACGAGATGGGCCACGGCCCCGGCATGGACATGGTTGGCATGGTGCGCGACATGCGCAACCGCTTCATTGTGTGCCTCGCGTTCACGATCCCGATCTTCGTGTGGGCGCCGATGGGGCTGCCGCTGCCCGTGCCGGGCGTGCCCTTCGGCCTCCAGCTCGACCAGTGGCTGTTCGTGCTGGCGAGCGGCGCGGTCCTCTGGCCCTCCTGGCCGTTCGTCGTCGCCGCCTGGCGCGCGCTGAGGAACGGCATTCTCAACATGGCGGTGCTCGTGGTGCTCTCGGTGGGCACGGGCTACGTCTTCAGCGTCGCAGCGACTTTCCTCTTCGAGACCGTGCAGTTCTACGAGGCGGTGTCGGTGCTGCTGGTCTTCATTCTGCTCGGCCATTGGCTGGAGATGCGCGCTCGCGCCGGCGCGAACGACGCCATCCGCGCGCTGCTCGACCTCGCGCCGCCGATGGCGCGCGTGGTGCGCGACGGTAGGGAGTTGGGGATTCCCACTGCCGAGGTGCTCGCGGGCGACATCGTGGTGGTGCGCCCGGGCGACAAGGTGCCGGTGGACGGCGTCGTGACCGAGGGCGAGACGCAGGTCGACGAGTCGATGCTCACCGGCGAATCGATGCCGGTGAGGAAGACCACGGGATCGAATGTCGCCGGCGCCACCATCAACAAGAGCGGCGCCTTCCGCCTGCGCGCCACGAAGGTCGGCGCGGACACCGCGCTCGCGCAGATCGTGAAGCTGGTGCAGGAGGCGCAGAACTCCAAGGCGCCGGCCCAGCTCCTCGCCGACAAGGCCTCGCAGTGGCTGGTGCTGATCGCGATCGTGATCGGGCTCGCCACCTTCGCGGTGTGGTTCTGGATCATCGGTCAGACGCTGCTGCTCGCGGTCACGCTCACCATCACGGTGTTCGTGATCGCCTGTCCCGACGCGCTCGGGCTGGCGACGCCGATGGCGATCATGATCGGCACCGGGCGCGGCGCGAAGAACGGCATCCTGATCAAGAACGCATCGGCGCTGGAGAACGCCACGCGCCTGGACGTCGTGATCTTCGACAAGACCGGCACGCTCACCCTGGGCAAGCCCGAGGTCGTCGAAGTCGTTGCCGCCCCGGGCCGCAGCGAGGCCGAGGTGCTCGCGCTTGCCGCCGGCATGGAGCGCCATTCCGAGCATCCACTCGCGCACGCCATCCTGGAGAAAGCGAAGGGCGTCGAGCCGCTGAGGGCGGAGCGCTTCACCAACGTCGACGGCATGGGGGCGCACGCCACGGTCGGCACGGAGCGCGCGCTCATCGGCAACCGCCGGCTCATGGATGCCGAGGCGGTCGATCTGACGGGCCTGGAAGCCGAGGCCGAGCGCCTCGCCGGTGGCGGGCGCACGGTGGTGCACGTGGCGCTCGGCGGGAAGCTCCGCGGGCTCATCGCCATTGCCGACGCGCCCCGGCCGACGTCGGCCGAGGCCGTGAAAGCGCTGCGCGAGCGCGGGGTGGAGGTGGCCATGCTCACCGGCGACAACCGTGCGACCGCCGAGCGCATCGGCCGCGAGCTGGGCGTCTCCCTGGTGCTCGCCGAGGTGCTTCCCGGGCAGAAGGCCGAGCAGGTGAAGGCGCTGCAGGCGAAGGGCAGGAAGGTCGGTATGGTGGGCGATGGCATCAACGACGCGCCCGCGCTCACCCAGGCCGACGTGGGCTTCGCCATCGGCGCGGGCACCGACGTGGCGATGGAAAGCGCCGACGTGGTGCTGATGAAGAGCGATCCGTTCGACGTGGTCGCCGCCATCGGCTTGTCGCGCGTCACCTTGCGCAAGATGCACCAGAACCTGTGGTGGGCGGTGGGTTACAACGTGATCGCCTTTCCATTCGCCGCCGGCGTGTTCTATCCGATTACCATCAGTCCCGAGATGGCGGCGCTCGCGATGTCGGGCAGTTCGCTCATCGTCGCGGCGAACGCCCTCCTCCTCAAGCGCGCCAGCGTCCAAGGGTTGAAATAAGGGAGACTGACACATGATTGGACTCGATAGAGAGGTCGACCCGTTCACCGGCGCCCGGTCGTGGACGATGGCTATACCGCGCGATGACCTGGAGTAGATCCGCGTGATGGACGCGCTGAAGGAGGTTTTCGCCGTGACGGGCGCGCTCGTTGAGGTCGTCGGTGTGGTGGTGATCCTCGCCGGCTTCGCCGTCGCCGTTTTCGCCTCGCTGCCGGCGCTTTGGCGAGGAGGCTTTCTGTCGACCTACAGAGACCTGCGCGTCGGCCTGGGCCGCGCGCTCGTGCTTGGCCTGGAGTTCCTGATCGCCGGTGACATCATCCGCACGGTGACGGTGACGCAGACGCTGGAGAGCGCTGGCGTCCTGGCCGTCATAGTCCTCATCCGCGTGCTTCTCGCACTGACCCTCGAATGGGAAATCGGGGAACGGCCGTCATGGCGGCGCAGTGCCCCCTTCACTTGATTGGTGGAGACTACGATGGATAAAGGCATCCGGGTTGCAGTGAACGGCTACGGGGTGATTGGCAAGCGAGTCGCCGACGCCGTGGCGAGGCAGGACGACATGCAATTGGTCGGCGTAGCGGATGTGGTGGCCGACTGGCGCACGCGCATCGCCGTGGAACGGGCGATGGCGCTATTCGCCGCTACGCCTCAGGCGGCCGATGCCATGCGTAACGGCGGACTGGAGGTCGCCGGCAGCCTTGAAGACCTCCTCGGCCATGTTGATGTAGTCGTTGATTGCACGCCCAGGCGGATCGCGGCGAAGAACGTCGAGACCTACCGCAAGCGCGGCATCAAGTTCATCGTCGAAGGCGGCGAGAAGCACTCGGTGACGGGACACTCGTTCGTAGCCGAGTGCAACTACGCGAGCGCGCTCGGGCGCGACGCGACGCGCGTGGTGTCCTGCAATACCACCTCGATCGTGCGGACGCTGGGCGTGCTCAAGCGCGCGGGGCTGCTGCGCAAGGCGCGCGGCACGCTGCTCAGGCGCGCTACCGATCCGTGGGAGAGCCACGAAGGCGGCATCATGAACACGCTCGTCCCCGAGGCCGAGATCCCGAGTCATCAGGGCCCGGACGCGCAGACCGTGGACCCGGATCTCGACGTCGTCACCATGGCGGTGAAGGTGCCCGAGACGCTCGCGCACCTGCACTACTGGGCGGTGGAGATGACGCGGGCGGCGTCCAAGGAAGAGGTGCTCGCGGCGTTTCGCACCTCCACGCGCATAGCCCTCATCCGCTACGCCGACGGCCTGCCGGCGCTCAACGCGGTGAAGGAGCTGATGGCCGATGCCGGCCGCCCGCGAGCGGACCTTTACGAGGTGGCGCTATGGGAGGACATGCTCAAGGTGCAAGGCAACGAGCTCTTCTACGCCTACATGGTCGACAACCAGGCGATCGTGATCCCGGAAACGATCGATGCGATCCGCGCGCTTACCCAGGCTGAGCGAGTCGCACCCGCCTCGATCGCGAGGACCGACGCCGCGCTGGGTGTCGGCAAGGTGCACGGGTGAACGACAAAGTCGTCATCGTGGGCGCGGGACGCGTCGGCAGCACTTTCGCCAATGCGCTCGCCGTCTCGGGCCTTGCGCAGGAGATTGTGCTGATCGATGCGGATCGCGCGCGCGCCGAGGGCGAAGCCATGGACATCGCGCACGCGGTGCCATTCTTCCCCCCCGTAAGGGTGAGGGCCGGCTCTTTGGCGGACGCCGTCGGCGCCGCGGTAACGGTCGTCGCGGCGGGCGCCGCGCAGCGGGCTGGCGAAGCTCGGCCAGCGCTTTTGCGACGAAATGTCGAGATCCTCCGCGGCATCGTGCCGGAAGTGGTGCGCGCCAACCCAGAGGGGCTGCTCCTCATTGCCACCAATCCGGTCGACGCGCTCACTTTTGCGGCGCTGCGCATGTCTGGCCTTCCGCCCGAGCGCGTATTCGGTTCGGGTACCGTGCTTGACACGGCGCGACTGCGCGCCGAACTCTCGCAGCACTATGGCGTCGACGCGCGCAACGTGCATGCCTATGTGCTCGGCGAGCACGGCGACAGCGAAATCGTGGCGTGGTCCACCGCGAGCCTCGCCAATGTGCAAATCCAAGAGTACTGCGGCCTCACCGGGATGTCGTGCACGCCCGAGGACATGGACGCGATCGCCGTCCGCGTGCGGGAGGCAGCTTACGAGATCATCCGCCGCAAGGGCGCCACCAACTTTGCCATCGCCGCGGCGCTCACGCGGATCGTCGAGGCCGTCGTGCGCCACGAGGCATCGGTGCTCACCGTTTCGACGCTTATAGACGGTCACTACGGAATTCGGGATGTCTGCCTGAGTCTGCCGGCGATCGTCGATCGCTCCGGCATACGCCGTGTCCTCCCTGTACCACTCTCGGACGACGAGAGAGAACGCCTGCGTGCCTCGGCGAACGCAGTGCGCGCGGTGATCGAGAGCGCCGGATTCGCGGAGACGAGAAGCACGCCTGCGGGGCGCTCCAGGGGCGAATCGCGAGCGCCCAAGGCAAGGGTAGTCAAGTGAGCGAGCGCGCGGAATCCGGCGCAGGCGGAGCACCCGGCGAGGCTTCCCGCCTCGCCGCGATCGCCCGCGTTGCGGTAGCCAAGGGATGGCGCCACTACGCTGCACGTCTGGGATTCGGTCGTGCTTCCGGCGAAGATGCGGGGGCGCACACGCGCGAGGACGCCCAGCGCCTGCGCGAGGCGCTCGAGGAACTCGGGCCGACGTTCGTCAAGTTCGGACAGATGCTGTCGCAGCGCGACGATCTGTTCCCGACCGCGCTGGTTGGCGAGTTGCGTGCGTTGCAGGATCGTGCCGGGGTCTTCCCGGCCGAGACTGCCCGTCGCATTATCGAGGAAGATACCAGTCGGCGCGTCGAGGACATCTTTGCCGATTTCGACGACCAGCCTATGGCCGCGGGTTCAATGGCGCAGGTGCACCGCGCCAAGCTGCACGATGGCGCCAAGGTCATCGTCAAGGTGCAGCGCCCGGGGATCGACCGCACGGTAGAGGCTGACGTGGCCGTGCTGCGGCGTGTCTCCCGAATGCTCGCCGCGGTACCCTCGATGCAACCGTTCAATCTGCCGGGGCTGGTGGAGGAGTTCGCCGCGACGCTGCGCGGCGAACTGGACTTCGAGCAGGAAGGCCGCAACGTAGAGCGCTTCGCGGAGCTCAATCGGGCGGAGCCGCTGGTTTACGTGCCCGCCATCTTCTGGGACGCCACCACACGCCGCGTGCTGACGATGACGCACAGCCCCGGTCACCGCATCGACGAGACGACGAATTTCTCGCAGCGGCGAGATCTCGCCAAGTCGTTCATGCGACTGTTCCTCACGCAAGTATTCGAGCATGGCGTGTTTCACGCCGATCCGCACCCCGGCAACGTCTTTCTGCTGCCAGACGGGCGGCTCTGCTTCCACGACTTCGGTGCGATCGGGGAGCTTTCGCCGCGCCTGCAGGAGCACCTGCGCCAGCTCTTTCTCGCCGTGATGGCGCGAGATCCGGAGTGGGTCGCCAGCGCCTTCCTCGGCATGGGCGGTGCCGCCAAGTCGCTCGATCGCGCTGCCTTCACGGCCGAACTAGGCGGTGCCCTTGATCGGTACTATCGCGCGTCCGGGCTTGGGAAGGAATCGTTCGGCACGATTCTCGGGGAGTTCATCGATCTGGGGCGCAGGCACCGCATCAGGCTGCTGCGCGAGACGATGATGCTGATGCGGGCATTTACCGAGCTGGAGAGCTTGGTGCGCAATCTCGACCCGGAGTTCAGTTCGTTGGCGGCGTTCAAATCGTACGCCAGCAGGCTTCTCAGGCATGCCTTGCAACCGCGTTTCGGCGCCGACACGATGGCGAAGGGCTACCGGTTCGTGTGGGCCTTGCGTGAGCTGGCTGGGGAAACGCCGATCGCATTGCGGCGAGCGATCGACCGACTCGAACGCGGCGAGCCGCTTTTCGACATCCGCCACCATAGCGACGGGTCACTGCAGCGTCATCTGCTTGGGGCCAGCAACCGGCTGGCGTTCGCGCTGATCATTTCCTCGATTCTCCTCGGCTCGGCGATTCTGCTGTCCACCCATGCGGGTCCGCACTGGGAGGGACTGCCGCTGCTCGGTTTGCTGGGGTTCGGCGTAGCGGGCGTGTTGGGCATTGTTTGGGCGCTGCTGGCGCTCCGGTCGGGGCGGCTTTGAGCGGCCCGCTCCTCGCGCTGTTCGCGGTGGCGCTAGGCTACGGAACGCTGGTGCCGCTCGTGCCGCTGTATCTGCGCGTGGGCGGGGGCGCGGACATTGCGTGGCATTCTGGCGCGCTCCCTGCGGTATTCCTTGCGTGCGCATCACTGGCGGCGCCGCTGTGGGGACACCTCTCCGATCGCGTGGGCCGCCAAACCGTGATCGCCGCGGGTTGTGCCGGCGCTGCCCTCGCGGCGCTGCCCTTCTATCTCCAGCACGGCGTCGCGCAGCTCTATGCGTTCCAGGCGCTGGCGGGGTTGTCCTTCGGTGCAGTGCTGCCGGCGTCGCTGGCGATGCTTTACGAGACGGGCGATGCGCGATCGAGGCCGCGACGAATCGCCTGGTATGGAGCGGCGCTACTCGGCGGCTATCTTTCCGGGCCGGCGCTCGGCGGCTGGATCGCGGGCTTTGCCGAGGGCGCAACCGCGCCCGCCGAGCATCGCGCTGTCCGGCTCGCGCTTGGCGTCCAGGCCTCCGCGGCTGCACTGGCACTGCTTCGCGTGTCAGTCGGGCGATTGCCGAGGGCTGTCGAGGTTCACGAGGCGGCTGGCGACGCGCTGCGCACGCGGGAAGCCCTCACTGCCCTGCTGGCGGCGGCCCTGGTTGCGCTGCTGCTCGGCGGATTCGAGATTGGAACGGCACTGCACCTGCGTGGTCCGCTGGGGTTCGGAAGCAGAGAAGTCGCCGGGTTGTTCATGGTCTGTGGCGCGACCATGGCCCTCGTACAGCTCGTAGTCCTGCCGCGCGTGCCGGTGAGTGCGCCACGCACCACGTGGGCGCTCGTACTCGTCGCCATCGGCGGCGCGGTGCTCGTTCTGATGCCCTACGCGCGCTCCTATGCCGCGACGCTCGGACTCGCGGCGCCGCTAGGCGGCGCGCTCGGGCTCGCTTTCGGCCTGCTTGGCCTGCAGATGGCCGCGGCCGGAGGCGCACGCCGCGGTATCGCGCTCGGTGCGCAGAATGCCGCGATCACGGCCGGGCAGGCTGCCGGCTCGATGCTCGGCGGCGCGTTATTCGCCGCGATAGGCACGAGCGCGTTGCCCGCGCTGGGCGCCGGGGCCGTCGCTCTGGCGATGGTGATGCGGATGCTTTCGCTGCAAAGGGGAGGCTAGCGTGGAGCAGAGGACCTTCAACGTCTGGTACGTTGTCCTCGCGATCGTCGCGATTGTGTGGATGCGAGATCTCTGGGTCGGCGCGAGCCAGGTGCAGCCGATTCCCTACAGCGAGTTCCTGCACCACCTGAAGACCGGCGAGCTGGAGGAGGTCGCGGTCGCCGAGAACGTGATCCAGGGCAAGCTGAGAAAGCCCACGCCCGACGGGCGCACGCGCATCGTCACCACGCGCGTCGACCCCGCGCTCGCAAGGGATCTTGCGCAGTACGACGTCAAGTTCACCGGCGTGGTCGAAAACACGTTCCTGCGCGACCTTCTCGGCTGGATCATTCCGGCGCTCGTGTTTTTCGGCATCTGGATGTTCCTCGCCAAGCGCGTCATGGGAGGCCATGGCATGGGCGGCATGATGTCGATCGGCAAGAGCAAGGCGAAGGTCTACGTCGAGACCGACACCAAAGTGACGTTCGCGGACGTCGCCGGCGTGGACGAGGCAAAGGACGAGCTGCGCGAGATTGTCGCGTTCCTGAAGGAGCCCCAGCGCCTGGGGCGCCTGGGCGGACGGCTGCCCAAGGGGGTGCTGCTGGTCGGACCACCGGGTACTGGCAAGACCTTGCTCGCGCGCGCGGTCGCGGGCGAGGCGGGCGTGCCGTTCTTTTCCATCTCGGGGTCCGAGTTCGTCGAGATGTTCGTCGGTGTCGGCGCCGCACGCGTGCGCGATCTATTCGAACAGGCGCGCAAGCAAGCGCCGGCGATCATCTTCATCGACGAACTCGACGCGCTTGGGCGCGCGCGTGGCAGCTTCAACGTGGCGGGTGGCCACGATGAAAAGGAGCAGACCCTCAATCAGCTCCTTGCCGAACTGGACGGCTTCGACCCCGCCACGGGTCTCGTCCTGCTCGGGGCCACCAACCGCCCGGAGGTGCTCGACCCAGCGCTGCTGCGCGCGGGCCGCTTCGACCGTCAGGTGCTGGTCGATCGTCCGGACAAGTCCGGGCGAGTTCAGATCCTCGAAGTGCACGTGAAGCGGATCCGGCTCGCGCCGGACATCGCGCTGGAGCAGGTCGCCGCGCTTACTCCGGGATTCTCCGGCGCGGATCTCGCCAATCTTGTCAATGAGGCGGCGCTCGTTGCTACGCGCAGGGAAAGCGAGGCGGTAGCGCTCGAAGACTTCACCGTCGCTATCGAACGCATCGTCGCCGGGCTGGAGAAGAAGAGCCGCATCCTCAATCCCATGGAGCGCCGAACGGTCGCCTACCACGAGATGGGCCACGCGCTGGTGGCGATGGCGCTTCCGGGCGCCGACCCGGTGCACAAGGTATCCATCATCCCGCGCGGCATCGGTGCGCTTGGCTACACCATTCAGCGCCCGACGGAGGATCGCTTTCTCATGACGCGCGAGGAGCTGGAGAGCAAGATGGCGGTGCTGCTCGGCGGTCGCGCCGCCGAGCAGATCGTGTTCGGTCGCGTTTCCACGGGCGCGGCAGACGATCTCGCGAAAGTATCGGATATCGCCCGCTCGATGGTCACCCGCTATGGCATGCACGAGAGCCTCGCCAACCTGGCGCTGGAGCAGGAGTCGTCGCCGCTCCTGCCGGTGCCCGGCTATACGGGCCCGCGCAACTACAGCGAGCACACCGCGCGGGCGATCGACGAAGCGGTCAAGGAGATCGTTGGCGCGGCGTACCAGCGTGCCCGCGGCATCCTCGAGCGCAATCGCGACGCGCTCGAGGATGCCGCGACACTGCTGCTGGAGCGCGAATCCCTGGCGGAGAGTGACCTTCGCGTGTTCGCGGTGCGCGTGGCGTCAGGACGGTCCGCGTAGTATCCGTGCGCTTCGGGTGTCTTCCTGATCACATACGCCGTGGCGGTTCGGCGCACGCCAGCCAAGGGCGAACCATGGCGAGGCAGATTTTCTCAGGTGCGAACCTTTACGGGGCGCGCTGGTCTATAGTGTTATCCGATGAGAAAAGCCCTGACCATCCTGCTTGCGCTGACCCTTGCCGTCGCGTTCCCGGTCGCGGCTCGGTCCTCGGATACGGGAATGCCGTGTGGCGTAATTGCAACCACGTCGGGGGAGCCGGACTGCTGCCCGACCGCGCCTGCGGCGAGCGATTGCCAAGCCACCGACTGCGCGGGCTGGACTTCGGTCCTTCCGATCTCGCTGTCCGGTATCGAGATCGCCTGGCTATCGGAATCCCCCGGATCCCTGCCTGCGACGTTCATCGCCCCGCTCGCGCGGGCGCCCGACACCGCACCTCCGAGATCCCTCGCCTGAGGACGCGGCGCGCGTTGGCGCGCCGCGCACTGGCCCGTTGGTGGGCCACGACGACGGAGGTATCGTGAAGAGAACGCGTACCGCAATCCCCCGCTCGCGCGGTGACGAGCCGCCAGATGCGCCGTGCCGCGGCAGCACTCGCCATCCGCTCGCGCGAGGCCGCGCCGGCGGCCTGGCATGAAGGAGGGCAGTGCGGTCTGGGTTTGCCTCACGCTGTCGCTTGCGGCAGGCGCGGCCCGCGCCGACGAGGCCGCCGTGCGCCGCATGATTGA
This sequence comes from Burkholderiales bacterium, assembly GCA_050248795.1. Classification (GTDB taxonomy): domain Bacteria; phylum Pseudomonadota; class Gammaproteobacteria; order Burkholderiales; family SG8-39; genus CAZTDU01. Next base: position 5,657 of record JBFWRS010000037.1, on the reverse strand, counting down.
GTCGCGTGTCGGCGACGACGCGCGCATCGAGCAGGTTCGGCGTATCACCGGCAGCAGCCTGTACGAGGTAACAATCCGCGGACCCAAGGGGCCGCAAGTGTTCTACGCTGATGAACGCGCGCGAGTGATCGTCGTAGGCCAAGCGCTAGACGGGCGCACCGGCCTCAATCTGACCGAGGAGCGGTTGAGGACACTCAACGCGATCGACTGGACCTCGCTGCCGTTCGCCGACGCGATCACTACCCGGCGGGGAAGCGGCCGGCGCAAGGTGGCGGTCTTCTCCGACCCGAACTGCCCCTACTGCAAGCGCTTCGAAAAAGACCTCGCTAAGCTCGACGACATCACAGTGCACATTTTTCTCTATCCGGTGATTCGCCAGGATTCGGTACGCCTTCCCAAGTCGGTCTGGTGTTCGGCCGATCGCGCCAAGGCGTGGAACGACCTGATGCTGCGCGATATCGAGCCCAAGGCGGCCCCGGAGTGCGACACACCGGTGGAGAGGCTGATCGCGCTCGGGCGCAGGCTCGGCGCGAGCTCGACGCCGACCTGGTTCGTCGAGACCGGCGAGCGCTATTCAGGGGTGGTTCCGTTCGAAGACATGCGCCGCATCCTCGAGGACGCCGCCCGCACAAAAGGAGTGAAGTGATGCTTTCGATCCGGTTTGTACTCGCGGCAATTTTGACCGGCGTTGCCGCGACCGTGACCGCCCAATCGGCCGTCACCCTCACTCATGTGCACGGGCTCGCCTGGAGCGCTGATGGCGGGCGGTTGATGATCCCTAGCCATCACGGCCTCGTCGTGTACGCAAACGGCAAGTGGTCCAAGGCGCCGGGACCGCCGCACGACTATATGGGCTTCTCCGCTACCGCGGAGCATCTGTACAGCAGCGGGCATCCCGCGCCGGGCTCGGGGCTCGTGAATCCCTTCGGCCTGATCCGCAGCCGCGATGGCGGCAGGACCTGGATCAAGCTTGGTCTCGAGGGCGAGACGGACTTTCACCTGCTCGCGACGGGCTGGAATACCAACGCCATCTACGTCTGGAACCCGGCGCCCAGTTCGCGCATGCGGGCGCCAGGACTGCATTCGACCCGCAACGACGGCATTCTGTGGAAGCCGGCGCGTGCAGCGGGGCTTGAGGGCGCGGCGCGCGCGCTCGCCGTGCACCCCGATGATCCAGCGACGGTCGCCGTTGCCACCGACAAGGGCGTGTACCTGTCGCGCGACGCGGGCGAGCGATTCAGCACTGTCGCCTCCGACGTCGATGGGCTCTCGGCCTTCTTCGAGATCGAGGGTAAGCACCTCTGGTACGGCGCGTTTGACCGGCGGCCGCTGCTTGTACGCGTTGCGCTAGCCGGCGGTGATGCCGCGCGCGTGGCGTTGCCGCCCCTCGAACGCGACGCGGTCGCTTACATCGCCCAGAATCCCGTGCGCCGCGACGAGCTCGCTATCGCCACGTTCCGGCGCAGCGTGTACCTCAGCTCCGATCGCGGCCGGAAGTGGCGCCGGATTGCCGAGGAGGGTCAAGCGCGGTGACGGCGAGCTGGACCCCGATGCGCGTCGCCATCGCGACGCTTGGCGCGGCCGCGCTTGTCGCCGGCGGCGTAGGGACGTACCTCTCGCTGAAGCGCCCCGCAGTTGCAAAGACGGAGGGGTCCATGCGGCTGCACGCAGCGCCGCGCGCGCTGCCCGCGCCCGCGTTCGAAGACGGCAAGGGCCGACCCGTCCGCCTCGCGGACTTTCGCGGCAAAGCCGTACTGCTCAACGTCTGGGCGACGTGGTGCCCGCCGTGCCGCGAGGAGATGCCTTCGCTCGACCGGCTGCAGAAAGCGCTCGGCGGGCCTACGTTCGAGGTCGTGGCCCTATCGATCGACTCGGGCGGTGCCGCGGTCGTCGAAAGCTTTTACAAGGAAGCGGGCATCGGATCGCTTGCAATCTTCGTCGACCCCACCATGCGCGCGCCGGGCGTCCCCACGACGCTGCTGATCGACGCCGAAGGGCGAGAGCTCGGCCGGCACGCCGGTCCCGCGGCCTGGGATAACCCGGACGTGATCAAGCTGATCTCGACGCATCTGCCGCGCTGATGGAGCCGGTCGCGATCGGATTCGCCGCGGCCTTCGCTGCGGGCATGGTGTCCTTCCTCTCGCCGTGCGTGCTGCCGCTCGTACCGGCGTACGTATCGTACGTGGCCGGCCAGTCGGAGACGGCGCTTGCGCGCCGGCGCGATCTGCAGCACCGGCTCGCCGCGCTCGGGCTGAGCGCGGTGTTCGTCTTCGGCTTCGGGGTCGTCTTCGTCGCGCTCGGCGCGGGCGCGAGTGCGCTCGGCAGCGTGCTGCTGCGCTACCGCTACGAAGCGAACCTCATCGGCGGCGCTATCGTACTCATCTTCGGCCTGTTGATGATCGGCATGTCGCGCGGCATGCCGTGGCTGCAGCGCGAGTGGCGCTTTCATCCGGATCTTCCTGGCGGGCGCCCGGTCGCCGCGTTCGTGCTGGGGCTCGCCTTCGGCTTTGGCTGGACGCCGTGCATCGGTCCGGTGCTGGGCGCGATCCTGACCGTGAGCGCCACGCAGTCGCCGGGCGAAGGCGGCACTGCGCTGCTCGCCATCTACGCGGCGGGGCTCGGCATGCCGTTCCTGCTGGTGGCGGTCTTCACGCGCGAGTTGGCGGCGCGCCTGCGCGTGCTGCGCCGCGTGGGCTGGCTGCTGCAGATCCTGGCGGGCCTGGTGCTCGTCGCGATGGGGATCGCGATGATGACCGGGTGGCTTTCGCGCTTCGCATTCTGGTTGCTGGAGACGTTTCCTGCGCTGGGAAGGATCGGTTGAAAACGCAAAGGAGGCACCGTCCGCATGACCCGCATGGCGAGGAGTCGGTGGCGTTGAGTACGCTCCTGCGACCGGCGTTCCTCCTGCCGCTCGCCTTGTTCGGCGCGATTGCCGTCCTGCTCGCGATGGGATTAACCCTCAATCCGCGCGAGATTCCTTCACCGCTTATCGGCAATCCGGTGCCTCGATTCGAGCTTCCGCCGGTGCGGGGGCGGTCGCTCGGACTGTCGAGTGCGGATCTGCGCGGCGATGTATCGATCGTCAACGTGTTCGCCTCGTGGTGCGTCGCCTGCAAGGAGGAGCATCCGCTTTTCATGCGGATGAGGCGCGAGGGCCTGATTCCGATACACGGTGTCAATTACAAGGACCAGCCGGAAGATGCGCGCAAATGGCTCGATGACCTGGGCGATCCCTACACCCGTACCGGTGTCGACATCGATGGTCGGGTGTCGATCGACTGGGGCGTCTACGGGGTTCCCGAAACCTTTCTAATAGACCGGGAAGGCCGCATTGCCTACAAGCACATCGGCGCCGTGACGCCTGATGTACTGGATGGGACGTTGCGGCCGCTGATTGCGAGGCTGCGAGACAGATTACCCAAGACTGGTCAAAGCGTGCAACGCTAAAGACGCTTGCCGTCGCCGGCGGAGCGCTGGCTATCCCCTCGGCGCTGCGCAACGCGCTTGCGGCCGGGGAGCCGGACGTGCACCTCAGGATCGTCGCGGCGCCGGCTGCGATGGCGATGCGCGAGGGCGCAAGAACCCGCGGCCTGCGCTATGGCGCCGAGGTGCTGCGCGGGCGGCGCGACGCGCTTGCCGCCGCGGCGGGGAACCTCGGTCCGACGCTCGATCTGCGTCGCGGCGAGCGCGTGCGCATCGAGGTGGTGAACAAGGTCGGCGAGGAGACCGTGATTCACTGGCACGGCATGCTCGTGCCCGAGGCGGCCGACGGCCACCCGCACCAGGCGGTTGCCTCCGGCGAGCGCTACAGCGTGGATTTCACGGTACTCAACCCGGCCGGCACGTATCTTTACCATCCGCATCCGCATGGCGTCACCGGACGCCAGACCTACGCAGGTCTGGCAGGCCTGATCGTGGTGCGCGAGCCCGCCGAGCGCGAGATGGGACTGCCGTCGCTGCCTCACGAGCTGCCTCTCGTCCTTCAGGATCGCCGCTTTCGCGGCGACAACCAGCTCGTATACAAGCGGATGATGATGGATGACATGAACGGCGTGCTCGGCGACACGGTGCTGGTCAACGGGGTCGCTTACGCAGCATTCAAGGTGACGCCGCGACCTTACCGCCTGCGCATCGCCAACGCCTCGAACGCGCGTATCTACAAGCTCGCCTGGTCCGACGGGCGGCCGCTGCGCGTCATCGCCGCGGACAACGGCCTGTTCAGCCGCGCCGAAGGCATCCAGGAGCGAACCTATGTCACGCTCTTTCCCTTCGAGCGCATCGAGGTGCTGGAGGATTTCGGCGCGCGGCGCGACGGGGCGGAGTTCGCGCTCGTCAGCCAGGCGTTCTCAGGCCTCGACATGATGGATTCGATGATGGGCGGCCGCGGCATGATGGGTGGCATGATGGGGCCGTCGCAAGGCATGGGGCTTCACATCGCCCGCTTTACCGTGTTGCCGGGGCCGCGACCGCGGGCGCGGAAGATCGCCCTGCCGGACGACCGGGTGCGTGCGGCGCCGAAGGGCATCGAGCTGCGCACGCAACTCGCGTTCCGCCACATGCGCGGCTTTCTCAACGGGCGCAGCTTCGACACGCAGGACATGACCACCGTCGCCGACGACGAGCGTCTCCCGGTCGGCCGCGCATCCGTTTGGAGTTTGGACCTTCGCGAACGACGGGCGCGGCATGCCCATGCCGCACCCCATGCACATCCACGGCGTGCGTTTCCGCGTCATCGAGCGCAGCGGCGGCCACGTTCCGCGGGATCTGCGGGACGGCATCATCGACACGGGATTCAAGGACGTGGTCGGCGTCTTCGCGGGCGAGCGCGTGCGCGTGGAAGTCACGCCGACGATCCCGGGGCTGTTCATGGTTCACTGCCACAATCTCGAGCACGAGGACGGTGGCATGATGCGCAGTGTTCTGTTCGAGGCCTGAGTTGCCGCCCGCTTGGTTGACGCGTCGCGCTTGCGCTTTAGCGCCGCTCCTCGCCGGCTTCGCGCGGTAGCTCACTGTATAATCGCTGCCGTGCCGACACGCGCCGCGCTCCGCTCTACCTGCCGCCTGCTGATTGCCGCCTTGCTGTTCGCTCAGGGCGCGATTGCCATGGCGGCCTGTGAATGGGTGTCGCGGGCGCCGGCACAGGCGCTGGCGCTGACGCAGGACCCCTCCTGCCACGATGCGCTCACCGCCAACGCGGGGCTCTGCCTTGCGCACTGCCTGAGCGAGGACCAGAACAGGTCCGCGCCGCAGGTCTTGTCGCTAGCACTCCCTGCGACTTACGTCCCTGCAGCACCTGCCGCGCCGGCGCCGCTGCTGGCACCGGTCGAGTACGCAGCGGCACCTGCTACCGGGCCGCCTCCCCGCATCCGCTTCCAGACACTGCGACTCTGATCTTCCCTTTCCTGCCGCGCGCCGCGCGGCAGTGGTGTGCTGAGTTCACCATCCGGAAAGGGAAATCATGTCTGTACGCCTGTTGTCAGCCATCGTCGGTGCTGTGCTGTGCCTGCCTGCCGCAGCCCAGACCCTGTCGTTCGAAGAAGCACTCGCGATCGCCACGAGCCGCTCGGCGCGCCTGGCCGCGCAACGACATTCCGTGTCGGCTGCCGCTGAGCAGGTCGGCCGCGCCGGCGAGCTTCCCGACCCGCGGCTCAAGCTCG
>JBFWRS010000036.1:0-33061 GCA_050248795.1 Burkholderiales bacterium | reverse complement strand
TCCACGTGCTTCGGGCGCTTGTAGCCGGTGAGGTTGTCGGCGCAGTGCTTCAGGAGCGCTTCCTCGGTGAGGCCGGGGTCCTTCTTCACGACGAAGAGCTTCGGCACCTCGCCGGAATGCGCGTCCGGCACGCCGATGGCGGCGCACTCGAGCACGCCCGGGTGCATCGCCACCACCTGCTCGATCTCGTTCGGGTAGACGTTGAAGCCCGAGACGATGATCATGTCCTTCTTGCGGTCGACGATCCTGACGAAGCCCTTGTCGTCCATGATGCCGATGTCGCCGGTGTAAAGGTAGCCGTCCGGCCCGATCACCTTCGCGGTTTCGTCGTCGCGCTTCCAGTAGCCCTTCATCACCTGCGGGCCGGCGATGCAGATCTCGCCGGATTCGCCCAGCTTCACTTCGTTGCGGTCGTCGTCGCGGATCGAAATCATGGTGGATGGCAGCGGCAGGCCGATCGCACCCGAGTACTCGGCCAGGTTCAGCGGGTTCATCGTCGCCGAAGGGCTGGTTTCGGTGAGGCCGTAGCCTTCCAGCAGCGTCGAGCCGGTCACCTGCTTCCAGCGCTCGGCAACCGCTTTCTGCACCGCCATGCCGCCGCCCACCGAGATCAGCAGCTTGGAGAAATCCAGCTTGGCGAAATCCGCGTTGTTCAGCAGCGCGTTGTACAGCGTGTTGACGCCGGTGATGACGTTGTACGGGTGCTTCGCCAGCGTCTTGACGAAGCCCGGGATGTCGCGCGGATTGGTGATGAGGATGTTGCAGCCGCCGGTCTTCAGCATCAGCAGGCAGTTCACCGTCAGCGAGAAGATGTGGTACAGCGGCAGCGCGGTGATGATCATCGCGTCCCTGCCCTTCAGGCCTGGAACCAGCCAGGCCTCCGACTGGTGGATGTTGGCGAGGATGTTCCGGTGCAGCAGCATCGCGCCCTTGGACACGCCGGTGGTGCCGCCGGTGTACTGCAGGAAGGCGATGTCCTCGGGGCCGGTGTCGAAGGGCTTGAGCGGCTGGCCTTCGCCCTCGGCCAGCACGTCGGCAAACCAGCGCGCGGCCGGCAGGCTGTACGGCGGCACCATCTTCTTCACCTTGCGCACGAGGAAATTGGCGATCGGCGCCTTCAGCCCGCCGAGCAGGTCGCCCAGGCCGGTGAGCACCACGTGCTTCACCGGCGTCTTCGCCAGCACCTCCTGCAGCGTGGCGGCGAAGTTCTCGACGATGACGATCACCTCGGCGCCGGAGTCGTTCAACTGGTGCTCCAGCTCGCGCGGCGTATAGAGCGGGTTGACGTTCACCACGGTGTAGCCGGCGCGCAGCGCACCGAACATCGCCACCGGGTACTGCAGGCAGTTGGGCATCATGATCGCCACGCGCGCGCCCCTGGCGAGGCCTTTGGACTGCAGCCAGGCGCCGAAGGCGCGGCTCATCGCGTCGAGCTCGGCATAGCTGATGGTGCGGTCCAGCGGACCGATGCTGCTGTTGTACGCGGGTCGCGCGGCGTACTGCTTGACGCATTTCTCGAACAGCTCGCCCAGCGACTTGAACTCGTCCCAGGTCACGTCGGCCGGTACGCCCGGCGGGTACGACTTAAGCCAGATCCGCTCCATGGTTCCGCCCCTCCTCAGGAATGGTGTCCTAGTCTAACCGTGATCCGCTAGCGCCGGCCCGCGGCCAGGCGCACCGCGAGCGGCGCGCCGAGGCAGCCGGCGCCGATTGCGGCGTAGGCCCAGACCCACGCCGCCGGACTGCCGGTGCCGCCGGCAAGGTCGAGCGTGAAACCGAACAGGATCGGCCCGAGCATGCCGCCGGCGAAACCCGACAGCGAATAAAGTCCCATCGCGGTGCCGCGCAGGTCCGCCGGCGCGGAAGCGATCAGCCCGGCGGTCAGCGTCGCCGATTCCGCCATCACCAGCAGCGTGTACACCGCGAGCAGCGCCAGCACCAGCGGCCAGGCCAGCGCTGCAGCTGCGCCCAGCGCGATGCCCGAAGCCCCCGACGCGGCCATCGCGACCAGGATCCAGCGCCGCCTGCCGATGCGCAACGCGGCCTCGTTGCCGAGAATCGAGGCCGGCACCGACAGCAGGTTGACGCAGGCGGCGATGGCCGCCGCATGCCAGGGAAAGCTCGCGCCCCCCGCGTGCAGGCCGGTGGAGAAGGCAAGGAACGCCACCATCCACGCGCGCGAGCCAAAGAGTTCTATGCAATGCACGGTGTAGCCGAGCGTGTAGCCGGCGGCGGCGCGGATCGCCAGCACGCGCCGCCATGCCGCCAGCGGGAACAGCGTCGCCAGCGAAAACGGCCGCGCCGCCACCGGCGCGCGCGCGGTCGGCGGCACGCCGAACCAGACGATCAGGCCGGCCGCCAGCGGCCCCAACGCCGACAGCACGAACGCCGCGCGCCAGCCGAGCATCGGCGCGAGCACGCCAGCGAGCGCGTACGACAGCGCGGTGCCGATGCCGAAGAAGGAGGTGTAGAACGCGACGTAGCGGCTCTGCGCCGCACCCGCGCTGCGGTCGGTCAGGATCCGCAGCCCCGGCATGTAGGTCGCGGCGATGCCGGCGCCGTGCACCATCTGGAAGAACACCGCGCTGGCAAAGCCGTCGGCGAGCAGGCCGAAGCCCGCACAGCCGGCGAAGCCCAATGCGCCGCCGGCGAGGTAGACCCGGCGCCCGTCTATGCGGTCGGTGAGCGCGGTGGCATATGAGACCGCCGCGACATAGCCGGCGAAGAAGAGCCCGCCTATCATCCCCGCCTCGGAATTCGACAGGCTCCAGGCGTCGCGCAGTTCGGCGAGCAGCGCGGGGTAGGTGGCAAACCCCGCCATCGACAGCACGTGCGCCGCGATCAGCAGCAGCGCGATGCGCCGCGTGGGATCCGGCGCGGGCGGGCTCAACGGTGGCGGAAGGCCGGCTTTCTCTTCTCGACGAACGCCGCCATGCCTTCCTTCTGGTCCTCCAGCGCGAACGCGGCATGGAACATGCGCCGCTCGAAGTGCACGCCTTCGGCGAGCGTGGATTCGTAGGCGCGGTTCACCGATTCCTTCACCATCATCGCCACCGGCAGGGAATACGAGGCGATCTTCGCTCCAACAGCAAGCGCTTCATCCATGAGCTTGTCGGCCGGCACGATGCGCGACACCAGACCGGCGCGCTCGGCCTCCTGCGCATCCATCATCCGTGCGGTGAGGCACATGTCCATGGCCTTCGCCTTGCCCACCGCGCGCGGCAGGCGCTGCGTGCCGCCGGCGCCGGGCAGGATGCCGAGGTTGATTTCGGGCTGGCCGAACTTCGCGCTCTCGGCGGCGATGACGATGTCGCACATCATCGCCAGCTCGCAGCCGCCGCCGAGCGCGTAGCCCGCCACCGCCGCCACCACCGGCTTCCTCACCCTGCGGATGTGCTCCCAGTCGCGCGTGATGTAGTCCTCGCCGTAGGCATCCTGGAACGTGAAGCTCTTCATCGCACCGATGTCCGCGCCGGCGGCAAAGGCCTTGTCGTTGCCGGTGATGACGATGCAGCCGATGCCGGCGTCGGCGTCGAAGTCCTGCAGCGCGCGGCCCAGCTCCTGCATCAACTGCGGGCTCAACGCATTCAACTGCTTCGGCCGGTTCAGCGTGACGAGGCCGACGCGGTCGCGGGTCTCGGTGAGGATGCACTCGTAGCTCATGTCTTCTTCGCCTTCATCTCGGAAAGTGGGATGGAACCGGGGATCTCGATGCGCGGGCGGCCGGGCTCGGCCTCGGTCAGCGCCTCGACCCGCTGCATGGTTTTTGCGCTGCGCTCGACCAGGCGCCGGTACAGGCGCGCGTTGTCCTGCTTCCAGTCGAGTTCGTCCGCGGATATCTCGCGCAGCACGCGCGCCGGGATGCCGGCGGCCAGCGCGCGCGCCGGGATGCGCGCCTCGGCCTTGACGAAGGCCAACGCCGCCACCATCGCGTCCTCGCCCACGTCGGCGTTGTCGTTCACCACGCAGTTCATGCCGACCAGCGCGCCGCGCCCGATCGTGCAACCGTGCAGCATCGCACCGTGGCCGATGGTGGCCTCGACACCGACCACCGTGTCCTTGCCCGGAAAGCCGTGCAACATGCAGCAGTCCTGGATGTTGGCGCCCTCTTCCACGACGATGCGGCCAAAGTCGCCGCGCAGGCACGCGCATGGGCCGACGTAGGCGCCGGCACCGACGATGACGTCGCCGATCAGCACCGCGCTGTCGTGCACGAATGCGGTGGGGTGGACGACGGGGATGATCCCGTCGATGGCGTAGACCTTGGGCATGGGGCGAAACTGTCCCGGAATTGTAACGTCCGCGGTGCGTTTCGATACGTTTCCATCTTGGCGAGCGCCGGGGAATGTGTTCGACTGGCGCGACATGAGCGAGCCAATCGCCGCGCCGCTGCCGTCGATCCGCCGCCACCTGATGGTGCGCGTGCTGGGCATCGTGCTGCTCAGCTTCGCCGCGTTCGGCATCGCGGTCTACGCGCTGGTACTGGACCCGGCCGAGGAGCGGCTGTCGCGCCACGAAATGGGCCGCGCGGCGGGCGAGGTCGAGGCCGACATTCGCGCGCTCACCGGGCGCATCGAACGCACGCTGGTAACCGCCCGCGAGTGGGGGGCCAACAACCGCATCAGCCTGCTCGACCACGACGATTTCACGCGCCTGATGGCGCCGGTGCTGGCGAACCACCCGCAGGTGCTCACGGTACTGTTCGCGGCCGAAGACGGCAGGGCGATGTTCATGGGCCGCGACGAGGCCGGCGGCTGGCTCACGCGCCTGATGGACCCCGCGCGCACCAAACGCCAGCGCTGGCTGCGCTACAACGCCGCCGGCGGGCTGGTGGGCGACGACGCGGTGCAGAGCGACTACGACCCGCGCACGCGGCCCTGGTTCAAGGGCGCGATGGCGATGGCGTCCGATTCCGACCTGCACTGGACCGATGCGTACATATTCAACCGCACGCAGCAGCCCGGCATCACCGCCGCGGCGCGCTGGCGCGACCACGACACCGGCGTGCGCTATGTCATCGCGGTCGACGTGCTGCTGCTCGAAGTATCGCGCTTCACGTCGCAGGTGCTGCTGGGCGAACACGGCCGAGCCGCAGTGCTGACGCAGGACGGCCGCGTGCTCGGCGCGCCGCGCCGCCAGGAGATCCGCGGCGACGAAGACGTTCTCAAGCGCATGCTGCTCACGCCGCAGGCTGCGGGCCTGCCGGTGCTTGCCGCGGCGATCGAGCAGTGGCAGGCCGCGGGCAGACCTTCAGCGACCGCATCGTCCTTTCGTGCGGAAAACGAAAGCTGGATCGGGCGCGTGCGCCCGTTCCAGCTGCGCAACCAGTCGCTGCTGGTCGCCACGTTCGCGCCAGAGCGCGAGTTCAGGCTCGGAACCGCGCTGGACGCCGCGGCGATCCTCGCGCTGCTGCTGGCGGTGCTCGCGTTCGCCTTCGCCGGCGGGCAGCGCCTCGCCGCCGCTTTTGGCCGCACGCTCGACGCGCTGGTCGCCGAAAGCGTGCGCATCGGCAGCCTGGACCTCGAGCGGCCGGTGCGCATCGATGTGCGTGAGAGGGAGTTCGCCGCGCTGGTCGGCGCGCAGGAGCGCATGCGCGTGGCCTTGCTCGAAGCCAAGCGCGACCTGGAGCAGAAGGTGGACGAACGCACGCGCGAGCTGGCCGAACGCCAGGCCTTCGTCGACACGCTGCTGCAGTCCAGCCCCTCGGGCCTGGTGCTCACCACCCGTAGCGGTGAACCAAGATACGTAAACGCGCGCTGGGTCGCCATCCAGGGCCAGACGCTGGAAGAGCTGCGACAGGCATCGCTTTCCGCCGTTTATGCGGATGCTTCGCAGCGCGCCGGCTTCATCGAGGCGCTGGACCGCGACGGCACGGTGCGCAACCGCGAGATGCGCTTCCGCCGCCAGGATGGCAGCGAGTATTGGGCGTTGCTGAACTCGTCCTACGTGGAAGTGGGCGGCGAGCGCCTGATCGCCACCTGGGTGCACGACATCGACGAAAGGAAGCGCGCGGAGGACGCCGAGCGCGAGCGGCTGCTGCGTGCCAGCCGCCAGGCCGCGGCGCTGGACGCGCTGTCGGACTCTCCGGCGCTCGCGGCAGGCGACCTCCCTGCCTTCGCGCGCGAGATGACCGAGACCGTCACGCGCGTCTCGGTCATCTCGCGCAGCAACGTCTGGCTCTTCAACGAGACGGCGACGGAACTGCACTGCGTCGACGCCTTCGACACGCGCAGCGGCCAGCACGCCTCCGGCGCCGTCCTGCTCGAATCCGACTTCGCGAACGAGTTTCAGGCGCTCAAGGCTGCCCCTTACGTCGACGCGGCCAACGCGCTTGCGGACCCCCGCACCGCAGGCTACGTCGAGGGCTACCTCAAGCCCAATGGCATCACGGCCATGCTCGACGTCGTGGTCGAGTACGGCGGGCGGCATCTTGGGCTGGTCTGCCTGGAGCACGTCGATGGCCCGCACGCCTGGACGGAGGACGAGATCGAGTTCGCGCAGCGCCTCGGCGACAAGGTCGCGCTGGTGATGTCCAACCGCGAGCGCGCCGCGGCCAACGAGCGCACGCGCGTGCTCGCGGACGAGCAGTCCGCTATCTTCGAGTCCGCCACGTCGGGAATCGTGCACATCCGCGACCGCGTCATGGTTCGCTGCAATCGCAAGCTGGAGGAGATCTTCGGCTACGCCCCCGGCGAGATGGAGGGCAAGCCGACGCGCATCTGGTACGCGACCGAGGCCGACCACGAGGCCGGCGGCGGCCCGGTGCTGGCGCAGATCGCGCGCGGCGAGACCCACCGCCGGGAGCAGGAGCTGGTGCGCAAGGACGGCAGCCGCTTCTGGTGCCGCATCACCGGCCGCGCCGTGGATCCGGCCGAGCCCGCCAGGGGCAGCGTCTGGATGCTCGACGACGTGACCACGGAGCGCGCCATGGACGAGGCGCTGCGCGAGTCCAAGCGCATCGCCGAAGAGGCGACGCAGGCGAAATCCATGTTCCTCGCCAACATGAGCCACGAGATCCGCACGCCGATGAACGCGGTGATCGGCATGGCGCACCTGGCGCTGAAGACCGACCTCACGACGCGCCAGCGCGACTACGTGCAGAAAATCCACAACGCAGGTACGTCGCTGCTCGGCATCATCAACGACATTCTCGACTTCTCCAAGATCGAAGCCGGCAAGCTCGACATCGAGGAGGTGGACTTCTCGCTGGACGAGGTGCTGGCGAACCTGAACACCGTGGTCGGCCAGAAGGTGGCCGACAAGGGCCTGGAGTTCCTCATCGACACGCCAGGGCGCCTGGCCAGGAACCTCATCGGCGACCCGCTGCGGCTCGGACAGATCCTCGTCAACCTGGTGAACAACGCGGTGAAATTCACCGATGCAGGGGAGGTCATCGTCAAGGTGGAGGAGCTCGAGCGCACCGGCACCAAGGTGAAGCTGAAGGTCGGCGTGCGCGACACCGGCATCGGCATGACGCCGGCGCAGACCGCGCGGCTGTTCCAGGCGTTCTCGCAGGCGGACGGCTCGACCACGCGCAAGTACGGCGGCACCGGCCTCGGACTGACGATCAGCAAGCGCCTGGTGGAGATGATGGGCGGCACCATCTGGGTCGAGTCCGAGCCGGGCCGCGGCAGCCACTTCTGCTTCACGGCGTGGTTCGGGCTCAGCGCGCGGCAGCTGGCGCAGCGCCGCGTCGTGCCTTCGGCGCTGAACGGCCTGCGCGTACTCGTGGCCGACGACAGCGCGGCGGCGCGCGATATCGTGGTCGATGCGCTCGAAGGCCAGCCGTTCGACCTTTCCCAGGCAGGCGACGGCGCCGAGGCGGTGGCGGCAGTGGAAGCGGCCGACGCGGACGGCAAGCCCTTCGACCTGGTGCTGATGGACTGGCGCATGCCGGGCATGGACGGCATCGAGGCAACGCGGCGCATCCGGGCGCACGAGGGACTTGCGCGCCGCCCCCGCGTGATCATGGTCACCGCCTTCGGCCGCGAGGACGCACGCAGCGCGGCGGAGCGCACGCACGTGGACGCCTTCCTCACCAAGCCGGTGACCGCGTCGCAACTGGTCGACACGATCGTGCGCCTGTATGCCGGCGAAGACGCGGACGACGCGCAGGCGCCGGCAGCGACCGCCGCGCGCGGCCTGGACGGGCTGCGCGTGCTGCTGGCCGAGGACAACGACATCAACCAGCAGATCGCGGTCGAGCTGATGGAATCCGAAGGCATCGCAGTGGACGTGGCCGGCAACGGCCGCGAGGCGGTCGACCGGCTGCTCGCCGCAGAGCCGGGTCGCTACGACGCGCTGTTCATGGACCTGCAGATGCCGGTGCTGGACGGATACGAGGCGACTGCGGAGATCCGCCGCGACGCGCGGTACGCCGCCGTGCCGATCATCGCCATGACCGCGCACGCGATGGTCGAGGAACGCGATCGCTGCCTGGCCCTGGGCATGCAGGACCACGTCGCCAAGCCGATCGACCCCGAGGCCCTGTACCAGGCGCTTGCGCGCTGGGCGAAGCCGCGCGCCGCGGCGCGGGCGCCGGAGCCGGCACGGGCGCGCGGCGGTGCGGCGACCCCGCAGGTGCCGGCGATCGACGGAATCGACACTGCCGAGGGACTGCGGCGCGTCGCCGGCAACGCAGCGCTCTACCTCAAGCTGCTTCGCCAGTATGCCGATGCGCAGGGCGGCGCGGCCGGGGAAATCCGCGCGGCGCTGGCGGCCGGCGACCGCAAGTCGGCCGAGCGCATTGCGCATACGGTCAAAGGGGTCTCGGGCAGCATCGGCGCGGCCGCCGCGCAGTCGGCTGCCGCCACGCTCGAGGACGCCATCCGGCGCCGCGACGAGGCGCGGGCGATGATCGACGGTCTTGAGAACGTCCTGATCCCGCTCGCCGAGCGGCTGCGTGCCGCGCTGGGCACTCGGGCGCAGGCTGCCACGGCGCCGCGCGCGGATGCGGCCGCGGCCGCATCCGCGCTCCTCCGGCTCACCGCGCTGCTCGAGGACAGCGACGCAGAGGCGCTGGAGATCATGGCGGCGGACGAAACAGCACTGCGCGCGGCGCTGGGCGCCCGGCATGCCGCGCTGAAGAAGGCGGTCGAAACGTTCGACTTCGACGCTGCACTGGAGATCGCCAGGGCGGCGGCCGCAGCAGGCACCGGCGGGCGCGATGGCTGAGCCGCCCGGATTCCCCGCGTGAGGCAGCAAGCAGCCCTGGCACAACGAAAGGAAGGCACATGGCAGACGCACTGGATTTCGTCGAGAAGCGCAGCATTCTCGTCGTCGACGACACGCCCGAGAACCTGCAGTTGATGAACGGGCTGCTCAAGGACGACTACAAGGTGAAGGTCGCCAACGGCGGCGAGCGCGCCCTGAAGCTGGCGGCGCAACTGCCGCGGCCGGACCTGATCCTGCTCGACATCATGATGCCGGAGATGGACGGCTACGAGGTCTGCCGGCGGCTGAAGGCGGACGAGGCCACCGCGGACATTCCGGTGATCTTCCTCACCGCGAAGACGCAGGTGGAGGACGAGCAGATGGGCTTCGACACCGGCTGCGTGGACTACATCACCAAGCCGGTATCGCCGCCGATCCTGATGGCACGCGTGAAGACCCACCTGACGCTCAAGGAAGCGGCGGACTTCCTGCGCGACAAGAACGCCTACCTCGAGGCGGAGGTACAGCGGCGCACGCAGGAGCTGGGCGTGGTGCAGGACGTCACCATCATGGCCATGGCCTCGCTCGCAGAGACACGCGACAACGAGACCGGCAACCACATCCGCCGCACGCAGAACTACGTGAGCGTGCTGGCCGAGAAGCTGAAAGACCACCCGCGCTTCGCGCGCACGCTGGATGCGGCGACCATCGACCAGCTGTACAAGTCGGCCCCGTTGCACGACATCGGCAAGGTCGGCATCCCCGACCACGTGCTCCTGAAGCCGGGCAAGCTCACGCCCGAGGAGTTCGAGCTCATGAAGACCCACACCACGCTCGGGCGGGACGCCATCATGGCGGCAGAGAAGCTGATCGGCGTGGAGGACTCCTTCCTGCGCCTCGCGCGCGAAATCGCCTACGGCCACCAGGAGAAGTGGGACGGCTCGGGCTATCCGCAGGGGCTCGCCGGCGAGGCAATCCCGGTATCGGCACGGCTGATGGCCGTTGCCGACGTCTACGACGCGCTGATCTCCAGGCGCGTCTACAAGGAGGCGTTCCCCCATCCGGACGCGGTCGCAATCATCGCCGAGGGCCGCGGCAGGCACTTCGACCCGGATGTCGCCGACGCCTTCCTTGCCCTCGCGGACGAATTCAGGGCGATCGCCGAACGCTTCGCCGATTCGGACGAGGATGTGCGCGGAAAAGCGCGGTTATGATCGCGCATCGACAGGGAGTCCCCGCATGGACAAGTTCGCACTCGAGCCGATCGAGAAGGCAGCGTCGGCGGAACTGAGGAAGCTGCAGCTCGAGCGCCTGCAATGGTCGCTCGCGCACGCCTACGACAATGTGCCGCACTACCGCAGGAAGTTCGACGCCGCGGGCGTGAAGCCGCAGGACTGCCGCTCGCTCGCCGACCTGGCGAAGTTCCCCTTCACGGCGAAGTCCGACCTGCGCGAAACCTACCCGTTCGGCATGTTCGCGGTGCCGATGGACCGCGTGGTGCGCGTACATGCCTCGTCGGGCACCACCGGCAAGCCCACGGTGGTCGGCTACACCGCGAGGGACATCGACACCTGGTCGGACCTGATGGCGCGCTCGATCCGCGCCGCCGGCGCGCGCCCAGGCGACAAGCTGCACAACGCCTACGGCTACGGCCTCTTCACCGGCGGGCTGGGCGTGCACTACGGCGCGGAGCGGCTGGGCCTGGTGACGATCCCGCTCTCAGGCGGCATGACCGAGCGCCAGGTGCAGCTGATCGAGGACTTCAAGCCCGACATCATCTCGGTGACGCCGTCCTACATGCTGGCGATCGCCGACGAGATGGAGCGCCAGGGCCTGGACCCGAAGAAGTCGTCCCTGCGCATCGGCCTGTTCGGCGCCGAACCGTGGACCAACGAGATGCGCCGCTCGATCGAGTCGCGCACCTCGCTCTCCGCGATCGACCTCTACGGCCTGTCGGAAGTCATGGGCCCGGGCGTGGCGCAGGAGTGCGCGGAGACGAAGGACGGGCTGACGATCTGGGAGGACCATTTCTACCCCGAGATCGTCGATCCGGCCACGGGCGAACCGCTCCCCGACGGCGAGCTGGGCGAACTCGTCTTCACGTCGCTCACCAAGGAAGCGCTGCCGGTGATCCGCTACCGCACGCGCGACCTGACGCGCCTGCTGCCCGGTACCGCGCGCACCATGCGGCGCATGGACAGGATCACCGGCAGGTCGGACGACATGATGATCATCCGCGGCGTGAACGTGTTCCCGACGCAGATCGAGGAGCTGATCCTGAAGCAGCCCGAGCTCGCGCCGCACTATGTGATGGAGCTGTCGAAGGACGGCCCGCTGGACCACCTGACCGTGCTGGTGGAACTCGCCCCCGGCGCCAGCGACGCCGGCTCGGCGGCGACGCTGCAGCACCACATCAAGTCCTACGTCGGCGTCAGCGCGGACGTGAAGATCGTGCCCTTGAGCACCATCGAGCGCTCGATCGGCAAGGCCAAGCGCGTGATAGACAAGCGCCCCAGGGGTTAAGCGACAGCCGCCCGAAGGGCTGAGCGACAGGCAGCGGCGTTACGCCACCACGACTTCGTCCGAATCGTGCGCGGTCGTGTACCACTCGATAGCGCCTGTCTGCGCGTCGTAGCGGCGCCTGTTCTGGGTGCCCATGTCGCAGCCGTAGACGTGCACGCTGACCGAAGGCGTATCGCCGGGGTTCTCGACACGGTGCACGTCGCGCTGCGGCGAAGTGAGGTGGGAGGTCTCTCCGGTCTTGGTGAAGTAGACGCCCGCCTCCTGGAGTTGCGCGCGCTTCGGGTCAGACCCGTCGTCGATGCGCTTGTAGCGCGTCTCCTTCTCCAGGCCGTCGACGAAGCCCAGCACGCCCCACGACAGGTGATCGTGGATGGGCGTGCCCTTGCCTGCCCCCCAGCAGAACGCGATCACCGACAGCGCGGTGCCGCGCCTGTACAGGCAGTACTGGCCATAGCCTGCGGCGACGCCGGTCTTGCCCTCGGGCGGGCGCCGGTACTTGTCCTTCAGCCAGCCGCGATCCGGGCTGGCAATCAGCTGCTGCATCAGCGGCTCGACGGCCGCCACGATCTTCCATTGGTCGCTTTCGTTCGCGACGATGCCTTCCAGGCCGGTGATGAAGCGATCCATAGCGGGATTGGGATGAAGCATGGATGTGTTCCTCTCTTGTCGGCGGTTCGTGGAATGTTGCCGTTTGCTGCTATCGGGATGCGGATGCGGGGCCCGCGATCCGGTTCTGCATGCCGCTGTCGGCACCGGCGTCGGCCCTGGTGCGCCGCCGCGCGGCTGCCTCGAAGGCAAGCGCCTCCAGACCGGCCGGATCGCGGATGACGATGCGGCGCCGCACGCTGCTCAGGTGCCCGCTGCGTTCGAGCCGGCTCAAGGTCACCGTCAGGAACGGGCGCCCGACGCCGACCATGGCGGCCAGCGTCACGTGGGTGAGGTTCAGGTCGATCAGCAATCCTTCCGCGGTGTCGACCGCGAAGTGTTCCGACAGCGCGAGCAGCATGCCGCAAACCCTTTCGAAGGCCGGCAGGGTACCCAGCACGAGCGTGAGGTGGTTGTACCAGTAAAGGCGCACCGACAGTGCCCTGACGGCCGCTTCGGCCAGTTCGGGATAGGACCTCACCAGGCCGTAGAACTGCCCGACCGACAGGGTATGAAGCAGCGAGTTCTCCAGGCAGCGAACCGTCATCTGGTGCACGGATTCGTGCGTGCCCAGGTTCAGCGCGCCGATCAGGTCGCCCGAGGACCACAGCCCGGTGATCACGCTGCGCCCACCCGGACTCTGATGCTCCGAAACCGCCTTGCCCTCGCCGAGGAATCCAACCATCGCGGCGGCGTTGCCCTGGCGCCAGATGATCTCGCCCTTGCGGTAGCGCTGCTGGCCGCACTGCGCCAGCACCGCATCGCGGTGCTCCCGCGGAATCGCGGCGAGTATGTCGAGGTGTCCGCTGCGGCTGAGAGTCACCACGCCCGGTCTCTCCTTCGCACGCAATATAGCAGGCCCGAGCGTATGCGCGAACGTTTCGCGGCGCACGCGCGGCCACTTCTTTTCGCTGCGGAAATTGTTCGATTCAGAACAACTTGCGAGCCGCGAAATCGTTGCCGCGCCGAGTGAAAGCTTCGATAATCGACGCTCCTCACAGCGAAGGCGGATCATGAGCGCGAACACGAAGGAACGGATTCTCGCCAAGCTGCGCGGCGAGCAGCCGCAGGGACGCGTGGTGTGGGTGCCCACGGTCGGCGTCACGGTCGAAGCGATGAAGATGGTCGACGCGCGCTGGCCGGATTCCCACTGGGAACCGAAGAAGATCGCGCGTGCCGCGGCGTCGACCTACGAACTCACCGGCGTGCCGTGCTGCACGGTGCCGTTCTGCCTGACGCTCGAGGGCGAGGCGCTCGGCTGTGAGCTGGACCGCGGCTCGGAGATCACGCAGCCGCAGATCATGGAGCACCTGGAGTCCGATCCCGGCAGCTTCGAGCTGCCCGCGGACTTTCTTTCCCGCGGACGCATTCCGGCCGTGCTCGAGGCGATCTCGCTGCTCGCCGCGAGCCAGCGCGACGTCCAGCCGGTCAACATGAAAGTCACCGGGCCGTTCACCATCGCCTGCGCGGTGTTCGGCGCCGAACGCATCCTGCTCGGCACCCTCGAGGAGCCCGAAGCCGTCAAGCACGTGCTGGAGGTGATGACGCAGGCCGCGATCGAGCTTTCCCGTGCCGCGATCCAGGCGGGCGTCGACACGATCACGCTCTCGGACCCGGTGGCGAGCGGCGACCTGCTCTCCGGCGACCAGTACGCCGAGTTCGCGAGGCCGTACGAAGCCAGGGTGTTCGCCGCCGTCAATGTCCCCACCGCGCTGCACATCTGCGGCTACACCAAGGACCTGATGCCCCACATCGCGTCGACCGGCACGCTTGCGTTCTCGTTCGAGGAGAAGGTCGAAGTCAGGGACGCCAAGCAGGTGCTGGGCGACGTGCTCGCGATCGGCAACGTGGCGCCGGTGGCCGCGTTGCTGAACGGCGGGCCCGAAGACGTGCTGCGCGCGTCGAACAAGTGCTTCGAGGACGGCATCGACCTGCTTTCCTCGGGATGCGCGGTGCCGCCGATGACCACGCTCGAGAACCTTCGCGCGATGGCCGCTTCGGCCGAGGCCCGCTGAAAGGCGTGATGCGATGAGCGATCCGACGACCGAAGAGCGCGAGGCGGTACTTGGCGGGCTGGCCGATTCCGTCTGGAAGCTGGATGCCGCCATGGCAACCGAGTACGCGCAGCGCGCAGTCGCCATGGGCATGGACGCATACGAGGCCATCAACGACGGGCTGGCCAAGGGCATGATGGTGGTGAGCGGCATGTTCGACCGCCGCGAGTACTTCGTCCCCGAGCTGCTGCGCGCCGCCAAGGCGATGAACACCGGCATCGACATCCTGAAGCCCCACCTCAAGGTGGATGCCAGCACGCACAAGGGCACGGTGGTCATCGCGACGGTGAAAGGCGACATCCACCAGATCGGCAAGAACCTGGTCGCGCTGATGCTGCGCACCGCGGGCTTCACGGTGCACGACCTGGGCGTGAACTGCCCGGCCGAGAAGTACCTGGGCAAGGCAAAGGACGAGAACGCCGACATCATCGGCATGTCGGCGCTGATGACCACCACCATGCTGTACATGGAAACGGTCACCCAGGCGCTGCAGAAGGAAGGCCTGCGCGAGCGGATCAACGTGATGGTCGGCGGCGCACCGGTAAGCGAGACCTTCGCGAAGAAGGTCGGCGCCGACCGCTACGCGAGCCACGCCGCGATGGCCGTCGAGGTGGCAAAGGAGCTGGTCGCGTCTAAGGTGGCATAGGTGGGCCTGACCATCCTGCCGGATGGGCTCACGTTCGCCGTCGCGCCGGGCGTCTCCGTGCTCGAGGCCTGCCGCGAGCACGACGTCGAGCTGCCCGGCATCTGCGGCGGCCGCGGCCGCTGCCGCGAATGCCGGGTCACCGTGGTCGGCCGGATGGTCGCGCCCAGCGCCCTGGACGAGTCGCTGCTCGAGCCCGAAGACCTCGCGAAGGGCTGGCGCCTGTCGTGCCAGCTGATGGTCGAGGGCGACCTGACGGTCGAACTGCCGCCGGTCTCGCTGAAGCTGCTCGATCCCAGCGTCGTGCTGCCGCAGCTGACGTCGGTCGACCCGGTGATCCAGGACGTCGACGTCGACCTTTCAGGCGTATCGGATGAGAGCGACCGTCCGGCTGTCGCGCTCCTCGAGGATGCGCTGCTCGCACAGGGCATCCGCATGCGCAGCGCGTCCGTCGCCGCGCTGCGCGAACTCGGTCTCGCGCTCGCGCGGCGCGAACCGGGCGTGCGCTGCCTGCTGCATGAGGGCATGCTGCTCGATGTCCGGGCGCGCTCGGCCTCCGCCGTGTACGGCCTCGCGATCGACATCGGCACCAGCAGCGTGTCGATGGCGCTGCTGGACCTGCCGTCGCGCACCATGCTGTCGGTCGAGACCGAGCGCAATCCGCAGGGCGCCTATGGCGGCGATTTCATGTCGCGCATCGCGTTCGCGATGGAGAAGGAGGAGAACCTGCTCGAGCTGCACGCGAAGATCATCGGCCGCATCAACAAGATGATCGAGCGACTGCTGCTGAGCTACGGGCTCGAGCGCAAGGACATCGTCCTGATGACGGTGGCGGGCAATGCGGTGATGCACCACCTGTTCTTCGGGCTCGACGTCAAGGCCCTGGGCGGCTTTCCGTTCCGTCCCGTGCTGAAGGATCTGCTCAAGGTTCCCGCGGCCGAGCTCGGCCTGCGGCTCGCGCCCGCGACGCCGGTGGTCGGGCTGCCGCTGATCTCCGGCTACATCGGCGCCGACACGGTCGGCGTCGTGGTCGCGCTGGACCTGCTCGGGCGCGCGGACACGGTCGTGGCCGTGGACGTGGGCACCAATGCCGAGGTGGCGCTGGTGCATCGCGGGCGGCTGTATGTATGCTCGGCGCCTGCCGGGCCGGCGTTCGAGGGCGCCCAGATGGCCTGCGGCACGCAGGCGAGGCCGGGCGCGATCACCAAGGTCGCCATCGACGAGGCGCGGCAGCAACTGCGCTTCGAGACGGTCGAGGAGAAACCGCCGTTCGGCATCGCTGGCACGGGCATCGTCGACACGGTGGCCGAGCTCGTCAGGGTCGGCGTGCTGGACGATTCGGGGCGCATGCTCGACACCGCCAAGTGGCCCGCGTGGCTGCGGGAACGCGACCATCCGGCGGGCAAGCTGCGCTCCTTCGTCGTCGCGCGCGACCCGGAGGACCGGCCGCTGTACCTCGACCAGGGCGACGTGCGCGAGTTGCAACTGGCCAAGGCGGCCACCGCAACTGCGATCCATTACGTCATGGACGCGGCGAAGATCACCGCCGCCGACCTCGACCACGTCTACGTCGCCGGCGCGTTCGGGAGCTACCTCGATCCGGCCAGCATCCTGCGCATCGCGCTGCTGCCCGAGGTGCCACTGGAGCGCGTCCAGTTCATCGGCAACGCCGCGCTCGCCGGTGCGGTGCTGACGACGCTGTCGCGCCGGCATCTGGACACGGCGGTTCGCGTGGCGCACGAGGCGGTACGCGTCGACATGGCGACCGACGAATCCTTCCAGGACGTGTTCGTCGACAAGCTGAGGCTGGCGCACTAGGCGCAGCGACATGCAGATGACGCAGATCGCCGCGCGCCGCCTCGAAGAGCTGCGAGCCCTCGAGGTCTCGGTCCGCCCCGAGCAGATCCTCAGGGCGCATTACCCCGACATCGCGCCGGTGGCGCCCGAAGTGCGCGCAGTCGCCGCGGCCATGGCTGCGCACGCGCTGGAGGTCGCCGCGCCGGTAGCGTGGCTTCGCCAGGTACCGATCCGGGCGATCGACGGCGCACGCGTGGAACTCGACGGCGGCGCGACGCTCACCAGCGCGACGCTCGCGAACGCGATGCGCGAGGGCTTTGCGGTGCAGATCTTCCTGGTGACGCTGGGCCCGCGCGTCGACGAGCGCGTTTCGCAGCTCTTCGAAGCCATGGACGGCCTCGAGGGGCTGTTCGTCGACACGGCGGGCTGGGTGGTCGTGCAGTCCGCGCTTGGCGCGGTCCGCCGCCGGCTCGCCGCAAGGGCCCGCGAGGGTGGCTATCGACTGACACGCCGGATGGGACCGGGCTATCTCGATGACTGGCCGGTGGAGCAGCAGTCCATCCTGGTCAATGCGCTCGCAGCGGGCGAACCGCTGCCCGGCATAGAGGTGCTCGACAGCGGCGCCATCCTGCCGGAGAAAACCCTGAGCGGCCTGTACGGCCTGATTCCGCTGCAGACCGAGAACAAGGAGTAAACCGATGCAGACCAAGGAAACCTTCCTCGAACGCCTGGCCCGCGCGGACCGGCGCCCGATCCTCGCCGACAGCGCCACCGGCACCTGGTTCCAGGACAACGTCGCCGACGAGGCCGGCACGTGCTGCGACGGCTACAACCTGTCGAAGCCGGACGAGGTGCGCAGGATGTACCGCGCGAAGCTCGAGGCGGGCGCGGAGATGATACTGACCAACACCTTCAATAGCTGCGTCCTGCGCCTGCCCGAGTTCGGCATCGACGTCGCCGAGGCCGACAGGCTCAACAGCGAAGGCGTGCGGCTGCTGCGCCAGGCCATGGCCGACACCGGCCGCAGCTGCTTCGTCGGCGGCGACGTCGGGCCGACCGGCCTCATCATCGGCGACACCGGCACCTTTCCGGATGTGCGCGACAACTTCGTGCGCCAGATCCGCTCGCTGGTGCAGGCCGGCGTCGACGTCATCTGCGTCGAAACCCTGCTGCAGGGGCTCGAGGGACAGGCTGCCGCGGAGGCGGCGCACGAGGTATTCGCCAAGGAAGGCGTGAAGGTCCCGCTGTACATGACCTGCGTCTTCACCGACCTCGCGCCCGGGCAGAACGAACACCGGACGTTCTTCGGCGACACCGTGGAGGAAATGCTCGAGGGCAAGCACGACGAACTCGCCGAGCAACGCTTCGAGGGCATGCTGGCGCTCGGCTGCACCGTGGTCGGCGCGAACTGCTCGGTGGGGCTGGACGACGTCATCCCGATCGCGGCGCGCTTCCGCCAGTACATCGACGCCAAGGGGCTCACCGGCAAGGTATTCGTGGCGGCGAAGCCGAATTCCGTGGTGATGTCGAACCAGTCCTACGAGGGCCCTGACGTGGCGGCGGCGCGCCTGCCGGAACTCGTGCGCACCGGGGCGCACCTCATCGGCTACTGCTGCGGGTCGCACCCCGAGCACATCAGGGTCACGGCCGACGGCCTCGACGCGCTCACTGCGCCGCGGTAACCGCAGCGCGCGGGGTCACCCAGATCCACGCCATGAAGGCGGCGGTCAATCCCAGCGAGACGTAGGTGTACCTGAGATCCGTGGTCGTGAGCCCTGCATAGCCGACCAGAACGACGATGCCGCACGCGGTGCGCTCCACCATGCTGAGGCTGCGCCGGAAGTATCCGTAGAGGAAGATCGAACTCAGCCATTGCACCAGCATCACGTCGGCCACCGCCGCGAGCATGCGCCACGACAGATCCGGGAACGCCAGCAGCGACGGATTGAATACGAAGGCGAACGGGATGATGAAAGTGGTCAGTGCAAGCTTCATCGCGTGCACGCCGGTATCCCAGAAGCTCGCGCCCGAGATCTTGGAGGCTGCAAGAACCGCCAGCGCCACGGGCGGCGTCAATGCGGAGTACACGGCGAAATAGAACACGAAGTAATGCGCCGGCAGCGGCGCAACGCCGATCTGGATCATGAACGGCACCACCGCCAGCGCGGCGACCAGGTAGGCCACCGGCGTGGGCAGCCCGATGCCGAGGACAACCGACAGCACCGCAGCGCCCATCAGCAGGATGATCTTGCTGTCGGGCAGGATGGTGATCAGCCAGATGCCGAGCTTGCCCGAGAGGTTCGTGGTCTGGAACGCCTGGCCCAGCGGCCCGATGGCGATCAGCAGCAGCGCCAGCAGCGACACCAGCACCACGCCTTCCTGGAACGCGGCCTTGAGTTCGCTCAGCTTCGGGCGGTATGGCCCCTGGAACACCGATATCACCAGGGCCACCGCGATCCCCGCGATCCCCGCCACGGACGGCGAGTAGTAGTTGACCAGCAGCACGATTACCGCCAGGAACGACAGCCCGAAGGTAGGCAGCAGGCGCCAGATGATCGCCATGTTCACCGGCTCCAGCAGCTTCGGCAGCCGGTGGCGCAGCGCGTACACGGCGACCCCGATCGCCACGCCGGTGATGTACAGCACGCCGGGCAGCACTGCGGCCTTGACCACCTCGACGTAGGCGATGCCCAGCGTGCTGGCGATGAGGAACGCAGCCAGGCCGAGCACCGGGGGCATGATCTGTCCGCAGGTGGAAGCGGTGGCTTCGACCGCGCCGGCCATCCCTGGGCTGTAGCCGTAGCGGGTCATCAGCGGAATGGTGAAGCGGCCGCACAGCACGACGTTCGATACCGCGGTTCCCATCACCGCACCGACTGCGGCGCTGCCGAAGACCGCCGGCGCCGACGCCCCGCCCGGAATGCGCCTGCCGGCGAGGCGACCAGCCTCGACGATCATCGGCATCACGCCGAGGCCGAACAGCGTGGTGGCGTAGATGACGAGGAAGAAGATGTCGTCGGCAGCGGTCTGCGCGTAGAGGAACAGGCCCTGCGTCACGCCCAGTCCGACATAGTTCATCACGAACGAAGGCTCGTAGCCCGGGTGCGCGAAGATCGGGTGGCTGATGTGCTGGCCGAGGAAGAAGTACGCGATCGCCGCCGTGACGATGACTGCCAGCGTCACCCCCCAGTGCAGCAGCGTCAGCAGCAGTACGCCGAGCGTCAGCGCACTGCCCATCCACATGTCCAGGTTGTCGAAGTACGGCGCGGTCCTCTCAAGCCGGTCGGCTTCTGCCAGGACATAGGCGGCGCCGGTGACCGCCAGGAACGACGCCATCGCCACCGCCACTGCCTTGATCCGCAGGCGCATGGGCGCCGTGTCCGGGGGACTGCCGCGGGTCGTCGGGGCGGAGCCGTCTTCCATCGACTGCACCCCGAGGCGCTCGTAGATCAGCATCCGGATCGAGGCCAGGCTCGACATGATCATTACGAACAGCACGAACGCGGCGTAGTGCCGCGCCGAGCTCGAGATCATCCCGAGCACCGCGCTGGCGACGTAGAGCACCATCGCGCCACCCACCACTAGGATGACGATGTCGATGGCCCGGACAGCCTTCTCCAGGCGTGCCTGCACGATCGGATTCAACATGTAGGAATCGCGCCTGACCGGCGCGCCCGCCGGCGCGCGTCGCATGCGCCGGCGGATTCTGTCGCTACTTGGGGTAGGTCATGGCAGGGAAGCTCTTGGTCTTGTCCCACCAGCCCAACTCTACGTAAGCCTTCTTTGCGCCCGGATGGACGTTCTCATCCGACAGGCCCGCCACCATCAGCTCGGGCGACCAGATTTTCCACAGCACGTGCAGGTCGCGCAGCTTGGGCGCCATCTTGGCCACTGCCATCACGATCTGGTAGGCGGTATCGGCGGGAAAGTCCGGGTGCGCCGCCTTGAAGCCGCGCACCAGGCCGACGTCCAGCGCCGCGGGCTGCTTGGGCAGCGTGTTGGGCGGAATGACCGCATGCGTGAAGGTCGTACTCCACTGCTTGTTGACGCGGTCGACGGTCGCCTTGTCCATGCCGATGTATTGCAGCGGCTTGCCGGAGGCCTCGAGCTGGCGCAGCGGCCCGCCGATCAGCCATTCCTTCTTGTTCGGCTCCATGCCGAATACGGTGACCGCGACGTCGGTCGCGCCGTCGAGCAGTTGCTGCGTCAGCGCCGCCGGCGTCAGGTGCCGCACGTCGGTGTTCTTCGGCGTGATGCCCAGTGTGGCGAGCATCAGCCGCGGGTAGACGCCCCAGTCGCTCTGGCTGCGCAGGCCGAGCGACAGCTTCTTGCCCTTGATGTCGGCGATCGTCTTTATCTTCTGGTCGAAGGTGACGAAGAACTTGCCGATCGGCCACCACGTCTCGCCGTAGATCAGCTTGAACTTGACCGGAATCCGGTCCGGCATGAACTCCTTGAACTCGGGCGTGCCGCCCCACTTCATCGCCAGCTGGATCAGCACGTCCTCGGTGCTGAAGACATACCGCTTGTGATTGCTCTCCTTCAGCATCTCGCGGATGTTGTACATGTAGCCCGGGGTTTCCTGCGGCAGCAGCGTGACCGGAGAGCCTTCCTTGATCATCTGCACCATCAGGATGGTGTCGCCTTCAGTCGGCCCGCAGCCCGCCGGGCAAAGCAGCAGCGGCACGGAAGCCTTCTGCGCCACTGCAGGACTTGCCGCCAACCCGCCCGCCAGCGCGAGCACGACAAGCATCACGACAGAATCGATGAATCGCATGAACATGGTGAAGCCCTCCCCTCGGTCGATGGTTATCGATCTCCCTCCTGCCTGCTTTACCATTGTGCACTCATGGTTGGATCTGGGCTACACCCCCGGATGAATTTCGACTGCGCTTCAGTACGGCCATTGCACTGCGGAAATTGTCCGCTTTTGAACAATCCTGATCGGATGGCATCGATGCGCATTTGCGAAGCGCGAATATTGCGAGCGGGCGTCAAGCGATGAACGTAGATGCGGCGCGCGTGCCGGCGCTGGTCCTCTGTGGCGGCACCGCCGACGCTCGCGATGCGGCGATTGCGCAGTTCGCCGAGCCGGTGGCAGGTGGTGGATCGATCGCGGTTCTGCGCGCAGGAACCGGGATGTTCGCCGGCAACGCCGCACCGCAAGCGCCGCACGTCGTGATCAAGCGGACGCCTATCGGCTGCGTCTGCTGCACCGCAGGCGTGATGTTTCGCGTCGCCCTGGCTGAACTGCTGCGCGCGAGCCGCCCGGCGCGATTGATCGTCGACCTGGGACAGGGCGTTCACGTGGCGACACTGGAAGCGCAACTGCACGGCGGCTCGCTCGCCCGTACGCTGCAGGTGATCGGACGAATCGATCTCGACACCAGCCGCGGTCCGCATGCCGTGCAGTGGTCCACCTCCGCCGACTACGGCCCGGATCTCCGTTCCGCGCCAGCCAGGTAGTTGATTGCTGGTGGTGGGCAGCGTCCCACATGTCCGCAGCCGCGAGTTGTGGTTGATATCCCACAAATCCCCGGCTACCTTGTCCGCAGGAGGATCGGAGCATGGAAGCGGTCATGGAAGCTTCGCAGCGGGACGCACCGCTGCTCGAGAGCATCGCGGACTTCTGCCGCCGCAGCCGCATCGCCGAGTCCACTTTCGGCCGCCGCGCGGTCAATGACGGCAAGTTCGTGGCGCGCCTGCGCGACGGTGCCCGCATCACCCCGGAGACGCTGGCACGCGTGAGCGACTTCCTGGTCCGGCACGGCGCAAGCGCGCCCGCGTCGCCGCCAGAACTGATGCCGCTGATCCGGATCTCGAATCGCGAGCCTGCGCCCGCGCCGCAGCGTGACGGCGCACCATCGAGGAATTTCCGCTTCTTCGACAACCGGCAGAAATACCTGCTGTTCGTGAACACCTGCGGCGAGAAGGAAGTGATTTCGCGGCGCGTCGGCATGGAGCTCGCCCACCTGCATCCGCGCCCGCCGGCGGTGCGCGTATTCGACGCCGGCATGGGCGACGGTACCGTGCTCACGCGCGTGATGCGCGAGATGCACCGGCGCTTTCCGACCATGCCGTTCTATTTCGTCGGCAAGGAGATCAGCCTCGAGGATGTGCGGCTGTCGCTCGCCAAGATGGCCGACCGCTTCTTCGAGCATCCGGCGACCGCTCTCGTGGTCACCAACATGTACTACAGCGAGGCGCCCTGGCTTACGCCCAAGGCACTGACCGCCGCCACTTCGATGGTGTGGCACGAACTGCCGCTTGCGGGTGCCACCTCGCACGAGTTCAGCGAACAGATCGCCGCGCTGGAGCCGTTCCTCGCCAGGAACTGGCAGGCCCGGCACAGCCCGAAGACCGGCAATCCCGTCTACGAGCGGCCGGTCGCGCTGGTGCTGTACCGCGAAGATTTCCGCTTCCTGCTCGACGAGGTCATTCCGCAGCAGGGCAAGGTGCGCGCCGACTACGACCTGGTGATCGCCTCGCAGCCCTACCGCGCGCGGGTGCCGGCGGAGTTCAAGGCCGCGAAGGTGATCGCGCCGCTGGTGCGCGCGCTGGGACCGGGTGGCCGCCTGCTCGGCATCCATTCCTGCGGCAACGATCCCGGCCTGGAGATCGTGCGCCGCGTCTGGCCCGACGAGAACCCGTTCCAGACCACGCGCCATGACCTGCTGCGCGCGGTGCGCGCGGAACTGGGCCGCGACACGCGCCACTACAACTTCAATTCCTACGCCGACCAGCGCGCGGTATTCCGCTACGACATGCATACCCTGCCCACCGAGGTGTCCGAAAGCATCGGCACCTCGACGCTGTTCGCCGCATGGAACGCGGCGGTGTACGTGGCGCAGATCGACGACGAGCGCCTCGGCAAGGTGATCGGCGAGCGCAAGTACCTCGATGCCACGCGCGACGTGCTGCAGGAGCACGGCGGGCTGTGGTTCCTCGACGAATCCTATGTCGTCTCGCGCAAACGTGATTGAAGCTCAGGCAGCCCCGCCGCTTGGCGCGGTCGCCGCGGAACTGGTTTCCGGCGGCTCGCTCGAGATGGGCGCCCACCGGCCCCAGGACGCGCGCGCCATCGCCGCGCAGCTGCCCGCAGGCACGCCGGTCTACGTCAACCACCTGCCGCGCCATCGCCTGCTCGACACCATTCCGACGCTGGTGGCAGTGCGCAGGGCGGGGCTGGAGCCGATACCCCACATCGCCGCGCGACGCATCACGGATCGCGCGGAACTGCAGGCCTTCCTCGACCGTGCGGTAGGCGACGCAGGCGTGCACAAGGCGTTGATCCTGGGCGGCGACGATCCCGAGGCGCTAGGACCCTACGCCGACGGCGCCGCGCTGATCCGCGACGGCATGCTCGCCGCGTCGGGATTGCGCGAGATCGGACTGCCCGGCTATCCCGAAGGCCATGCGCGCATTCCCGCCAGCGCGCTGGCGCAGGCGTTCGCAGAGAAGCGCACCCTCGCCGCGGCGCAGGGCATGGGCGTCTACGTCCTCACCCAGTTCTCCTTTGCCCCGGCGCGGGTGATCGAATACTGCGCCGGCATGGCCCGAACCGCACCCGAAGTCCCGATCTACGTCGGGCTTGCGGGACCGACCAGTCCGGTTGCCCTGCTGCGCTTTGCGCAGCGCTGCGGCGTCAGCTCGTCATTGCGCGCGCTGCGCGCCCAGGGCATGGACGCGGTGCGCCTGGTGACGCATACCGATCCCGGCGAGCAGCTCGCCGCGATCGCGCGCTACTGCGCCTCGCACGCCAGCTGCAACGTGGTCGGCGTGCACCTGTTCACCTTCGGCGGCGTGACGGCCGCGGCCGAATGGATGAATCGCGCGATCGCCTCGGCCGCAGCCTGAGCGCGCGCGCCTAGGAACGCAGCGGCCGGAAGAACGCGCGGATCTCCTGCGCCAGCGCCTCGGGCTGCTCGAGCGCGGCGAAGTGACCGCCGCGCGGCATCACGCTCCAGCGACGGATGTCGCGGTACATCTTCTGCGCCAGCGATCTGGGCGGCGCGAGGATTTCCCTCGGGAACTCGGTGTAGCCCATCGGCACGTCCACCGTCGCGCCCTCGGGAATCGGCCACGGCCCGTGCATGCGGGCGTAATAGGGCCAGAACGACGAGCCGATGGCGCCGGTGGCCCAGTACAGCGTGATGTTGGCCAGCATGTCGTCGCGGCTGACCGCGCTTTCCGGGTTGCCGTCGTTGTCGGTCCAGGCGCGGAACTTCTCCACGATCCACGCGGCCAGCCCGACCGGAGAGTCTGTCAAGCCGAATGCCAGCGTGGTCGGCCGGGTACCCTGTATCCACTGGTAGCCGGTCCGCTCCTTGTTCCAGTCGTTGAGCTGCTCGAGGAAGCGCGCCTCTTCCGGATTCGGGTTCTCCAGCAGCCTCGGATCGCGGCGCACCGCGAGCAGGTTCAGGTGGATACCGGTCAGCCGCTCCGGGTAGCGATAGCCAAGCCGCGAGGCCACGAATGCGCCCAGGTCCCCGCCTTGCGCGCCAAAGCGCTCGTATCCCAGCACGTCCGCCATGAGCGCAGCGAAGACCTCGGCGATCTCCTCGATGCTGAAGCGCGGCTGCCCCGGCCGGAACGACAGGGTGTATCCGGGCAGCGAAGGCGCGACCACCGTAAACGCGTCCGCCGCATCGCCGCCGAACCGGGCCGGATCTGTCAGCAGCGGAATCAGCCGGTGAAATTCCCATACCGATCCCGGCCAGCCGTGCAAGAGCAGCAGCGGCATCGGGTCCGGGCCGCGCCCCCGGGCATGGATGTAGTGCAGGTCGATACCGGCGAGCGGCACCGTGAACTGCTCGAAGGCGTTGAGTTTCGCTTCCTGCGCCCGCCAGTCGAAGCCATCGCGCCAGTAGTCCATCAGCCCGCGCAGGTACGCCACGCTGGTGCCGGTGGTCCACGGCTCGAGGGGCGGTTCCTCGGGCCAGCGCGCGTTGCTCAGGCGTTTGCGCAGGTCGTCCAGCACCTCGTCGGCGATTTGCAGCCGGAACGGCATGCACGAGCCGGTGCTGCCTGCGGATACTCCTTGCACTCCCATGAGGGCTCCTAGGCGATCAGGATTCCAGCCGAAACCAGGATCATCAGCAGCAGCGTGAACTGGCGGAAGCGATCATCGTTGAAGCGGCTGAACAGGCGCGTGCCTGCCACCAGGCCGCCGTAGTAGCCGGGTGCGAGCAGGGCGCAGGTCCAGACGATGGTGGCGTCCAGCGCGCCTGCGGCGAACAGCATCAGGGCGCCGGCGGCAGAGACCACGCCGACGAACAGCGACAGGTTCGCGCGCGTGACCTCCACGCGGTCGGGGCCGGCGAGCAGGTAGAGGATCACCGGCGGGCCGCCGATGCTGGTCGCGCCCAGCAGCGCGCCCGACAGCCCGCCGAGCGCAAGGCCGGTGGATGTCCTGTGGGCGCCCGAGTAGCGCCAGCCGCGCAGCAGCAGCAGCGAGAACACGATGACGATCAGCGCGGTGGCGCGGCGCAAGCTCAGCGGGTCGGCGGTAAGCAGCAGGTAGCCGCCGATGGGAATGGTGACGAAGCTCGCGGCGAGGATCGGACCGACCACGCGCCAGCGCACCAGCCTGCGCGTCTGCACCAGCTGCGGCGCGGCCGCGATCGACTCGAGCAGCATCACGATCGGCACCGCAAACTTCGGCCCCAACAGCAGCACCAGGGGCGGCGCCATGACCATCGCGCCGCCAAAGCCGGTGATGCCGCGCACCAGGCCGGCGATCATGGCGACCAGCGCCGGCACGATCAGGTTCTCGGGAGGCGGAATCGTGTTCCTTTCTTTGCGCGAGGCGGCGACGGTCCCGGCCGGCGCAGTGCACTCTAAAGGGCGCTGGCGGGTACCGCAAGAACCGGATGGCGGGCGGCGCGCGCCGCCGCTACAGTGCGGCCATGCAACCCCTCGTACACAAGGCCCGCGCCTACCTGGACTCGCGCAACCCGGAACGCGTCACGCTCGCGGAGCTGGCGCGTGCCGTCGACTCCAGCCCATTCCACCTGCAACGCGAGTTCAAGCGTGCGCTCGGCCTGTCGCCCGGCGCCTACCAGCGCGAGCGCCGCCTTGAGGCGGCCAAGCGGCTGCTTGCGCGCGGCAGCGGCGTCACCGACGCGGTGTTCGCAGCCGGCTACGGCTCGGTGTCGCGGTTCTACGAAAAGGCTTCGGCGCGGCTCGGCATGCGCGCGCGGGACTATCGTGCCGGCGGGCGCGGCCTGGACATCGCCTACGCGGTGCGCAGGTTCCCGATCGGGCACATCCTGCTCGCCGCCACCGCGCGCGGCGTCTGCGCGGTGAAGCTGGGCGACGACGCATCCGCGCTCGAACGCGCGCTTGCCGCCGAGTACCCGCAGGCGCGGCTGCAGCACGCGCCTCGCGAGCTCGCCGCCGCGTTCGCGGCAGTGCGCGCGTACCTCGCCGGCGACACGTCAATCGCGACGGTGCCGCTCGACGTGCAGGGAACGGTGTTCCAGCGCCGCGTCTGGGAAGAGTTGCGCCGCATCCCGCGCGGTCGGACGCGCAGCTACGGCGAAATCGCGCGCGCCATCGGCAAGCCACGCGCGGTGCGCGCGGTCGGCAGCGCCTGCGGCGCAAATCCGGCGGCGCTGCTCATCCCCTGTCATCGCGCGCTGCGCGCCGATGGCAGCCTCGGCGGCTACGCCTGGGGCCTGGAGCGGAAAGAACAGCTGCTGGCGATGGAGAAGCGGGCCAGGCGACAGGCACGCCCCTGAGCGTGCGCGGCGCATGACGGCGGCCGACTACGCGCGCCTGGTGGCGCTCGGCGCGATCTGGGGCGCCTCGTTCATGTTCCAGCGCATCGTGGTGCCCGAGCTCGGGCCGGTGCTGACCGCCGAAACCCGCGTGCTGTTCGCAGGCTTGGCGCTGGCGCTGTGGTTCCGGCTCACAGGATTCGACCCGCAATGGCGGCGGCACTGGAAGCCCTACCTGGTGATCGGTGTCAACAACTCTGCGCTGCCCTTCGTGCTGCTGGCATTCGGCGCGCTGCACCTGCCGGCGTCGCTATTGTCGATCCTGAATGCGAGTGCGCCGATCTTCGGCGCGGCGTTCGGCGCGCTGTGGCTGGGCGAGCGCCTGTCACGCCGCCGCATGCTGGGCCTGGCCTGCGGCCTGGCCGGCGTGGCGCTGGTATCGCGCCCCGGGCTGGGCGAGGTCTCGCCGCTGTTCGGCTGGGCGGTCGCCGCCGGGCTCGCGGCCTGCCTCTGTTACGGGCTCACCGGCATCATCGTCAAGCGCTACGCCGCAGGCACGCCCTCGCGCGGCATCGCGGTGGGAAGCCAGATCGCCGCCGCGCTGGTGCTCGCGCCGCTGGTGCCGTTCACCGTGCCGAGCGCGCTGCCCTCGACGTTTGTCGTCGCAAACGCCGCAGTGCTGGCGCTGCTGTGTGGCGCGGTTGCGTATCTGCTGTATTTCCGGCTGCTCGCAGACGTCGGCGCGACGCGTGCGCTGACGGTGACCTACCTGGTGCCGGTATTCGGCATCCTGTGGGGTTCGCTGTTCCTGGGCGAAACGCTCACCGCGAGCATGGCCGCGGGCGGCGCAATGATCCTCGCCGGCGTGGTGCTGGTCACGCGCGGCTAGAATGGATCGATGAACGCATATCCGCAGTTGTTCGCGCCGATCCGCGTCGGCCAGGTCACGCTCCCGAACCGCATCATCATGGGCTCGATGCACACCGGGCTGGAATCGCGGCCCGGCGGCATGGAGCGGCTCGCCGCGTTCTACGCCGAGCGCGCGCGGGGCGGCACGCCGCTGGTCGTCACCGGCGGCTTCGCGCCGAACGCCGCCGGCAACCTGTACGGCCATCCGGCCGAAATGGCGTGCGCGGCGGACCGCGACCGGCACCGCGTCGTGCCGCGCGCAGTGCATGACGCCGGCGGCAGGATCCTGCTGCAGCTGCTGCACGCCGGGCGCTACGGCACGCACAAGCTGAGCGTCGCGCCCTCGCCCTTGAAGTCGCCCATCACGCCGTTCATGCCGCGCGAACTTTCCGACGCGGAAGTCCTGCAGACCATCGCCGACTTCGCCCGTGCCGCGGCGCTCGCGCGCGAAGCGGGGTACGACGGCGTCGAGGTGATGGGATCGGAGGGATACCTCATCACGCAGTTCCTCGCGCCGCGCACCAACCAGCGCACGGACGAATGGGGCGGCTCGCTCGAGAACCGCATGCGCTTCGCGGTGGAAACGGTGAAGGCGGTGCGCGCCGCGGCTGGCGCGGACTTCCTCATCCTGTATCGCTGCTCGGCGCTGGACCTGGTCGAGGGCGGCCTCGCGGGAGACGAGATCGTCGCCGTCGCGCGCGCGATCGAGGCCGCGGGCGCGGACTTCCTCAATACCGGCATCGGCTGGCACGAGGCGCGCATCCCGACGATTTCGCAGGCGGTGCCGCGCGGCGGCTTCGCCTGGGCTTCGCGCCGCCTGAAGGACGCGGTGGGGATTCCGGTGATCGCCTCCAATCGCATCAACGCACCCGAGGTCGCCGAAGGCATCATCGCCCGCGGCGACGCCGACATGGTGTCGCTCGCGCGCGCGCTGCTGGCGGATGAATCCTTCGCCGCGAAGGCGCGCGCCGGCGACCGCGCCGGCATCAACATCTGCATCGCCTGCAACCAGGCGTGCCTCGATCACCTCTTTACCGGCGAATCGGCGAACTGCCTGGTCAACCCGCGCGCCGGACGCGAGACCGAGCTGGTATTCGCCGCCGCGGCGACGCGCAAGAGGGTCGCCGTCGTCGGCGGCGGTCCCGCAGGACTGTCGTGCGCTGCGGTGGCCGCGGAGCGTGGCCATGAGGTCACGCTGTTCGAGGCGGCGGCGGAACTCGGCGGACAATTCAACCTGGCGAAGAAGATCCCGGGAAAGCAGGAATTCGCCGAGAGCATCGCCTATTACGCCGAACGCCTGTCGCGCGCCGGCGTGAAGCTGCGCCTGGGCACGGCCGCCGACGCGGCGATGCTCACGGGCTTCGACGAGGTCGTCATCGCCACCGGCATCGAACCGCGCCGGCCGGAGATTCCCGGCGTCGATTCGCCGCATGTCGCCGGCTACGTGGATGTGCTCGCCGGGCGCGTGCAGGTGGGCGACAGGGCTGTGATCCTCGGTGCAGGCGGCATCGGCTTCGATGTCGCGCTCTACCTGCTCGAAGCCGGCAGCCACGCGCCGCTGGAGGCGCAGGCGTTCGCGGCGCACTGGGGCGTGGACATGCGCGTGGCGAACGCGGGCGGCCTCGCCACTGACGCCGCGCCGCCACAGCCCAGGCACCGCATCACCATGCTGAAGCGCTCGGCGACGCCGTTCGGCGCCACGCTCGGCAAGACCACCGGCTGGGTTCACCGCATTGAGCTCGCGCGAAACCGGGTGGCGATGTTGAAGGGCGTGGCCTACCGCCGCATCGACGCCGCCGGCGTGCACGTCACCGTGGATGGCAAGGACAGCGTGATTCCGGCCGACACCGTGATCCTGTGCACCGGGCAGGAGCCCAGGCGCGCGCTCGCCGATGCGCTCGCCGCGAGCGGTCGTGGGCCGCACCTGATCGGCGGTGCCAGCCTGGCAAGCGAACTGGACGCCAAGCGCGCCATGCTCGAAGGCGCGCGGCTCGCCGCAGCGCTCTGAGCGCGCGCTCCCGGGTCACTGTCGCGGCGGTGACCGTTGCTTTGCGTTTAGAATCCCCTGCATGGGAACCGTCGTTGCACTCTCGGGGCAGGTAGGCGGCGCAAAGCTCGCCGAAGGGCTGTACCAGCTGCGCGGGAAGGACCTCGCGGTAATCGCCAACACCGGAGATGATTTCGAGCAGCTCGGGCTGGCGTTCTCGCCCGACCTGGACGGCGCGCTGTACTGGCTTGCCGGCATCGCCAATCCGGCCGCAGGCTGGGAGGCGCTGGGCGAGACGCAGAACATGTACTCGATGCTGAAGGCGCTTGGCGGGCTCGACCGCATGCCGATCGGCGACAAGGCCGCCGCGCTCGCGCTGCTGCGCGCCGACGGCCTGCGCAACGACAAGCGCCCGACCGAGATCGCGCTGGATTTCTGCAGGCACCTGGGCATCGAGGCGCGCGTGATGCCGATGAGCGACGACCCGGTGCACACGCTGGTGCAGACGGTCGAGGGCATCGTCACCTTCCAGGACTACTTCATGCAACTCGCGTGCGAGCCCGTGGTACAGGGCTTCCAGTACGCCGGTGCCGAGGACGCCCGCATTCCTGACGAGGTGATGGATGCACTCCACGCCGAGGACCTCGAGGCAATCGTGTTCTGTCCGGCGAATCCGTACCACGTGATCCGGCCGATACTCGCCGTGAACGGCATGCAGGAGATGCTGAAGAAGCGCGGCGCACCGATCGTCGCCGTGACGCCTATCGTCGGCGGCAAGGCGCTGAAGGGTTCGGCGGGCAAGATCATGAGCGAACTCGGCCATGAGGTAAGCGCGCGCGCGGTCGCGCTCGAGTACCTGCAGCTCATCGACGGCTTCGTCATGGACGTCGAGGACGAGAAGTTCGCCGACGGCATCACCGCATCGGGCATCCAGGTAATGCTGGCGCAGACGATCATGAAGACGCCGGAAGACCGCGTGAACCTGGCGCGCAGCGTCCTCGATTTCGCCGCCGCGATCCGCAGCCGCAAGGCCGCCGAACAGGAAGCCTGAGCCGCCCCGGGGGCGAGCGGCATGGACGCATCCCTCACCGCGCCGCAAGCCCGCGATCTCTTCGCCAGGATCGCCGGCAACATCGAAGCCGTGATGCGGGGCCAGCATGCCTCGGTGCGAAAGCTGCTCGCCGCCTTCGCCTCGGGCGGCCACGTGCTGATCGAGGACTACCCCGGTACCGGCAAGACCACGCTCGCCAAGGCGCTCGCCGCGTCGCTCGGCGTCAGGTTCTCGCGCGTGCAGTTCACGCCGGACCTGCTGCCCTCGGACATCCTCGGCGTGTCGGTGTTCAGCCAGAAGACGCAGGAGTTCGACTTCCGTCCAGGGCCGGTGTTCACGTCGATCCTGCTTGCCGACGAGGTGAACCGCGCCTCGCCGCGCACGCAGTCGGCGCTGCTGGAGGTGATGGCCGAGGCGCAGGTGACGGTCGAGGGCCGCACACACGCGATGGATGAGCTCTTTTTCGTCATCGCGACGCAGAACCCGGTCGAGTTCCGCGGCACCTATCCGCTGCCGGAGGCGCAGATGGACCGCTTCGCGCTGTGCATGTCGCTGGGCTATGTCGACGCCGACACCGAGGTCGAGGTGCTGAGCGCGCAGGAGCTCGGCCACCCGCTGGCCGCGGCAAGGCCGGTGGCCTCGCGCGAGGAAATGAACGCGCTGAAAGCACGCGTACGGCGCGTGCGCATCGCCGAGGAGCTGAAGCACTATATCGTCGAGCTGGTGCGCCGCACGCGCTCGCTGCCGCAGGTGGCGCTGGGCTGCGGGCCGCGCGCATCGATCGCGCTGACGCACACCGCCAAGGCCCTGGCGCTGTTCGACGGCGACGACTTCGTCAAGCCCGCGCACGTGCAGGAGCTCGCGGTGCCGGTGATCGCGCACCGCCTGGTGCTCGATCCGCAGGCGAAGTTCTCCGGCATCACCGCGGCGGGATTGGTCGGCGAACTGCTGAAGGACGTAAAAGTACCCTCGTGAGACGACTCGTGTTCGCGTCGATCCGGCTCGTCAGTGCCGTCGACCGCTGGGCGCGCGAGCGGCTGACGCCCGCCGGCTGGGTGGCGCTGGCCGCCGGGGGCACCGCGGCGGTGGCGGGCGTCGATACCCACCAGACTGTGACGTACCGAGCGTTTGCGTTCCTCGCCTGCCTGCTGCTTGTGGCGTGGCTGGCGAGCCTGGCGTTCCGCGCGCGCGTGCGCGTCTCGCGCGAGCTGCCGCAGTACGTCACCGCGGGCGAGCCTTTTTCCTACCGCGTGGATGTCGTCAACACCGGCGCGAGGCCGGTCGCCGGCGCGACGCTGGTAGAACGCCTAGCCGACCCGCGGCCCGGCTACCGCGAATGGCTGGCGACGCGCGAGCCCGGCGAAGAACGCCGCAACTGGTTCGACCGCAAGGCGGGTTACTTCCGCTGGCGCTGGTACATCGAGCGCCAACTGCCGGAAGCGCCGGCCGAGGTGCCGCTGCCGCCGCTGCCGCCGGGACGCAGCGAATCGCTGAAGCTCACGCTGCTGCCGCGGCGTCGCGGCCGCCTGTCGCTCGCCGGCTTCACGCTGGGCCGCGTCGATCCGCTCGGGCTGGTCA
>JBFWRS010000035.1:0-33380 GCA_050248795.1 Burkholderiales bacterium | reverse complement strand
TCGACGTCCCGCGCGCCCCGGAGACGCAGCGCACGTTCGAGTCCATGGCGCGCATGGCCGCCAGCATCGCAGGCGAACTCGATGGCTCGATCGTCGACGACAACGACAAGTTGCTGGACGAACGCGCACTCGAGGCGATCGGCGGCCAGCTCGAAAAGGTTCGCGCCGAGCTGGCGGCGCGAGGATTCGCGCCCGGGGGGGCGCTGGCGCTGCGTCTTTTTTCCTGACCGATGGGACAGGTGACTGTCCCGTTGGCGGCGCGCAGGCGGGTGGACGAACTGCGGCGCGAGATCGAGCGCCATAACCGCCTGTACCATCTGGACGACGCCCCGGAGATCACGGACGCGGAATACGACGCGATGTTCCGCGAGTTGCAGTCGATGGAGGAGCGCTATCCGGCACTCGCGGACGAGGACTCGCCGACGCGCCGGGTCGGTTCCAGCCCGCTCGGCGCGTTCGCCAAGGTCGCGCACGCCTCACCCATGCTGTCGCTCAACAACGCGTTCGATGCGGAGGAGGTGATCGCGTTCGACCGCCGCGTGCGGGAGGCGCTCGCGGTAGACAGCGTCGAGTATTCGGTGGAGCCGAAGTTCGACGGCCTGGCGGTGAGCCTGGTTTACCGCGCCGGTCGCTTCGTCCTCGGGGCGACGCGCGGCGACGGCATCACGGGCGAGGACGTGACGCCGAACCTGCGTACGGTGCGGGCGATACCCTTGCGCCTGCCCGAGGCGGTGGACCTGGAAGTGCGTGGGGAGATCATCATGTACCGCCGGGAGTTCGAGGCGCTGAACGCGCGCCAGCGCTCCAGGGGCGAGAAGGAGTTCGTGAATCCGCGCAACGCCGCCGCGGGCAGCCTGCGGCAGCTGGATTCGCGGGTGACCGCGTCTCGCCCATTGCGATTCTTCGGGTACGCTGCGGTCGCGGCGGACCGCGTCGGCGGCTGGCGCTTGCATTCCGACATGCTGGATGGGCTTGCGCGTCTTGGTTTCCCGGTCGCACCGCAGCGCTCCCGCGAGACGGGCGCGCAGGGATTGCTTGAATACTTTGCCTCGATGGGACGCACGCGCGATCAGCTGCCGTACGGCATAGATGGTGTCGTCTACAAGGTCAACCGGCTGGATTGGCAGGACAGGCTGGGATTCGTCTCGCGCGCGCCGCGGTTCGCGATCGCGCACAAGTTTCCCGCGGAGGAGCAGGTCACAGTCGTCGCTGGAATCGATGTCCAGGTGGGCAGGACGGGTGCACTCACGCCCGTCGCACGGCTCGAACCGGTGTTCGTCGGCGGCGTGACCGTGACCAACGCCACGCTGCACAACGAGGACGAACTCAGGCGCAAGGACGTACGCGTGGGCGATACGGTGGTGGTCCGTCGCGCGGGCGACGTGATCCCGGAGATCGTCTCGGTGCGGGTGGAAAAGCGTCCCGCTTCGGCGCTGCCATTTCGCATGCCCGACAAATGCCCGGTGTGCGGCTCCGCGGTGGTCCGGAACGAGGATGAGGCAATCGCGCGCTGCTCGGGCGGGTTGGTATGCCCCGCGCAGAGGAAGCAGGCCTTGCTGCACTTTGCGGGCCGCCGGGCGATGAACATAGACGGACTGGGCGAGAGAATCGTCGACCAACTCGTGGACAGGGGGCTGGTGCGCTCGCCGGCGGATCTCTATGGGCTGGACGTGGATGTGCTGGCCGGGCTGGACCGCATGGGGGAGAAGTCAGCGCGCAACCTGGTGCAGGAGCTGGACCGATCGCGATCGACGACGCTTGCGCGGCTGATCTTCGCGCTCGGCATCCGCAACGTCGGCGAGAGCACGGCACGGGATCTGGCACGGCATTTCGGCAGCCTGGACGCGCTGATGTCGGCAAGCGAGGAGTCGCTGCAGCAGGCGCCGGATGTCGGGCCGGTGGTCGCGCGCGCGATCCGGCAGTTCGTCGCCGAACCGCACAACCGCGACGTCATCGCGGCCTTGCGCAAGGGGGGCGTCTCCTGGCCTGAGGGCCAGCCAGCCCCCGCACGGCCTGCGGCGTCCGCGATGAGTTTCGTCCTGACCGGAACCCTGCCGGGGCTGAGCCGCGACGAGGCACGTGCCATGATCGAGGCGCGCGGGCACAAGGTCTCCGGGTCGGTGTCGAAGAAGACCAGCTATGTGGTCGCAGGGGATGATCCCGGGAGCAAGCTCGAACAGGCGCGCAAGCTGGGCATTGAAGTCATAGGCGAACAGCAATTGCGCAGGCTACTGGAGGAATAGATGAAGAAGCTGCGAAAGGCGGTATTCCCGGTCGCGGGCTTGGGCAGTCGCTTCCTGCCGGCGACCAAGGCAAGCCCGAAGGAGATGCTGACGATCGTGGACAAGCCGCTGATCCAGTACGCGGTGGAGGAAGCCGCTGCGGCCGGCATCACCGACATGATCTTCGTCACCGGTCGCAACAAGCGGGCGATCGAGGATCATTTCGACAAGGCCTATGAACTCGAGACCGAGCTCGAGGCAAAGGGCAAGACCGCGCTGCTCGATACCATACGTGGCGTGTTGCCCAGCGGATGCAGGTGCATCTACATCCGGCAGGCCGAGCCTCTCGGCCTCGGCCACGCGGTGCTGTGCTCCAGGCCGGCGGTCGGCGACGAGCCATTCGCCGTCCTGCTGGCCGATGAACTCATCGATGCATCTCCCTCTGCCACGGCGCAGCTCGCCGCGCGGTTTGCGGCAGACGGACATGCGATCGTCGGCGTGGCGGACGTGCCGCTCGCGCAGGTTTCCCGGTACGGCATCGTGTCCACCGCCGATCAGCAGGCGGGCTACGCGCGGATCGCCGGGATCGTGGAGAAGCCGCCCGCCAGCGAGGCACCGTCGACCCTTGCGGTGATGGGACGCTATGTGCTGACGCCGGCGATCTTCGACCTGCTCGAAGGGCTGAACCCGGGCGCTGGCGGCGAGATCCAGCTCACCGACGGCATCGCTGCGCTGATCGAGCGTGAGCCGGTGTTTGCAATGCGGTTTGCCGGCAAGCGCTACGATTGCGGCTCGAAGCTCGGGTACCTGCAGGCCAGCGTGGAACTGGGCGTGCAGCATGCCGAGATCGGCTCCGAATTCGCGGAGTTCCTGCGCGTGCGGTGCCGGCAGTTGACATGAATCGCCTGCCCGATCCCGCGCAAGCGTGGGCTTTCCTCGACCAGTCCGACCTCGTCGTGGCCGCGCACGAAATCGATGCGGCGATCGTGCGGCTTGGCGGCGAGATGACGCAGGCGCTTGGCGAAACCTATCCGCTGGTGCTGACGGTCATGGGCGGCGCGGTGGTGTTCGCCGGACGCCTGTTGCCGTTGCTGCGCTTTCCCCTCGACCTGGACTATGTGCACGCCACGCGCTACGGGACAGCCACGCAGGGCGGCGGCATCGAATGGCGGGTCGCGCCTCCGGCGCAGGTCGCCGGCAGGACCATTGTGGTCCTCGACGACATTCTCGATGGCGGCCTGACGCTGCGTGCGATCCGCGACAGGCTGCTCGCGTGCGGCGCAAAGGCAGTGCGCGTTGCGGTTCTGGTCGAGAAGATCCTGCCGACGGCCAAGCCGATCGCCGCGGACTTCGTCGGCTTGCGCATTCCGGATCGTTTCGTCTTTGGATATGGCATGGATGCCAAGGGATTCTGGCGCAACCTTCCCGAAATTCGCGCCATGAAGGAGTGATCGATGTATGCGGTGATCGGCGGCAGCGGGCTGTCCCGGCTGGCGAACCTGGAAGTGATGCGGCGCAAGGTCTGCAGGACCCCCTACGGTGAGCCTTCCGGCCCGCTGACGTTCGGCAGGATCCAGGGCAGGGAGGTGGTGTTCCTGGCACGGCATGGCTATGGCCACACCATCCCTCCGCACGAAGTGAACTACTGCGCGAACATGTGGGCGCTGAAGGAGCAGGGCGTGCGAGGGGTGGTGTCGGTTGCCTCGGTGGGGGGGATCCGTCAGGACCTCGCGCCGGGGACGCTGGTGGTGCCGGACCAGATCATCGATTACACATGGGGCAGGCGATCGACCTACTTCGAGGGGCCGGGGGCGCCTGTCACGCACGTCGACTTCACCGAACCGTACTCGCGTGCGCTTGGCGACAAGCTGCTTGCTGCCGCGAGCGCCTGCGGTGAACGCCTGCTGGATGGCGCCGTCTACGCGGCCACCCAGGGCCCGAGGCTGGAAACGGCAGCAGAAATAAACCGGCTTGCACGGGACGGCGCGGACATCGTCGGCATGACAGGCATGCCCGAGGCCGTGCTCGCGCGCGAGCTGTCGCTCGACTACGCGGCGGTCGGCGTGGTGGCGAACTTCGCTGCCGGTCGCGGCGACAGTGCACAGGGCATCGCACTCGACCGGATCGAGGAGGTGCTTGGAGATGCCATGGAGCGCGTGCGTCGCATCATCGAGCAACTGGTGACGGCATGATCCGGGCGGTGCTGAGGATGGGCGACCCGCGGCTCCTGCGCCGTGCCGCTGAAGTCGAGCGATTCGGTACCGCGGAACTCGCCGCACTCATCGCCGACATGCGCGACACCATGGCCCACATGAACGGTGCCGGCCTCGCCGCGCCGCAGATCGGCGTGGGCCTTCGCGTCGTCATATTCGGCGTGCAGGCGAACCCGCGCTATCCGCACGTGGAGCCGGTCCCGGACACGGTACTCATCAACCCGGAGATCGAGGCACTGTCCGACGCCGAGGAGGAGGACTGGGAGGGCTGCCTGTCCGTGCCGGGCATGCGTGGCGTCGTACCCCGGTACCTGCGCATCCGCTACAGCGGCAGCGACGAGCACGGCCGGCACTTCGAGCGCGTCGCTGAAGGATTCCACGCGCGCGTGGTGCAGCATGAGTGCGATCACCTGGATGGCGTGCTCTACCCGATGCGCATACGCGACTTCAGCCGCTTCGGCTTCATCGAGGAATTGTTCCCGGGCGGCGCCCTGCCGCCGGAGGATTGATCAAGCGCCGACCTGAAGCGCCTTCAGCAGTTCGCGCTCCAGCGCGAGCAGCTTTTTCGGCGTGCGCAGCGCAGGTCCGGAGACCAGCAGCACGTCCTCCACGCGATCTCCCAGCGTGTTGATCCGCGCGGTATGCAGGTTGATCCTGTGCGTGGCGAGAATGCTCGCGACGCTGTAGAGCAGGCCCGGCCGATCCGCCGCGACCAGCGACAGTACGTGATACCTGTCGCGTTCGTCCGGGCGAATGTCCACCACCGGCGTGATCGGAAAATGGCGCACCCGGCGGGATACCCGCGCCGCGCGCGGCGGCGCAAGTGGCGCGTCCGAGTTCAGTTCCCCGGCGAGGTCGGTTTCGATGAGGCCGATCATGTCGCGATAGTGCGCCACGGGTCCCTGGCCCATCACCAGGAAGCTGTCCAGCGCCCGTCCGCCCCGGGTGGTGTGCACCTTGGCTTCGACGATGTTGAAGTTGACGCGGTCGAAGTATCCGCAGATGCGCGCGAACAGGGCTTCGCGGTCCGGCGCGTAGACGAGCACCTGCAGGCCTTCGCCGATCGGCGCCAGCCGCGCGCGCACTACCGGCAGCGCGGTATCGACGC
Source organism: Burkholderiales bacterium (assembly GCA_050248795.1). Classification (GTDB taxonomy): domain Bacteria; phylum Pseudomonadota; class Gammaproteobacteria; order Burkholderiales; family SG8-39; genus CAZTDU01. The sequence goes on along the minus strand of JBFWRS010000035.1, from coordinate 27,837 downwards.
GCGCATGCAGCATGCGCGTCTGCCAGGCGATCTCCTGCGCGTCGTGCCTGAGGAAGTAGGGCGTGTCGAGTTCCGCCCAGAAGCGCTCCTTCACCGTGTCGGGCAGCGCGTAGAGCCGAAGCAGCCGCGCGGCTTCGGCCTGCTTGTGCGCAAGCGCGGCGTCCAGTTGCAGGATCTCGCCGGTGAGTGCGCGCCGCGTGGAGCGAAACAGGTCTTCGAGCAGTTTCGCCTTCCAGGCATTCCACACCTTCGGGCTGGTTCCGCGTACGTCCGCGACCGTCAGCAGGTACAGGGCAACGAGCCTGCGCTCGCTGCCTACGGTAGCCGCGAATGCGGTGATTACTTCGGGGTCGTGCACGTCCTGCTTCTGCGCCACCGCGGACATGGACAGGTGATGCTCCACCAGGAACCGGACCAGCGAGGCATCATCGGGCGCAATGCCGTGCTGCACGCAGAACCGCGAAGCCTCGGCCGCGCCGAGGACCGAATGGTCGCCGCCCCTGCCCTTGGCGATGTCGTGGTAGAGCGCGGCCACATACAGCAGCCAGTTGCGGGGGAATCCGCTCATCAACTGGCTGCACAGGGGAAACTCGTGCGCCAGGTCGGGCATCGTGAAGCGCCGCAGGTTTCGCAGCACCATCAGGATGTGCTGGTCCACGGTGTAGACGTGGAACAGGTCGTGCTGCATCTGACCGGCGATGCGGCCGAACTCTGGCAGGTACTCGGCCAGGATGCCGTACTGGTTCATGCGCCGGAATTCGTGCACGATGCCGCGAGGCTGCTGCAGGATGTGCAGGAACAGCAATCGCGCAACCGGATGCCGCCGCGCGCGTCCGCCGATCCGCCTGCGTGCTCGCCACAGGGCGCGCAGCATCGTCGCCGACATGCCACGCAGTTCCTGGTGTTGCTGCATCAGCAGGAAGCCTTCCAGTACCGAGTGCGGCTGGTCCTCGAAGATGCCCGGATCGCGCACGTCGAGCAGTTCGCCACGGACGAGGAATCGTTCGTTCAGCTCGCGCGGCGGCCAGTCCGGCTCCGGCAGCAGGCGCGCCTCGAGGTTCTGCATCAGGATGGTGTTGAGCTGGATCACCGACTGCGCGGTGCGGTAGTAGCGCTGCATGACCTGCTCGCTGGCGCGCCGCGGCGGCGCTCCCCGGCATCCGCTCTGCTCCGCGAGCGCGCTCTGGTAGTCGAACGCGATGCGGTCCTCGCGTCGGCCGGCAAGGTAATGCAGACGGATCCGGAACTGCTGCAACGTGGATTCGTGGCGCGCCAGTTGTGCCGCCTCGGCGGGGAGCACGAGGCCATCCGCCACGAGGTCGCGCCAGCTCCGCCCGATTCCGCAGGCTTGCGCGATCCAGCGGATCACCTGCAGGTCGCGCAGTCCCCCGGGCGCCTCCTTCAGGTTCGGTTCCAGTGCGTACGCCACGTCCAGGTGCTTGGCATGTCGCTGCTCCTGCTCCAGCTTCTTTGCCTTGAAGAACGCGGCCGGATCCATTGCGGACGAAGTGGCGGCCGCAAACCGCGCGTGAAGGGCCTTGCTGCCGGCGATCAGCCGCGCTTCGAGCAGCGCGGTCTGTACCGTGACGTCGGCAGCGGCCTCCTCGAGGCAGCCCTCGACGGTGCGAACGCTGTGTCCGACTTCGAGCCCGACGTCCCAGAACAGGCCGACCAGGCGCTCCAGGCGCTCGCGTTCCTGCGCCGATGGTGCATGCGGTATCAGGACCAGCAGGTCGATGTCGGAGCAGGGGTAGAGCTCGCGCCTGCCGTATCCGCCGGTGGCGACCAGCGCTGACTGGCGCGACGGCGCAGCGTGCTTCCAGATCTGCCGCAGTGTGGCGTCTACATGTGCGGAATGCAGGCGCAGCAGCCTGGCCGGCTGCGGGTTCGCTGCGAAGTCCTCGCGCAGCGCCTGCCGCGCAAGCTGCAGCGACTGGCGCCATTCGGCAGCCTGGTTTGCGGGTTGCTGCAGGCCGCCGCTCACGGATTCAGGAGACTACGGCTGGAGGCGACGGGGTTCCCGCGGATTGCGTGAGGATCTCGTGTCCGTTCTCGGTCACCAGGACGGTGTGTTCCCATTGTGCTGACAGGCTGTGGTCCTTGGTGACGATGGTCCAGCCGTCCGCCAGTTCCCGGATGGCGGGCCTGCCTGCGTTGATCATCGGCTCTACGGTGAAGATCATGCCGGGCTCGAGCCTCAGGCCGGTACCGGGCTTGCCGTAGTGCAGGATCTGCGGATCCTCGTGGAACTTCCGGCCGATGCCGTGGCCGCAGAATTCGCGGACGATCGAGTAGCCATGTTTCTCCGCGTGAGACTGGATGGCGTAGCCGAGGTCGCCTAGCATTGCGCCAGGGCGAACCTGCGCGATCCCCAGCCACATGGCCTCGTATGTCACGTCGACCAGGCGCCGCGCCTGGATTGCGGGCTCGCCGACGTAGAACATCCGGCTGGTGTCGCCGTGAAAACCGTCCTTGATGACGGTGACGTCGATGTTGAGTATGTCGCCGGCGCGCAGCACGCGCTCCCCCGGGATGCCGTGACAGACCTGATGGTTGACCGACGTACAGACCGAGCGGGGAAACGGCTTGTAACCCGGCGGCGCGTAGTTGAGCGGCGCAGGGACCGTTCCCTGGACCTCGATCATGTACGTGTGGCAGAGGTCGTTGATCGCCTGTGTCGACACGCCGGGACGGACATGGGGGGTGACGTAGTCGAGCACCTCGGCCGCCAGGCGGCCGGCCACGCGCATGGCGGCGATCTCGTCGGCGGTCTTCAGGTGAACAGGCATGGGTGCGGAAAAACACTGATTATGCTAGAATTTCGGGCTGTTTGCGGGTCGCGCTGATGGCTTTGGTCCGTGAGCAAATATCCCGCCCGCCGGATTAGGGTGCTCCGCGAGGAGTCGCAGGTTCCGGGCGTGGCGGCAGAAACCAACCCTAGATCAGGAGAAACACATTGTCGGCAACCATGCGTCAGATGCTCGAGGCGGGAGTCCATTTCGGACACCAGACCCGCTACTGGAACCCGAAGATGGCGCCGTACATCTTCGGGCATCGCAACAAGATCCACATCATCAACCTCGAGAAGACCCTGCAGCTGTACCAGGACGCGCTCAAGTTCGTGCGCCAGCTGGCGAGCAACAAGGGGACGGTCCTGTTCGTCGGATCGAAGCGCCAGGCGCGCGAGATCGTCCGTGAAGAGGCGCTGCGTTGCGCGATGCCTTTCGTGGATCACCGCTGGCTCGGCGGCATGCTGACCAACTTCAAGACGGTAAAGCAGTCGATCAAGCGCCTTCGGGACATGGAGCTCATGGCGCAGGACGGTACGTTCGAGCGCATGGCGAAGAAGGAAGCGCTGGTGCTGCAGCGCGAACTTGACAAGCTGCAGCGCTCGTTCGGCGGCATCAAGGAACTGAACAGCCTGCCGGATGCCATATTCGTGATCGACGTCGGATACCAGAAGGGCGCGATCTCCGAGGCGGCAAAGCTGGGGATCCCGGTGGTTGGCGTGGTCGACACCAACCACTCTCCCGAGAACGTCGCCTATGTGATCCCGGGGAACGACGACTCCAGCCGTGCGATCCGCCTTTACGCGCGCGGCATTGCCGACGCGGTGCTGGAAGGACGTTCGCAGGCGGTCGAGGAGATCGCCACTGCCTCGCGCGACGAGTTCGTCGAGGTGGACGAGAGCAATGAAGGCTGAGCATGAGCGCGGGCTGACGTGAAAAAGGGGCCTGGTGCCCCTTTTTTTGGACCTTTTTCGAATCTTCGAGGATCTGGAGCAAAGCAATGGCGGAAATCAGCGCAAGCCTGGTCAAGGAACTGCGGGAACTGACCGGGTTGGGAATGATGGAATGCAAGAAGGCGCTGGCGGAGGCGGGCGGCGACATCGGCAAGGCCGAGGAGCTGCTTCGCATCAAGAGTGGTGCAAAGGCGAGCAAGGCCGCTGGCCGTATCGCCGCGGAAGGCATTGTGGCGGCGCACGTGACTGCGGATGGCAGGGTAGGCGCTCTGGTCGAAGTGAACTGCGAGACGGACTTCGTCGCCAGGAACGAGGAACTGCTCGCGTTCGGCGCATCGCTTGCCGGCATGGTCGCCGCAGATGCGCCCGCGGATGTGTCGGCGCTCGGGGCCAGCGTGGAGGAAAAGCGGCAGGCGCTGGTGCAGAAGATCGGCGAGAACATCTCGATCCGGCGTTTCGAGCGGATTGAGGCCAGGGGCCGCATTGTCAGCTACCTGCATGGCACGAAAATCGGCGTGCTGGTGGACTATGAAGGTCCCGACGAGGTCGGCAAGGACCTGGCCTTGCACGTGGCATTTGCCAGGCCCAGGTACATGAATCGCACCGAAGTGCCGGCCGATGTTGTCGAACGCGAGCGCGCTATCCTGACCGCCAGGGCGAACGAGTCGGGCAAGCCTGCAGAGATCGTGGCCAAGATGGTTGAGGGCGGGCTGAACAAGTTCACGGGCGAGATCAGCCTGCTCGGGCAGCCTTTCGTCAAGGATGACAAGCAGACAGTCGAGAAGATGCTTGCCACCAGGAAGGCGAAGCTGCACGCATTCCGCTTCATCGTCGTCGGCGAAGGAATCGAGAAGAAGGCGAGCGATTTCGCCGCCGAGGTCGCATCCATGGTGAAGGCGGGCTGACGCCGCTGCATGACGCCAAAGTACAAGCGCATCCTTCTCAAGCTGTCGGGCGAGGCCCTGATGGGAGGGGATGCGTTCGGCATCAACCGGCAGAGCATCGAGTCCATCGTCGCCGAGGTTGCGGCGGTGGCCCGAATGGGCGTCGAGATTGGCGCAGTGATCGGTGGCGGCAACATCTTCCGCGGCGTCGCACCCGGTGCCGCAGGCATGGACAGGGCCACGGCGGATTACATGGGGATGCTGGCGACCATCATGAACGCGCTGGCGTTGCAGGACGCGATGCGCCATGCCGGTATCGTCAGCCGCGTGCAGTCCGCATTGAACGTGGAGCAGGTGGTCGAACCGTACATCCGGGGCAAGGCCATCCGCTACCTGGAGGAAGGCAAGGTGGTGATCTTCGCCGCCGGCACCGGGAATCCGTTCTTCACCACCGACACTGCCGCCGCGCTGCGCGGCAGCGAAATCGGCGCCGAGATCGTCCTCAAGGCGACCAAGGTGGACGGCATCTACAGTGCGGACCCGACCCGTGACGCCACCGCGCAACGCTATCGCCGCATCAGCTTCGACGAGGCGATCTCGCGCAACCTGAAGGTAATGGACGCCACGGCGCTCACCCTGTGCCGCGACCAGAAGCTGCCGATCAACGTGTTCAGCATCTTCAAGCAGAATGCCCTGCTGCGCGTCATCGCCGGCGAGGACGAAGGTACACTGGTGCATCTATAGGGGGCAGGCATGATTCCCGATCTGAAGAAGAACACCGAAGCCAAGATGAAGAAGAGCATCGAGGCCTTCAAGGGAGATCTCGCCAAGGTGCGTACCGGGCGGGCGCACACCGGGATGCTCGATCACGTGTCGGTGGACTACTACGGCGCCCCGACGCTGATAGGCCAGGTGGCGAAGATCACGCTGCTGGACGCGCGCACCATCGCGGTCACGCCGTTCGAGAAGAAGATGATCCAGCCCGTGGAGAAGGCGATTCGGGACGCGGACCTCGGACTCAATCCCTCGACCCAGGGCGACACGATTCGCGTGCCGATGCCGATGCTGACCGAAGAGCGGCGCAAGGAACTCGCAAAGGTCGTGCACAAGGAGGCGGAGGCCGCCAGGGTTGCGGTGCGCAACCTCAGGCGCGACGCCAACAACACCCTCAAGGAGGCGCTGAAGAAGAAGGAAGTCTCCGAGAACGACGAGCGCCGCGCCCAGGACGACGTGCAGAAGCTCACCGACCGCAGCATCGCCGAGATCGACCGCCTGTTGAAGGAGAAGGAAGCCGAACTCATGGCGGTCTGACGATGGCCTTGAGCGGGCATCCGAGTTCCACGGTCGCCGTGCCCACGGCGACGCAGGTCCCACGACACGTTGCCATCATCATGGATGGCAACGGGCGCTGGGCAAAGGCGCGACACCTGCCGCGCTTTGCCGGGCACAGGCGCGGCGTCGAAGCCGTGCGCACGATCGTCAAGGCATGCGCCGAGCGCGGCATCGAGTACCTGACGCTGTTCGCGTTCAGCTCCGAGAACTGGCGCCGGCCGGCCGAGGAGGTGGACCTCCTGATGCGGCTGTTCCACGGGGCGCTGACGCAGGAGGTGGAAAGCCTGCACCGCAACGGCATCCGACTGAAGATCGTGGGCGACCTGGCGCGCTTCGGTGAGCGCATCCACGCCTTGATCGAGAATGGCGAGCGGCTCACGGCCGCCAACCGCCGCCTGACCTTGACCATTGCGGCGAACTACGGCGGCCGCTGGGATATCCTGCAGGCGCTCACCCGGCTGGTGCGCGACGATCCCGCAGCCGCGTTGGCAGGCATGCTGAGGGAAGAGCAACTGGCGCCCTACCTGTCGATGAGCTACGCGCCCGAGCCGGATCTCTTCGTGCGCACCGGCGGCGAGCAGCGGATCAGCAACTTCCTGCTCTGGCAGCTTGCGTACACGGAACTGTGGTTCACCGACACGCTCTGGCCGGACTTCGATGCAGGCAGCCTCGACGCCGCAATCGACTCGTACCGCAGGCGCGAGCGCAGGTTCGGCCGCACCAGCGAGCAGGTCACGGAATCCGCGCCGGACGAGCCGCAGGAATCCGCCGCTGCCGGCGTCGCCGCTGCCGGCGGCTGACCGGGTTTGCTCGCCTCGCGCATCCTCACCGCGGCACTGCTGCTGGGCGGGTTTCTTGCCGCCCTGTTCCTGCTGGCGCGCTGGCAGTTCGCGATCGTGGTCGGCCTGGTGGTCGTGGTGGCGGCGCACGAATGGGCAGGTTTGTGCGGCCTTGGACAGCGGCGCAAGCAGGCGTACGCGGCGATGGCGTGCATCGCGTATGCAGCCCTCGCGGTCGCGTGGCTGAATGGAACCTCGATGGTATGGCTCTTCGGTATCGCGACCGTGTTCTGGGGTATCGCGGTTCCGGCATGGGTGCACCGAGGCTTCGACCATCCGGCCGCAGGAAAATGGCTGGTGCCGGTCGGTTTCGTCGTCATCGTGCCAGCGGGCACCGCCATGCTGGCGCTTTCGCCCCGGATACTGCTCGCGGTACTCGCGCTGACCTGGATTGCGGACACGGCGGCCTACTTCACCGGCCGCGCCTGGGGACGCAGGAAGCTGGCGCCAAGAATCAGCCCCGGAAAGACGCAGGAAGGCGCGGCTGGCGCGCTGGTCGCGGTGGCGATCTACGCTATCATCTGCGCGACGCTGCTGCCGGAACTTGCACCGCTGACCCGTGGCGCCGGATGGGCGATTCTGCTTGCAGGCGCGTTCGTGTTGGCCGTAATGAGCATCCTCGGTGATCTCTTCGAATCCGCGATCAAGCGCCGCGCCGGGGCAAAGGACAGCGGCACGCTGTTGCCCGGGCATGGCGGGGTGCTGGACAGGATCGACAGCGCGACCTCGACCTTGCCGCTCGCCGCACTGCTGTTCCACTGGATGCTGACGCCATGAACACCGACCGCAGCGAAAGGCCACGATTCCTTACCCTGCTGGGTGCCACCGGATCCATAGGCAAGAGCACGCTCGATGTCGTTTCCCGGCACCCCCAGTCGTTCCGCATCCACGCGCTGACGGCGCATACCGCCGAGGGCCCCCTGTTCGACCTCTGTCTGCGCCACAGGCCGGCGCTGGCGGTGCTTTCCGGTTGCCGGGCAGACGCGGCATGGCAGGCAAAGTTCAAGGCGGAAGCAGGCACCCGGCTTCTGTTCGGGCCGGAGGGACTTGTCGAAGCGGCGGCGTCCCAATCCGATACGGTCATGGCGGGCATCGTCGGCGGCGCGGGTCTGGCGCCCACCATCGCGGCGGTCGAGGCAGGCAAGCGGGTCCTGCTCGCAAACAAGGAGGCACTGGTGATGGCTGGTGCACTCTTCATGTCCAAGGCACGGGAGACCGGCGCGACGCTGCTTCCGGTGGATAGCGAGCACAACGCGGTGTTCCAGTGCCTGCCTGCAGCAGGGGCCGGGGTGGCGGTGCGTCGGGTGGTACTGACGGCTTCCGGCGGCCCGTTTCGCACGCTGCCGCTGGATCGCCTGGCGGGCGTTGCGCCGGACGAGGCATGCGCGCATCCCAACTGGGTCATGGGCCGCAAGATCTCGGTCGATTCGGCCACCATGATGAACAAAGGGTTGGAAGTCATCGAAGCGCGCTGGCTTTTCGACCTGCCGCCGGAGCGTATCGATGTCGTGATACATCCGCAGAGCATCGTCCACTCGATGGTCGAGTACGTCGACGGCTCGGTCATCGCGCAGATGTCCAATCCGGACATGCGCGTCCCGATCGCGCACGCGCTCGGGTTTCCCTGGCGCATCGAATCGGGCGCCAGCTGGCTGGACCTGACGAAGACGCCTTCGCTGAGTTTCGAGCAGCCTGACCACGCCCGATTTCCCTGCCTGCTGCTTGCACGCGAGGCGCTGCAGGAGGAGGGCATTTCGCCGGCGGTGCTGAACGCGGCCAACGAGATCGCCGTCGAGGCCTTCCTCGAGCGCCGTATCGGCTTCACTGCGATAGCGGAAGTGATCGCGGCGGTGCGATCCCGGGTGCAGGGCGCCCCTGTTCGCGACATTGCTCACATCCTAGATGTGGACCGGGCGGCGCGCGCGATCGCGCGCGAGCAGGTGGCGAAGGCCGGGGAACTCGCCGCATGACACTGCTCAGCACGATCCTCGCCTTCATCGTCGTGCTCGGCGCCGTGATCGTCGTGCACGAGTTCGGCCACTATCTCGCTGCGCGTGCCTGCAACGTCAAGGTGCTGAGGTTCTCGGTCGGTTTCGGGCGGCCGCTTCTGGCGTGGCGCCGCGGCAAGGACCGCACCGAATGGGTGATCGCCGCGATTCCCTTCGGCGGCTACGTGAAAATGCTGGACGAACGCGAATCCCCGGTTGAGCCGGGCGAACTGGGCAGGGCGTTCAACCGGCAGAGCGTCTGGCGCCGGATCCTGATCGTGGCGGCAGGCCCGGCATTCAACCTGGCGTTTGCGGTTGTGTTGTATGCGGGCCTTTACATGCACGGGCTGCCCGAGGCCAAGCCGGTGGTCGCGGCGCCTGCGGCGGGCACGATAGCCAGGACTGCAGGCTTCGAGGCGGGAGACATCGTGCGGTCGGTCGACGGCACGGTGACGCAGACCTGGCAGGAGGTGCGCTGGCAGGTGCTGCAGGCGGCGCTGCGGCGCGACACGGTGAGAATCGAGGTAATCGATGCGCGCGACCGCATCAACACCTACCGGCTGGACCTGGGGGCGCTGGAGGACCGCGATATCGAGGGAGACATCCTGGGCCGGCTCGGGCTGCGCCTGCAGATGCCAAAGCTTACGCCGGTGATCGGCACGGTCGAGTCGCAGGGGCCTGCGCAACGCGCGGGCATGCAGCCCGGGGACCGGATACTGACGATAGACGACGTCGCGGTGGAAACATGGGCGGACCTGGTGCGCATGGTCAGGGCGAGCGCGGGAAGGCAACTGTCGATACGCATCGATCGGGACGGCCAGGGCCTCACGCTCGACGTGGTGCCCGATGAGACCGGTGCGCGCGGCAGCCCGGTCGGGCGCATCGGCGTCTCGCCAAGGGACCTGGACCGTTTCTACGTCAGGATCAGCCATGGCCCGCTGGAGAGCATCGCCAAGGCGGCGGCAAAGACGCTCGAACTTTCGGTGTTCAGCCTGAAGATGCTGGGCAAGATGCTGCTGGGCGAAGTGTCCTGGAAGCACCTGTCCGGGCCGGTCACGATCGCCGACTATGCCGGGCAATCTGCGCAACTGGGATGGATCTCGTATCTCACTTTCGTGGCGCTGATCAGCATCAGCCTGGGCGTGCTGAACCTGCTGCCGATCCCGCTGCTGGATGGCGGACACTTGTTGTATTATGGAATCGAGATTCTCAAGGGAAGTCCGGTTTCGGAACGCGTGTGGGAACTCGGCCAGAGAGTCGGGATAGCGCTGTTGCTGGTCATGATGGCCTTTGCTTTCTATAACGACTTGAACCGCCTTTTCTCCGGCTGATCCATGCGCAAGCATTTTCTCGTCGCACTCGCGTGCGGATTGCTCGCGATCCCGGCCGCGCCAGACGCGCTGGCGCAATCCTTCAGGCCGTTCGTCGTCAAGGACATACGCGTCGAGGGACTGCAGCGCACCGAAGCCGGCACGGTGTTCGGCTACCTGCCGGTCAAGGTCGGCGAATCGATGACCCAGGAGAAGGCGCAGCAGGCGATCCGCGCGTTGTTCGCCACCGGGTTCTTCCGGGATGTGCGGCTCGAGGTCGAGAATGACGTGCTCATCGTGCTGGTCGAAGAGCGGCCGGCGATTGCACAGATCGACTTCTCCGGCATCAAGGAATTCGGCACCGACGTGCTGCGCAAGATCATGCGTGACGCAGGCCTGTCGGAGGGGCGGATCTTCGATCGCGCGGTGCTGGAGACCGCGGAGCAGGAGCTCAAGCGCCAGTACCTGTCGCGCGGATTCTACGCAGCCGAGGTCCAGACCACCGTCACGCCGCTCGAGCGCAATCGTGTGGGACTCAACTTCTCGGTCGTCGAAGGCGAGGTCGCCCGGATCCGCGGCATCAATTTCGTCGGCGCAAACGCGTTCAGGGAAAAGGACCTCGCCGACCTGTTCGTGCTGCGGACTCCAGGCTGGCTGACCTGGTACACGAAGCAGGACCAGTACTCCAAGCAGAAGCTTTCCGCGGACCTGGAGACGCTTCGCGCCCACTACCAGAACCGCGGCTACCTCGACTTCAACGTCGATTCCACGCAGGTGTCGATCTCGCCCGACAAGCGCGACATCTACATCACCGTGAACATCACCGAGGGCGAGAAGTACACCGTGTCCGATGTCCGCCTGGCCGGGACGTTCCTCGTGCCGAAGGAGGAACTCGAGAAGCTGGTGAAAGTGAAGCCCGGTGACGTGTTCTCGCGGGAGAAGCTTACCGAGACGACCAAGGCGATCGGCGACCGTCTGGGCAACGAGGGTTACGCGTTCGCCAACGCGAATGCGGCACCCAACGTCGACAAGGCGAAGCGCACCGTCGCATTCACCATCCTCATCGATCCCGGCCGCCGGGTGTACGTCAGGCGGATCAATGTCGCGGGCAATACCAAGACCCGCGACGAGGTCATCCGGCGCGAGATGCGCCAGCTCGAAGGTGCTTTCTACGACAACTCAAAGATCCAGCAATCGCGCCGCCGCATAGACCGCACGCAGTACTTCGACGACGTCACGGTTGAAACCCTGCCTGTGCCGGAGAACCAGGACCAGGTGGACGTCAACTACACCGTGAAGGAAAAGCCCACCGGTGCGCTGCTGCTCGGTGCGGGCTTTTCTTCGGCAGAGCGGTTCGTCGTCTCGAGCTCGATCTCGCAGAACAACATCTTCGGCAGCGGCAAGCACGTGTCGGCGGAGATCAGCAGCGGCAGGATCAACCGCGTCTACGCGCTTTCGTACACCAATCCCTACTTCACGATCGACGGCGTAAGCCAGGGATTCGACATCTACAAGCGCGACGTAGACGCGTCGCGGCTTTCCCTGGGCGCCTACAAGACCAAGTCCACAGGCGGCGGCATCCGCTTCGGCTACCCGCTGAGCGATACGACGTCGATCAACTTCGGACTCGCCGGCGAGCGCGTCGACCTGGAAACCTTCACCAACAGCCCGATCCAGTACAAGGACTTCGTCAGGCAGTTCGGCAACCGGTACATGTATGGCACCGCATCCGTCGGCTGGACGCGGGACACGCTGGACGCCGCGCTTACGCCGACCACCGGCTCGCTTACCCGCGCCGGCGCCGAGCTTGCGGGCGGCGACCTGCAGTTCTACCGGCTCAGCCTGAAGCACAAGTGGTACGCGCCGCTGTCGCCGACCTTCACGCTCGCGCTTGGAACGGATCTGGGATATGCGGACGGATTGAGCGGCAAGTCGCTGCCGTTCTTCAAGAACTTCTACGCCGGCGGCATCAGTTCGGTTCGCGGTTTCCGCGATTTCTCGCTCGGGCCGCAGGACATCGAATCCAACTCTCTGGGTGGCAACCGCATGGTCACGGGCAACGCCGAGATCCTGTTCCCGGTGCCGGGGGCGGAGAAGGACCGGTCGCTGCGCCTCGGTGTCTTCCTGGACGCGGGGCAGGTCTACGGCGCCGGCGAGAAGCTGACGTTGTCCGAACTACGCTACTCGATGGGATTCTCGATTGCCTGGAGTTCGCCGTTCGGCCCGCTGCGCCTGTCGATCGCGCAGCCCCTGAACGCCAAGCCGCAGGATCGCAGGCAAAGGTTACAATTCGGCTTCGGTACAGCCTTCTGAAGCCCATCACGATGCTCCGTTTCCTGCTCCTCGTCTCGATCGCACTGGCGCTGCCCGCGCCGACGCTGGCTCAGGACGTAAAGATCGGCTTCGTCAATACCGAGCGCATCCTGCGCGAGTCGGGCCCGGCGCAGCGCGCCGGCAAGAAGCTCGAGACCGAGTTTTCGCGCAAGCAGCAGGAGCTGCAGAAGCTGGCCGACCAGCTGAAGCGGCTGCAGGACGACCTCGAGAAAAACGGCATGACCATGGCGGAGGCGCAGCGCCGTTCGAAGGAACGCGAATTCAACGACCTGAACCGGGAGCTGCAGCGCCGCGATCGCGATTTCCGCGACGAAGTCAACCAGCGCCGCAACGAGGAAACCGCGCAGCTCGTCGACCAGGCGAACCGGATCATCAGGCAGATCGCTGAGCAGGAGAAGTACGACGTCATCCTGCAGGCAACAGACGCGCTGATTCTCAACCCCAAGGTCGACATCACCGACCGGGTGATGAAGGCGCTCGACGGCAAGCCGCCAGCGCGCTGACATGCCCGGGCCGTACACCCTCGCCGACATCGCTACGCGCCTCGGCGGGCGGGTCGCCGGGAACCCGGATGTGCTCATCTCCCAGGTCGGCTCGCTCGAGCACGCGCAGCCCGACCAGATCGCGTTCCTTTCCAACCCCCGCTACCGTGCCAGGCTCGTCGCGACACGCGCCGGTGCCGTCATCGTCGGCGCGGGCGCGGAGACGCTGACCGAGTTGCCGCGACTCGTCGCGGACAATCCGTACGCGACATTCGCGCGCGTGTCGCTCCTGTTCAATCCGCCCGAGGCAACTACCCCGGGAATCGAGCCCTCGGCAATCGTCGACGCACGAGCGCAGATCGATCCGTCGGCATGGATCGGACCCGGCGCGGTCGTAGAGGCAGGGGCACGGGTCGGCGCGCGCACATCGGTAGGCGCGGGCAGCCATATCGGACGCGACGTCCGCGTCGGCGACGATTGCAGGCTGTTCCCTTCGGTGGTCGTCTATCACGGCTGCACGCTGGGTGCGCGCTGCATCCTGCATTCCGGCGTCGTCATCGGGGCAGATGGCTTCGGCATCGCACAGGAAGCGGGCCGCTGGCTGAAGATCCCGCAGATCGGCGGCGTGCGCGTCGGCGATGACGTGGAGATCGGTGCCAACACGACCATCGATCGCGGCGCGATCGACGATACCGTCATCGGCGACGGCGTGAAGCTCGACAACCAGATCCAGATCGGGCACAACTGCCACGTCGGCGCGCATACCGCGATGGCCGGCTGCGTCGCCGTCGCCGGCAGCGCGCGGATCGGCGCGCACTGCACCATCGGCGCCGCGGCGGTGATCCTCGGCCATCTCAGCATCGCCGACCATGTGCACGTATCGGCGGGAACCGTCATTTCCAGGTCGATCCGCAAGGCGGGCACCTATACGGGCATGTTCCCGTTCGACGACAACGCCTCGTGGGCGCGCAATACGGCGCACGTGCGCCACCTGGATGAACTGGCGGCGCGCATCAGGGCGCTGGAGAAGAAACTTGGAGGACGCAGCGATGGCTGAGATGGACATAAACGATGTGCTGGCGCACCTGCCGCAGCGCTTTCCGTTCCTGATGATCGACAGGGTCGAAACGCTGGAGCCAGGCAAGCGGATCGTCGCGATCAAGAACGTATCGGCGAACGAACCGTACTTCCCCGGGCATTTCCCGGGGCGGCCGATCATGCCCGGCGTGCTGATCCTGGAAGCGATGGCGCAGGCCGCCGGGATCCTCGTGTTCCGCACCCTGGGCACGAAGCCGGATGAGAAGTCGGTCTATTACTACGCGGGCATCGACAATGCGCGCTTCAAGAAGCCGGTACTGCCGGGAGACCGGCTCGAGATCGAGGTGTCGATCGATGCCAGCAAGCGCGGTGTCTGGAAGTTCAGCTGCGTGGCGCGTGTGGACGGCGCCGTCGTCACCCAGGCCAGCATCCTGTGCTCCGTGGGCAGCACGGGGGAAAACGCCGCATGATCCATCCCACGGCGATCATCTCGCCGCAGGCGGTCCTGGCGGGAGGCGTTTCGGTGGGGCCGTACGCGATCATCGAGGCCGGTGTCGAGATCGGCGAGGGTACCTCGATCGGGCCGCACGCGGTGATCGAGGGGCGCACGCGCATCGGCCGCAATAACCGCATCTTCCAGTTCGCCGCGGTCGGCGGTCCGCCGCAGGACAAGAAGTACGGCGGCGAGCCGACGGCGGTGGAGATCGGCGACGGCAATACGATCCGCGAGTACGTCACCATCAACCGGGGCACGGCCCAGGACGCAGGCATCACCCGGATCGGTGACGACAACTGGATCATGGCCTACGTGCATTTCGCCCATGACTGCCAGATCGGCAGCCACACCATCTTCGCCAATGCCTGCCAGCTCGCCGGCCACGTGCACGTGGGCGACTGGGCAATCCTGGGTGCAACGACGCTGGTGCACCAGTTCGTGCATATCGGCGCGCACAGCTTCACCGGCATGGGTACATACCTGCCGCAGGACCTGCCACCCTACGTGACCGCGGCGGGGAACACCGCCCGGCCCTACGGCATCAACAGCGAGGGCCTGAAGCGGCGCGGGTTTACCGCACAGGCGATCAGCGAGCTGAAACGCGCGTATCGCACCCTGTACCGCTCTGGGTTGGGGCTGGAGGATGCGCTGCGCGAGCTCGAGGCGCAGTCGCGCGATTGCCCCGAGGTGCGCACGATCCTGGAGTTCATCGGCCGCTCCAGTCGCGGGATCCTGCGCTGAAATGGCGGGGGACGAACCCCTGCGGGCCGGCATCGTGGCAGGCGAGGCGTCCGGGGACCTGCTGGGCAGCCACCTCGTGGGCGCGCTGCTGGCGCGCGAGCCGCGCTTTTCGTTCACCGGCATCGGCGGTCCGCGCATGATCGCGCACGGCGTGCAGTCGCTGTATCCGATGGAGAAGCTTGCGGTGCGCGGCTATGCCGAGGTGCTCAGGCACTATCGCGGCATCATGGCAATACGTCGCGAGCTCGCGTCCAGTTTGCTGTCGGCGCGCCCGGCGGTCTTCATCGGTATCGATGCGCCGGACTTCAACCTGGAGCTCGAGCGCCAGTTCCGCGACAAGGGCATACCCGCCATCCACTTCGTCGGACCGTCTGTCTGGGCGTGGCGGCGCTGGCGTCTGCGCCGCATCGCGAAGTGCGTCACGCACATGCTGGTGATGTTTCCCTTCGAGCCGCCGATCTACGAGGCGGCTGGGATTCCGGCAACCTATGTGGGGCATCCGGTGGCAGACACCGTGCCGCTGCAGGTGGACCGGGGTGGCGCGCGCGCAGCGCTGGACCTGCCCGCGGGAAAACTGGTCGTTGCGTTGCTTCCCGGCAGCCGCCGGCAGGAGCTGCAGTACATGGCGGACGGATTCGTCCGCGCCGCCATGCTGCTGCATGCGCAGGTACGGGAGGCGCATTTCGTCTTCCCGGCCTCGTCCACGCAGACGCGGGCCCTGTTCGAGCAGGCGGTCGTCCGCAACCGCGCCGGCGGACTGCCGCTGACGCTGCTTTCCGGACGGTCGCACGAAGTGCTGGCCGCCGCCGACCTGGCCCTGGTCGGCAGCGGCACGGCGACGCTCGAGGCGGCGCTGTACAAGACGCCGATGGTGATCACCTACAGGCAGTCGCCGCTGACCTGGGCGATCATGAAAAGGATGCTGTACCTGCCCTGGATAGGGCTGCCGAACATCCTTGCCGGAGAGTCGCTGGTAGACGAACTGGTCCAGGAGCAGGCCACGCCGGAGAGTCTCTGCGCCGCGTTGCTGGCGCTGCATCGTGACCCCGGGCGGCAGGCGTACCAGCGCGACAAGTTCCACGACATCCACGTCGCGCTGCGCCAGGACACCGCGAGCAAGGCGGCGGCTGCGGTGATGCGGGTGCTGGATGCGGGCCGTGCATAGCGGCGCCGTGTGCGGTGTCGACGAGGCGGGCAGGGGGCCGATCGCGGGGCCGGTCTACGCCGCGGCAGTGATTCTCGATCCCCTGTGCCCGGTCGATGGCGTCAGGGATTCGAAGCTGCTTTCGGCAGCACGCCGCGAGGCGCTCGCCATGCAGATCAGGCGCCAGGCGATCGCCTGGTCGGTAGCTTCGGCCTCGGTGGCGGAGATAGACCGCATCAACATCCTGCAGGCCAGCCTGCTCGCCATGAAGCGTGCGGTAGAAGGACTGGATCCTGCCCCGGTACTCGCGCTGGTGGACGGCAATCGCCTGCCTTCCCTGGCGTGTCCCGCGCGGGCGATCGTCGGCGGAGATCGCACCGAGGCGGCGATTTCTGCCGCGTCCATCCTCGCCAAGACCGCGCGCGACGCGGAAATGCGCCGCCTGCACGACAGGTTTCCGCAATACGGCCTGGACCGGCACATGGGGTACCCGACACGGGAGCACCTGGCGCAGCTCGCGCGCCACGGCGCCTGCGAGATCCACCGCCGGTCCTTCGGGCCAGTGCGCCGGCTATCCGCGCAGGGCGGCCAGTAGCATCCTCGACTCGCTTGCCGGCGCAACCAGCGGGCGCAGCGTTGCGATGTGCAGCTTGAGCTGGCGATAGAAGTCCGCATCCGTGGCTGCACGCGTCATCAGGCGCGCGAGCGCACGCTCGTTCCCGACCGGGAAGTAGGCCGGGTATCCGCGGCCGAGCAGGCCGACGTTTCCTGGTATGCGCGATGCCAGCACCGGCACGCCGATGCGGATCGCCTCCGAGACCACATTGGCGCCGCCTTCCATGCGCGAACTGATCACCATGGCGTGGCTGGAGGCGAGCCAGGCGAGGGCGCGCGCGTGCGGCACGCCACCCACGCGTCGATACCCGGGCCTGGAATCGCGTTCGAGCCTGGGGTCGAGCGACGCGCCGACCTGCAGCACCTCGATGCCCAGATCACGGGATACGTGATCCAGCGCATGCAGTGCGCGCAAGGGGTCCTTCTCCTCGCGCAGGTGGCCGATCACCGACACGCGGAAGCCGCGCTTCACCGGACGATGCCGCAACAGCGTCGACGACGACTGGATTACCACGTGCGCGAGCGGGCGCCTGGACTTCGACAGCCGGCTCAGCGCCTCGCGCTGCAGCACGATGAAGCGGCTGGCGAGGCGCAGCGACTCGCGTGCCTCGGCCGAATGATCTAGATCGCGGTAGATGTCCGTGCCGGTAAGCGCGAGGATCAGCGGGCGGCCGGGGTGCGCGTGCGCAAACGCCTTGATCGAGTCGTGGCTGCGCCGCGCGTGCAGCGCCAGCAACAGCTCCGTGCGCGGGTCGGGACGCCACTGTTGCATCACCGAAACCGCATGCCCGGCCTTGCGCAGGAAGCCCGCCCAGCGCAGCGCGGTGTGGCGGTTGCCCGCGCGCGAGCCGCTTCCAGCCGGCGTCACGAGCGCGATGTTCACGCTAGACTCGCGTCATGCCTGCCGCAGAACTTGTCGAGGCACGCGCCCGACTGAAGCTTGTCGCCGACGACCTGCGCGGCGAACGCGAATGGGGTCCGCGGCTTTCGATCGTCAATCCGCCGCGTTGGGAGCTCGGCCATGTCGGGTGGTTCCAGGAGTACTGGTGTTTGCGCCGCGCGCAAGGTAGCTCGATTCTGCCCGACGCCGACAACTGGTACAACTCGGCGACCGTTCCGCACGCGCGGCGCTGGGATCTGCCGCTGCCGGACTTCGACGCCACGCTGGCCTATCGCGACGAGGTGCTGGTGCGCGTGCTTGATCTCCTCGCGAAAGGCGGCGTGGCGCCGTACTTCGCCATGCTCGCTGCCCGGCACGAGGACATGCACGCCGAAGCCTTTCACTACACCAGGCAGACGCTCGCATATCCTGCACCGGACCTGGATGCGCGCGCAGCGCCCGCCGGCGACCCGCTGCAAGGTGACGTCAGCATTCCTGGAGGCGTGTTCCCGCTCGGCAGCGAGGACGACGGGCGCTGGGTGTTCGACAACGAGAAGTGGACGCACCCGGTAGTGGTGCGACCATTCCGCATCGCGAGGACCCCGGTCACCAATGCCGAGTACCTGCGCTTCGTCGAAGCGGGCGGCACACCGCCCGGGCACTGGCGGCAAACGCCGCGCGGGTGGGAACAGCGCCGCTTCGATCGCTGGCTGCCGCTCGCCGAAGACGAACCGGTGATCCACGTTTCCTGCCACCAGGCCGAGGCCTACTGCCGCCATGCCGGGCGCCGCCTGCCGACCGAAGCCGAATGGGAGTTCGCCGCCACATGGGATCCGGTTGCCGGGCGCAAGCGCCACCAGCCTTGGGGAGACGCGCCCTTGTCGGCGCAACTCGCCAACCTGGAAGGCAGCGCTCCGGCATCCGTGCATGCGTATCCGGCGGGGGACAGTGCCTTCGGGGTGAGACAGATGGTGGGCAACGTCTGGGAATGGACCGCGAGCGTGTTCCTGCCGTATCCGGGCTTCCATCGCGATCCCTACAAGGAGTACTCGGAGCCCTGGTTCGCTACCCACCGCGTGCTGCGCGGCGGGGCGTTTGCGACATCCCGCCGCATTGCCAGCCCCATGTACCGGAATTTCTTCACGCCGGAGCGAAGCGACGTGTTCGCCGGCTTTCGCACCTGCGCACTGGACGCCTGATGGCGGTGCTGCGCTCGCGGGACAATCCAAGGCTGAAGCGCTGGCAGAGGCTGGCCACGGATGCACGCGCGCGCCGCAAGGAAAGCCGCGCAATCATCGAGGGGCCGCACCTGCTCGAGAGCTGGCGGCGCCACCGGGGAGAACCCCTGTGCGTGCTGCTGGCAGAGTCGGCGGTGGAGGGCGATCCATCGCCGGATTGCATCGTGCTGTCCGACGCCGCCATGCGCGCCATCACCGACGTGCGCACGCCGCAGGGCATCGCAGCGGAGGTCGCCATCCCCCGGCACGACACGCCGCTCTCCGAGGCTGTAGCGTGCGTGTTCCTTGACGCAATCCAGGATGCGGGCAATGTCGGCGCGATCCTGCGCAGCGCTTGCGCGTTTGGTGCACTGGACGTCGTCATGGGCCCGGGATGCGCAGATGCGTGGTCGCCAAAGGTGTTGCGCGCGGCAGCCGGCGCGCATGCGCTGCTGCGCATCCGTGACTCGGGCGACCTGGGCAGCGACATCGAGGCCTTCGGCGGCAGGGTCTACTGGACTTCGCCGCGCGGTGGCACGCCGCTGGCAGATGCCGACCTCGCCGGCCGCGCAGGGTGGATCTTCGGCGCCGAAGGGCAGGGCGTGAGCGCGGCCCTCGCTCGCCGTGCCACGGGAGCGGTGACGATCCCGATGCCGGGTGAAACCGAATCCCTGAACGTCGCCGCCGCGGCAGCAATCTGCCTGTACGAACAGGCCCGTCGCCGGCAGCCCTAGTACACCTGCCGCTCGATGCGGAACTCGCGCAGTATCGTCGCCGCGATTTCCTCGATCGACCTGGCAGTCGAATCGATCCAGCGTATGCCCTCCCTGCGCATCAGGTTCTCGGCCTGCTCGACCTCGTAGTGGCAGTTGGCGAGGTCGGCGTACTTGCTGTCCGGCCGCCGCGCCTGGCGTATCTCCCGCAGCCGCTCCGGGGCGATGGTCAGGCCGAACAGCTTCGCGCGGTAGGCGTGCAGCACTTCCGGCAGCCGCTTGCGCTCGAAGTCCTCGGGGATCAGCGGGTAGTTCGCCGCCTTGATGCCGAACTGAAGCGCGAGGTACAGGCTGGTGGGCGTCTTGCCGCTGCGCGAGACGCCGACCAGGATCACGTCGGCCTGGTCCAGCTCGCGATGCGAGCCGCCGTCGTCGTGCGCCATGGAGAAGTTGACCGCCTCTATGCGCCGGTGGTAGCCGCCGGTGTCCGACGCGCTGTGTGAGCGCCCGATGGTGTGGTTGGACTTGATGCCGAGTCCGGCTTCAAGCGGATCGATGAACGTCTCGAAAAAATCTATGAACACCGCATTCGCCTGTCTCAGCGAGTTGCGCACTTCGCCATCCACCAGCGTCGAGAAGATGATCGGCTGCCCGTTGCCCGCGGATGCTTCCGCGTCTATCCGATCCCTGCACTCGAGCGCCTTTTCGGCGGTGTCGATGAACGGCAACGTGACCTGCTGGAAGCGGATCCCTTCGAACTGGGTCAGCAGGCTGTGGCCGAGCATCTGTGCGGTGATCCCCGTGCCATCGGAGACAAAGTAAACCGTGCGCCGGGGCTCCATGGCGATAAAATAGGTCCTTTGCGACGCGGCGGCAACCGCAGGAGAACGGAACATGTACGTCGAATGGCTCAAGGACCTGCGCATGACCGACCTTGACAAGGTCGGCGGCAAGAACGCGTCGCTCGGCGAGATGATCTCGGCGCTGTCGCAATCAGGGGTACGCGTGCCGGGCGGATTCGCCACCACCGCCCGGGCCTACCAGGACTTCCTCTCCGCAAGCGGGCTGGACAAGCGCATCGCCAGGCGGCTGGAAACGCTGGACCCGGATGACATCGGCTCGCTGACCGGCGGCGGCGCGGAGATCCGTGGCTGGATCGAGGCGGCGCCGTTCCCGGCGGCGCTGGAAAAAGCGATCCGCGAGCGCTATGCCGAGCTTGCTGCCGCGTCCGGGGATGCGTCCTTCGCCGTTCGTTCTTCGGCGACCGCGGAGGACCTGCCGGAAGCCTCGTTTGCCGGGCAGCAGGAAACCTTCCTCAATATCCGCGGCGTCGACAACGTGCTCGCGGCGATCAGGCAGGTCTATGCGTCGCTGTACAACGACCGCGCCATATCGTACCGGGTGCACCACAAGTTCGAGCATGCGTCGGTGTCGCTTTCCGCCGCCGTGCAGCAGATGGTGCGCAGCGACCTCGGCGCGAGCGGCGTCATGTTCACGCTCGACACCGAATCCGGCTTCCGCGACGTGGTATTCATCACTGCTGCGTACGGGCTGGGAGAGATGGTGGTGCAGGGCGCGGTGAACCCGGACGAGTTCTACGTGCACAAGCCGATGCTGGAACAGGGGAAGCCCGCCGTGGTGCGCCGCCGCCTCGGTTCCAAGCGCGAGAAGATGATATTTGCACAGGGGACCGAAAGCGGCCGTTCGGTGCAGACGGTGCAGGTTCCGGCGGCGGAGCAGGGACGCTTCTCGCTCACGGATGCACAGGTACTGGAGCTCTCCCGCTACGCGGTCGCGATCGAGAAGCACTACGGGCGGCCGATGGACATCGAGTGGGGCCTGGACGGGCACGATGGCGGCATCTACGTGCTGCAGGCCAGGCCGGAGACCATCAAGTCGCACACGCACAAGGTCGAAAGCCGCTTCCGCCTGAGCGGCAAGGGAAAAGTACTCGCCACCGGACGCGCAATCGGCAGCAGGATCGGATCAGGTACGGTGCGCGTCGTGGCGAATTCCAGCGCCATGTCCAGCGTGCGCAAAGGCGACATTCTTGTCACCGACATGACCGATCCGAACTGGGAGCCGGTGATGAAGGTGGCATCAGCCATCGTCACCAACCGCGGCGGGCGCACCTGCCATGCCGCGATCATCGCGCGCGAGCTGGGCATCCCGGCCGTGGTCGGCTGCGGCGACGCCACCGAGCGGCTGGCCGACGGCTCGACAGTGACGGTGAGCTGCGCGGAAGGCGACACCGGCATGATCTACGAAGGCGCGATTCCCTTCGAGGTCAGCAACGTCGAGCACGGCGAGATGCCCGTGGTGCCGGTCAAGGTGGCAATGAACGTCGGCAATCCGCAGCGCGCCTTCGAGTTCGCGCAGATCCCGAATGCGGGCGTCGGCCTGGCACGGCTTGAGTTCATCATCAACAACGACATCGGCATCCATCCCAGGGCTTGCCTGGAATTCCCGAACCTGCCGGGCGACCTGAAGAAGCGCGTCGAGGCGGCGGCACAGGGCTATGCCGACCCCAAGACCTTCTTTCGCGAGAAGGTCGTCGAAGGGGTGGCGACGATCGCCGCGGCCTTCTGGCCGAAGCCGGTCATCGTGCGCCTGTCGGATTTCAAGTCCAACGAGTACCGAAAGCTGCTCGGCGGCGAGCGCTACGAACCCGAGGAGGAGAACCCGATGCTCGGGTTCCGGGGCGCGTCGCGCTACGTCGATCCGAGCTTCCGCGAGTGCTTCGAGCTGGAATGCGCGGCGATGCGCAAGGTGCGCAACGAGCTTGGCCTGGTCAACGTCGAACTCATGGTGCCGTTCGTGCGCACGCTGCACGAGGCGCAGCAGGTGGTCGAACTGCTCGCCAGCCAGGGATTGAAGAGCGGCGAGAACGGCCTGAGGCTGGTGATGATGTGCGAACTGCCGTCCAATGCGCTGCTCGCCGAGGAATTCCTGCAGTTCTTCGACGGCTTCTCGATCGGGTCGAATGACCTGACGCAACTGACGCTGGGGCTGGACCGCGATTCCGGCCTGGTCGCCGGCGCGTTCGACGAGCGCGACCCGGCGGTCAAGGCGCTGCTGTCTATGGCTATCCGTGCATGCCGCAAGAAAGGCAAGTACGTCGGCATCTGCGGGCAGGGCCCGTCTGACCATCCGGACCTCGCGCACTGGCTGATGGACGAGGGCATCGAGAGCCTGTCGCTGAATCCTGACAGCGTCGTCTCCACCTGGCTGGCGCTTGCCGACAGGCCGGAGCCGGGCGGACGGCGTTCAGCGGCCGCGTAGCACGCGCTGCTTTTCGCGCTGCCATTCCTTCTCGCGCTCGGTCGCGCGCTTGTCGTGCTTGAGCTTGCCCTTCGCCAGCGCGATGTCCACCTTCACGCGGCCCTTGCTGTAGTGCAGGTTCAAGGGCACGATCGTGTGGCCCCGCTGCTCCACCTTGCCGATCAGGCGCCGCAATTCCTCGGCGTGCAGCAGCAGCTTGCGTGTGCGCACCGGGTCGGCATTCACGTGGGTCGAGGCCGTGGAGAGCGGGCTGATGTGCGCGCCGATGAGCCACAGCGCGGAATCCTTGATCATGACGTAGGCCTCGCCGATCTGCGCCCGGCCGGCGCGGATCGCCTTCACCTCCCAGCCTTCGAGCACGATCCCCGCCTCGTACCGCTCCTCGACGAAGTAGTCGTGGAACGCCTTGCGGTTCTCTACGATGGACATCAGCGCGTCATTCTAGCAGCGTGATGCGCGAGATCAGCCGCACCGCCATCGTCGAGCATCGCGCCGCCGACTTGTACGCGATCGTCGAGGACGTGGCGTCGTACCCGCGTTTCCTGCCCTGGTGCCTCGCCGCAGACGTGCTCGAACGTTCGGAGTCCGCCACGCTCGCCCGGCTCGCGGTAGGCATCCGGGCGCTGCGCCAGAGCTTCACCACGCGCAATGCGAATCACGCGCCGGAGTCGATCGACATCCGCCTGGTCGAGGGGCCCTTCCGGCATTTCCACGCGCGCTGGGAGTTCGTGCCGCTGGCGGAACGAGCCTCCCGCATCACGTTCCGCATGGAGTACGAATTCTCCAATGCCGCGGTGGCGACTGCTCTCGGTCCGCTGTTCGCCCACATCGCGGACAGCATGGTCGAGGCATTCCTGCGTCGCGCGGACGACCTGCATGGCAGACCGGCCCGCTAGGATCGTCGTCAATGTCGTTCATGCGCTTCCCGACCGGCAGGAGGTCGTGCGCCTGGAATTGCCGGAGGGTTCGCGCGTGCAGGAGGCGATTCGCGCTTCCGGGTTCACCGTGCAGACACCGTGGGCGGCGGCATGCCAGGGCGCGCTCGTCAGCCTGGACTCGACGCTGACCGACGGGGACCGCATCGACATCTGCCGGCCGCTCGCGGCGGACCCGAAGGAGGTCCGCCGTGCGCGCGCGCGCAGGCGGCGCTGATCAGACTGTCTCTAGTTGCACCATTCCGCAACGGACTTGCGGGCGTCTTCGGTTTCGCGCGCACGCTGGGCATCGTCGATGAAGATGCGTTCGCCCTTCTCGTTCGAGCGTGCGATCCGCATGCCGCTTTCGAGGTCGCGCAGCTGGGCCTGGGCACGCTCGCAATTCTGCTTCTTCGCGACCCGCTCCTGTTCCGCCGCGGCGGCCTTTGCCGCCGCTTTCTTCTGGTCCTCCTGGCGCTTGCGGAAGGCTTCCTCCGGCGTCAGGGCTTTCTCTGCCCCCTTGGGAGCAGTGTCCTTCGAGGCGGCAGCGGCCGGCGGCGGCGGTGGCGAGGCGGGCGCTTTCAGCGGCGTGGCCTTGACGCCGGGCGGTGGCACGTCGCCGTACTGCAACTTGCCGTTCTTGTCGACCCACTTGAACTGCTGGGCATGCGCTGCCGCGCCGAAGGCGAGCGCCGCGACAAGGAGAACGATTCTGTACATTGCGTGACTCCTTTTCACCGGATTCAATCAACGCGCGATACGCGTCTGCGGTGGACGGGAAAACGGTATCGGCTTTTGTCCGGCGCGTCAAACGCCGAGACGGCTCGCGTATAATCGCGTTTTGCGAGAAAGGACAATCATGCGGGTCATCCAGAAGGCCCTCACATTCGACGACGTTCTCCTCCTTCCCGCCCATTCCCGCGT
The DNA here is from genome assembly GCA_050248795.1 of Burkholderiales bacterium. GTDB lineage: Bacteria > Pseudomonadota > Gammaproteobacteria > Burkholderiales > SG8-39 > CAZTDU01. Next base: position 2,962 of record JBFWRS010000035.1, on the reverse strand, counting down.
GCTGCCGCGGGAAGTCTCCCTGAAGACCCGCCTCACCCGAAAGCTCGACCTGAACATCCCGCTGCTGTCGGCGGCGATGGACACTGTCACCGAGGCACGACTCGCGATCGCGATCGCGCAGGAAGGCGGTATCGGCATCATCCACAAGAACTTCACGGCGAAGGACCAGGCGGCGGAAGTCGCCAGGGTCAAGCGCTTCGAGTCCGGCGTGCTGCGCGACCCGATGACGGTCACGCCCGACATGCGCGTGCGGCAGGTGATCGCGCTGCAGAAGAAGCACCGCATATCGGGCTTTCCGGTCGTGCAGGGGGACACCGTCGTCGGCATCGTCACCAACCGCGACCTGCGCTTCGAGAAGAAGCTCGACCAGCCGGTCAAGGACATCATGACGCCGCAGAAGCGACTGGTGACCGTACGCGAGGGCGCGACCCGGGCCGAGGCGCAGGCACTGCTGCACAAGCACCGGCTCGAGCGCGTGCTGGTGGTGGACGCGAAGTGGCGGCTCAAGGGCCTGATCACCGTCAAGGACATCATCAAGGAGACTGAACACCCGAACGCCTGCAAGGACGAGCAGGGCAAGCTGCGCGCTGGCGCTGCGGTTGGGGTAGGCGAAGGCACCGAGGAGCGCGTCGAGCGACTCGTGGATGCAGGCGCGGATGTCCTCGTCGTGGACACTGCGCATGGCCACGCGCAAGGCGTGCTAGACCGCGTCAAGTGGATCAAGAAGAAGTTTCCGAAGATGCAGGTGATTGGCGGCAACATCGGCACCGGCGACGGTGCGCGGGCGCTGGTGGACCATGGCGCCGACGGCGTCAAGATCGGCATCGGCCCCGGCTCGATCTGCACTACGCGCATCGTTGCCGGGATCGGCGTGCCGCAGATCACCGCGATCATGAATGTTGCCGAGGCGCTGGCGAAGTCCGGCGTCCCGCTGATCGCGGACGGCGGCATCCGCTATTCAGGCGACATCGCCAAGGCGCTCGGGGCGGGCGCGCACGCGGTGATGCTCGGTTCGCTCTTCGCCGGCACCGAGGAAGCGCCGGGCGAAATCGAGTTCTCCCAGGGGCGCTCGTACAAGTCCTACCGCGGCATGGGTTCGCTCGGCGCGATGCAGAAGGGCGCCGCGGATCGCTATTTCCAAGACTCCGAAATGAACGTCGACAAGCTCGTTCCAGAAGGCATCGAAGGCCGCGTGCCTTACAAGGGCAGTGCGCTGCTGGTGATCCAGCAGCTCCTGGGCGGGGTGCGTGCAAGCATGGGCTATACCGGCTCGCAGAACCTGGAAGAGCTGCGCCGCCGCGCGCAGTTCGTCGAGATCAGTTCTGCCGGCATGCGGGAGTCCCACGTTCACGACGTGCAGATCGTGAAGGAATCGCCGAACTACCGGGTCGATTGAGCGGGCAATGCACGACAGGATCCTGATCCTGGACTTCGGGTCTCAGGTTACCCAGCTCATTGCGCGCCGCGTGCGCGAAGCCCGGGTGTACTGCGAGATCCACCCGAACGACGTCTCCGACGACTTCGTGCGCGGCTTCGGCGCGAAGGGCGTGATCCTGTCCGGCAGCCATGCCAGCACCTACGAGGCGCACGAGCTGCGCGCGCCCAAGGCGGTGTTCGAGCTCGGCGTGCCGGTGCTCGGCATCTGCTACGGCATGTTCACGATGGCGGTGCAGCTGGGCGGCGAGGTCGAGGCAAGCGACAAGCGCGAGTTCGGCTTCGCCGAGGTGCGCGCGCGCGGCCATACGCGCCTGCTGGATGGCATCCAGGATTCCGTCACCGCGGAAGGCCACGGCATGCTGGAGGTGTGGATGAGCCACGGCGACAAGGTCACGGCGATGCCGCCGGGCTTCAGGCTGATGGCCTCCACCGGCAACTGCCCGATCGCCGGCATGGCGGACGAGGAGCGCCGCTATTACGGCGTGCAGTTCCACCCGGAGGTCACGCATACGCGGCAGGGCGGCCCGATCCTGCACCGCTTCGTGCTCGACATCTGCGGCTGCGCGGGCGACTGGCGCATGCCGGACTACGTCAGCGAGGCGGTCGAACGCATCCGCGAGCAGGTGGGCAGCGACGAAGTGATCCTGGGGCTGTCCGGCGGCGTCGATTCCTCGGTCGCCGCGGCGCTGATCCACAAGGCCATCGGCGAGCAGCTCACTTGCGTGTTCGTCGATCACGGCCTGCTGCGGCTGGACGAGGGTCGGCAGGTGATGGATACCTTCGCGAAGCACATGCACGTGAAGGTCATCCACGTCGACGCCAGCGATGAATTCTTCGGTGCGCTGAAAGGCGTGGCCGACCCGGAGCAGAAGCGCAAGATCATCGGCAGGCACTTTGTCGAGGTGTTCCAGCGCGAATCGGCGAAGATCCCGGGTGCGAAATGGCTCGCGCAGGGCACCATTTATCCGGACGTTATCGAATCCGCCGGCGCGAAGACGAAGAAGGCGACGTCGATCAAGTCGCACCACAACGTAGGCGGCCTGCCCGAGACGCTGCACCTGAAGCTGCTGGAACCGCTGCGGGAACTGTTCAAGGACGAGGTGCGCGAGCTCGGTCTGTCGCTGGGCCTGCCGCGCGAGATGGTGTTCCGGCATCCGTTCCCGGGCCCGGGCCTGGGCGTGCGCATCCTCGGCGAAGTGAAGCGCGAGTACGCGGAGCTGCTGCGGCGCGCGGACGCGATTTTCATCGACGAACTCCGGCACGCCGGCTGGTACGACAGGACCGCGCAGGCTTTCGCGGTGTTCCTGCCGGTGCGCTCGGTGGGCGTGATGGGCGATGGCCGCACCTACGAGCACGTGGTCGCGCTGCGCGCAGTGCAGACCACCGACTTCATGACCGCGCACTGGGCCGAGCTGCCGCATGCGCTGCTGGCGAAGGTGTCCAGCCGCATCATCAACGAAGTGCGCGGCCTCAACCGCGTGGTCTACGACATCTCGTCGAAGCCGCCCGCCACCATCGAGTGGGA
>JBFWRS010000034.1:0-35056 GCA_050248795.1 Burkholderiales bacterium | reverse complement strand
AAGGGCCGCGCGGTGTTCGAGATCGACCTCGGCGAGCAGCACTACAACCCGATCGGCGTAGTGCACGGCGGCATCGCCGCGACCCTGCTGGATTCGGCGATGGGCTGCGCGGTGCAGACTACGCTCGAGGCGGGAGTGGCCTACACCACGCTCGAGATCAAGGTGAACATGGTGCGCGCGGTCACGCTCGCCGCCGGCACGCTGTCAGCGGTCGCCAGCGTGATCCACGTCGGCAGTCGCACCGCCACTGCCGAGGGCAGGTTCGTGGACGCCGCGGGCAAGCTCTACGCCCACGCCACGACCACCTGCATCATCCTGCGTCCGTAAGCGCCTGTCGCAGCGCGCGCAGCTCCTCGCTCGCGGAGGGCTGCGCAGGGAATCCGCGCTTCGCCCTGTCGTACCAGTAGCGCGCGTTCGACAGGTCGCCTTCGATGATGTGGACGATGCCGTGCGCCCAGGCCGAGAACGGCGCGCTTTCTTCCTCCTGCACGATGACATGCGCGGCCTGCCAGTCGCCGCGGTCTAGCAGCGCGAGCGCTTCGTCGAGACGGCGCCTATTCACGCAGCGCGCGCGCCTCTTTCGCCGCCGGGCGCTCGATCGATTCCAGCAGCCATTTCTGGAAGCGGGGGTACTTCGACAGGTCGTACTTCATGGCGAAGAACGAGTAGCAGACGCTGGCCACCATGAAGTCGGCCATGTCCCAGCGCTCCGCGCCGAAATGCTTCGAGCGCGACAGCTGGTCCTCCATGATCTTCAGGCCCGGCTGCAGCCGGGCATCGGCGGCGTCGGCCAGCGCGGGGTCGCGCCGCTCGGGCGGGAACATGACGCGGTGCTGCATCACCGTGATCATGTTCGGCTCGATGTCGTTCGAGGTATAGAACGCCCACTGCAGCATGCGCGACTTCGCCTGCCAGTCACCCGCCCTGGGCCACAGCGGGCTGGCGTACTTCTCCGCCAGGTAGAGATTGATCGCCGCCGATTCCCACATCGTCACGCCGTCGTCGCCTATCGACGGCACGCGCGCGTTGGGGTTGATCTCGACGTACCAGGGTTCCTTCGCGCTGGCGCCGGCCTGGTTGATGGTGACGTCGACATGCTCGTAGGGAATGTTCGACTCCTTGCACAGCCAGATGACGCGGAACGCCCTCGACCGGTACTGCCCGTAAACCCTCAGCATGACGCCTCCCCTGGATTGCGAACGCGGGTATTCTAGAGGGATTGAGGAGGACAGGCATGAAACCCAAGGCGCACCTGGAATTCGTCAACGTCGACATGAACTCGGGCTGGGAAGTCCCGCCCGGCTACCCGCCCGGCTTCACGCAGAAGGTTCTCGCCAGCGACCTGGACGAGGTGAACAAGCGCGGCAGCCGCACGCGCATCCTCCGCATCGAGCCGGGCGCGTTCTCCACCGAGCCCTTCGTGCACGACCACTGGGAGGAGGTCTACCTGTTCCAGGGCGACCTCATCGTCGGCAACGACCGCGAGGGCAAGGGCGGGCAGAGCTCTCAGGCCTTCACCTATGCCTGCCGCCCGCCCGGCGTGCCGCATGGCCCGTTCAGTTCGAAGAACGGCTGCCTGATGTACGAGATCCACTACTACGAGACCTCGGGCAAGCGCTGATGCTGAAGACCGGCGCGGAGCACCTGGAATCGCTGCGCGACGGGCGCACCGTCTATGTCGGCGCCGAGAAGATCACGGATGTCACCACGCATCCGGCGTTCCGCAATGGCGCGCACTCGATGGCGGCGATCTACGACCTGAAGCGCGCCGACCCCGCCTTCAGCTTCGAGGAAGGCGGCGAACGCTACAGTGCGTACTACCTGAGGGCAAAGTCGCGCGAGGACCTGGAGCAGCGCACCAGGCTGCATCGCGCCATCGCGCGCTACAGCCAGGGCCTGCTGGGGCGCTCGCCGGACCATGTCTCCAGCTTTGTCACCGGCATGGCGACCAACGCGCAGGTGTTCGGCCAGTACGCGCAGAACCTGCTCGCCTACTACGAGCACCTGCGCCGCACCGATGCCTATGCGGTGTACGCGGTGATCCCGCCGCAGGCGGCGCGCAACCCCGAGTTCTACGTCAAGCAGAACCTGCCGATCCCGACGCTGCGCGTGACGGCGGAGGACGACCGCGGCGTGACCATCTCGGGCATGAAGATGCTGGCCACCGGCGCGGTGTTCGCCAACGAGATCTGGATCGGCAACCTGATCCCGCTGGCGCCTAACCAGCTTGCCGAATCGATCACCTGCGCGGTGCCGGTGAATGCGAAGGGGCTGACGCTGTGGTCGCGCAAGCCCTTCGAGCGCGAGGCGAGCACCGAGTTCGACAGTCCGCTCGCGCACCGTTTCGACGAATCCGACGCCATGGTGATGTGCGAGGACGTGCACGTGCCCTGGGAAAAAGTGTTCGTGCACAACGACGCGGTGCTCGCGCGCGACATCTACATCAAGACGCCGGCGCACTGCTACGGCAACCACCAGTCGAACGTGCGTTTCCACGAGAAGATGCAGCTGATCGTCGGACTTGCCAGCAAGGTGGCGCAGGCGTCCGGTGCGCACGAGATTCCCGCGGTGCGCGAGGTGCTGGGGCGCTTCGCCGCGCTGGAGGCGACCCTTGGGGGCATGATCGCCGGCCAGATCCAGGATGCCGAGGCATGGCCCGACGGTTACCGCACCTACAACCGCCGCTACATGTACGCGGCGCTCAACTGGTGCACCGAGGGCCACTCCGACATCATCGACGCGCTGCGCGAACTGTGCGGCGGCGGCGTGTTCCAGATGCCGGCGGACATCTCGGTGATGCACGACGCGAAGCTGCGCGGGCAGTTCGAGAAGTACTGGCAGACGCCGCAGCTCGGCGCGGTCGAGCGCATGAAGCTGTTCAAGCTCGCCTGGGACCTGGTCGGCTCCGAGTTCGCCGGACGGCACGCACAGTACGAGAAGTTCTACGCCGGCGCCTCGTTCATCATCCGCAACCACAACTTCCGCGAAGCGCCGTGGGCGCACTACCACCAGGTGGTCGAGGAACTGATGGCAGGCTACGACATCCCGCCGGGGCCCTCGCGCTAGAAGTCGCGTCCGGCGACCAGCGTGTCCGGCGCCAGCCCCGCCAGCCGCCGGCGATGCATGGCCTCGAGCGCGGCGGCGAAGGCGCTGACGCGCGCCGGCACGTCGAATATCGGCGCCGCGGTGCGCGCTGCGCGCAGCCGCTCGCGCAGTGACGCGAGTTCCTCGGGACAACGCGCCAGCCGCACTGCGGTTTCGACGTAGGCATCGAGGTCCTGCACTGCCAGCTCCGGCAGCCGCGCGGCGTGCACCAGGCTCCCCGCGAGCCGTGAGGCCATCGTTTCGCCCGGGCAGGTCAGCACCGGGACGCCGGCCCACAGCACGTCCATCGCGGTGGTGTGCGCGCCGAAGTACAGCGTGTCGAGGAACAGGTCCGCGCGAGCGGCGGCGGCGACGAACTGCGTGCGCGGCACGCCGGCAAAGAACACCAGTCGCCGCGGATCGATGCCGGCCGCCGCGGCTTCGCGGCGCAGGTTGTCGCGTGCCAGCTCACGGCCTGCGTACAGCCACAGCACGCTCGCGGGCACGGCGCGCAGGATGCGCATCCAGGCGGCGAAGATCACCGGCTCTATCTTCAGCGGATTGCTGAAGCAGCAGTAGACAAAGCCATCCCTGGGGAGGCCCAGCGATTCCCGCGAGGGCGTCTCCGCTTCCGGCGGCGGGTGGTACACCAGGTGCGTTTCCGGCAGCAGCACGAGCTTCTCGGTCCAGCAGGCCTGGGCGGCCGGCGGCGTGCAGAACATGTCGCTGATGCGGTAGTCGATGGCCTCCAGACCGAGCGTGCCCGGCATGCCGAGAAAGCTTGCCTGCACGGATGCGGGACGCAAGGCGAGGATGCCCGCACGCGTGCCGTCGCAGTATCCGCCGCACTCGACCAGCACGTCGATGCGATCGCCGGCGATGCGCGCTGCCGCCTCTTCATCGGTCCAGCGCGACATATCGATGAAGCGATCCGCCTCGCGCAGCATGTCGAGCCTCAATGCGTCGCCGGTGTCGGGATTGAGCGCGTAGGCATGGACCTCGAAGCGCGACCGGTCGAGCAGCCGCAGCAGCAGGCGGGCAAGCCATGCGGTAGGGTGCGCGCGGAAATCCGGCGACAGGAACCCGACCCGGATGCGTGCGTCCGCTGCGCGCGCAGGCGGGCGCGGGCACGGCTGCGCCGCGAACACGCGTGCGACATGCCTGCCGAACGCAAGCAGTTCCCCGGGGTCGAGCGGCAGCGCGAGGATGTCGAAGGCGATCGCGAGGTGCCGCCGCGCGAGCAGCGGGCCGAGCGGATGATGCGGGAGCGCGCGCACGCGCGCGACGTCATCTTCGCCTCCGCGCCAGTCGCATACCTGGCGGCGTTGCACGGTTCGCAGCGCGGCGATGGTCAGCGGGTCCGGCACCGACTCAGTCCATGCGCCATAGGCGGGCGAAGCGAGGATGCGCGCGCACTGCGCCGCATCGATGTCGCGCGCGCGGCGGAAGGCTTCGCTGGACTCGGCGGTGCGCCCGAGCGCGGCGAGGGCGATGGCGCGGTTGCACGCCGCAAGCACGTTGTGCGGATCCTGTGCGAGGGCGCTGTCCGCGGCCGCGAGCGCCTCGTCGTCGCGATACAGGGCGAACAGGGCCTGCGCCCGATTGACCTGGGCGACCGCAAGCCCGGAGCGTGCAGCAAGCTCGTCGAACTCGCGCAGTGCCTCCTCGGGCCTGTTCTGCCGCAGCAGCAGCGCGCCGCGATTCAGGCGCGCGGGCACGCAGTTCGGATCGAGGTCCAGGGCGCGCGCATACAGCGCCATGGCTGCGTCTGTGTCGCCGAGGTCCTCGCGCAGCGTCCCCAGCATGGCGGCGATGTCGGCCGAGTCCGGCTTCGCCTCGAGGCACGCCTGCAGGTCCTCGGCCGCCTCAGCCTTGCGCCCGAGCTTCTCCAGGGCGAATGCGCGGGCGAACCTGGCCTCGGTTCGCTCGGGAGCGAGGCTGAGGCAGTGCTCGAAGGCCGTGACAGCCGCGCCGTGACGCCCCAGTCGGTAGCGCGCGGTTCCAAGCAGGAAGCGCAGCTCGAACGAGTCGCCGAGCGCCAGCGCCGCCTCGCATGCGCGCTCCGCGGCGACCAGCTGTCCGCTGTCGAGCAGCGATCTCGCCACCGCGGCGCTCATGCGGCCTCGGGCTGCTCGATACGCGAGATGAAGTCCTCGAACTTGCCGCCAGGCATGCGCTCGAGTGCGTCCACCCGGCTGAAGCTGAGCTGGAACGGATAGCGCAGGTACGCGTTCAGGTTCCGGCACAGCTTGCCTTCCTCGTCCCGGTCCAGATCGCGGTCCAGCAGGTAGCGTACCTCGACATGCGACGGAGAAAGCTGAACGAGTTGCATGCCGCGCAGCGGCGCAACATCGAGGAACGCAAGGGCGGGAAAGGACGGCCAGAAGCGCCGGCCGTCCGGGTCGACGGCCATGTTGCGCACCCGACCGGCGATTCGCGCCAGCACCGGAAGGCCGCGACCGCAGGGGCAGGGCGCGCCGACCTCGGCGTAGTCGCCGAGCTCATACCGGATCAGCGGCATGGCGAAGTTGTGCAGCGTGGTGACCACCACACGCCCGGTCTCGCCAACGGCGCAAGGCGTGCCGTCTTCGCGCAGGATCTCGACGTAGGCCGATTCAGCCTGCACGTGGTAGTGCTCGTGATCAGGGCATTGCAGCGCCAGCGTGCCGAACTCGCCGCAGCTGTAGGCGTCGATGAGCGGCAGGTGCCATTGCTCGCGCGCCAGCTCGCGCAGGCCCGCGGGCACGGACTCGCCAAGCAGGATTGCGGCGCGCAGGCCAGGGGGTACCTTCCCGCTCTCGCGGCTGCGCAGGAGCAGGGCCTGCAGCGTGCTGGGCCGGGTCTGCAGGTATCCCGGTCGTTCGTCGATCAGCCAGTCGAGCAGCACGTCGGTGTCGTTGCTGGAACTGAGCATCGCGGCCGGCCCGGTGCGGAACGCCGCGGCGGTTACCGGGCTCCACGCAGCTTGCGTGCCGTCCTCGAGCAGGGAGTTGATCGCGCACAGCTTCGCCGACAGGTCGAGGCCGTGCCAGAGGTGGTTGCGTACCACCAGCGCGTGAAACTGGAACTGGGCGACATCCGTGTACGCCAGCTTGACCGGAACGCCGCTCGAGCCGCTGGTGGATCCTGTCAGGATGCGGCCGTGCTCCCTGGGTACCGTGTCCGCGCAGAACCGTGGTTCGTTGCCTGCAAGGTCGCGCTTGTCCAGGATCGGCCAGCGGCGGAAGGATTCGGGGTCCAGGCTGCGGAAGACCTCCCGCGGCACGTCGCGATAGGCGGGAACGCGGGCCAGCGCGTGTTCGATGAGTTCCGCAAGCTGCGCGAGCTGCCGTTCGAGCAGCGCTTCCGGCGTCCACCACTGCGACTGCTCGAGCTGCCACTGCATCGCCAGCATGCTCGCGCCAGCGGCGGTCGGCAGCGCCGGCCAGGCGATTCCCGGCACGCACGAGAACGGCAGTGCCGCCATTCGTTGCGCTGCTTACTGCTTCGTGTACACGTTCGCGCCTGCGACGTTGGTGCCGATGCCGACGTAGCCGTTCCAGGCCATGCCTGCGCGCGCGGCGCCGGAGCCGGACAGGAAGCCTGCGCCGTAGAGTGCGCCCGCGCAGCCCGGCCCTGTCATGCTGCCGCTGCCGGAGAATCCGCCGCTGGCGTTCAGCGACGGTGTCAGGCCGGAGACGGTCCATGTGCCGGCGTTCGATCCATTGACCGTCAGGCTCATCGCCACGCCGACTTGCATGGCGCCGAAGTCCACCGACAGCGAGGAACTGTTCACCGTCGCGCTGGTGCAGCTGCCGCCGCTGCACGAAGCGATGTGGCTGCCCAGGTTGTAGGTTGCGGTGCCGGACGTGGGCATCGAGGAAACCGGCAGGCCGACCACGTAGTACAGCGGCGACGAGCTGAGGTCCGAACTGGAGAAGAATCCGTCGCCCGCCGTCGTACCGCCCATCCATTTGCCCCATGCCATCGCGCCATCGTTCCCGGAAGATGTCGCCGTCGCGGTGCCCAGCGACGTGGTGCCCGGACCTTCGTTGTTGTCTGCAAACTGGGTCAGCCGGCCGCCGCTGTCCAGCGTCACCTGCTGGCCGGTTTCGTGCCACCCGCCGCTGTCGCCGAGCAGGGCGGCAGCCCAGTTTCCACTGAAGGTTCCCGTCAGCAAGGACGAGTCGCTGATCGTGCCGCGCGAGTACGCGTTCGCGCCGGCGACGCGGGTGCTGTTCGCGCCGAGCAGGCCGTCCCAGGCCAGGCCGGCGCGCAGCGCGCCGGAACCCGACAGGAAACCGGCGCCGCTGAAGCTGCTGCCCGAGCTGCCGGTGCCGCCGCTGAACGCGCCGCTCAGCTGGAAGCCGCCGCTGCTGAGCGTGCCGCTGCTTCCGGTGTACTGGTACAGGCCGCTGTCCGTGCCGTCCACCCTGAGCCCCATCGACAGCGATACCGACAGCGCCTTGAAGTCCACGGACAGGGACGAACTTTCGACGGTCGCCGTGGTGCAGCCGTTGCCGAAGCACGATGCGCTGGAGCCGAGCATCGAGTAGGTGGCGACGCCGGTGGTAGGCGTGCTCGACACCGGCAGGCCGGCGACGTAGTGCAGCGGGCCGTTGCCGAGGTCCTTGTTGCCGAACGCCGGATTGTTGCCGCCGGTGACGCCGTCGGACCACTTGCCCCAGGCGATGATGCCGTCGTTGCCGGCGGACTTCGAGGTGGCGGTACCGGTGCTGGCGGTGTACGAGGCGGACGTATCGTTGAACTGCGTCAGGTTCCCTGAGTTGTCGAACGTCACCGGCATGTTCCTCACCGAACCCGGGTCGGAGCCGGACTGGTTGATCACCGCCGCCCAGTTGCCGTTCAGGGTGCCGACCAGGCGCGTCTCCGAAACCTGCGCCAGCGCGGTCTGCAGCGTGACCACCGGGTCGAAGTCCTGCAGCGGGTTGGTCGGATCCACGCCCGCGAGCTGCAGCAGCACTTCCATCTCCTGCTTCGAGATCGTCGGCAGCGAAGGCTTGGTGTCGTCCCGCTGCGGCGGCGCGGTGAACGTGGACACGAACGCGCCCTGGCCGCTGCCCAGCAGCAGGCTGCCGCCCTCGTTGGCGAGGAAGATCAGCCCTTCGACGCAGAACGCGCGCAGGGAATCCGCGAACTCGGCGGTGAACTCCGTGCCGCGAATGCCGATGGTAGCCGAAGGCGTCTTCAGCGCGTACTTTGCCTGATTGCTGCGGCCGATCAGCCCGGTGATCGTGCGCATGCCGCCCTTCAGCAGGTTCATGACCACGTTGTCCTCGCCTTCGCCCTTCTGCGCGAAGCGGAACTCTTCGACCTTGAAGTCCGTGCCGGGCTGCAGCGCCATCTGCGCGCCGTCGGCGAAGCGCAGCTGCACGCGGCCCTGGCCGGTGCTGACAAGTTCGCCGACGCGTACCTCGGCGCCCTTGACCAGCGGCCGGCTGCGGCCGTCGGCGCCAGTGGCGGTGGGATTGCCGATGGCGAAGTCCACCCTGGCGGCGTTCTGTGCGAGGGCGAATCCCGGGAACGCCGCGGCGACCGAAGCCGCGATCGCGGTCTGCCTGAGGAGAGCGTGGGTCAGTTGCATGGTACCTCCGGAATCAGCGGAAGTCGCGGCGCAGCGTGACGAAGATCTGCGTGCGCGAGTAGTCGTTGATGACAATGTTGGAACGGTTGTCGGTGAAGCTCAGCTGCGGCGTCAGTTGCCAGTTGCGCGCGATGTCCCAGGGCAGCGCCAGGCGCAGGCTGGTTTCCCGGTCGCGCCGCTTGCCGAGGAACAAGGGGTCCGGGCCGCCATAGCGCCGCTCCTCATGACTGAGGTTGGCGGAAACCTTCAGTCCGCGCGCGATGTCGATCTGGCCGCCCAGTCGCCCGCCGATGAAACGGTGGCCGAACTGCGGCACGCCGGAGGCGCGCTCATCCTCCTGCCCGGCGTACGCGCTGGCGAACAGCACCGGTGCGCGCGGATGGTCGAAGGCGTGCGCCCAGGCCGCACCGAGCGCAGTGCGGTCGGCGTCGCGCGTGCGCTGGCCGGGATAGGTCAGGCGCGTGCGCTGCAGGTAGGCGGTGAGCTGGTCGAAGGGGCCGAAGTTGCGCCGCCACTGTGCGATGGCGCCCGTGGCCCTGCGAAAGCGCGTATTGTCGACGTCGAAGCGCTGCAGCTGCGCTGCAAGCGTGAACTCGTCGGCGTCGCGATCGACGGTGACGCCGACCGATCCGCCGAGGCTGCCGGTGTCGAAGCGGTCCAGCGTATCGTTGATGCGCCGGTCGAAGTTCGCGGTACCGAACAGCGTCACCGTGCCGGAGAGGAACTTGGTCCCGGTGATGCCGCCGGCGAGCGTGAGGAACTCGTCCGAGCGGCTGGTTGCGCCCGCGCCCAGGTTGAAGATCGCCCCGGGGAAGAGCGGAATCGCAAAGCTCGACGTGGCGGTCGCCGAATTGGCGTTGCTGTCGTGCCCGACCCCCGCCTCGAGAAAGCCGGTGAAGCCCTCGCGCTCGTTCGGCGGCCGGTTGCCGCGGATGTCCAGCGTGTCCAGAAACCGGTCGATGGTGGCTGCCACCTCGGCCGGCGGATTCGCTGCCTTGACCGCCTGGAACTCCTTTCGCGCGTTCTCGTTTTCGCCCATGAGGAAGAACGCGCGCGCGATCTCGGCGCGCACGCGCGGGTCGTCGGGCCGTGCGGCGAGCACGCGCTCCAGCGCGAACACGGCGCGCGTCAGGCGGCCGGAATCGAGCGCGGCGAGGCCGAGCAGGAAGTCGTAATCCGGGTCGCCGGCGCGCTGCGCTTCCAGCGGATCCAGCAGCGCGAAGGCCTGCGCAGGCTGCTTCGCGTCGATCAGCTGCCGCGCGCGGTCGAGCGCGGCGTCCTGTGCCAGCACCGGGATGCTGGCGACAAGAAGCCCCGCAAGGAGGATGTGGCGCAGCCGGCTTGCGAGCATGCCCGACTGTAGCATGCACGCGCCCACGATTGTGCGCCGCAGCGCCCGCGATGCCAGAAAAGTCACAGATGAAGCGCCGACGCCGGCCGCTGCAACTGCCGACCGGTCGGCAGCAGTTCCGACCGGCTTCAGCCCAGCTGCTGCAGCATCGTTTCGGCGCCGCTGACTTCGAACTTGCCCGGCGCCTCGATGTTCAGCTGCTTGACCACGCCGTTGTCGACGAACATCGAGTAGCGCTGCGAGCGCACGCCCATGCCGCGCGCGGTCAGGTCGAGCTCGAGGCCGAGCGCCTTCGTCCACAGCGCGCTGCCGTCGCCGAGGAAGCGGATCTTGCCCAGCGCCTTCTGGTCGCGGCCCCAGGCGGCCATGACGAAGCCGTCGTTGACGGCGACGCACCAGACTTCGTCCACCTTCTTCGCCTTCAGCGCATCGAGCTGCTGAAGGTAGCTCGGCACGTGCTTGGCCGAGCAGGTGGGCGTGTAGGCACCCGGCAGCGCGAAGATCGCAACCCGCTTGCCCGCCAGCGCCTCGGCCACGCCGACGTCATTCGGCGGCATCGGGCACGAAGTGGCATCGTCCCAGCCTGCGGACTCGGTGAGCTTGCCGTCTGGAATCCTGTCGCCAACCTTGATCGTCATGGGGGAAATCTCCGCTGTGTCTGATCGGGAGCGCGAGTTTAACCCATCGATTTCATGGCGAAGCCAGCGCTGCGGCGCGGCCGCGCGCAATGTCGATGCCCGAGAGCAGCACGAGGCCGACGACAAAGTAGGCGCCGACCGCGAGCATCGCCAGGCGGTGGTCGCCGGCGAACATCCAGGTGACGGTGCCGTAGGTGATCGGGCCGAAGATGGACGCGGTCTTCACCGCCAGGCCCCACAGTCCGAAGAACTCCGCCAGCCGGGCGGGCGGCGAGAGGTAGCCGACGATGGCGCGCCCCGCCGCCTGCGCCGAACCCATGCACAGGCCGGCGATATTCGCCGCGACCCAGAACGCGGGCGCCCCTTGAGCGGTGTAGGCGATCGCGATCATCGCAATCCAGCCGGCGAGCGTGATCGCCATCGCCCTGACGTGGCCGATGCGGTCCTGCAGGTAGCCGAAGGCGAACGCGCCGGCGGCGGCGGTGATGTTGACCACCAGGATCAGCGTGATGGTCTGCTGCGTGGTGAACTTCATCGCCTGCTGCGCGTAGATCGCCGCCAGCGCGATCACCGCGGCGATGCCGGCCTGGTAGAACAGGATGCAGACGAGGAAGCGGCGCAGGTCGCGGAACTGTGCCGCGTGGCGCAGCGTATCCAGCACGCGCGCCCAGGCATCCTGCGTCCTGGGCTGCGGCAGTGCCCGCTCGCGCAGCAGCAGGAAGGTCGGCGCCGCGGCGAGCGCGAACAGCGCCGCGGTGATCAGCATCGTCACCGGTACGAACTCGCCGGCGCCCTGGCCCTGCTTCTGTGCCCAGGTGATGTAGGCGAGCGACAGCCCGAGGGACACGATGCCGCCCAGGTAGCCAAGGCTCCATCCCCAGCCTGATACGCGGCCCATGGCTTCCGAATCGGCCAGTTCCGGCAGGAAGGCGGCGATCAGGTTCTCGCCGGTGGCGAAGAAATAGTTCGACAGCGCCACCAGGACCAGCGCGAGCGCCACCGCGCCCGGCACCGCGAACCACAGCGCCGCGGTAAAGAGCACGCACCCGGCGGTGGACACGAGCAGCAGTCGCTTTTTCGCCGCACGCGCGTCGGCCCAGGCGCCGACCAGCGGTGCGCTGAGCATCACCGCGGCGTAGGAAACCGACAGCGCCGCGGTCCAGGCGAAGGTCGCCCAGGGCGCCTGGCCGGCCACCGAGCCGACGAAGTAGGCGCTGAACACGGCAGTGATCACGACCGTGGTGTAGCCCGAGTTGGCGAAGTCGTACATGCTCCACGCCCAGACCTCGCGCGGCCTGACGTCGCCCGCGAGGGCGCTGGTACGGGCGGCAGACATGCGCGCATTGTAGTCGCAGGGCATAATGCGCAACCGCTATGGCAGCCGTCCGTACGCCCGCTGGCGAGCGCAGGCTCGCGCTTCCGGAACTGCTCGACTGGCTGGTCGAGGACGGTCTTGTCGGCGCTGCCGACGCAGACCGGCTGCGGAAGGAGCGCCGCTACTACAAGGGCAGCCAGCATCCGCTGGTGATCATTGCGGACCAGGCCTGGAAGAGCGCGAAGCCGCCGCACCGCCAGCTCGCGCTCGAGCCACTGACCGAGTGGCTCGCCGGGCGCGCCGGTCTCGAATACATGCACATCGACCCGCTGAAGGTGGACTTCTCCGCCGTCACCGAGGTGGTGTCCTCGGCCTATGCGACACGCTTTCGCATCCTGCCGGTCGGCGTCACCACGCGGGAGGCGACCATCGCCACCGCCGAACCCTGGGTGCGCGAATGGGAGAAGGAGGTCGCGGGCGTCATCAAGCTCGACATCCGGCGCGTCATCGCCAACCCGCTCGACATCGAGCGCTACCAGGTCGAGTTCTACAACCTGGCGAAGTCGATCAAGGGCGCCAGCCGCACCGCGCAGGGCGGCGGCGGCAACCTCGAGCAGCTGGTCGAGCTGGGCAGCAGCAACAAGCAGTTCGACGCCAACGACGCGCACATCGTGCGGGTCGTCGACTGGTTGTGGAGCTACGCGTTCGAACAGCGCGCGAGCGACATCCATATCGAGCCGCGGCGCGAATCGGGCATCGTTCGCTTTCGCATCGACGGCGTGCTGCACCAGGTCTACCAGATACCCGCCGCGGTGCTCGCCGCGATGACCAGCCGCATCAAGATACTCGGCCGCATGGACGTGGTGGAAAAGCGCAGGCCGCAGGACGGCCGCATCAAGACCCGGACGCTGGACGGCTCGGAAGTCGAGCTGCGGCTGTCGACCATGCCGACGGCCTTCGGCGAGAAGCTCGTGATGCGCATCTTCGATCCCGAGGTGCTGGTGCGCGACTTCCGCGAGCTCGGTTTCTCCGACGAGGACTACGCGCGCTGGCGCGCGATGACGCAGCGCCCGAACGGGATCGTGCTGGTGACCGGCCCCACCGGCTCCGGCAAGACGACGACCCTGTACTCGACGCTGAAGCAGCTGGCGACGCCCGAAGTCAACGTCTGCACGGTCGAGGACCCGATCGAGATCGTGGAGCCGAGCTTCAACCAGATGCAGGTGCAGCCGGCGATAGACCTCGGCTTCGCCGAGGGCCTGCGCGCGCTGATGCGCCAGGATCCGGACATCATCATGGTCGGCGAGGTGCGCGACCTCGAGACAGCGCAGATGGCGGTGCAGGCGGCGCTTACCGGCCACCTGGTGCTGTCCACGCTGCACACGAACGATGCGCCGACATCGGTGGCGAGGCTGCTGGAGCTCGGCGTGCCCTCGTACCTGCTGAACGCGACGCTGAACGGCGTCATGGCGCAGCGCCTGGTGCGCACCCTGTGCCCGCACTGCAAGGAGCGGGCCGGGACCCACCGCGTCGAGGATGAGGCGGTGTGGGACGCGCTGGTCGCGCCGTACAAGGCCAGGCGCCCGGCGGTGGTTTACAAGCCGGTGGGCTGCCTGGAATGCCGCATGACAGGGTACGCGGGCCGCATCGGCATCTACGAGATCCTCGCCAACTCGCCGGCGATCCGGCAGTTGCTCAATGCGAGCGCGGATGAAGCGCAGATCCGCGCGCAGGCGCTCAAGGAAGGCATGAAGCCGCTGCGCGTCAGCGGCGCGATGAAGGTCGCGGCCGGCGTGACGACGATCGAGGAAGTGCTCAAGGTCGCGCCGCCGGCAGCCGGCGGCGACGGCGCCTAGCGCATGGGCTTGCTGTCCGGATTGCTGTCCCTGCTCGGCGCGCGCGGCGGCGGCGCTGCGCGCGGCTTCAGCGCGGAGGAGGAGCGCTTCAGGCGCCTCACCGCGCTGTCTGCCGACTGGTTCTGGGAGTCCGACGCCGAGCATCGCATGACCTGGCTCACCGGCGGCGCCGCGGTGGCGCAGTTGCTGGGCAGCGCGTCCGCCTACGGCAGGCGGCTGTGGGAAGTGCCGGTAATCGAGATCGAGCCGCAGGCGCTGGCCGCCCACCTCGCCCGGCTGGAGCGGCTCGAGCCCTTCCACGAGCTGGAAGTGGTCAGCTACGGACCGGGCGGCACGCGCAGCGTGCACGTGGTGTCGGGCGAACCGCGCTTCGACGCCGACGACCGCTTCATCGGCTACCGCGGCGTCGGCAAGGACGTGACCGCGAAGCGCACCGCCGAGGAGGCGCTGGCGCTGGCGAAGGAAAGGCTGGAACTCGCGATCGAAGGCGGCAGTTCGGCGATCTGGGACCTGGACTTGGAAAGCCGGCGCACCCACCTGGGAGAAGGCTGGTACCAGTTGCTCGGCGATGCGCAGGGCGTTCGCAGCGGCGTCAGCTTCGATTCGCTGGAGCACGCGCATCCGCAGGATCGCGAACGCATGCGCCGTGCGTTCCTCGACGCCATCACCGGCGCCGCGCCGGTGTTCAATGCCGAAGGCCGCTTCAGGACCGAGCAGGGCGAATGGAAATGGCTGCATGCCGTGGGCCGCGTGACGCGGCGCGGGCCCGACGGACGTGCGCTGCGCATGACCGGGATGGTGCTGGACATCGACGCGCGCAAGCGCGCCGAGCAGGCGTCGCGCGATGCCGAGGAGCGCTACCGCGCGCTGGTGGACCTGTCCCCGGACGGCGTGGTGGTGTCGTGGAACGGCTATGTCGAATACGCGAACGCAGCTGCGGAACGCATCTGGAGCCAGTTGCGCAGCGGGGCGCCGGTCGGCCAGCGCACCGAGGACCTGATACACCCGGGGGACGCGGCGCGGCACCGCGAGCGGCTCGAATTCCTGCTGGCGGGGCCCGGCGCGACCCCGTTCGCGGAGTTCAGGCTGCTGCGCGCCGACGGCTCGGCGATGACGGTCGAGATGGCGTCCGTTTCCTACCTCGAGCGCGGGCGCCTGCTGCTGCAGACCGTCGTGCGCGACGTTTCCGAGGCGCGCGAGGCACGCGAGAAGCTGGCCGAACGCGAGCAGCGCTTCCGCGACGTGGTCGAGGCCTCGGGCGAATTCGTCTGGGAGACCGACGCCGCGTGGCGCTACACCTACCTGTCGGCGCGCATCGAGTCGGTCCTCGGCTACACGCAGTCCGAAATGCTCGGGCGCTCGCCGCAGGAGTTCATGCCGCTGGGCGAGGCGAGGTCGGTGGACGCGTGGTTCGAGCAGCGCGTGCCTGGCGGCGGGCCGTTCCGGGAACTCGTGCACCGCTCGATCACCAAGTCGGGCCGCGTCATCTGGCAGCAGGTGAATGGCATCCCCGTATTCGATGCCGCGGGAAAGCTGAAGGGCTACCGCGGCACCGGCGCCGACATCACCGCCAGGCGCCTGGCCGAGGAGCGCATCCAGTACCTCGCCACGCGCGATGCGCAGACCGGGCTGCCGAACCGCCTGCTGCTCGCCGAACGCGCCGAGCAGGCGATCGTCGCCGCCGCGCGTGCGCGGGGCCAGCTCGCGCTGCTGACCTTCGACCTCGACCGATTCAAGCTGGTCAACGACTCGCTCGGCCACGCGGCGGGCGACGCGCTGCTGCGCGCGGTGGGCGAGCGTCTGGCGAACACGCTGCGCCGGCAGGACACGCTGGCGAGGCTTGGCGGGGACGAGTTCGCGTTGCTGTGGGACGGCATGCGCGCGGATACCGAGGCGGATGCCGTCGCGCAGCGAATCCTGAATGCGCTTGCGCGGCCATTCATGGTGGACGGGCGCTCGCTGGCGATCAGCGCGTCCATCGGCATCGCGGTGTATCCGGGCGACGGCGCGACCTTCGGCGAGCTGTTGCGCAACGCCGACCTCGCCATGAGCCGAGCCAAGGCCGCAGGCCGCAACGGCGTGCGCCGCTACACGGCGGAGATGGGGCGCAGCGGCAGCGAACGGCTGGCGCTGGAGAACGACCTGCGCCGCGCGCTGTCGCGCGGCGAATTCACGCTGCACTACCAGCCCGTCCTGACCGGGCGGGCGACGGCGCCGCATGCGCGCATCGTCGGCGCCGAGGTGCTGGTGCGCTGGCGCCACCCCGAGCGCGGCCTGCTGATGCCGGACGTCTTCATTCCGCTGGCCGAAGAGATCGGCCTGATACGCGCGATAGGCGAGTGGACCGCGGACCGCGCGCTGGCGCAGATCGGCGCCTGGCGCATCGGACCCGACGGACCCTGGTTCGCGCTGAACGTGTCGCCCGCCGAACTGGCCGAGGGCGCGGCGTACGTCGCGCGCCTGGAAGACTCGCTGCGGCGCAACGGCGTCAGCGCAAGATCGGTGGAACTTGAAGTCACCGAGCGCGCGCTGATGGGCGACGTGGCCGAGAACATCGAGGCGCTGCGCAGGATAGGCGCGCTTGGCGTGCGGCTGGCGATAGACGACTTCGGCACCGGCTATTCGAGCCTTGCCTACCTGCGGCGCCTGCCGATACACAAGCTGAAGATCGACCAGTCGTTCGTGCGCGAATTGGCGTCGAATCGCGACGATGCGGTGATCGTCGAGACCATCGCCTCGATGGCGCGCAGCCTGGGCCTGCACGTGGCGGCCGAAGGCGTCGAGGACGATGCCCAGCTCGAGCGGCTGCTCGCGCTCGGCTGCGAGCAGTGGCAGGGCCATCGCTTCAGCCCGCCGCTGGATGCGCCTGCCTTCGAGCGGCTGCTGCGCGGCGGGGCGGTGGCCTCAGTCGCCTAGTGCGATGCCGAGGTCGCGCGCGGTGCGGATGGTGTCGGAATCCAGCGGCACGTTCTTCATGCGGCGCGTCGCCCTGGCGAGCGGCACGTAGCGCACCGTCGGCGGATCGAGCGCAACCATGACGCCGGAGCGGCCTTCCGCCAGCGCGCGCACGGCGGCGGCGCCGAACCTTAACGAGATCAGGCGGTCGAACGTGGTCGGCGATCCGCCGCGCAACAGATGACCCAGCACCACGTGACGCGTTTCCTTGCCGGTAAGCCTGCCGAGTTCCGCCGCCACCCGTTCAGCCGCGCCGCCCAGCCGTTCGGCTGCGCCGACGCGCTTTTCGATCACCGAGTGCCCGCCGCCGACCGGCATCGCGCCCTCGGCAACGACGACGATCGAGTAGGTCAGGCCCGCGCGCTCGCGGGCGCGGATGGCGTTCGCGACCTTGCGGATGTCGTAGGGAATCTCCGGGATCAGGATGCCATGCGCGTCGCCGGAAACGCCGCTGTTCAGTGCGATCCATCCCGCGTAGCGGCCCATCACCTCGACCACCATCACGCGGCGGTGCGACTCGGCGGTGGTGTGCAGGCGATCTATGCACTCGGTGGCGAAGGACACCGCGGAGTCGAAGCCGAATGTGACGACGGTGCTGTCCAGGTCGTTGTCGATGGTCTTCGGCACGCCGACGACGCGCAGGCCCTTTTTCGCCAGGCCGTTGGCGATGCCGAGCGAGCCGTCGCCGCCTATCGCGATCAGCGCGTCGATGCGCTGCTTCTTCAGCGCGAGCAGCAGTTCGCGCGAGCGGTCGCGCTCGACCAGCCTGCCGTCGGCCAGCCGGACGGGGTACTTCAGCGGATTGCCGGCGTTGGTGGTGCCGAGGATGGTGCCGCCCTGGTCGGTGATGCCCTGCACGCGCTCGGGCGTCAGCGGCACCAGCCCCTTGCGCGGGGTGCTCGACAGCAGGCCGTCATAGCCCGAGCGGATGCCGACGCAGTCCCAGCCCAGGCGCCGCGCCGTCAGCACCACGCCGCGGATCACCGCGTTCAGTCCGGGTGCATCTCCGCCGCCGGTGGTGATGGCAATGCGGCGGATGCGGGGTTTGCGATTGATGGCCATGGGATGGTGCCTCCTGTCATTTTCCGGTTCGACCCGTACACGCCCGCGCCGCGATCCAGTTCGTGCGGCGCCGCGCCGGGCGCGGTATAACACCGCGCATGTCGAAATATCGCATGCTGCTCTGGATCCTGCCTCCGCTTGTTGCGCTCGCGGGCTGCGGGGCCGAGTCGAAAGGCTCCGCCAAGCCGGCCGCGGCCAAGCCGCGCCCCCACCTGGTCGAACTCGCCACGGCCGAGCCCGGGCGCCTGTCGTACACCGCCGACCGCGCGGGCAGCCTGCGCGCGCTGCGCGAAGTGCGCATCGTCAACCAGGAGGAAGGTTCGGTCGCCGAGGTCCGCGTGCGTGAAGGCGACCGCGTCACGGCAGGGCAGGTGCTGGTGCGCTACGACGACCGCATCCTGCGCGCCCAGCTCGACAAGGCGGTCGCGACCGCGCGCCAGGCCGATGCCGACCATGGCCGCAACCGCCAGTTGAAGGAGAAGGGCTTCGTCAGCGACGACGCGGTGTCGCGCGCCGCGACGGTGCTGGAAATCGCGCGCGCCGAGGAACGGCTGCTGCGCACGCGCGTCGGACACATGACGATCGCCGCGCCGTTCGCGGGCGTGGTGGCGCGGCGGCTGGTGGAACCGGGCAATGTCACGCCGCAGCACACGCACCTGCTGACGGTGATCGACCCGTCGCAACTGGTGACCGACGTAAACGTCTCCGAGCTGGTGATGCCCTACCTGTCGGTGGGCGATGCGGCGCAGGTGCGCATCGATGCGCTGGGCAGTGCGATGCATCCGGGCAAGATCGTCCGCGTGCACCCGTCGATAGACCCGGCGTCGCGCACCGGTCGCGTCGAGGTGGTGCTCGACCCGGTGCCCGAGGGTGCGCGTCCGGGCCAGTTCTGCCGCGTGGTGCTTTCCACCGGGACGACAAACCGTCTCGTGGTGCCGCTGGCAGCGCTGCAGCGCGACGTGGAAGGCGAGTTCGTCTACGTGCACCAGCAGGACGGCACGGTGCGGCGCCGCGGCGTCGCCAGCGGCCTGCGGCTGGCCGACCGGGTCGAGATCCTCGAAGGGATCGACGCCGGCGCGCGCGTCGTCGTCAAGGGTTTCCTCGGCCTGGCGCCAGGCAAGCCGGTGCGGCCGGTGGCGCCGCGCGGCGAGGCGAAGGGATGAGCGAGCGTCGCGGCGGCATCGCCGTCTGGTGCATCCACCATCCGGTCAGCACCGTGATGCTGACGCTTACCGGTATCGTGCTCGGGCTGTTCGCGCTCAGCCGCCTGTCGATCGACCTTCTGCCGCAGCTCATCTACCCCGAGATCGGCGTGCGCATCATCGACCCGGCGGTGCCGGCGAACATCATGGAGGATCGCGTCACGCGACAGATCGAGGAGCAGCTCGCGATCACCGAGGATTCGGTGGGCATCGAGTCGACCACGCTGGAAGGGGCGTCCGAACTCGAGTTGTACTTCGACTACGGCAAGGACATCGACGTTGCGCTGCGCGACGCCAGCACGCGGCTGGATCGCGCCAAGCGCTTCCTGCCGGCCAGCATAGACCCGCCCATCATCTTCAAGCGCGACCCCTCGCAGATCCCGGTGATGGAGTTCGTCGTCAGTTCGCCGCTGCGCGGCATGACCGAACTGCGCAGCTGGACCGACGACGAGTTCGCGAAGTACTTCCTCAACCTGCCGGGCGTCGCCGCGGTCGAGGTGGGGGGCGGGCTGGTGCGCGAGGTGCACGTGCTGCCCGACCAGCGCCGCCTGGCCGGGCTGGGCCTGTCGGTGGAGGACATCGTGCAGGCGATAGAGCGCGGCAACGTCGACTCTCCTGCGGGGCGGCTGCGCATGGCGGGACAGGAGTACGCCAGCAGGACCGCCGGGCGCTTTCGCAGCATCGCGGCGATCGGGGCGCTGCCGATCCGGCTGCCGGCGGGCAACTCCATTCCTCTTTCCGAAGTCGCCCAGGTGCTGGATGCGCAGGAGGACGAGCGCATACGCGTGCGCTACAACGGCGTTCCCGGCGTGCGCGTCGCGGTGCAGAAGCAGCCGACAGCGAACACGGTAGACGTCGCCGAGGTGGTGTCCGCTCGCCTCGCCACGCTGCGCGCGCGCGGCCAGCTCCCCGAGGACGTGCAGATCGACACCGTCTCCAACCAGGCCGTGTACGTGCGCCAGTCGCTGGACAACGCCACGCTCGCCGCACTGTCGGGCGCGGCGCTGGCGATGGCCGTGGTCTACGTATTCCTCGGCAGCGTGCGCGGCACGCTGATCATCGGCAGTGCCATACCGATCTCGATCATCATCTCGTTCATCATCATGGCGCTGGGCGGGCTTTCGCTCAACCTGATGACGCTGGGCGGGCTGGCGCTGGGCATCGGCATGCTGGTGGACAACACCATCGTCATGCTCGAGAACATCGAGCGGCACCAGCGCGAAGGCGAGACCGGCATCGCGGCGGCGGAGAATGCGGCCGCCGAGGTGAACAGCCCGATCATCGCCGCGACCAGCACGAACCTCGCGGCGGTGCTGCCGTTCCTGTTCATCAGCGGACTCGTTGGGCTGCTGTTCAGGGAACTGATCTTCACCATCACCGCGGCGATCGTCGCCTCGCTGGTCGTCGCGGTGACGCTGGTGCCGACGCTTGCCGCACGCGGCAGGCCACCGGCGCCCTCGCGCGTGACGCGGGGCGTGCAGCGGCTGATCGGGGCGCTGCAGCGTGTCTACGCGCCCGCGGTTGCCGGCTGCCTGAAGGCGCCGGTCGTTGTCGTCGTCGTCGCGCTTGCGCTGCTCGGCGGCGCGCTTGCGGTGTTCCAGGGCATGGCCGGGAAGCAGGCCTTCCTGCCGAGCATGGACGACGGGCGCGTACAGGTTCAGGTTATCACCGACACCGGGATCTCGCTGGACGAGATGGACGCCACGGTGCGGGTGCTCGAGGAGCTTGCGCGGGCGCAGGGAGATCTCGCGGGCGTGTCGTCGATCATCGGCGGCTCGATTTTCGGCCGCTCGCAGCGCGAGCGGCCCAACCGCAGCACGATCGCCATAGAGCTGGTGCCGGTGGCGGCGCGCACGCGCAGCGTCGAGGCCTGGGTGGGAGACTATGTGCGCGCGGTGGCGGCCCGGGAGCTGGCCGGCGTCAGGGTGCTTGCACGTCCGTCCGGCATCCGCGGCGTGCGCGTGTCGCGCGCGGACGAGGATGTCAGCGTGCGCGTCCAGGGCCCGGACCTGGACGTGCTGGCGTCGATTGGCGATACGCTGGTCGCGCGCATGCGCGAGCGGCCCGGGCTGCGCAACGTGCGGCACTCGGCCGAGGAGCGGCGCCAGGAGTTCGCGGTGCGGATAGACCGCACGCGGGCGGCGGAACTCGGCATAGACGTGGCACAGGCGGGGCGCGCGCTGCGCATCGCGCTCGAAGGCGTGATCGTCAGCGACTACATCGAGGGCGATCGCGCCTACGACGTGCGCGTGCGGCTTCCCGGCGGCACCATCGACAGCCCTGCGGCGATGGAGGCGCTGCTGCTGTTCGGCGCGCAAGGCGGGCGTGCGCCGGTCTACCTGGGCGATGTCGCCCGGGTCGAACTCGCGGTAACGCCGACCGAGATCCGCCGCGAGAGCCAGCGCCGCATCGTCGAGGTGAGCGCCGCATTGACCGGCCAGGTGCCGCTGGGCGAGATCGCCGGCGCGCTGCGCGAGGACCTGCGCGGCGTCGAACTGCCGCCGGGCTACGTCATCTACTTCGGTGGTGCATTCGAGAGCCTGGAGCGCGGCAACCAGCTGGTGCTGACGCTCGCCGGGCTGGCGCTGTTCCTGGTCTTCGTGGTCATGGCGGTGCAGTACGAGTCGCTGCGCAACCCGGTGGTGATCCTGCTCGGCGTGCCGTTCGCGCTGATCGGCGTGGTGATCGGCCTGTACGCGACCGGGCTGCCGCTGTCGATGCCGGTGTGGCTGGGCATCATCATGCTGATCGGCGTGGTGGTGAACAACGCCATCGTGCTGGTCGAGTACATCGAGCTGCTGCGGCAGCGCGGGAGCGCGGTGCGCGAGGCGATCGTCGAGGCGGCGCGCCTGCGCCTGCGCCCGATCGTGATGACCACCCTGACCACGTCGGTCGGCATGGCACCGCTTGCGCTCGGCATCGGCGAAGGCTCCGAGATGCTGCGGCCGCTTGCCGTGTGCATGGTGTTCGGGCTGCTGTTTTCGATGTTCGTCAGCCTGCTGGTGATCCCGGCGATCTATCTGCTCGCGCAGCCTCGCGGCGCAGCGAGCGCGAAGGAGGCGTATGCCGCTGCCTGAACGGAAGCACGACCTGAAGATGAAGTGGATCGGCAAGGTGTTCGCCACCGGGCTGCTGACGGTGCTGCCGGTGATGGCGACGGTGTACTTCACGCTGTGGCTGCTCGGCGCCATCGAGTACTTCTTCGGGCAGCAGCTGAAGTGGCTGATCCCGGACCAGTACTACCGCACCGGCATGGGACTGGTGATCGCGCTCGGCGTGGTGTTCGGCGTCGGCCTGCTGATGCACGCGGTGCTGTTCCGCCGGCTGTTCCAGTGGGCAGAGAACCTGCTGCTCGGCGTGCCGTTGGTGCGCTCGGTCTACACCGCGCTGCGCGACCTGTTCGGCCTGATCGCGCCGCGCGAGGGCGCGACGCCGCTGCAGGTGGTGAGCGTGACACTGCCGGGCGGGCAGATGCGCGTGATCGGCTTCGTCACCCGCACCGATTTTTCCGACCTGCCGGAGGGCCTGGGGGGGGAGGGCGAGGTGGCGGTGTACCTGCCGATGGCCTACATGATCGGCGGCTACACCGTGTTCGTGCCGCGCGACCAGGTGCGGCGGATCGACATGTCGCGCGAGGAGGCGATGAAGTTCGTGTTGACCGCCGGCTTGAAGTCCGGACGGAACGGCTCGCGTGGCTGAAGGCGCCACCCGCATCGAGCGCGACGCGTTCGGGCCGATCGAGGTTCCGGCGCACCGCCTGTGGGGTGCGCAGACGCAGCGTTCGCTGCACTTCTTCAGCATCTCGCACGAGCGCATGCCTACGAGGCTGATACGCGCGCTCGTCGAATTGAAGCGGGCTGCGGCGCTGGTTAACTGCGAGCTCGGCCTGCTCGAGGCGCGGCTTGCCGGCGCGATCGTCGAGGCCGCCGACGAGGCGCTGGCCGGCCGGCACGGCGACGAGTTCCCGCTCTCGGTCTGGCAGACCGGTTCCGGCACGCAGACCAACATGAACGTCAACGAGGTGCTCGCCAACCGCGCTTCCGAGCTGCTTGGCGGCGAGCGCGGCGAGGCGCGCCTGGTGCATCCCAACGACCACGTCAACCGCGGCCAGTCCTCGAACGACGTGTTTCCCGCCGCGATGCACGTGGCTGCCGTGGCCGCGCTGGAAGACGACGTGCTGCCGGCGCTCGGGCACCTGCGGGCGACGCTGGCGGCGAAGTCAGACGCATTCGACGGCATCGTCAAGATCGGCCGCACGCACCTGCAGGATGCGACGCCGCTCACGCTCGGCCAGGAGTTCTCCGGCTACGCGGCGCAACTGGACATCGCCGCGCGCGCCATCCGCGGCACGGTGCCGGAGCTGCTCGCGCTGGCAATCGGTGGCACCGCGGTCGGCACCGGACTGAACACGCATCCGCAGTTCGGCGCGCGGGTCGCCGCCGAACTCGCTGCGCGCAGCGCGCGCGCGTTCGTGACCGCGCCGAACAAGTTCGCCGCGCTCGCCTCGCACGAGCCACTGCTGCTGGCGCACGCTGCGCTGAAGGCGCTGGCAACGGCGCTGGTGAAGATCGCCAACGACGTGCGCTGGCTGGCGAGCGGGCCGCGCTCGGGGCTGGGCGAGATCACTATTCCCGAGAACGAACCGGGCAGCTCGATCATGCCGGGGAAGGTGAACCCGACCCAGTGCGAGGCGCTGACGATGGCCTGCGCGCAGGTGATCGGCAACGACGTTGCGATCGGCTTCGGCTGCGCGTCGGGGAACTTCGAGTTGAACGTCTACAAGCCGCTCATCATCCACGGATTCCTGCAAAGCGCGCGCTTGCTGGCCGACGCCATGCGATCGTTCGACGCGCATTGCGCCGCCGGCATAGAACCGGACCGCGCGCGCATCGGCGAGCTGCTCGGCCGCTCGCTGATGCTGGTGACCGCGCTCGCGCCGCACATCGGCTACGACAAGGCGGCGGCGATCGCCAAG
Organism: Burkholderiales bacterium; assembly: GCA_050248795.1. Lineage (GTDB taxonomy): Bacteria > Pseudomonadota > Gammaproteobacteria > Burkholderiales > SG8-39 > CAZTDU01. The sequence goes on along the minus strand of JBFWRS010000034.1, from coordinate 11,034 downwards.
CAGGCGCACCGCGAGGGCAGCACGCTGCGCGAGGCGGCGATCGCCTCGGGATACGTCACGGCGCAGCAGTTCGACGACTGGGTGCGACCCGAGGCGATGACCTGACATGGGCGACAACCCGCGCCTGTCCAAGCTGATGGGCGAGCGCGGCCTGTGCTCGCGCCGCGAGGCAGACGACTGGATCGCCAACGGCTGGGTGACGGTGGACGGCACGGTCGTCGACACGCTGGGCGCGCGCGTGCCGCCGGACGCGGTGATCGAGGTTGCCGAGGCGGCGCGCCGCCGCCAGGGCGGGCGCGTCACCGTGCTGCTGCACAAGCCGGTGGGCTACGTGTCCGGCCAGGCGGAGGACGGCCATGTGCCTGCGTACACGCTGGTCAGGCCGGAGAACCGCTGGGCGGAGGATCCGGTGCGCGAGCAGTTCCGACCTGCGCACCTGAAGGGGCTCGCGCCCGCGGGGCGCCTGGACATCGATTCGACCGGGCTGCTGGTGCTGACGCAGGACGGACGCATCGCCAAGCGGCTGATCGGCGAGGACTCCTCGATCGAGAAGGAGTACCTGGTTCGCGTCGAGGGCACGCTGGACGCGCGCGGCCTTGCGCTGCTGAACCATGGTCTTTCGCTGGACGGCAGGGAGCTCAAGCCGGCGAAGGTATCGTGGCAGAACCGGGACCAGTTGCGCTTCGCGCTGCGCGAGGGGCGCAAGCGCCAGATCCGCCGCATGTGCGAGTTGGTCGGCCTCAGGGTCACGGGGCTGAAGCGGGTGCGCATCGGCAGCGTGCAGCTTGGTGGCCTGCCGCAGGGATGCTGGCGCTACCTGGGGAGGAACGAGACATTCTGACGCTGGTGCGTGCCGGCGTGATGCTGCTGCTGTGCGTGCTCAGCGGCCCGGTGCTTGCCGACTGGACCGCGGTGGGGGGCGACGGCACGATTTTCACCGCCTACGCGGACCGCGACAGCATCCGCCGCAAGGGCGGCAGCGCGAGGATGCGCGGGCTGTACGACTACGCGCGCCCGGACCTGACGCCGGAAGGGGACGCGTTTTCCTCCACGACGGTGGAGCGCGAGTACGACTGCGCCGAAAGGCTGGTGCGCCTGCTTGCGCACGTGGACCATAGTGGGCGCATGGGCGCGGGGCGGGTGGTCGCATCCGCCAGCCGCATCGGCAGGTGGGAGGCGGTGCTGCCGGGCGCGGTCGACGAAGGATTCTGGAACCTTGCCTGCGGCGGCTGACCCGGCGGCGATGCGATGAACAAGGGCGCGAACGGCAGTGCCGGCGGCTGGCATGCGCAGCCTGCGCACGATGTATTGCGCGCGCTGGGCGGGTCCGCCGGCGGGCTCGCCAGGCGCGAAGCGGCCAAGCGCCTGCAGGAACACGGGCCGAACGCACTGCCGCAGGCGCCCCGAAGCCACCCGTTGGCGAGATTCGCCGCGCAGTTCAACAATGCGCTGATCTACTTCCTGCTGGCTGCGGCGGTTGCCGCAGGGATTCTTGGGCACTTCGTCGACGCCGCGGTGATCGTCGCGGTGGTGCTGGTGAACGCGCTGATCGGCTTCCTGCAGGAGGGCAAGGCCGAGGAGGCGCTCGAGGCGATGCGCAGGATGATCTCGCCCCGCGCCAGCGTGCTGCGCGACGGCCACCGCGAGTCGCTCGCGGTTGCGGACCTGGTGCCGGGCGACATCGTGCTGCTGGAGGCGGGCGACCGGGTGCCCGCGGACTTGCGGCTCTTGCGCGCGCGCGGCCTGCTGATAGACGAGGCGCTGCTGACCGGGGAATCGGTTGCCGCCGAGAAGTCCGAAGACCCGGTCGCGGCGGACGCAGCGCTTGGCGACAGGCACGGCATGGCGTACTCCGGCACGCTGGTGGCGGCAGGGCAGGGTAGCGGCGTGGTGGTGGCCACCGGTGCGCGCACGGAGATCGGGCACATCAGCGCCCTGCTGGAGGGAGTGGAAAGGCTCACCACGCCGCTGTTGCGGCAGATGAACCGCTTCGGCGAGCGCTTCACCTGGCTGGCGCTGGGCGCCGGCGTGCTGGTATTCGCGTTCGCGGTGCTGGTACGCGGCTATGCCTGGCCCGAGGCGCTGATCGCGGTGGTGGCGCTGGCGGTTGGCGCAGTGCCCGAAGGCCTGCCGGCGGTGATCACCATCACGCTCGCCATCGGCGTGCAGCGCATGGCGGCGCGCAACGCCATCATCCGCCGCCTGCCGGCGGTGGAGACGCTGGGCGCGACCTCGGTGATCTGTTCCGACAAGACCGGCACGCTGACACGCAACGAGATGACTGCGCGGCGCATCGTCACGCCGCAGCACGAGGTATCGGTCAGCGGCTCGGGCTATGCCCCGGATGGCGAACTGCAGGCGGTCGGGCGCGGCGACGACAGCGCGGCAGTCGCCACGGCGTCGCCGCTGGTGCGTTGCGGCCTGCTGTGCAACGACGCGCACCTGCGCGAACGCGACGGCGGCTGGTCGGTCGAGGGCGATCCCATGGAAGGTGCGCTCATCGCGCTGGCGATGAAGACCGGCCTCAACCCCGGGCATGTTCGTACCGAATGGCCGCGCATCGACGAGATCCCGTTCGACGCCTCGCATCGATTCATGGCGACGCTGCACCGGGGTGCCGAGGGCGAGGGCGTGATCTTCATCAAGGGGGCGCCGGAGCAACTGCTGCGCATGGCGGGCGGGGCGGACGCCGATGCATGGGAGGCGCGGATCGCGAAGGCCGCGTCGGCAGGCGAGCGCGTGCTCGGGTTTGCCGCCAGGCGGCTGGCGGCGCCCCAGGATCGCCTGCGCATGGCCGATGTCGCGGACGGCGTGGAGTTCCTCGGCATCGTCGGCTTCATCGACCCGCCGCGCGACGAGGCGATCGGCGCCGTGGCCGAGTGCCATGCGGCGGGGATCGCCGTGAAGATGATCACCGGCGACCATGCAGCCACGGCGACCGCGATCGCGCGGCAGCTGCGGCTGGCGCAGGACCCGCAGGCGCTCACCGGCGCGGAGCTGGACGGCATGCAGGAGGAGGAACTTGCCGACACGGTGCGGCGCACGACGGTGTTCGCGCGCACCAGCCCGGAGCACAAGCTGCGCATCGTGCGCGCGCTGCAGGCAGGCGGCGCGGTGGTGGCGATGACCGGCGACGGCGTCAACGACGCGCCGTCGCTGAAGCAGGCGGACGTCGGCGTGGCGATGGGCATCAAGGGCACCGAGGCGGCGAAGGAGGCCGCCGAGATGGTGCTGCTCGACGACAATTTCGCTTCCATCGTCAACGCCGTGCACGAGGGTCGCACGGTGTACGACAACATCCGCAAGGTGATCGCATGGACGCTGCCCACGAACGGCGGCGAGGCGCTGACCGTGATCGCCGCGATCGCCGCCGGGTTCACGCTGCCGATGAGCGCGGTGCAGATCCTGTGGGTCAACCTGGTGACGTCGGTAACGCTGGGGCTGGTGCTCGCGTTCGAGCCTGCGGAGCCGGGCGTGATGCGCAGGCCGCCGCGGCCCCCGGGCGCGCCCTTGCTGTCGCGCTTCCTGGTCTGGCGCGTGCTGCTGGTGTCGCTGCTGTTCCTCGGCGCCGGGCTGGCGGTGTTCTTTCACGCGCTGGGGAGCGGGCACGACCTGGAGACAGCGCGCACGCTGGTGGTCAACACCATCGTCGTGATGGAGATCTTCTATCTCTTCAACGTGCGCTACCTGCACGCGCCGTCCATCACCTTCAGGGGCGTGCTCGGCACGCCGGCGGTGCTGATCGCGCTGGCCGTTGTCATCGCCGCGCAGCTCGCGTTCACCTACGCGCCATTCATGCAGCGCTGGTTCGCGACGCGTCCGGTGGACCTCGCCGACGGCGCGCTCGTCATCGCCATCGGCGTGGCGATGCTGCTGCTGCTGGAAGGCGAGAAGCTGCTGCTGCGCCGGCTCGGCGTCGCCGACCTGCAGCTCAGCGAGCCCGCGGCGCCTTCGCGCTAGCGGGCACCACCAGCACGTCGCAGGCGGATTCCGCCAGCGTGTGCAGCGTCACGCTGCCCAGCAGCAGGTCTTCCAGCGCCGACTTGCCGTGCTTGCCGACCGCCACCAGGTCGGCACGGCCCTCCTTCTGCGCCTTCGCGATCAGCCTGGGCGGGTAGCCGTGCGCGATGCTGCGCGTGACGGCGTCCGCCGGCAGGCCCAGTTCGGCGATCATCGCTTCCATGTCTGCCTGCGCCTGCGCGCGCGCGTGCCTGCGGTAGTAGGCGATGTTTTCCTCTGCGACGCCGGCAAAGCGCATCTTGCCTTCGAACGGCACCTCGAAGGCATGCAGCAGGTTGAGGTCCGCCCCCGGTGCAAGCTGCCGCGCCAGCAGCACGGCGGCTTTCGCGTCGGCGGAGAAGTCCACCGGAACCAGCGCCCTGCGGTAGGCGCCTGCCGGTTTCCGCTTTACGACCAGCACCGGCCGCTGCAGCGTGCGCAGCATGCGCTCGACGCTGGTGCCGATGGCAAAATCGCGCGCGGGGTGCACGCCGCGCGCGCCGGCGACGACAAGGTCGAATCCGGCCGCAATGCGCAGCACCTCGTCGACCACCGAGCCGCGCGCGACGCGCGGCTCGAACGCGAAGCCGGTGCTGCGTTTCAGCTCTCCTGCGAGCTGCGCGAGCGCGTGCTCCATCGCCTCGATGGCGCTGGAGCGAAGCGCGGCGGACAGCATGGAGCGGGGCACCACGTGCAGCAGCACGGCTTTGCGGACATGCTGCTCGCGCGCGAGCAGCGCTGCGCGCTGCGCGGCATGATTCGCGTGCTCGGAGAAATCGGTGGCAACAAGGATGGATTTCAGCTTCATGCGGGCCTCCGGTATCGCTTGCGCTCAGGGTATCAGCAGCACGGGCACCGGGCTGAGCTGCACCGTGCCTAGCGCGACCGAGCCGATGAAGGCGTGATGGGCGGCGCCCATGCCGCGCGTGCCCATGACGACCAGGTCCGCGCGCAGTTCGTCCGCCAGCCGTGCGAGCGTCCGGGCCGGTTCGCCCGCGGCCGCATGCAGCTCGTGCGCGATTCCGGCTTCCGCCAGGGCTTCGCCCGCCGGCCGCGCAAGCTCGCGGCTGTGGCGGCCGCTCCACTGGTCCAGCACGTCGCCATGCGGCGGCAGCATCGCGGCGATGAGCGGCAGCGGTTCCTGGGCGTGCACCAGGTCCACCTCGACTTCACCGAACCAGTCCGGCCTTGTGGCCAGCCAGCGAGCCGCTGCCAGCGCATGCCCGGAGCCGTCCACCGCCAGCAGCACGCGCTGGCGAAGGCCGAACGCCGCAGGCAGGCGGGCGTCCTGCCGTACCAGCATCACCGGCACCCGCGCGCCATGCACGACCCGCGTTGCCACCGAGCCGAGCGCTGCGAGCCCGCCCATGCCGCGCGTGCCCATGACGATCAGGCCGGCACCCTTGTGCGCGGCCTCGTCGAGCAGCGCCTGCGCGGGAATGCTGATGCGAACTTCGGCTCGCAGCGCGAATCCGGCCTCGGCAAGCGCGGCGCGCGCAGGGGCGAGCACACCCATGCCCTGTTCGTGCAGCGCAGCGTCGACGGCGCGAACGTCCAGCGCCGGCTGCGGCCACAGGCTGACGGGCCGGCGCTGCACGTTCACGAGCAGCGGTTCGAGCGCGGAGCGCTCGCCCCGATACGCCGCGACCAGGCGCGACGCCTGTGCGGACGACGGCGAACCGTCCACCGGCAGCAGGACGATCATGCGGGAATCCAGGGAGCGGAGTTTGTCGATGCCATCCGGCGACTCTAACTCAGGGCCCGTGGTGCACCGGATGAATGTGTGCCGAAATGCAACATAATCATGGCATGAGTACGACTGTAACGAGCATTGATTTCAGGCCCGACGCGCCGGCGTTCCTGCGCGATCCGTTTCCGCTGTTCAGGCGCATGCGCGAGGAGGATCCGGTGCACTGGAGCCCGCGCCTGAAATCCTGGGTGCTGACCCGCTACGACGACTGCCGCGCGGTGTGCATGGACCGCGAAATCTCCTCCGACCGGTTGCGGCCCTATTTCGCCACGCTGCCCGGGGCGGAAGCCGCGCGCATCGCGGACATCATCCGTTACCTCACGCACTGGATGGTGTTCCGCGACCCGCCGGAACACACGCGCCTGCGCCGGCTGACCAGCGCGGTGTTCAACCTGCAGTCGATGAACGCGATGCGCCCGGCGGCGGAGGAACTCACCGAGTGGCTGTTCGGCCGCATACGCGAGCGCATCGGCAAGGCGGGGGAGATCGATTTCGTCGCCGATTTCGCCGGGCCGCTGCCGGCGCTGGTGATCATGACGATGCTGGGCGTGCCGCGCGAGGCGCTCGGCCAGGTAAAGCGCATGTCCGACGACATGGCGCTGTTCATCGGCAGCTCGCGCATGTCGCCGGAGAAGTACGACATCGCCGAGCGCGCGACGAAGGAGATGGCGGGCTTCTTCCGCGAACTGATCGAGGATCGCCGCGCGGTGCCGCGCGCGGACCTGCTGTCGCAACTGGTCCACCTGGAGGACGACGGCGACCGCCTGACGCCGGACGAACTGGTGGCGACCTGCATCCTGCTGCTCTTCGCCGGCCACGAAACCACCACCAACCACATCGCCAACGGCCTGCTGTCGCTGCTGCGTTTTCCCGGCGAGCTGCAGGCGCTGCGCGAGGACGCGGCGCTGGCGCCGCGCGCGATCGAGGAACTGCTGCGCTACGACGGCCCCAGCGGTGCGCAGGTGCGCATCGTCAGGCACGAGCAGGAGATGCGCGGCAAGTTGATGAAGCCCGGCGACCGGGTATTCATCATGCTGAACGCCGCCAACCGCGACCCGGAAGCCTACGAGCAGCCGGACCGGCTCTACCTGGCACGCGGCGGGCCGGCGCACCTGACCTTCGGCTTCGGCATGCACATCTGCCTCGGTTTTCCGCTCGCGCGCATGGAAGGCCAGGTGGCATTGCCGGCAGTGGTGCGGCACTGGAAGAACATCGAGCTGGCGGTGCCGGAGGAACGCATCGACTGGCTGAACTCGATGGTGTTCCGCGGCATGACGTCGCTGCCGCTGAGGGTTTCGGAAACCTAGCGGTCCTTGCCCCGGGACGCGGCGAGCAGCACAGCCACCGGCAGCGCCGCGAACACCTGCGCCAGCGGCAGCGCACCGCCGGAGAGCACATGGCTCGCGCCGCTCAGCGTGTCCGTGAGGACCGTTCCGTCCGCCAGCCCCGGCAATGCAATCCGCGTGTCGCCCCAGGCTCCACCCAGCGGCAGCGCCTGCGGGTCCCGCAGCAGCCGGGCGAAGAACCGGCCGACCGCGACCACCAGCACGCTGCCCTCGTGCGCGCGCTGGTAGGCGACGACATGCGTGGCCGCGGCGCCGCTGGCGGCGAGCGCGCGATAGCCGCCCTGCGAGAACAGCTCGGGCAGGCGCCGGCGCAACTGCAGCAGCCGCCACGTGACCCACAGCTTGGCGCGCCCGTCGCAGGGATCCTGCAGCAGCGCCGCCAGTCGCGACGCGAGGTCCGGCGCGCCGGCCAGCGCCTCCATGTCATCGAGCAGGCGTCCGCGCAGCGCGTAGTCCACGTTGCGGCGGTTGTCGGGGTCGACCAGGCTCAGGTCGATGATCTCGTTGCCCTGGTACAGGTCAGGCACGCCCGGCGAGGTGAACTTGATCGCCGCCATGGCGATGCTGTTCAGCGCGCCGAATCGCGCCAGCATCGCCGCCTGCGCGCCGAGGTCGTCGAGAAACGGATTGGGCCGCACGCGCGCGAGCAGGCCGCGCACGAAGGCGGCGAGGCCGCGCTCGTAGTCCTCGTCCGGGCTGACCCAGCTGGTGCGCGATTTTGCCTCGCGCGCGGCCTTGAGCGCATAGCGCTCGATGCGTTCGCGGTAGGCCGGCAGCGATGCCTCGTCCAGCCCCTGCGACGGAAACGTGCCGAGCAGCGTCTGGTAGAGCAGGTACTCGTCCGCGGGCGAGGGCGCGGCGCCCGAGTCGAGCTGCGCGCGCAGCGGCCGGTTCAATGCGTGCCAGCGGCCGAGCGAGAGGCGCCAGGCGGCGGGAATCTCCGACAGCACGTTGATGCGGTTGCGCACGTCCTCGGAGCGCTTGTTGTCGTGCGTCGAGGTGGCGAGGATGGTGTGCGGCCAGCGTGCGGCGCGGTCGGCGCTGGCGCCATGGAAGGCGCGCACGCTCATGCCGAACTGCGAGGGGTCGCCGCCGACCTCGTTCAGCGAGGCGAGGCGCGCGTGGCGGTAGAACGCGGTGTCCTCGACACCCTTGGCCGCGACCGGAGACGTGAACTGCTGGAAGCGTGCGGCAAAGCGCAGCACGCGGGCGCGCGCGGCGTCATCCGAGCCCTCGATCGGCTCGCCCAGCAGCGCGCGGCGCACGAAGTCGAAGATCGACACGTCGGCGGCATGGCTGCGGCGTCTTGCCTGCGCCACCGCCCAGTCGACGTAGCGCAGGTCCTGCTGCGACGGCTTCTCGGCGATGTAGGTGCGGTACACCGGCATGCACGCGGCGACCTCGGCGAGTGCCAGGCGCAGGGTGTTGAAGGTGTAGTCGCGGGTGCGCCGGTCGGCGCGCGCGATGCGCAGCAGTTCGGTGGCGAGCACGGTGAGCTCGGAGGCGAGCGCGCTGCGCATGATCGCGCGCTTGCCCAGGTAGGCGAGTTCGGCGAAGCCGTGCGTCTCGCGCGCGAATGCGCGCCAGATTCGCTCCAGCCTGCGCTCGGCGGTCGTGTCCACCAGCACGCCGTTCACCACCATGGCGAAGCGGTACCCCGTGGTGCCGTGCACGTGCCAGCTTTCCGGCACGTTCTCGTGCGGGGCGGTGATCTTCTCGGCCACCACGTACAGCGGGCGCTCCGGGCGGCCCTGCGCGTCGGTCGCGGGCGGCGGCAGCCCGGCGCGCCGCGCGTAGCCCTCCTGCAGGCGCCTGAAGTACTGCGCCGGGTCGTAGAGCCCGTCCGGATGGTCGATGCGCAGGCCGTCCACCTTGCCCGCGGCGGCGAGCTCCAGCACGAATGCGTGCGTGGCCTCGAAGACCTGTTCGTCCTCCATGCGCAGTGCCGCAAGGTCGTTGATGTCGAAGAACCTGCGGTAGTTGATTTCGTCCGAGGCCACGCGCCAGTAGGCGAGCCGGTACGGCTGCGATTCGAGGATCGCGTGCAGCGCATCGTTCGCGCTGGTCGAGTTCAGCGCGGCGAGCGCGGCGTCGATCGCCTGCGCCACTGCGAGCTGCCTGCCGGCCAGGCGCGCCAGCCGCAGCTTGTGGATCTCCTTGTCGCGCAGGCGCTCGGCAAGCGCTTCGGCGTCGCTGGCGTCGCGCGGGGGCAGGTGGCCGAATGCCGACGCGAGGCTGGACACCGCGGTGCGCAGCTCGGCGTCCGCGAGCAGCGCCTCGACACGCTTCAGCACCGCGGGGTAGCTGCACGGATCGAGCGGAAAGCGGTGCTCGTGGTAGCGCAGCACGAACGTGCCCGCCTCGGCCTCGAAGCCGAGCGCGAGCTCGCCCGCCGCGAGCAGGTTGCCGTAGTGGCCGCCGAGCACCGGCACCAGCACCTTGCCCTCGAGGTCGGCATCGACCGGATGCCAGTCGATGTCGAAATAGCGCGCATAGGGTGATGCCTGGCCGTTTTCCAGCACGTCCATCCACCAGGTGTTGTCGGCGCCCAGCACGCCCATGTGGTTGGGCACCATGTCCAGGAGCTGGCCCATGCCGTGCGCGTGCAGCGCCGCCGCAAAGCGCTCGAAGCCCTCGCGGCCGCCGATCTCCGGGTTGATCTCGTCGTGCGCGACGATGTCGTAGCCGTGCGTGCTGCCTGGGCGCGCGCGCAGGATGGGCGAGCAGTACACGTGGCTGATGCCGAGCCTGGCGAGGTAGGGCAGGACCGCGCATGCATCGTCGAAGGTGAAGCCGCTGCCGAACTGCAGGCGGTAGGTAGCGCGCGGCACGCGGGCGCTCGCGCTGCCCGGCGCCGCCGGCCGCGGCGCCGGCTGCGGGCGGAGGCGCGCAAGCGTTGCCGCGAGGCCGCGACAGCGCGCATCGGCGAAGAGTGCGTCAAGCGTGCACGGCAGCTTGCGCATCCAGTTCGGATGCTGGTCGGTGGTGCCCGGCATGTTCGCCTGTTCGACTTCGCCGACCACGTCCTCGAGCTGAACCATCATCACGCGCGACGGTGTCGAGGCGACGAAGGCATGGATCGCCTCGGCCAGCGCCGGCGTCAGCACCTGCGAGCCTGTGGGCTCGACCACCGCATCCTGCGGCAGCAGGCCGGCGTGCTGCAGTGCCAGCATCAGGCGCACGCGTTCCTGCGCGCGCTCGACGAGCTGCCGCTCGTAGCTTGCCTGGTCCGGGAACAGGCCGAGCTCGCGGCGCAGCGCCAGGTCGCGCCCGGTCCACCACCCGGCAAGCGTCGCCAGGTCGTGCGTGCTGACCGCGACCAGCGCTTCCCTCGGGTATTCGCCCGCCGGCCTGAAGGTGCCGCCCTCGCCGCGCTCGAAGTACAGCAGCCGGTACGACAGCACGCCGCGGCGCGACAGCGCCGCGCGTACTTCGTCCGCGACGGTGCCGAGGTCCTCGCCGATCACCATGCAGCGGCTGCGCTCGCTTTCCAGCGCGACGATCGCCAGCATCTCTTCCAGCCCGTAGTGCACGTAGGCACCGGAACGCGCGGTCCTGCCCGGCGGGATCCAGTACAGGCGCATCAGGCCCATCACGTGGTCTATGCGCAGCGCGCCGGCACTGCGCATGTTGGCGCGCAGCGTGGCGATGAATAGCGCGTAACCGCTGTCGCGCAGCCGGTCCGGGCGCAGCGGCGGCAGTCCCCAGTCCTGGCCGTTCGGGTTGAATTCGTCCGGCGGAGCGCCCACGCTCGCCTGCGGCGCGTAGCAGGCCTGCTGCGTCCAGGTGTCCGAGCCGGCGCGATCCACCGATACCGCGAGGTCGAGGTACAGGCCGACGGCGAGGCCGCGGGCACGGCAGCGCTCGCTCGCCTGCGCAAGCTGGCGCTGCGCCTGCCATTGCAGGTACTCGTAGTACTCGATGCGCGCGACGTGTTCC
>JBFWRS010000033.1:0-39486 GCA_050248795.1 Burkholderiales bacterium | reverse complement strand
GACATGGCGATGCTGCACTACCAGGACGGCCTGTCGCGCCCGCTGCAGAGCGGCATCTTCATCGCCGACATACTCTCCGGCGTCAACGCCTTCGGCGGCATCGGCGCCGCGCTGTACCGGCGCGAGAAGACCGGGCAGGGCGAGTACGTCGACGTCACGCTGATGGACTCGATGCTGGGCCTGCTGGTGTACGAATGCCAGGAGGCGCAGTTCCCGCAGGCCGGGCGGCGGCCGCTGTACCGCGCCACTGCCGCGAAGGACGGCTTCGTCATCATCGCGCCGATCAGCCAGGCGAACTTCGAGGCCATGGCGAAGGCCGCGGGCCACCCGGAATGGATCGGCGACGCGCGCTTTGCCGGCGTCGCCGCGCGCAGCCGCAACTGGGACGCGCTGATGGACCTGCTGGACGAGTGGGCGGCCGACCGCAGCGCCGAAGAATGCGAGCAGATCATGCGCGCGGGCGGCGTGCCGTGCTCGCGCTATCACTCGGTGCGCGAGGCGATGGCCACCGCCTATGCCGAGGAGCGCGGCAGCTTCGCGCGGGTGCGCGACGGCGGGGGCGAATTCCTCGCCCCCAACCCGGCTTTCAGGATGCACGGCTCGCCTGGCGGCGCCGCGCCGTGGGTGGATCCGCTCGGCGGGCACAACCGCGCCATCGTCGCCGCGCTGCCCGGCCGCGGCGATGCGGACGTCGAGCGCCTCCTTGCCGAAGGCGTGCTGCGCGGCAAGGCTGGTGCCTCCGCCGCAAGTCCTGCTCAGGGCGCGTAGACGAAGCCCTCGAACAGCCGCCGTGTGGTGCGGTAGAAGGTGCCTTGCCGCGCATGCCATGCGCCGCCTTCCTGCGCGACCGCGGCTTCGAGCGTGATGACGCCGGAGGGCATCGCAAGGCGCAGCGGCCCGCGGCGCTCTGCGCCTACCAGGCGGTTCGGCACGCTGCCGGTAATGGCGCTGGCGACCGCGGTGCACAGCGAACCGGTGACCGGCAGCGCCCGGTGCGGCTGGCCGTTGGAGATCATGCGCACCACCAGGTCGGCGGCGGAGGCGGGGATGGTCTCGCCGGCAAGCGTGCGCGAATCCTGCGGCGCGGACACGCAGGCAATCAGCGGGATCATGCGGTTCGCGCGCGCGTCGGCGGTGGATCGTGCGATGCCCATGGCGACCGAACCCGCCGCGCGCAAGTCCGCGAGCCGCGCGAGCACGTCCGTACGCCGTTCGAGTTCCTCGGGCAACTCGGTGCCGGCAAGCCCGAGGCTGGCGGCGGCAACGAACACACAGGCGTTCGCCGCATCCACGAGCGATGCTTCGACCGTGCCGCCCGCATCGGCAAGCAGGTCGATGACGTTGCCGCTGGGCAGCAGCTTTCCGGTGGAGGCGCCGCCGGGCTCGAGGAAATCCAGCCGCACCGGCGCACCGGTGACGGAAACGCCGGGTATTGCCAGGTTTCCGCGCTCCACGCTCCTGCCATCCGCCACCGCGAAGCGCGACACGATGATCTTGCGCGTGTTGGTGTTGTGGATGCGCACCGTCGCCTCGCCATCGTCGGCGCGCACCAGGCCTTCGTCCACTGCGAAAGGCCCGATCGCGGAAAGCATGTTGCCGCAGTTGCCGCCGTAGTCGACACGCGCTTCCTTCACCTGCACCTGGGCGAAGGTGTAGTCGACGTCGGCGTCCTCCCGCGTCGGCGGCCCGACCACGCACACTTTCGACAGCGAGGACACGCCGCCGCCCATGCCGTCGAGCTGGCGGCCATGCAGGTCAGGGCTGCCCATTGCGGCGAGGAAGATCGGGTCCCACTGCGAACGCTCCGGCGGCAGGTCGCGCAGGTGGAACAGCAGCGCCTTGCTGGTGCCGCCGCGGGCGAATACCGCGGGGTATCTCTTGGCCATGGGACTAGAATAGCTTCATGAGCCTGCAGCTCAAACCCCTGCACCCGATCTTCGCCGCCGAGGCCTATGGCGTGGACATCCGCCAGCCGCTTGCGCCCGAGGCGGTGCGGCAGATCGAGGACGCGATGAACGAGTACGCGGTGCTGGTGTTCCGCGGCCAGCCGATGGACGAGGACCAGCAGATCGCGTTCACGCGGCAGTTCGGCAGGCTGGACGCGGGGCTGCGCAAGGCGCGCGCCGGCGCGCACCGCTTCAGGTACGACGAGCTGATCGACATCTCCAACGTCGACGCCAGGGGCCGCGTGGACCGCGCGAACATGGCAAAAATCGCCAGCAACGTCGCCAACGCGCTGTGGCACAGCGACAGTTCGTTCCAGAAGCCGGCGGCGAAGTATTCGTTCCTGCACGCGGTGGTGGTGCCGCCCAGGGGCGGGGAGACCGAGTTCTGCGACCTGCGCGCGGCCTGGGACGCGCTCAGCGCGGAACTGAAGGAGGAGATCGCCGGGCTCGTGTCCGAGCACTTCGCCTTCCATTCGCGCATCGCCATGGGCGACACCAGCTACACGCCCGAACAAATGGCGAAGTTTCCGCCGGTGCGCTGGCCGCTGGTGCGCGTGCACCCGGACTCCGGCCGCAAGGTGCTGTGGGTGGGCGTGCACGCCACGCACATCCCGCGCATGAGCGTGCCCGAGGGCAGGCTGCTGCTCGCCGACCTGCTCGAGCACGCCACGCAGCGCCAGTTCGTGCACCGCCACGCCTGGCAGCCGGGCGACCTGGTGATGTGGGACAACCGCGCCACGCTGCACCGCGGCCGGCGCTGGGACATGTCGCAGCCGCGCGAGCTGCGGCGCACCACCATAGTCGACGAGCACTCGCTGCTCGAAGCGGCGGCCTGAACGCATGGACGCCGCGGCGCTTCGCGACACCGCACAGGCGCTCGAGCGCCTGCTCAGGCTGCGCGCGATTCCGTTCGGCATGAAGCTGTACGAGAACGTCGCCGACATGGAGGCGATCCCGAAGATCCGCCGGCCGAACGGGTCGGTGCACACGCTCGACCAGATCGTCGCGCAGGCGGCGCGCCTGGGCTGGACGGTGGGCATCACCGCGACCGACCTGGTCGGGGACCAGTGCCGTTCGGTGGTCGGCCTGGGCGGGCAGGACGACACCTGGCGTTCCGGGAAGCACATGGTCGGCGTCTGGTACGCGACGCCGGAAGACGCGCGCGGGCACCAGGCGGCGATGCACCTGGTGCCGCGCGACAAGTATCACGCGCTGGCGGTGTCGCCGCTCGCGTCGGGCCGGCTCGCGCCGCCGGACATCGCGCTCTTCTACGCCACGCCGGGCGCGATGATCTACTTCATCAACGGCCTGCAGTACGTGGGCTACAAGCGCTTCGACTGGAGCGTGGTGGGTGAATCCTCGTGCGCGGATTCCTGGGGCAGGGCGCTCGCGACGCGCGAGCCCAGCCTGTCGATCCCGTGCTTTGCCGAGCGGCGCTACGGCGGCGTGCTGGACGACGAGATGCTGATGGCGCTGCCGCCCGATCTGCTGGCCAAGGCGGTCGCCGGCATGGAGGCGCTGGCGAAGAACGGCTTTCGCTACCCGTTCGCGCAGTACGGCATCCAGCAGGACGTGCGGGCCGGCATGGCGGTGAGCTATCCCGGCAGGAAGTAGCACGCGCCCTGGATGACCGCGGCATTCACGCTGCGCGAGCCGCGGCCGGGCGACTACGGCTGGGTGGTGCAGGCGCACGGCGCCCTGTACGCGCGCGAGTACGGCTACGACGCCAGCTTCGAAGGCCTGGTGGCCGGCATCGTCGCGGACTACCTGAAGCACCTCGACCCGGCGCGCGAGCGCTGCTGGATTGCCGACATCGGCGGCGAGCCGGTGGGCGCGGTGTTCTGCGTGCGGCAGTCGGACGCGGTGGCGAAGCTGCGCCTGCTGATCCTCGATCCACGTGCGCGCGGCCTCGGCATCGGCCGCAGCCTGGTCGAGGCCTGCATCGCCTTCGCGCGCGAAGCCGGCTACGCGAAGCTGTCGCTATGGACGCAGAGCGACCTCGCCGCCGCCCGCGCGATCTACGTCGCCACAGGCTTCCGCCTCGTCGGCGCCGAACCCAACCGCGCCTTCGGCAAGGACCTGGTCAGCGAGACCTGGGAACTCGAGCTGCGCGGGAGTAAATCAGAGTATCCCTAGTCTCTGCTCCCCTCTCCCGCGAGCGGGAGAGGGGCAGGGGGGTGAGGGTGCCCTGTCAGGCCGCCACGCCGTACGCCGCGCTCGCCTGCTCGACGCCCGGGGGCGCGCCCGGCAAGCCATCCACCGGGCTCAGCACGCCGCGCCCGCCCTTGTTCAGCACGTGCGTGTAGATCATCGTCGTCGACACGTCGGAATGCCCGAGCAGTTCCTGCACTGTGCGGATGTCGTAGCCGGCTTCGAGCAGGTGCGTGGCGAAGGAGTGGCGCAGCGTGTGGCAGCTCACCGGCTTCACGATACGCGCCGCGCGCGCGGCGGCCTTCACTGCCCGGCCGAGCGTGTCCGGGAAGACGTGATGGCGGCGGATCACGCCGGAATCCGGATCCGCCGACAGGACGCCGGAAGGAAACACGAACTGCCAGGCCCATTCCCTCCCGGCACGCGGGTATTTCCTCGCGAGCGCATGAGGAAGGCTCACCTCGCCGTGCCCCGCCGCGAGGTCGCGCTGGTGCAGCCCGCGCACGCGGCCCAGGTGCGCCTGCAGCGGCTGCACCGCCTGCTCTGGCAGCATCGTCACGCGGTCCTTGGCGCCCTTGCCGTCGCGCACCAGGATCTGCCGGTAGGCGAAATCCACGTCCTTCACGCGCAACTGCAGGCATTCGATCTGGCGCAAGCCAGAGCCGTACAGCAGGCTCGCCATCAGCCATTTGGTGCCGGTCATCTCGGCAAGCAGCCGCTGCGCTTCGGCGCGCGACAGCACCACCGGCTTGCGCACCGGGCGCCGGGCACGCACCAGGTCCTTGAACCAGGGGAGATCCTGCCCGAGCATTTCCTTGTAGAGGAACAGGAGCGCCGATAGCGCCTGGTTCTGCGTAGCTGCCGCTACGTTCCGTTCCGTCGCCAGCCACGACAGGAATGCCTCCACCTCCGCGGCGCCCATCGTCGCCGGGTGGCGCACGCCGTTGTGGCGAATGAACCAGCGGATCCAGAACCAGTACGACTGCTCCGTGCGCCGGCTGTAGTTGCGCCGCAATATCGCCTCACGTAAGCGCTCGCGAAGCCGCGGCGGCCTGGTTGCCGAATCCGGCAAGTCTTGGGAATCAGGAACTTGCGACATTCCTGCTGGCTATCCAGGGTGCTGGTTATACATACAGTGACGTAACGCACTGATTCCAAGGGAAGTTGACACGAAAGGAAAGATTTCAGGTCTAAGATAAGCCGCAATTCTTCTAATGATTGAACGTTAGAGCGCACGACATGTGGATCTACGCAGTCTTCACGATAGCAATCATCGCTGTCACGTCGCTGATGCTGTTGATCACGAAGATTCCGGTTGTGGTCATTCTGTCGGCGGCTACTATCTCCTCAAGCGCTCTCGTCCTTCTCGTGCGCCTGGATCTTGGGTACTGGGATCCCTTCACGCACATCATGTTCGTCTGGAACTGGTTCATCGCCATTGCCGTGTCATTTCTATTTGTTGGCACCGGCAGGTGGCTCAAGCGGCCATTCTTTCTTGGCAAGGCACCGTCCGAATCGGCAGGGTCGGCCCGTGCGCTCTAACCCCCCGGTCAACTCGGACGCGTGCGGACGCGCCGCCATGCACGTAGGCTGCCGGGCACGCGCCGGTTACCGGGCACGTTAGCTGGCATATGAGCGCCGACGAGACCGTAGTTGACTGCAACGGCAAACAGGTTCGCGTGGGCGACCGCGTGCGCCTCTTGTACATAGACGGCAATCTGCTCGAACGTGTGCCTGATAGCGAAGCTGAGGAGCTGAGAGGCATGATTGGCGAGATCTTCGAAGTCGAAGAGATTGACAAGTACGGTATGGCTTGGGTGTCGAAGACCGTGGCCCAATGTGAAGGTAGCTGCAGAGGGCACTCCTTGGCACTTGGGGCCGGCGAGATGGAACGCGTTTCGATCACCGATGCCAGCTAACCCTGCGCCCCAGGCCGACGCCATGAAGCGCCTCGCCTCCGTCAATGCCTCGCCTGGCGCGGCTGGGCTCCACGTTATGCGGCAAAGAATCGTGGCGGCGTAGAATCACGCCGATGAAGGTCCGGGAGCTGATCGAACTGATCGAGGCCGACGGCTGGTTCCAAGTCCGTATGAAGGGTAGCCATCGCCAGTATCACCATCCGAGCAAACCGGGAACTGTCACGGTAGCGGGAAAGCCGGGAATTGACGTTCCTCCCGGTACACTCAACAGTGCCCTGAAGCAGGCAGGGCTCAAGAAGTAGGAGAGTACAGAATGCGCTATCTCGTCGTCATCGAAGAGGGCCCCTCCTCATTCGGGGCATATGTTCCCGACCTCCCGGGATGCATTGCCGCGGCCGAAACCAAAGCGGAAGCGTTGGCGATGATCCGTGAAGCCATTGAGCTTCATATCGACGATCTCCGAAGTGGCGGCATTCCCATTCCCAGGCCGTCCTCTGTCAGTGAAGTCGTCGAGGTTGAGGCCGCATAACCCGGCAGCGCAGCGGACGCGCGAGAATCTCGGCGTCATGCAACGGTCAGCGATTGCGCGCCGCTGGCTTCCACGTTAGACCTTGCGACGATGCTCTCCGAACACAAGAACGTTCGCCAAGTTCCGGGCGAGCCGAAGCGCAGGTGGTTCAGCTCAGAGAGCGAAGACCTCATCATTTGGTACGCAGAGGATGAAACCATAGTGGGGTTCCAGCTCTGCTACGACCGCGAGATCGGAGAGAAAGCGCTAAGCTGGTGGAGTTCGACGGGGTACACCCACAATCGCATCGATGATGGCGACGCTACTGTTGGAAGGAAGAGACTCCCGGTTCTCCGCCCCGATGGGGTGTTTGATGCGTCCGCGATGCAGCGGAGATTTTCAGAGATCGCGGCGGACCTGCCACCTGAAATCGCGAGCTTTGTTCAACGCAGTCTTGAGCAGTATGGCTCTCATGAGAGCAAGGTCTAACCTTACGCCCCAAAGCGACGCCATGAAGCGGAGCGCCTCCGTTGGCGGCAGCGCGTGGCGCGCTTGGGCTTCACGTTAGACCTCGCAGGCAATTGTCGCTGGACTGCTAGTTGCGCCCAGACCATATTGTTACTACAATTTAAGTATGACCTCCTGGGACGAGCCCAAACGCCGTAGGAACATCAAGGCGCATGGACTGGACTTTGAGGGGTCGGAAGCCATCTGGGACAACTTCACCGTCTCCCGCGAGGATCTGCGTGAGAACTATGGTGAAAAACGCATCGTTACGTTCGGACTCCTGAATGGTGAAGTGGTCGTCCTGGTCCACATCGAGCGGGCCGAGGACATGCACGTCATCTCTTTACGAAAGGCCGAGAAATATGAAGCGCGCTACTACTTTGAAACCGCCAAAGAGTACTTCAGCAAAGGCCGTTGATCGGGACAATCCCCCGTGGTCGGAGGAGATGCTTGGCGTACCGGTCTTGCGTCGCGGCCGAGGGCCACAAAAGGCGCCGACCAAGATTCTCACTACCGTACGTCTCGACGCGGACGTGATTGCTTTCTTTCGGGCGCAGGGTCCAGGCTATCAATCGCGCATCAATGAGGCACTTAAGCAGGTCAAAGAGCGAGGTCTAACAGCCGGCTCAACCGCGACCGCCCGCAAGCGGGCGGCGCGTTAGCCGGAACGTTAGATGGCGCTATGACGCAATGGCTGAGCGAGTACTGGCATGTCGCCTACGCTTTCGGCGCAGGCGTGCTCATCCTCGCTTTCTACGTGTATGCGCGCCTTCATCCAGGCAGTCTTGTGTCAGCGCTTTGGCAGCGGTCGCTATACACCACCGCGTCTCTCGGCGTTTCCATCGCCATCCTGACCTTGCTTACCGCGCTACTGTTTCCGACCGCGGTATCCCTCCTGTATTCGCCCTACTCGATTGCCTTGCTCTTTGTGCTTCTGTGGTTCGCCGCGCCGTACCTCAGGCGTATCTTTCCGCTTCTACGGGCACGACAATGAGCAGAGCGCCATCTAACCCCCCGGTCAACGCGGACGCGCGCGACGTGCCGGCGCATGCAAGTGACCGCGCTGCGCGCGCCGGTTACCGGGCACGTTAGAGCGCACGACATGTGGATCTACGCAGTCTTCACGATAGCAATCATCGCTGTCACGTCGCTGATGCTGTTGATCACGAAGATTCCGGTTGTGGTCATTCTGTCGGCGGCTACTATCTCCTCAAGCGCTCTCGTCCTTCTCGTGCGCCTGGATCTTGGGTACTGGGATCCCTTCACGCACATCATGTTCGTCTGGAACTGGTTCATCGCCATTGCCGTGTCATTTCTATTTGTTGGCACCGGCAGGTGGCTCAAGCGGCCATTCTTTCTTGGCAAGGCACCGTCCGAATCGGCAGGGTCGGCCCGTGCGCTCTAACCCCCCGGTCAACTCGGACGCGTGCGGACGCGCCGCCATGCACGTAGGCTGCCGGGCACGCGCCGGTTACCGGGCACGTTAGATGGCGCACGAAATGATGACGGCTGAAGAGCGTGAACTCTTGCCGAATCTGAAGGAGGAAATCTCTGCATTCGCGGCAAGGTCGTACGCAGAAGTCGCGGAGATGCTTCGAACACACGACACCCATACAGATGGCAAAGGCGAGTTCATTTGGATCGAAGCGCAACCGATCCAGAATCTGGGCGCCGACCAAGGTGATCAGATTGAGGTTTCAGTCTCTGTCCGTGGCAGGGAGGCGCATATAGGCGCCTACATCTACTTCGCGCCAAACGGTGCAAGAGAGTTCTCGCCGAAGGTGTACCGTCGACCAGCGGATCCGACCATTACCTACAATGTCTGCGAGCTTGAAGACCTGTCCATTGAGCAAGCGCCATCTAACCCGTAGCTGGTGCGGACGGGCCGCACGCGTGCCAGAGCTTTCAAAGGTTCTGGGGCCTGCCCGCCGCACAGCATGACGTTAGATGACAGTGGCGACTGCCAACGCGCTGTTCGACCTTGATGGAACTCTTACCGACCCGGGAGACGGGTTCGTTAACTGCGTTAGTCACGCTTTGACCAAGCTCGACTGCCTGGCGCATACGCCTGCCGAAATCAGAAGGCATGTTGGCCCGCCACTCGAAGAAACACTGGGAAAGTTGCTTGGCGGCGATGTCACTAGAGTTAGCGCTGCAGTTGCGCTCTATCGTGAGCGCTACGGAAGTGTCGGTTATCTAGAGAACACCGTATACCCGGACGTTCGCGAGACTCTGGAGGAACTGAAACGCGGAGGAACTCTGCTGTTCGTCGCAACATCTAAACCGACGGTATTCGCCAAGCGAATCTTGGATCACTTTGGGTTGGCTCGCTTCTTCGAGGGTATATATGGCAGCGAACTCGATGGCACCAACGCGAACAAGACCCACCTCATCGCTCATGTTTTGAAAGCGGAGTCACTGCCGGAGGCTTCCACAGTAATGATTGGGGATCGAGCACACGACATCGTTGCAGCACTCGCAAATGGAGTTAGCGCGATTGGGGTTCTGTGGGGTTACGGTTCGCGGGAAGAGCTTGCACATGCCGGCGCCCCGGCATTTTGCGAGCGCCCGTCAGAGCTCGCCCGACTGCTGTCATCTAACCGCTTGATGCAGCCGACCGGCCCGCGAGCAGCCGGCGGCTGATTAAGAACGTTAGCGAGCAAGAGTGCGCCACGCAGTACACTTGGCGGTAGTGCTGGAACGACAAAGGAAAGCCAATGGCAACGTCCCTCGCGGAGATTGAGGAAAAGGTCCGGGAGCTCAGTCAAGACGACAAGGCAACCTTGATCAGGCTGCTGATCGGTGAACTTGACGGACCGCCAGAGCCCGATATCGAGAAAGCCTGGATCGCCGAGGCGAAGAGGCGACACCAAGAACTACTTGAGGGGCGCGTGAAGGGCATACCAGGCGAGCAAGTGTTCGCTCGCGTTCGAGGTCTTTTGGCGCGGTGAGATACGAGTTCCACCCGGAAGCGCAGGTGGAGCTCGTCGAAACGATCCTCTACTACGAAACGCAAGCACCGGGGTTGGGCGGGAGGTTCGCTGCCGAGGTCGAGCGCGCGATCGAGCAATTGATACGGCATCCGAATCTCGGAGCCCTCGATGAAGAGGGCTTTCGCAAGTGGGTGCTTGACACGTTCCCATATAGCCTTCGGTACTCCGAGACTGACGACTTGGTGTAAATCCTGGTTGTCGAAAGCCAGCACCGGAGGCCGGGCTATTGGAAATCCCGGCTTGCTCGCTAACCCCACGGCGGAAACCGACGAGCGCAAGAGAGGCACGCGCCTCTCACCGTGAACGTTATGCCGCAAGAAGCGTGATCGCCTGAACAGATGAAAGTTGGCGAGCATTCTGCGAATGCTCAACGACGATGGTTGGTTCCTCGCCGCGACGCGCGGAAGTCATCGCCAGTTCAAGCACGCGACAAAGGCTGGTCGCGTCACCGATCCAGGGAAGCCTGGTGATGACTTGGCACCGGGGACTCTGAACAGTATCCTCAAACAATCTGGTCTTAAGAAGTGAGGCCGAGATGCGCTATGCCGTGGTAATTGAGAAAGCCGACAGCAACTACTCGGCATATGTCCCTGACCTGCCGGGCTGCATCGCCACGGGAGCGACTGTCGCGGAAGTCGAGTCACAGATTCGTGAGGCGATCGAGTTTCATCTCGAAGGCATGCGTGAAGACGGAACGGCCATTCCGCCACCGTCAAGCCGGGTTGAGTACGTCGATGTTGCGGCATAACCCGGCAACGCACCGGACGCACGTGACGCGCCGCGCCTTGTTTCAGATCGTCACCGCGCGCCGGTGGTTTCCACGCTATACGTGACTTGCTCTTCGCTGATCCCGATCCGTTCACGATGAAGACTACCCCCGACGAACGCGATGTGTCGGCTCGGCGTGAGCCGCCGAGCAGGCGCGTGCTCACAGAGTTGGCCGGCATGTCGCCCGCGTATTTCGGCATGGTCATGGCAACGGGCATCGTCTCGCTCGCCGCTTACCTGCTGGGTATGTCAGGCATAGCGCAAGCGTTGTTTCAACTAAATATCGTCGTCTACGCCGCGCTGTGGTTTCTGACCATGCTGCGCATGGCCCGCTACCCACACCGTTTCTTCGGCGACATGGTCGATCATTTGCGGGGCCCAGGGTTCTTCACGACCGTGGCCGGCACGGGCGTCCTCGGGAGCCAGTTCGTGGTGCTCGCGGCTGACTATCGCGCAGGCACTGTGCTCTGGGTCTTGGCGATCGCGCTGTGGATCGGGCTGACCTACACAATATTCGCTGGATTCACCATCAAGGAGCGTAAACCCACGCTCGACCAGGGGATCAGCGGTGCCTGGCTGCTCGCAGTCGTGGCAACACAATCAATCGCAGTCCTGAGCGCGCTGCTCGCTCCGCACATTGGCCAGCCTTATAGACTGGAGATAAACTTCTTCGCGCTCTCGATGTGGCTGTGGGGCGGCATGCTTTACATCTGGATGATGTCACTCATCTTCTACCGCTACACCTTCTTTCCATTTTCCCCCGGCGATCTGTCACCGCCTTACTGGATCAACATGGGCGCCATGGCGATTTCGACCTTGGCGGGTTCGCTGCTCATCATCAACGCGCCCGACGCGCCATTTCTGCTTTCGCTGCTGCCCTTTATCAAGGGCTTTACAGTCTTCTACTGGGCGACGGGCACCTGGTGGATACCCATGCTGGCAATTCTTGCCCTCTGGCGCCACGTGTACAGGCGCTTCCCGATGAAATACGATCCACTCTACTGGGGCGCGGTTTTTCCCGTTGGCATGTATGCGGCCAGCACCGACCGGATGGTCGTGGCGATGGAGTTCGATTTCCTCGGGTTCCTGCCACAGGTCTTTCTGTACATCGGGTTAGCCGCGTGGACGGTTGCATTTGCCGGGTTGGCCTTCGACCTGCTGCGCCGCGTAAGCGCATTTCGATCCTAGGCGTGCGCGGACCTGCGTCGGCGGCGAATGGCAATCGGGCGCAATCCAGACGCAATTTTCCGGGTTGTTGTTCAGTGACCGCCCGAGCGGAAGAATGCAATTCGAACCCTCGTTTCCGGAAGGATGACGGCGTCGTATCAATGTCGGCCATCCGGCGTATAACTTGCTGCTTAACTCGGACGCGCGCGATGAAGCCGCGCGCAGCCGGGTAGCATGACGTTAAGCGCATGCCCGCTCCCGGGACCGTGTTGCGGCAAGCGGACTCGCCTGAGGCGGTCGCGACCGCCCGCAGCCTGTTCCGCGAGTACGCGGACGCGATCGGCACCAGCCTCGAATACCAGGGGTTCAGCGCCGAGCTGGCGGCGCTTCCGGCGCCGTACGTTCCGCCTCGCGGTGCGCTCCTCATCGCGTACGTCGACGGCAGCGCGGCCGGTTGCGCCGGCTTGCGACCGATCGACGACGCCAGCGGAGAGATGAAGCGCCTGTACGTGCGCCCTGATTGCCGGGGCCTGGGCCTCGGCAGGCGGCTCGTCGAGGCCGTGGTTCGATCGGCACGCGACGCCGGCTACAGGGCGCTGAGGCTGGATACGCTGCCGGGCATGGCTACGGCGCAGACGCTGTATCGCCAGCTGGGCTTCGTCGAGACCCCGCCGTACGGCGACACGTATCTCCCGGGCACCCGCTTCTACGAACTCGACCTGGCCAGCTTCACGCTCAGTCGAGCTGGAAGCGCATGACGCGGTTGCGGCCGGTCTGCTTGGCCTGGTACATGGCGCGGTCGGCTCGGGCGAGCACCGCGTCGATGTTGCCGCCGTCGTCCGGGTAGCTCGCCACGCCGATGCTGACCGTCGATGCGATGCGGCCGCCCTCCACGTTCACCGGCGAACTCGCCACCGCGTCGCGGATGCGTTCGGCGACGTCGATCGCGCCCTTGGCGGGCGTCTCCGGCAGCAGCACGACGAATTCGTCGCCGCCCATGCGCGCCGGCACGTCGGTGTAGCGCAGCTCCGCCTGGATGCAGCGCGCCAGCATCTTCAGCAGCCGGTCGCCCGCTTCGTGGCCGTGCTTGTCGTTTACCGCCTTGAGGTCGTCCGAGTCGACCATCAGCACCGTCGCGGCGCGCTTGTAGCGCTGCGCCTGCGCGAACAGCCGGTCGGCGGCGATGGCAAAGCCGCGCTTGTTGTAGAGACCCGTGAGCTCGTCGGTCTCCGACAAGAGCTTCGCCTGGTTCAGCCCGTAGCGGATATCGGCCGAGAACATTGTCGTCACGTAGGCCACCAGCACCACCGGCGCGAGCTGCGCGAACAGGCCGCCGTAGAACGCCAGCGAAAAGAGCTGCTCGGTGGACACGCCGCCGCCAAGGAAGAGGTAGCAGGCGGCGATCAGCGCGATCCCGGCCAGCGTGGTCAGCTTGCCCAGCGTCAGCGCCGAGACGATCACCGGCAGCAGGTAGGTGTTGAGCAGCGGGCTCGCGAGCCCGCCGGTGAACCACAGCAC
Source organism: Burkholderiales bacterium (assembly GCA_050248795.1). GTDB lineage: Bacteria > Pseudomonadota > Gammaproteobacteria > Burkholderiales > SG8-39 > CAZTDU01. Next base: position 26,009 of record JBFWRS010000033.1, on the reverse strand, counting down.
CCAGGTGATGAACGCCAGCATGCCCCAGGTTTCGATGGCGATCTTCCAGCGCGTCTCCTCGCGGTAGAAGTTCGCGTAGCGGAAGCTCATGACGAAGGCGGCGTAGAAGAACAGCGCCGTGGTGACCGCCAGTTCGGCGTCCTTCGCCGCGCCGCCGAAGGCCACGTACAGCAGCACCATGATGGTGAGCAGCCAGTGGATCTCGGCGACGGTACGCGAGATGCCGCGCAGCTCCTCGCGTTCGATGCTGTTGGCGCCCGGGGTCCTGCGCTGCGGCTCGGTCGGCATGTTCTTGTTCTGCCTGCGCGCTGCCCGCGTCGAAGGGGCAGCACGGGCTTGTTTCGCCTGTTCAGTTCGCTGCCGCAGATGATACGCTGCGCCGAACTGGCAGGGGAGGCTGCGGCATGGATGTTTCAGCGGCAGGGCAGCGCGTGCTCGTCACTGCGGGGGCGGCGGGAATCGGGCTGGCGATCGCGCGGACGTTTGCCGCGCACGGCGCCCGGGTGCACATATGCGACGTCGACGCGGCGTCGCTCGCGGCGGCGAAGCAGGAGCTGCCCGCGGTCACTCAGACCGTGGCCGACGTCGGCAAGCCGGCCGACGTGGACCGGCTCTTCGCCGACGCCGTGCGCGAGCTCGGCGGGCTGGACGTGCTCGTCAACAACGCCGGCATCGCCGGCCCCACCGGACTGGTCGAGGAAGTCGGCATCGAGGACTGGCAGCGTTGCATCGACGTCGACCTGAACGGCATGTTCTATTGCACGCGGCTCGCCATGCCGCTGATCAAGCGCTCGGGCGGGGGCAGCATCATCAACATGTCCTCGGTCGCCGGCAGGCTGGGATTCGCGCGCCGCACCGCGTACGCGTCGGCGAAGTGGGCGGTGGTCGGCTTCACCAAGAGCGTCGCCATCGAAGGCGGCCCGCACCAGGTGCGCGTCAACTGCATCCAGCCCGGCAGCGTCGAGGGCGATCGCATAGAGCGCGTCATCGCGTCGAAGGCCGAGGCGCTGGGCATCGGCAGGGACGAGATGCGCGCGCGGCTGCTGGAGGGCACCAGCCTCGGCACCTTCGTGTCTGCGCAGGACATCGCCAACATGGCGCTGTTCCTCGCCACCGATGCCGGCAGGCACATCACCGGGCAGGCGATCTCGGTGTGCGGCGACGTGCGCTACGCGGTGTGAATGCCCGTTCGGGCCCCCGCCTGGGAGCATCGCAGCGACCGCAGCCTGGTGCAGGGCTACGGGCACGTGCACCTCTACGATTCGCACGTGCTCGGTCAATGGTTCTGCCTGGAACGCAGCAGCGGCCGGCTGCTGTGGCAGGGGGACGGCCATGGCATGACCGACATCAGCGGCCACGCGCACGGCATCGTCGTTGCCACCGAGATGGTGTCCAGCGGCCCGGGTACCTACAGCCGCGGCTGCAAGGCGATGCGCGTCGATACCGGCGAGCTTGCGTGGGAGGCGACGCCGCCCGCGCCGCGCGGGCTGTTCGAGCGCTTCTGGCGCAGCTTCATCGTCGTTACCGAGACGGTGAGCTTCGTCGACGGCGATGCGGTGTATCTCGACAGCGGCCGCGTGCTCGACCTGCGTAGCGGCGCCGAACTGCGCCGCATCGACAAGGCGCAGTTGAGCGCGCGCTCCGGCGCGCACTGGAAAGCGCGCCTGGACGACGACGCGCATCGCTTCTATCTCGGCGAGCCGGTGGCGGTGGCAGGCGGCATGCTCAAGCGCGGCACGCCGGGGGAAGCGACACCGAACTCGCTCGATCGCGCGACGCCGCTCGCCTTCCATGTCGAACGCCAGGACGGATCGATCGCCTGGCGCCATGCGCTGGACGCCGACCTGCAGATCGACGGCAATTTCCATTCGTATCGCTGGGCACCCCCCAGCGTGCTGGTCATCGCCGCGCCGCGCGGCGACGCGGCGGCGGGGCGCAGCTACCGGCTGATCGAGGTCGATGCCCGCGACGGCAGCACCTGCGCGGATTTCGCGCTGGACGATGCGCCGAATGCCGAATGCCGCATCGAGGACGTGGACGCGCGCGACCTGCTGCTGAGCGGCCGCCGCGTCGACGGTACGCGCTGGCTGCGGCGCTATCCGCGCCAGTCCGCAGGCGCCGCGTAGCGCGCTGCCGCGGGCTTCCGGCGCGCCGGCGCCGAACCTATACTGGCGCCAGTCGTACTTCCGCGCGCCGAAAGGATTCCATGGCAGCTCCCCAGGGCAAGGTCATCATCACCTGCGCCGTCACCGGCGCGATCCATACGCCGAGCATGTCGCCCTACCTGCCGATCACGCCCGAGGAGATCGCGGAGGCGGCGATCGGCGCCGCAGAGGCGGGCGCCGCGATCGTGCACCTGCATGCGCGCGAACCGGCGGACGGCCGCCCGACGCAGGATCCGGCGATGTTCCGGCGCTTCCTGCCGCAGATCGCGGCGGCGTCCGACGTGGTGGTGAACCTCACCACCGGCGGTGCGCCGACCATGAGCGTCGAGGAACGGCTGCGCCCGGCGTTCGAGCTTTCACCCGAGGTGGCATCGCTCAACATGGGCTCGATGAACTTCGGCCTGTACGAAATGCTGGGTCGCTACAAGGACTGGAAGTACGACTGGGAAAAGCCCTACCTTGCAGGCTCGGACGAACGCATCTTCAAGAACACCTTCAGGGACATCGCGCACATCCTCGAATCCTGCAGCGGCAACGGCACGCGCTTCGAGATCGAGTGCTACGACATCGGCCACCTGTACACCGCAGCGCATTTTCTCGACCGCGGGCTGGTGAAGCCGCCGCTGTTCATCCAGTCGGTGTTCGGCATCCGCGGCGGCATCGGGCCGCACCCCGAGGACGTGATGCACATGAAGCGCACCGCTGACAGGCTCTTCGGCGACGCCTACCTGTGGTCGGTGCTCGGCGCCGGACGCAACCAGATGTTCACCGCCGCGATGTCGGCGGTGATGGGCGGCAACGTGCGCGTCGGGCTGGAGGACAGCCTGTGGCTCGGCCGCGGCCAGCTCGCCAAGACCAATGCCGAGCAGGTGGCGAAGGCGCGACGCATCATCGAGGAACTGGGACTCGCGGTGGCGACGCCGGACGACGCGCGCCAGATGCTCAAGCTGAAAGGGCGCAAGGCCGTCGCCTTCTGACCCGTTTTCCGGCGGCGTGCGTTCCACAGGGAACCAGGGAACGCAGCGCCAACCACCGGAGAACACTGTGAAAAAAATCACGCTCAGGTTTGCCACTGCCGCGATCGGCGCGGCCTTCTCGCTGTCCGCCGCGGCGGCGGCTTCCTACCCGCCCAGGGCGACGCTCACGGCATTTGCCGGCGAAACCGAGCTCGCGGCGCTGTTCGAGGGCTGGGCAGAGGAACACAAGCGCAGGATCGAAGCACAGCGCAGGCGCGCCGAGGAAGCTCGCGCCCATGCCGGGCCGGCACCCGCGCAGGCGCCCGGGTCGGCGTTGGGAATGGCGGCGAAATCTGCCGCGGCCGATGCGGTGACCAACGTGCAGCACGCTGGCGTCGACGAAGGCGGCATCGTCAAGGTGCACGGCGAACACCTGGTGATCCTGCGCCGCGGGCGGCTGTTCACCGTTGCCATCGGCGACCAGGACCTGAAGCCGATCGCCTGGGCCGACGCCTACGGCGGCAGGCTGCCACCCGGGGGCGCGTGGTACGACGAAATGCTGATCCATGGCGACACCGTGATCGTCATCGGCTACAGCTATGCGCGCGGCGGCACCGAGATCGGGCTGTTCGACATCGACGCCGACGGCGGACTTCGCTACCGCTCCACGCACCACCTGCGCTCGAACGATTACTACTCCTCGCGCAACTACGCGAGCCGCCTGGTCGGCGACAAGCTGGTGTTCTACACGCCGCTGCGGCTGAACCCGTTCGCGGCCAACCCGTACGCCGCGTTCCCGGCACTGCGCCGCTGGCGCGAGGGCGCCGCTCCGGCCGACTTCAGGCGCATCGCGCCGGCGACGCGCATCTACCGGACGGACGAAGAGCTCGATCCGTACCAGGGCGTTGCGCTGCACAGCGTCACCGTGTGCGACCTCGCGGCGCGAGCGTTCAATTGCGAGGCGAGCGCGGTGATGGGCGCGCCCGGCCGCGTGTTCTACGTGTCGCCCGATTCGGTGTACGTGTGGACGACCGCGTGGCGGCGCGGCCGCAGCGCATCCGCGCCGGCGTCGGCGCTGTTTCGCATCCCGCTGGACGGCGGTGCGCCGAGCGCGCTCAAGGTATCCGGCAGCCCGGTGGACCAGTTCTCCTTCCTCGACGACGGCGCTGGCATGCTGAACGTGCTGGTGCGCGCCAACGCGAGAGGCGACGGCATGTGGGCGGCCGAAGCGTCGACGGTATCTGCTGGCGACGTCGCGCTGCTGCGCGTGCCGCTGGCGAGCTTCTCGGATGGGCGCGAGGCGGCGTCCAGCGAGCGCTACACGCCGCTGCCCCGCCCCGCGGCGGGCGGTGCGTTCCAGAACCGCTATGTCGGCGCGTACCTGCTGTATGGCACCGGCGCCGGCTGGCGCCGGCCGCAGGCCAGGGCCGAGGGCCAGGTGTATGCGGTGCGCCACGACGGCGGGCGCGAGGCCTTTGCCGTGCCGCTCGGCCACGGTGTCGATCGCATCGAGGCGCTGGGCGACAACGCGGTGGTGGTGGGCAGCGACGGCAGGGACCTGCATTTCACCAGCCTGCGTCTGAGCAACTTCCCGGTCGCGGTGAACCGCTACACGCGCGCCAACGCGGCGCAGGGTGAAACGCGCAGCCACGGCTTTTTCTACCAGCCCGATTCGGACTACGGTGGGCTGCTCGGCCTGCCGATCATCGGCGGCGGCGAGGGCGCGCGGCGGCAATTGCGCAAGGAGTCGGCGTCGCTGCTGTTCCTGCGCAACGAGTCGCTCGCGCTCGCCGAGCTCGGCGCGCTGGATGCGCGCCCGGACGAAGCCAGCCGCAACGACGGCTGCCGCGCCTCCTGCGTGGACTGGTACGGCAACTCGCGGCCGCTGTTCCTGAGGCAACGCGTGTTCGCGCTGCTCGGCTACGAACTGGTCGAGGGCCGGCTGGCGCAGGGACGCATCGCGGAGGCGCGGCGGGTGAACTTCGCGCCGCGCTCGGGCGACTATGCGGTTAGAATCGCGCCCGCCCCGCAATGAGAAATCCCGCGCACCTGTGCCTGGTAAGACATGGCGAAACCGCCTGGAACGCGGAGGGTCGCGTGCAGGGACAGACCGACGTGCCGCTGAACGAGCGGGGCCAGGCGCAGGCGCGTGCGGTGGGCGCGGCGCTTGCCGCCGAAGCGTTCGCGGCGATCTATTCCAGCGACCTGCAACGCGTCACCCAGACGGCGGCGCCGGCCGCGCGTGCGCTGGGGCTCGAGGTGGCGCGCGATGCGGCGCTGCGCGAACGCCACTTCGGCATGTTCGAGACGCTCACCTATGCCGAGGTGAAGGCGAAGCATCCCGGCGAGTACGCGCGCTTCGCTGCCAAGGAGCTGGACTACGATTTTCGCGGCGGCGAGAGCCTGCGTGCGTTCAACGCGCGCGTGCTCGAGTGCATCCGCGCGCTGGCCGGCAGGCACGCGGGCGAGCGGGTGCTGGTGTTCACGCACGGCGGGGTGCTGGAGATGGTGTACCGCTACGCGAACAATGCCGGGCTTTCCACGCCGCGCGATTTCGAAATCCCGAACGCGGCGATCAACCGCGTCGAGATCGCCGTCGATGCATGGCGCGTGCTCGCCTGGGCCGAGCGCGGGCACCTGGACACAGCGCTGGACGACCTTACCGAGGTGTAGCGGGCGCCTGCGCCGCGAGCACGTCCCTCGGCACCCGCACCGGCATCGCGAGCAGGACCTGCGCCATGCCCTTGCCCAGCGGATCGCCGCGCAGCGAGGCCATGCCGCCGCCGCCGAGCGCGCCTTCCAGCACCAGGTTCACCGCGCCGATGCCGGGCAGGGCATGGCGCGTGACCTTGCCGTTTACCAGGTGCGCGAGGTATTCGCGCACCTTCTCCGCGGTCACCTGCGCGTGCAGCAGCGGCAGGTACGCCGGGTTGCGCGCGATGAGGCCGATGTTGGCGTTGTCGCCCTTGTCGCCGCTGCGGCCGTGCGCGATGCGCAATAGCGGCACTTCGATCGCGTCGGCGGGTAAAGGCGGCGCATCGTCGGGTGCGTCGGCACCCGGCTGCAGCGGCGCGGCGCTGCCCGGGTGCACCGCCACCGGCTCGATCCTGTCGCCCAGCGTGACGCGGGGCTGCAGCGCCGATTTCGCCACCAGGCAGGCGAACTGCCTGATCTGCGGCGCCACCGCCGGGCGTCCGGCATTCAGGCTGCCGGTGGTGCCTGGCGCCCACGAGGTACCGGCCGGCGCGATCTCGCGCGAAAAGATTTCCAGCGCCTCGCGCTGCCGGTGCGACACCGCCAGGCGCAGCACCGCCTCGCGCAGGTCGTGTTCTTCTGCGTGCGGGCCATACACCCCCGCGGTGCCGAGCACCGACAGGTCGGTGGCGCGGTAGTCCTCCAGCCCTTCGCGCGCGAAGATCGCGCGCGTGCGCTCGAGTATGGCTTCACCCGAGCGGCGCGCCTTCGCTGCCGCGTCGAAGCCGGTGATGGTGAGCGTGCCGGTCGAGCGATAGCCGTCTGCCCAGGTGGCGCTTACCTTGTAGCTGTCGGTGGGCGGCTTGCCGCGTGCGCCGTGCACGCGCACGCGCTGCGCGCCATCCTCGGCCATCGTCACCTGCGTGAAGTCGCACACCACATCCGGCAGCACGTAGTTGGCCGGGTCGCCGATCTCGTACAGCAGTTGCTCGGCCAGCGCCGGCACGCACACCAGTCCGCCGGTGCCGGCGGGCTTGGTGACGGTGAAGCCGCCGTCGGCTTCGCACTCGATCACCGGGTAGCCGATATTCGCCCAGCCGGGCACGCGGTCCCAGTCGGTGAAGAGGCCGCCGGTGGCCTGGCAGCCGCATTCGATCAGGTGGCCGGCCAGCGACCCGGCGGCGAGCCTGTCCCAGTCCTCCATCGTCCAGCCGAATTCGTGGATCAGTGCGCCGAGCGTCACCGCGCTGTCGACCACGCGCCCGGTGACCACCACATCCGCGCCCAGCGCGAGCGCGCGCGCGATCGGCAGCGCGCCGAGGTAGGCGTTCGCGCTGATGATGCGCTCGGGCATCGGCGCGCCGGTGTAGAAATCCGTTGCGCCCCGCCGGCGCAGTTCGGGTACCAGCGGCATCACGTCGTCGCCATCGACCACCGCCACCTTTACCGCGAGGCCTTGCTCGTCGGCGATCGCCTGCAGCGCGCGTGCGCAGGCGGCGGGATTCACGCCGCCGGCGTTGGCGATCAGGCGGATGCCGCGCTCGCGGCAGGCTTTCAGGGATTTCCGCGCGACGACGTCGACGAAATCCGTGGCGTAGCCGAGCTCGGGCTTCTTCGCGCGCGCGCCGGCGAGGATTGACATGGTCAGTTCGGCGAGGTAGTCGAAGACGATGTAGTCGAGTCCGGGCACTTCGACGAGCTGCGGCACCGCGACCGAGCTGTCGCCCCAGAAGCCGGACGCGCCGCCGATACGGACCAGCGATTTCGGCATTCAGCGGCCGGGCCAGTCCGGCTTGCGCTTCTCGCGGAACGCGGCCATGCCTTCCTTCGCGTCCTCGGTCAGCGCCACCGCGCCGATCTGCGCTTCGAGGAAGGCGATCGCCTCGTCGAAGGACATGGCTTCGATCGCGGCGATGGCGTACTTGCCGCGCCGGATCGCCGAGGGCGCGGCGGCGAGCAGTTTGTCGAGCATCGACTGGACTGCGGCATCGAGCCCGGCCGCGGGTGCCACCGCGTTCACCAGCCCGAGCGTCTGCGCTTGCTGCGCATCGATGAGCTCGCCGGTCAGGCACAGCTCGACCAGCTTGCGGTGCGGCACCAGGTGGCGCAGCACCGCGAGCACCTGCATCGGGAACACGCCCACCTTGACTTCGGGCAGGCCGAACTTCGCATGATCCGCGGCGATGGCGATGTCGCACAGGCCGAGCAGGCCCATGCCGCCGGCCACGCAGGTGCCGTTGATGCGCCCGAGCACCGGCACCGCGCAGCTGCGCCCGATGCGCAGCAGGTCGGCGAAGGGTGCGCGCGGCTGCGAGTGGTCGAACTGGAACGACTTCCCGGTCTGCAGGTCGGCGCCGGCGCAGAACGCCTTGTCGCCCGCGCCGGTGAGCACGATGACGCGCACGCCTTCCGGCACCCTGGACAGCCGCTCGGCCAGCCCGGCGACGATCGCCGGGCTCATTGCATTGCGCTGAGCGGGCCGGTTCAGCGTCAGCGTCAGCACCGGCCCGTCCTGCACTGCCAGCAGGTCCTCGCTATGCATCGCGCAGCCTCGTCGGAAAGGACGGCACCCAGTTTACCCGGCGCGACTCGCGCGCTGCGCCGCTCAGCTGACCGGATTCTCCAGCGTGCCCATGGGCTCGATGGTAATGGCGACCCGGTCGCCGGCCTTGAGGAACTTCGGCGGCTTGAAGCCGATGCCGACGCCTGCGCAGGTGCCGGTGGCGATCAGGTCGCCCGGCTCCAGCGTCATCGCCTTCGACATGGTTTCGATCAGCGTCGGGATGTCGAATATGAGGTCGTTGACCAGCGCGTCCTGGCGCACTTCGCCGTTCACCTTGGTAATCAGGCGCAGCTTCGTCACGTCGCCCACCTCGTCGGCGGTCACCACCGCCGGCCCCATCGGGCAGAAGCCGTCCAGGCTCTTGCCGAGGAACCACTGCCGGTGATGGTGCTGCAGCGTGCGCGCGGTGACGTCGTTGACGATGGTGTAGCCGAACACATGCGCGTAGGCATCGGCCTTCGAAATGCCGCGGCCGCCCTTGCCGATGACCACGGTGAGTTCGCCCTCGTAGTCGGTGGAGTTGGTGTAGTCCAGGTGGGCAGGGATCGGTTCTCCCGGCGCGATCACCGAGGTCGGCGCCTTGGTGAAGATGATCGGTGCCTCGGGCACGGCTTCCTTGGCCGAGGCATCGAAGCCGCTGCCGTGGAACTCCTTCGCATGCTCGTGGTAGTTCTTGCCGACGCAGAAGATGTTCTTCGCCGGGCGCGGAAACGGCGCCAGCAGCCGTACCGAGGCAAGCGGCAGCCTGGGTGCCGAGGCGAGCGCCGCCTTCGCCGCGGCGAGGCCGCCGGCGCCGGCCATCACCAGTTCGTGCAGGCTTCGCGGCAGTCCCTGCCGGCCACCGAGGTCGGCCACGTCCTTGCGGTCCGGACCGAGTACGCCGAAGCGCTCGCCCTGCGCGTCGCTGAATGTCACCAACTGCATGTGTTTCGCTCCCGTGGGATATGCCCGCGTGCGGGCTGGCGGATAATCTTAACTGCAGCTTCGTGCTGCAACGTCCCACACTGCGATCCACCATCCACACATGACGAACGGAATCGGCAATCCGCTTGGCGCCTATTCGCCAGTGCGCGTGGTTTCGCTCGGCGTGGCCAAGCTGGTGTTCGTATCCGGGCTTACGGCAGGTGCGGCTGCGCCTGAAGACGCCGCGGCGCAGGCGGAGCTGATCTTTGCGCGGATGAAGGAGCTATTGGTCGAATCGGGCGGCGACCTGCGGCACGTGGTGAAGATCACCACATTCCTTACAGACATGGATGACTACGCGAGCTACAACGCGGTGCGCAATCGCGTGTTTGCCGGACTCGATGAGCCTCCAGCCAGCGCCACCGTGGGCACCACGCGCCTCGTCCGACCGGGCTGCCGCATCGAAATCGAAGCAGTCGCGGTGATCGCGGCGCAGCCGCAGTTCTAGCGATCGGGTAGCGACGGCAAGCCCGCCAAGGCCTTGCGGATGCCGGCGGCGCAGCGCTGCAACGGCGCCAGCAGCGCGTTGTCCGCGGTGCCATCGGCAAGCGAGCTGAGCGCGATTGCACCTACCGTCGTTCCCTGGGCGTCGATCACCGGTACCGCGATCGCCTTGAGCGCGAGGTCCAGCTCCCCGTTCACCTCCGAGTATCCCTGAAGGCGCACACGGTCCAGCTCGGCGCGCAGTTTGCGCGGGTCGGTTATGGTCCTCGGCGTCAGCGCACGCAGTTGCACGACATCGAAATAACGCTCGAGCTCGGCGCTCGGCAATGCGGCGAGCATCACCCGTCCCATCGCGCTTGCGTGGGCGGGCAGGCGGTCGCCTACCCTGACCGCAATCGACATCAGGCGCCTGGCGGAAGGCTTGCGGATGATATGGACGATGTCGGTGCCGTCCAGCACCGCCGCTGAGCAGGATTCGCCGGTTTCGCGCACGAGTTCGTCCATCCACTCCCGTGCCACGTCCCAGACGCTGGTCGACGACAGGTACGCGAAGCCCAGGCGCAACACGCGGGGGCGCAGGCTGAACGCCTTGCCGTCGAATCCGGCATAGCCCAGCGCCACCAGCGTGTGAAGCAGGCGCCTCGCAGCCGCTCGGCTGATGCGCGCGCGCCGCGCCACCTCCGAAAGCGTCAGGGCGTTGCTGCCGTCGCCGAAACACTCGATGACCGCGAGGCCGCGCGCCAGCGAGGCGACGGTCTCGGGCTCGCGTGGGGCCTTGGTTGACATGCGGGTCATTCTCGCCGACGATTATCGCACGACTGTTCGCTATACGAACACACCTATGCCAACTCCCAGCAAACCGAAGCTCAGCCGACTCGCCGATGCCAAGCGCGTCGAGTACGGGCCCCTCGCGCACTACTTCCCGCTGGTCGCGGACGGCGAGACGCCGGTGCGCACCGGTATCCAGGTCGCGGAGCCGGGTTACGTCGCGCCGATGCATTGGCATCCGTATGTCGAGCTGCTGTTCGTTGTCGAGGGCGAGACCGAGGTCTGGCTGCAGGGCATGGAGGCCGAGGCGCAGCGCATGACGGCCGGCGACTGCGTCGTCCTTCCGGCGAATGTGCCGCACAGCTTTCGCACGCTCGGGAACCAGCGTATGCGGCTGCTCGGCATCCACGTCAGCGCGACCCGCGTGGTCAACTACCTCGATCGGCAGACAGACGCGGACGGCTACCCGATCCTGGACGCGTCACTCAAGCCGGTGCCGCGCGATGTCCGCTGAGCCATCGGGCGAGGAAGACGCGCGCGAGATCGTCTGGCGCGGCATGACGCGCGCGCAGGTGGCCGCCCAGTACAACCCGCAGGTCGCGGTACCGGACCCGGCTCGATACGGACGCGAGAATCGCGAGGCGAGTGCAACCGCGCGGGCGCGATTGCAGGGCGCGCTGGACGTCCGCTACGGACCCGGTCCGCGGCAGTTGCTGGACGTATTTCCTGCCCGGGACACAGTCCTTGCGCAAGGCGGGCTCGCACCGGTGCTCATCTTCGTTCACGGCGGCGGCTGGCGCACGCTGGACAAATCGGTGTATTCGTTCATCGCGCCGCCCTGGTCGGACGCGGGCGTGGTGACGGTGCTGCCGGGTTACGGCCTGCTGCCGGACGTTTCCCTGGTGCGCATGATGGACGAAGTGCGCGAAGCGATCGCATGGGTTGCTGCCCATGCACGTGAGTACGGCGGCGACCCCGAGCGCATCGTCGTCGCCGGGATGTCCGCTGGTGCGCAGCTCTCGGGCATGGCGCTCGCGCACGCACCTTCCGCTGGCGTGATCAAGGCGGCGGCACTCGCAAGTTCGGTCTACGACCTCGATGCGCATCGCTGGCATGGCCGGCACACGGACATGGGCCTGGACGAGGCGCTGGTCGCGAAGGCCAGTCCGTTGCACAACCCGCCGCTCGACCGGGCGCTGCCGATGTCGCTGTCGGTCGGTGCCGAGGAAACGTCGGAGCTGATCAGGCAGACGCGCGACTACCACGCCGCGCTGCAGTCGCGCGGGCAGCCCGTGCGGCTGATCGTCGAGCCGGGCCGCCACCACCTGAGCATGGGGCGCGTATTCGCCGATCCCGGATCCGCCACCTTCCAGGCAATCCTGCAGATGATTCGCAACCTCGCCGGAGTCACACGGACCTCCGGCACTCCACCAAGGGAAACCACGTCATGATGAAGCTCCGCTTTGCCGCATTGTTGTGCGCGTTCTCCGCATTCGCCGCTCTCCAGGCGTCGCCCGCGCTTTCGCAGGCCTGGCCGACGAAACCCGTGCGCCTGATCATTCCGTACCCGCCGGGCGGGCAGACCGACATCGTCGGCCGCTGGCTGGGCGCGAAGCTCGCGCCGGTGCTCGGGCAGCAGTTCGTGATGGAGAACCGCGCCGGCGCGGGCGGCATCCTCGCCATGAATGCCGCGAAGGCCGCGGAGCCGGATGGCTACACCTTCGTCTACACGAACGTTTCCATCAGCCTGATCAACCGCTTTGCCTACGCCAAGCTTCCCTACGACGTACTCACCGATTTCGAACCGGTATCGCTGATCGGCTACACCACGCTCGGCCTCGCGGTACCGACGACGTCGGGAATCAAGAGTCTTGCGGAACTCATCCGCTACGTGAAGGCGAATCCCGGCAAGACCTCGTTCGCGTCCTTCGGCAAAGGCAGCACGGCGCATATCTATGGCGAGATGCTGAACGGCGCTGCGGGACTCGACATGACGCACGTACCCTACAAGGGCACCGCGCCGGCAACCATCGACGTCGTTGCCGGGCGCACCACGGCCGGCTTCATCGACTTTTCCAGCATGGGCGCGATGATCCAGGCCGGCAAGCTCGGCGTACTGGCGGTTACCGGGACCCAGCGCTGGCCGCAGCATCCCGATGTGCCGACGTTCGGCGAACTGGGCTATCCGCTTGACTTGCCCGGCTGGGCCGCGATCGTGGCGCCGAAGGGTACGCCGCGCGCGATAACCGACAGGCTGAGCCAGGAGATCGGCAAGCTGATGCGCACGCCCGAGGGCAAGAAGGACATGGTCGAGAAGGGCGGCATCATCGCCGTAGGCAGCACGCCGGCCGAACTCGCCGAGGTGCTGAAGCGCGACGCGCCTCGCTGGGGGCAGGCGTTCGAGCGCTCGGGCGTCAAACCGCAGGAATGAGCGGCGTCACAGGGGGACACGGCCGACTCGCGGGCAAGACGGCACTGATCACCGGGGCGGGCGGCGCACAGGGTCGCGCCGCTGCCCTGACCTTTGCCAGACAGGGCGCCAGGGTTGCGTTGACCGATCTCGAGGGACCCGGCCTGCGGAAGATCGCCGAGGAGGTTTCCGCCGCGGGCGGGGACGCGTTCGCGGCGGCAGCCGATGTGACCTCGGAAGCCAGCGTACAGGCGATGGTTCGTGCGGTGCTTGAGCACTATGGCCGCCTGGACGTGCTGTACAACAACGCCGGCATCAACAATGGCGGTCCGACCGAAGCCGAGCGCGACTGCGACGTGGTGCGCCTGCCGCTGGAGATCTGGCAGCGCATGCTCGCGGTCAACCTGACCGGCGTGTTCCTCTGCTCGAAGCACGCGATACCGGCACTGATCGCCGCCGGGGGAGGGTCGGTGATCAACATTTCGTCCACCGCGGGGATACTCGGCAGCTCGATATCGGGGCACGCCTATTCGGCGACCAAGGGCGGGCTGAACTCGCTGACGCGATCGATGGCCGCAGCCTATGCGAAGCACCGCGTGCGGGTGAACGCGATCTGCCCGGGTTCGCTCGAGCCGGTAATGATGTTCGGGATCCCGCGCACGCCGGAGCGGCAGAAGATGCTGGAGGCCAATTATCCGATCGGACGCCTCGGCACCGAGGACGACGTGGTGCAACTCGCCGTGTACCTTGCGTCCGACGAATCCACCTGGACCACGGGCGCTGTGATACCGGTGGACGGGGGCTTCACGTCGACGTCCTAGCCCCGGGCTGCACGGCGCCGAATCAGATCTCGATGCGCGTGCCGAGCTCGATGACGCGATTGGCGGGAATGTTGAAGTAGTCGGCGGCGTTGCCGGCATTCCTTGCCATCGCGGCGAACAGGCGCTCGCGCCACAGCGCCATGCCTTCGCCTTCGCGCGCCACCGGCACGAGGATTTCGCGGCTGAGGAAGAACGACGTGTCCATCATGTCGACGTCCAGGCCCAGCGAAGCGGCGATTTCCAGGGCCTGCGGCACGTCAGGCCGGTTCATGAAGCCGTAGCGCAGCACCAGGCCGTGGCAGCCGTGGCCGAGGCGGCGCAGGGACACGCGCTCCTCGAACGGTACCCAGGGCACGTCGCGTACCTCGATGGTGAGGAAGATCACGCGCTCGTGCAGCACCTTGTTGTGGTTCAGGTTGTGCATCAGCGCGTGCGGCGTCGCATCCGGCGTGGGGGTCAGGAACACGGCGGTACCCGGCACGCGTTGCAGCGAGTGCGCGAACAGCGATTCGAGGAACCCGGCGAGCGGCACCGCCGACTCGCGCTGCCTGCGCGCGAGGATCTCGCGCCCCTTGCGCCAGGTGACCATCACCGTGAACAGCGCCGCGCCCGCCACCAGCGGGAACCAGGCGCCGTCCTTCAGCTTCGACATCGCCGCGACCAGGAACGCCGCATCGACCAGCGCGAACAGCCCGGTGGCGAGCAGGCACAGGGCGAGCGGATAGTGCCAGCCGTAGCGGATGACGAAGAAGGTCAGGAACGTGGTCGACAGCATGGTGCCGATCACCGACACGCCGTACGCGTGCGCGAGCTGCGACGAGGAGCCGAAGCCGATCACCGCGGCGAGCACCGCCGCGAGCAGCGCCCAGTTGACCGCCGGGATGTAGATCTGGCCCATGGTCTTCGCCGAGGTGTGCAGGATGCGCAGCCGCGGCAGGTAGCCCAGTTGAATCGCCTGCTGGGTAAGCGAATAGGCGGCGGATATGGTCGCCTGCGACGCGATGACCGTTGCTGCCGTGGCGAGCGCGACCATCGGGTAGAGCGCCCAGCCGGGAACCGAGAGGTAGAACGGGTTCTCCACCGCCTTCGGGTCGGCCATGATCAGCGCGCCCTGGCCGAAGTAGTTGAGCACCAGCGCCGGCGCGACCAGCCCGAACCATGCGATGCGTATCGGCCGCTTGCCGAAGTGCCCCATGTCTGCGTACAGCGCTTCCGCGCCGGTGACCGCCAGCAGCACCGCGCCGAGGACGAGGAAGTGCGCGAGGCCGCCGCCGAGGATGAAGGCAAAGGCGTGGCGCGGATCCAGCGCCGCCAGCGCCGCCGGATTTTTCGCGATGTTCCACACGCCTACCGCACCGATGGCGAGGAACCAGGCGACGCATACCGGACCGAACAACGTGCCCACCGCGGCGGTGCCGTGACGCTGGAGCAGGAACAGGGCGGTGATGACGCCGATGGCGATCGGCAGGATCCACGGCTTGAACATGGCGGTGCCGATCTCGAGGCCTTCGACAGCGGACAGCACCGAAATCGCCGGCGTCAGGATCGCCTCGCCATAGAACAGCGACGCGCCGAACACGCCCACCACCAGCACCGCGGCGCGCCAGCGCTGCAGTTCCCGCGCCGCCGCTGACGCGAGCGCGAGCAGCGCCATGATGCCGCCCTCGCCGCGGTTGTCCGCGCGCATGACGAGGGTCACGTACTTCAGCGACACCACGATCATCAGCGCCCAGAAAATCGCCGACAGCCCGCCCAGCAGGTTCGCGTGCGTCAGCGGGATGCCGTGCGCCGGCGCAAAGGTTTCCTTCACCGCGTACAGCGGGCTGGTGCCGATGTCGCCGTAAACGATGCCGAGCGCGAGCAGCGTCAGTGCTGCGGTGGAGGGTTTGCTGGTAGGGTTGCGGTGGCCGGGTTCGTGCACCCCAGCCTCCCTGCAGGTTAACCGGGTGGTCGCGAACCCTACTCCCGCACTGCACAAAACGCAAATCCGGGCCTGCCAGGCGCGGCTACTGCCTCCGTTCGCGGATCGTCCGCCACGCTGCGACCGCAATCGCCGCGAGCGCGGCGGCGGGTACGGCAATGGCTTCGGGCGAGCGCATCGCCCACAGCAGCGCGCCGCTCAGCGCGCACCACAGCAGCGGGATGACGAACAAGGCCGGGCGCATGCGCCCGGCGGCGAGCAGGATGCCGAGGGTCGCCAGCGCGGTCGGGTCGGGGGCGAAGCCGAACACTTCGGCCTGTGACCAGCCGCGGCCGAAGAGCGGTGCAAGGAGCGGCCAGCCGGCAAGCGAAACGATACACATGGCGAGGCCGGCGCGCGCCGGCCCGGCAGGCGGCGACGCGAAGCGCAGCGTGCCGCGCGCGGCCGTCCATGCCAGGAGCAGCGCCTGTGCGGCGAAGGCCCAGCCGAAGTAGCTGGCCGCCCAGTTGATCGTTGCGTAGCGGTCAAGGTGGTAGGCCCAGGCCACCCAGGCCCAGCAGGCGGCGAGCAGCAGCAGCGCGGCGCGCGAGCGCGCATCGCCGCCTCGCAGCGCGCAGGAGAAAATCGTTGCCCCCGCCGCCAGCGCTGCACACTGCGCCGGCCACCACTGCGCGTTGTGCAGTTCGATGAGCCGGTAGTACGTCGCGGGCGAAAACAGCAGGAAACTCGACAGCGAGTAGGTCCACCACTCCGACATCAGAGCGCGGCGACCCGCGCCGCCATGCGCCGTCGCATCGCCGCGTCAGGCATGCGGCCGCGCATTGCGCCCAGGTTCTCGCGCACATGCGCCACCTTGCTGGTGGCCGGGATGACGCAGGTGATCGCAGGATGCGAGACGATGAACTTGAGCAGGAACGCCGCCCAGTCGGCGCAGTCGATCTCGGCCGCCCAGGGCGGCAGCGGGTGGCGCTTGGCGGTGCGCACCAGCGGGCCTTCGCGGAACGGCCGGTTGGCGATCACGGCGATGCGCCGCTCGGCGGCGAGCGGCAGGATGCGCTTTTCGACCTCGCGGTCGAGCGCGTTATAGGTCACCTGCACGAAGTCTATCGGCTGGCGCGCCATGATCGCCTCGATGTCGCGGTGGCGCCGGCCATCCGACGTGGTGATGCCGACGTAGCGCAGCCGGCCTGCGGCTTTCATTGCGAACAGGGTCTCGAGATGGCCTTCCCACGCGAGCAGGTTGTGCACCTGGACGAGGTCGAGCTTCGGCACACCCCACAGGCCGCGCGTGCGTTCGATCTGCGCCGGGCCGCTTGCGGCGGGCGAGGTCCACACCTTCTCGGCCGAGAACACCCTGGCCTGCATGCCCAGGCGCGCGAGGCCATGGCCGACCACGTCCTGCGACGAGGCATACATCGGCGAAGAATCGATCATGCGCCCGCCGCCGGCGAAGAAGGCGCGCATCACCTCGGTGCAGTTATCGCGCGCGACGCGGTCATCGCCGACGTTGAAGGTGATCCAGGTGCCCAGCCCAACCACCGGCATGGCTTCGCCGCTGGAGGGAATCTGGCGCGTGAGCGGCGTGCCGGCCTGCGCCCGTACCGCGGCCGGCAGCAGTGCGCAGGCCGCGCCCGCGGCGAGCGCGCGCAGCGCGTCGCGCCTGCGGATCAGGCGCTCGCGCCCGCCCGCCGGGCGCCGTCGTAGAACACCGCCACCTTGCGCTCGGTGGCGTCGGCGTGCGCGGCGATCGCGTCGGCGTCGAGGTCGGCGCGCGGCCGCGGCTCGAAGTCGAAATTCCCGTGCCGGTCGGTGCCGCGCACCAGCATCGCGGAATCGCGCTGCTTGGTCTGGCGCACGTGCGTGGGCACATAGCGGATGGCGAAGCCGATGCGCCTGTCATCCGACAGGTTCGGCGCCGAGCCATGCACCAGCTTGATGTGGTGCAGCGAGATCTCGCCCGGTTCGAGCATCACGCCGACCGCGCGCGATTCGTCCACCTCGACGGCGATTTCCTGGCCGCGCGTCAGCATGTTGTCCTTGTGGAAGGTGTCGACGTGCGGGATGTGCGATTCCTGGTGCGTGCCCGGGATGACCTTCATGCAGCCGCTCGCTTCGTTGCTGTGACTGAGCGCCACCCAGGCGGTGACCACTTCCTCGGGGTCCAGACCCCAGTAGGTGGCGTCCTGGTGCCAGGACACGTAGCCGGGGCTCTTCGGCTCCTTGATGAAGAAGCTGGTGTTCCAGCACAGGATGTCCGGGCCGATCAGGTCTTCGACTGCGTCGAGGATCGCCGGGTGGTGCACCATTTCGTCGGCCCAGGTGAAAAGCAGGTGGGTCTTGTAGCGCCACTTTCCCTGCAGCGGGCCGCCGCTGGCGGCTTCGTGCGCTTCCAGCCGCGCGCGCAGCGCCGCGGCATCCTGCGCCGGGAACACGCGCACGGGGAAATGGTAGCCGTCGCGCTGGTACGCGCGCACGGCATCTTCGGCAAGCAGTTTCGGCATGGCAACCTCCGGATGCGCCGAGTTTACCCATCGTGCGACACTCCGGCACCAGTCGTTTCAGGAGAATCGCAATGGCAGTCGAGTACATGCAGGCGATCACCGAGCGCTACCAGCGCCTCGGCTATGCGCCTTATCGCTGGCTGAAGGCCGACACGCCGCCGCCCTGGCAGCCGATGGCCAAGCCGCTGGCGCAGGCGCAGCTGGGGATGCTGTCCACCGCCGGCGGGTACGCGCTGGGGCAGGTGGCCTACCACTACAAGGACGACACCTCGATGCGCAGCATCCCGGCGGCGACGCCGGACGCGGACCTGCGTTTCTCCCATGTCACCGAGAACTACCTGGTCGATGCGCGCCGCGATCCGGCGTGCATCTTCCCGCTCGCCACCTTGCGCGCGCTGGTCGCCGAAGGCTTCATCGGCAGGCTCGCCGATAGCGTGCTGTCGTGCATGGGCGGCGTGTATTCGCAGCGCCGCGTGCGCGAGGAACTCGCGCCGGCGGTTCTGGCCGCGTTCAAGGCGCAACGGGTCGATTGCGCGCTGCTCGTCTCGATGTGACCCGTGTGTCACCAGACCGTGTGTCTGGTCGCACGCCACCTCGAAGCGAACGGCATTCCCACCATGTGCCTGGGCAGCGCGCTGGACATCCTGCGCGCCGGGCGGCCGCCGCGCGCCACCTTCGTCGACTATCCGCTGGGGCATAGCGCGGGCAAACCCTTCGACCGCGCCGACCAGCGCGACGTCGTGCGGGCGGCGCTCGAGGGGCTGGAGACCATGACTGCGCCGGAGGAGGTCCGCATGCTGCCGAATCGCTGGGACGATGACGCCTGGAGGACCGAGACGACCAGCGCGTCGCGCGGCGACACCAGGCAGACGCGCGACGAAACACCGCAATTCCAGCACCCGGCCGATCGCGAGGCCGCGATCGCCAGCGGCGCGCTGCGCGCCTAGGGCAGTTTCAGCCCGAGGTCGGCGGCAAGCCCGGCTTCCAGGCTTACCGAAGGCGTGAAGCCGAGGTCTTCGCGCAGCCGGGTCAGGTCCACCGGGCCGCTGGAGCGCCCGCGCCCCTGCCAGGTGACCTTGCCGGCGCCCGGCACCAGCTTTTTCACCGCTGCATGGAATTCGCGCAGCGGCACGTGGCATTGCGGCGGCCCGCCGACGTTGTAGACATGGTGTCCGGGCGCCGGGTGCAGCAGCGCGCGGCAGGTGGCCTCGGCGGCGTCCTCGACGTGCGTCAGGTGCACGCCTTCGTCGCCGCTCGCGCCCTCGACCGTGACGTCGATGCCCTGTGCGGTGTCCTTGATCAACTGGCGCACCAGTGCCATGCCCGGGCTGTGCACCTTGCCCGGCCCGTATACCCCGGCGTAGCGCAGCGCGACGAACTCAAGGCCGTGCAGCGCGGCGTAGCGCGCGCCCAGCATTTCGCCCAGCCGCTTGGTCATGCCATACAGGCCGATGCTCGCCGCAGGCGGATCGTCCTCGTGCATCAGGTCGTGCCGCTCGCCATACGCGGCGATGCTGCTGGCGAACACGCAGCGGCGGATGCCCAGCGTGCGGCAGGCTTCCAGTACGTTCAGCGTGCCATCGACGTTTACGCGCACCGCCTGCACCGGATCCTTCTCGCAGGCGAACTGCAGATACGCGGCGAGGTGCAGCACGCCGTCATAGGTCTGCGCGCCCAGCGCCGCGGCGAGGCCCGCCGCGTCGGTGATGTCTGCCTGCACCCAGGCGCCGCCCGGTGGGAACGCTGCCGGGCGTTGCCGGCTGAGGATGGTCACGCGCGATCCGGCCGCGATGAGGCGCGCCGCAGTGGCGCCGCCGATCAGGCCGCTGCCGCCGATGACAGCGAAATGGCGCTCAGCGGCCATGGCGCGGATCCGCCATCATGGCGCTCCAGGAGTAGGGCACGGATTCGCCGTGGCCGAAGGGCACGCTGACGCTGGCGCCGGGCTTCATGTCGCGCGCCTGCGCATCGCGCAGACGCAGGCGGAAGGCTTCGGATGGCGGCAGCACGCCGAAGGGATCGGGATGGCCGAGCGCGACCGCCGCATGCAGCGGCCAGTTCGGGTCGTACATGAACTCGCGCGCGAGCGCGACGATGTCGGCGTGCCCCGCGCGCAGGATGTCCTCGGCGTGACGCGCTTCCGTGATCAGGCCCACGGTCACGGTCGGCAGGCCGACCTGCTCGCGGACCAGGCTCGAATAGCCCACCTGGAAGCCGGGCACGCGCGGCACCGGCGGCAGCGTGCTGTCGCCCGCCATGCCGCCCGAGGAGCAGTCGATGACGTCGACGCCGCGCGCCTTGAGTTCCTGCGCCAGCGCGATGGTGTCGGCGACCACCCATTCGCCGCCCGGCCCGTCCACCACCGACGTGCGGAAGAAAAGCGGCTTGTCGGCGGGCCAGGCGGCGCGCACGGTCTCGGCGACCTCCAGCGCGAAGCGCATGCGGCCCTCGCGGCTGCCGCCGTAGCCGTCGCTGCGCCGGTTCGCCACCGGCGACAGGAACTGGTGGATGAGGTAGCCGTGGGCGCCGTGGATCTCGCAGATGTCGAAGCCCGCGTCGACGCTGCGCAGCGCGGCTTCGCGCCAGGCCTGCAGGTTGCGGCGGATGTCGTCGAGGTCCATGGCGCGTGGCACCAGCCCGCCGGGGCCGTCGGGCAAGGCGCTTGCGGAAACACCCTGCCAGGCCGGACGGCCGGCGCGTGCGTCCTCTTCGGTGAGCGGCGCGAAGCCCTGCATGATCCCCTTGGTCGATGCGCGCCTGCCGCAATGGCCGATCTGGATCGCCGGCACCGCACCCATCGAACGCACGAAATCGGCGATTCTTCGGTAGGCGGCGACGTGGCTGTCGCTCCAGATGCCGGCGCAGTCGTAGGACTTGCGCCCGTGCGGCTCGACCGCAGTCTCCTCGCAGAAGACGATGCCGGCGCCGCCGGCGGCGAACCTGCCGAACTGCACCAGGTGCCAGTCGGTGGGCCCGCCGTCCGCGGACGCGTACTGGCACATCGGCGAGGACATGATGCGGTTGCGCGCGGTCACCGAGCGCAGCGTGATCGGCGTGAACAGCAGCGGTAGCTCTGCGGTCATGCGAACTGATTGGCTGTGCGTATCAATCGTAGTCTCCAACAGTCATTGATCGGAAGCATAGCGCCACTTACTCTTCGCACACCCACCGGCTGCGGTGAGTTTCGCGCAGCGCAATCAGACGGAGCCTGCATTGACGATTACTGAAACCCTTGCCGCCCACGTGGCGGCGACGGGCCCGGAGCGCATTCCCGCCGCGGTCGCGGCGGCGACGCGCCGCTACGTGCTCGATACCCTCGCGGTGGCCTGGGCCGGCGCCGACGCGCCCGGCGGCAGCGCCATCCACGCCATGGCGGCGGCCGAGGGCGGGGCGGGGGAGGCCGGCGTCTGGGTGCATGGCGGGCGCCTGCCCGCGGCCGCGGCGGCCTTCGTCAACGGCGTGTCGGCGGCGGCGCTGGACTACGACAGCGTGTACGAGGCCGGATCGGTGCACGCGGACGTGGTCGTCGTGCCGGCGGCATGGGCGATGGCAGAGCGTACCGGTGCCAGCGGCGCGGACTTCCTCGCCGCGGTCGCGCTCGGCACCGACATCGCGTGTCGCCTGGGCAAGGCCTCGCGCAGGAACAGCGGCTGGTTCTATACCTCGGTGGCCGGCGTCTACGGTGCCGCCGCTGCATGCGCCAGGCTAGCCGGGCTGGATCGCGACGGCATCGCCAACGCCATGGGTTTCGCGCTGTCGCATACCGGCGGCACGCAGCAGGCGCTGCTCGAAAAGACCGACGCCAAGCGCATGCAATCGGCGTTCGCGGCGAAGGCGGGCGTGTTCTGCGCGCAGCTTGCCGCGGCGGGCGCAAGCGCGCCGCGCCAGGCGCTCGAGGGCAGCTACGGCTATTTCGCCAAGTACGAGGATTGCGACCCCGCAGTGCTGCTGGACGCCCTGGGCGAGCGCTACGAGAACACGCGTTCGGCGATCAAGAAGTACCCCAGTTGCACCGCCAACCACGCCCCGGTCGAGGTGGCGATCGCGCTCGCGCGCGAGCTCGACATCCAGCCCGACGACGTGACTGCGGTCGAGGTCGTGCTGTCGCCGTTTTCCCAGCGGCTGGTGGGCGGGCCGTTCGAGCCGGCGGCGAACCCGCAGGTCGCGGCGCAGTTCTCGATCCAGTATTCGCTCGCCTGCGCGCTGGCGCGCAGGCGACTGGGCGTGGCGGACATCCAGCGCGACGCGGTGCTGGACCCGAAGCTCGGCGCGCTTGCCGGCAAGGTCGCCTCCAGCGCCGACGACGCCAACAAGGGCAAGTTCGCACCGGCGCGCATCGCCGTGACGACCGCAAGGCATGGGCGCGTCGAGCGCGACGCGCCTTTCGTCCCCGGTGCGCCGGAACACCCGCTTTCGGACGAGGAGCATCGCGCGAAGGTGCTGGATTGCCTCGCGGTGGGTGCGCGGCCGCTCGACGCAGGCGCCGCTGCGCGACTGATCGAGCGCGTCGACGGCATCGGGCGGGTCACTGACATGCGCCGTCTGTTCGACGGCATCTGCAACTAGCGAGAGGAGCAGGCATGAAGCTGGAAATCCGGCCCTTCGACGGCGCGATCGGCGCCGAAGTGAAGGGCGTAGACCTTGCAGGAAAGGTGGACGAGGAGACGTTCCGCGCGATCGAAGCGGCGTGGAACCGCCATTCGGTGCTGGTGTTCCGCGACCAGAAGATCAACGAAGAGCAGCACATCGCGTTCAGCCGGCGCTTCGGTGAACTGGAAGAGCATGTGCTCTACCAGTACCTGCACCCGAAGTATCCGGAGCTGTTCATCGTCTCGAACGTCAAGGACGAAACCGGCCGCAACGTCGGCGCCTACGATGCCGGGCGCTACTGGCACACCGACCTGTCCTACATGGCGGTGCCGAGCCGCGGGTCGCTGCTCTACGCCATCGAGATCCCGCACGCGGACGACGGCAGCGTGCTTGGCGATACGTTGTGGGCCAGCACCGCCGCGGCCTACGAGGGCCTGTCGGACGCGATGAAGGCGCGAATCGAGCCGCTGCAGGCCGAATTCAGCCTCGAGAACCGCCACCGCAAGCTGGTGGCCGATGGCGATGCGGCGGCCGCGCTGGATACGCGGCACAAGGAGAGCGCGCCGCCGGTGGTGCACAAGGTGGTGCGCACGCACCCGGTGACCGGCAGGCGCAGCATCTACGTCAACGAAGGCCAGACCGCGCGCATCCTCGGCGTGCCCGAGGAAGAAAGCCGCGAGCTGCTGCAGACGCTGTGGGCCGAGTGCACGCGGCCCGAGTACATCTACCGCCACAAGTGGCGCGTCGGCGACCTGGTGATGTGGGACAACATCCCGACCCAGCACCTGGCGATCTGCGACTACGCGCTGCCGCAGCGGCGCTACCTGCAACGCACCACGCTGCGCGGCAGCGCACCGATCTGAACCACGCAACCAAGGACATACCGTGACCGAACTCGAACTGAAATCTCCCGCCGGGCTGCTGCTGATGGGCCAGGGCAAGCCTGCCACCGCCGTCGTCATGCTGCATGGACGCGTCGGCGGCGCGGACGGCCCGGTGGTGGGCTGGCTGAGGAAGGCGCTGCATGCCGCCGGCTACTCCACGCTTTCGCTGGCGAACCCGGTGCCATCGAGCGGCGGCGAATTCTCTGACTACCAGGCCGACGTCAGCGGCGCCAATACGCTCTTCCCCGAGGCCGGCGCGCGCATCAAGGCAGGCGTGGCCGAGATGAAGCAGCGCGGCTGCGAAGCGGCGGTGCTGTGCGGCTTCAGCATGGGCGCGCGCATGACCTCGGCGTTCCTCGCGTCCGGCCCGTCGCTCGCGCTGCCGGTGAAGGGTTTCGTCGCCATCGGCATCGGCGTCAACGGCAGTGGGGCGCTGGATGCGACCACCACGCTCGGGCGGGTGCGGGTGCCGGTGATCGACGTCTGCGGTGCCGCGGACGGCGAAGTGGCGAAAACCGCCGGCAGGCGCGCGGAGATCTATCGCGCCGGCGGCGGTCCGGGCTACGCGAGCGAGGTGCTGCCCGGCGACATCGGCCACAACCTCGGCGGCGCCGAGGCCGAGGCGCAGAAACGCATCCTGGCGTGGCTCGCGCAGCACGCACCGCTGTCCTGAAACCGAAACAGACGACAAGGAACAAGACAATGGCACAGGCAATGGAAAAGGCGGCAGCGCGCGGCACGCTGGAAACACACACGCTGTCGGGCGCGCTGGGCGTGGAAATCCGCGGCGTCGACCTGTCGAAGCCGCTGGACAAGGCGACGTTCGACGAGATCCGCGAGCTCTACAACCAGAACGTGGTGATCCTGTTCCGCGAGCAGCAGCTCGAGCCCGCGGACATGGTCCGGTTCATCGAGGGATTCGGCGCCGCCGAGCCGCACCCGCTGGGATCGCGCCGCGGGCTGGAGGGCCTGCCGCAGGTGATGGTGCTGGAGAACGCCAAGGGCAAGCTCGGGCCGCGCAACGACATCTGGCACTCTGACATTTCCTACGGCGAGGTGCCGCCGCTGGGCTCGGCGCTGTACGCAAGGACGGTGACCGAGGGGCGCGCGGACACCATGTTCTGCAACATGTACGCCGCATACGCAGACCTGTCGCCCGGCCTGAGGAAGACGCTGGATGGGCTGCGCGCGGTGCACACCGCGGAGCCGCTGGTGCGGGAAGTGCCATCGCGCCTGTCGGTGAAGGTGGCGCCGCCCGGCGTCGAGCACCCGGTGGTGCGCACGCACCCGGAGTCCGGCCGCAAGGCGCTGTACGTGAACCCCTGGTACACCACGCACTTCGTCGGCTGGACCGCGGAAGAGAGCCGTCCGCTGCTGGAGTACCTCGCAGCGATCGCGACGCGGCACGAGAACATCTACCGCCATCACTGGCGCGTCGGCGATTTCCTCATGTGGGACAACCGCTCCGCGATGCACTACGGCGTGCGCGACTACGACGACAGCATGCCGCGCCTGCTGTGGCGAGTCACCGCCGCCGGCGACCGGCCGCGCTAGGCGCGCCCGCGCGACGCCCGCCGGCGCCGCCATGGCGCCGGCCAACCGCGCGCGCGGCCTCGAGGAAGGCGTGCAGCGCGGGCGATGCGTCGTTCGCATGCCAGGCCGCGCCGAGGTCGATGGTCAGCGCATCGCTGCGGTCCGCCAGCGGCCGATAGACGCAGCCCCTGGGCGTCAGGTTGGCGAGAGACTCGGACACCAGCGCCACGCCCATGCCGGCAGCCACCAGGCCGACGATGGTGTGCATGTAGCGCGCGGTCTGCGCCACGCGCGGCACGAAGCCGGCCTCCTGGCAGGCATCCAGCACGCGCGTGTGGTATCCGGTGCCCCCGCGCGGCGGGATCAGCACGAAGGGCTCCTCGCGCAGATCGCGCAGGCGCAGCGTCCTGCGCGCGGCGAGCGGGTGGTCCGCGGGCACCGCGACGATCATGCGCTCGCGCAGCAGCGTCTCCTGCGCGATCGTCGAGGCGTAGAAGGTGGGCGGGCGGTTCAGCGCGACGTCGATGCGGTGCTGCTGCAGCGCGTCGGTCTGGTCCACCGTGTCCAGCTCCTCGAGGTGCAGGTCCACCGCGGGGTGGCTGGCGCGGAAGCGGCGCAGGATCGCCGGCAGCATCTCGTAGGTGGCCGAGGAGACGAAGCCCACCGACAACCGGCCGGTCATGCCGCGCCCGGCGCCGCGCGCCGCGGCCAGCGCGCGATCCATCTGCGACAGCACGCGGTGCGCCTGGTCAAGCAGCACGCGGCCTGGCTGCGTCAGCTCTACCTTGCGCCGCGT
>JBFWRS010000032.1:0-43458 GCA_050248795.1 Burkholderiales bacterium | reverse complement strand
GAGCCTCAGCCGTCCTTGTCGATGGCCTTGCGCTGCCGCGCCATGAACTCGGCCATCGAATCGACGCCACGCAGCAGCAGGATGTAGTTGCGCACCGCCGCCTCGAGGAGCACCGCGAGGTTGCGGCCCGCGGCAACCGGGATGATGACCTTGCGCAGCGTGGTGCCGAGGATCACTTCGGACAGTTCCGACAGCGGCAGGCGGTCCGAGGGCGCGAGCGCGCCTTTCGAGGGCCGCTCCAGGTGCGCCACCAGCCGCAGGCGCATTTTCGGGCGCACCGCGGTCTCGCCGAATATGGTGCGGATGTTCAGCAGGCCCAGCCCGCGCACCTCGAGGAAATCCCGCAATAGCGGCGGGCAGCGCGCTTCGAGCGTGTTCTCGGCGATGAGCGAGATCTCCACCACGTCGTCGGCCACCAGGCCGTGCCCCCGGCTGATGAGCTCCAGTCCGAGCTCGCTCTTGCCGACGCCGGAATCGCCGGTGATCAGCACGCCCAGCCCCAGTACGTCCATGCACACGCCGTGGCGCTCGATCGAGTCGGCCAGCGCCTTGGACAGGTAGCGCGCGAGCTTCTCGATCACGCGTGCCGCAGGCGCGGGGGATGTCATCAGCGGGGTGTGCGTGCGCGTCGCGCCCGCGATCAGCTCGGGGGTCGGCGACACGCCGTCGGCGAGGATCACCGCGGTGGGCGCGAACGACAGCAGCCTCTCGACCACTTCGGCGCGCGACGCCGCCTCGCCGCCGGTGAGCAGCGGCGATTCCCAGGCGCCGAGCACCTGGATGCTGTTGGGGTGGTTAAGGTTCAGGTGGCCGATCAGCGCGGCCGCGGCCGCCGCCTCGCGGCGCACGACGGTGGTGCCGTCCTGCCCGGCTACCCAGGCGAGCGACAGGGCGTCGCGATTCGCCTCATGCAACTGCGTGACGTTGACCTGGAGCATCCGGCTGCCATGCGGAAATGAGCTGGTGCAGTGCAGGCGCGTCCGCCGCTGCGGCGAGCGCGTCGCGCATCGAACGGTCGCTGAACATCTGCGCGAGTTCGGAGAGGATCTGCAGGTGCCTGTCGGTGGCCTGTTCGGGCACCAGCAGCACGAACACCAGCGATACCGGCTGCGAATCGGGGGCGTCGAATGCCACCGGCTGCGCGACGCGCACGAACGCGCCGAGCGCCTCCTTCAGGCCCTTGACCCTGCCGTGCGGGATCGCCACCCCATGCCCGAGGCCGGTCGAACCGAGGCGCTCGCGGGCGAACAGGCAGTCGAACACCGTGCTGCGCGCGAGCCCGTGGTTGTTCTCGAACAGCAGCCCTACCTGCTCGAACAGGCGCTTTTTGCTCGACACCTGGAGGTCGACCAGGACGTTCGCTGGCGGCAGCAACTTCGCGACGAGGCTCATCAGTCTGGCGCGGGAACGCCCGGGTCGGGCGCCGCGGGCGCGGGAGGAAACGGGCGCGGATTATAGCTCAGCGGGCGGGGTCCTGTGCTTGATGGAATCATGCGGCTTGTCGGCCATTTTTCCCTTGTACTTGAGCACCTGGCGGTCGAGCTTGTCGACCATCAGGTCGATCGCCGCGTACAGGTCCTCCTGCTCGCTTTCGCAGTGGATGTCCTTGCCGCGCACGTGCAGCGTCACCTCGGCCTTCTGGCGCAGCTTGTCGACCGACAGGATGACGTGGATGTCGATCACGTGGTCGAAATGCCGGGTGATGCGGCCGAGCTTGTCGCTGACATAGCCGCGGATCGCGGGCGTGATGTCGAGGTGGTGGCCGCTCACGTTCAGGTTCATCGGGATCTCCTTTGAGGTCATAGCGATTTTCTGAGATTGACAGGTGGAATCTGCAGAGATTCCCTGTATTTCGCGACGGTGCGCCTCGCGACCACGATACCCTGCTGGGCGAGAATTTGCGAGATGCGCGAGTCCGCGAGCGGCGCGCGCGTGTCCTCGGCGGCGACGAGCTGCCTGATCAGCGCCCGGATCGCGGTAGACGAGGCGGCGCCGCCGGTATCGGTGGACACGTGGCTGCCGAAGAAGTACTTCAGCTCGAACGTGCCGCGCGGCGTCGCCATGTACTTCTGCGTCGTGACGCGGGAAATCGTGCTCTCGTGCAACCCCAGGGTGTCGGCGATCTCGCGCAGCACCAGCGGCCGCATCGCCACCTCGCCGTGCTCGAAGAACTGGCGCTGGCGATCGACGATTGCCTGCGCCACGCGCAGGATGGTGTCGAAGCGCTGCTGCACGTTCTTGATCAGCCAGCGCGCCTCCTGTAGCCTGGGGGCGAGCCCGTTCTGCGTGCCGCGGCTGCCGGCGCCGAGCTCGGCGTAGAGGCGGTTGACGCGCAGCCGCGGCATCGCCTCCGGGTTCAGGCTCGCGCGCCACACGCCTTTGGACTTGCGAACCACCACATCGGGTATGACGTAGCGTGCCTCGACGCGGGCGAACTCGGCGCCGGGACGCGGGTTGAGGCTCTGGATGAACTTCTGCGCGCCCCGCAGCGCATCCTCGTCCGCGCCGGTGGCCGCCTTCAGGCGCGCGTAGTCGCGCGCCGCAAGCAGGTCCAGGTGCCGCTCGACGATGCCGAGCGCGAGCTCGTGCACCGGCGAGGCGCGCTCGCCCCAGCCGGTCAGGGCGCGGATCTGCAGCGCGAGGCATTCGCGCGGATTGCGCGCGCCGACGCCGATCGGGTCCATGTGCTGCAGGTGCTGCAGCGCGATCGACAGTTCTTCCACGCCGGCCTCGGCCTCGGCCGGGATCATCGCCGCGACTTCGTCCAGCTCGAGCCTGAGGTAGCCGTCGTCGTCCAGGGCATCGATCAGCATCCCGACCAGCGCGCGGTCGCGCGCTTCCAGGTTCGTCAGCGACAACTGGCCGAGCAGGTGCTCGCGCAGCGTGGGCATGTCCGGCGCCGAGAACGCGCGCTCGGCGTGCTCGTCGTCGGCGCCGCGCGGCGCGGCGGAGAAGTCAGGCTCCCAGTCCTGCGCGGGCGCGGCATCGGCTTCCGCCGCCTGCGCCGGGGCCGCTTCCGTTGCCGCCGGCGCGTCGCCGGCGTAGCCCGGCGTGGCGGCATCGGCGTCGGCGTCCTCGCGCTCGATCGCGGGGTTCTCGGCGAGGATGCGCTCGATCTCCTGGTTCAACTCCACCGTCGACAGCTGCAGCAGGCGGATCGACTGCTGCAGCTGCGGCGTCAGCGTCAGGTGCTGCGACAGGCGCAGTTGCAGGGTCTGCTTCATTACATGCGGAAGTGCTCGCCCAGGTAGACGCGGCGTACGTTCTCGTTGCCGACGATCTCCTCCGGCCGGCCCGAGGCGAGCACCGCGCCTTCGTTGATGATGTAGGCGCGGTCGCAGATGCCGAGCGTCTCGCGCACGTTGTGATCGGTGATCAGCACGCCGATGCCGCGTTCCCTGAGGAAGCGGATGATGCGCTGGATGTCGAGCACGGCGATCGGGTCCACGCCGGCGAACGGCTCGTCCAGCAGGATGAATGCGGGGCGCGTCCCGAGCGCGCGCGCGATCTCCAGGCGCCGCCGCTCGCCGCCCGACAGCGACAGCGCCGCGTGCTTGCGCAGGTGCAGGATGTTCAGGTCCCGCAGCAGCTCGGCAAGCCTTGCCTCGAGCGGCTCGCCCTGCATGCCCTGCAATTCCAGCACCGCCTGCACGTTCTCTTCGACCGACAGGCGGCGGAACACCGAGTTCTCCTGCGGCAGGTACGAGATGCCGAGCCGCGCGCGGCGGTGGATCGGCAGGTGCGTGATCTCGCCGCCGTCCAGGTGTATGCGCCCGCTGTCCACCGGGATCAGCCCGACGATCATGTAGAAGCACGTCGTCTTGCCGGCCCCGTTCGGGCCGAGCAGGCCGATCACCTCGCCGCTGGAAACCTCCAGCGCGACATCCTGTACCACGGTGCGCGACTTGTAGCGCTTGCGCAGGCGCTCCGCGCGCAGGAGGCTCATTTCCCTGGCGTCGCGCTGCCCGGCGGCGATGGCGCGGCGGGCGGCTCGGGCTTGCCCCTGGGCTGGATCACCGCGCGCACGCGCCCGGTCGAGCCCGCGGGCGCGCCGCTGCCGGCGCTCTTCACGGAAAAGAAGTCGGTGCGCTGGTCGATGAAGATGTAGTCGCCCTTGACCTCGTCGCCGCCGCGCTGCACCCAGGCCTGGTCGAACAGCTCGACCTTCTCGTTCCGGTCGTCGATCTCTATCCTCAGCGCCTCTCCTTCCATCCACTGGCCTTCCTGGTCGCCCTTGGGCTCCTGCTTCTGCCGGAAGCGCACCGGCTTGCCCGTGGCCACCGAAATCTGGAAGCCCTCCGGGTCCTGGCGCACGACGATGCGGTCCGCACGAACCGTGATCGTGCCCTTGGTGAGCACGACGCTGCCCTCGAAGATGTTGACGCGGCGCACGTCGTCCGCGCTCATGCGGTTCGCCTCGATCTGCGTGGGCTTGTCCCGGTCGGCCTTTTCGGCAAACGCGGGCGATGCGAGCGCCGACAGCAGCGCCGCTGCCAGCATGGAGGCGAGCGCCGGCGCCTTCACTGCGGCTTCCTCGGGTCGAAGCGTCCGCGCACGCGCTCGTGCAGCAGGAACTGCCCGGTATCGTTGTTGTAGACCATGCCGCGGCCGGCGAGCTCGCGATCCTGCTGGTAGATCAGCACCTCGCGGTCGGTGCGCACCAGCGATCTCTCGCGCACCAGGTGCAGGAACGGGCTGGTCACGCGCTGCTCAGGCGTCGCCTCGTGCGCCTCGCGCACCAGCACCACGTTGTCGCGCAGGAACACGTCGACGCCGTCGTGCGACAGCGCGCCGCGGTCGGCGGTGAGCGTCATGCGCGGCTCTCCTGGCTTGGTCTGCACCACGTGCGGAAACTCCAGTTCGGTCGAATCGTCATCCGGATAGTGGGTCATCTTCCTCGCGGTCAGCGTGGACTCCACCTTCCCGTCGCGATTGTAGTTCGTGACGGTGAAGTTGCTGACGATGTAATCGGGGTCGTGCCGCTGCGGAAGCGCGACCGCGTCCTCTTCGCGCACGGTGCGGTCTAGCCAGAACGTCAGCAGCGCGAGCGCGAGCATCAGCGCCAGCGGGAACGCGCGGTCCGCTGCGCCCTTCATCGCGCGAGGTAGGGCGCAAGCGCCGCGGCGAGCGTGCCCTGCGCGCGCATGATGAATTCGCACGCGTCGCGCACCGCGCCCTCGCCGCCGCGCGCGCGCGACGTGTAGTGCGCGTGCCGGCGCACCAGCGCGTGCGCGCTCGCCGGCGCGCACGCGAAGCCGCAGCGCCGCATCGCCGGCAGGTCGACCACGTCGTCGCCCATGTAGCCGGCGGACGATGCGTCGACGCGCGTGCGCTCGAGCAGCCGGTCCAGGCCCGCGCGCTTGTCCTCGACGCCGGCGAGCACGTGCGGCACGCCGAGCTCGGCGGCACGGCGCGCCAGCGCGCGCGAGCTGCGCCCCGACAGGATCGCCGTGGCGACGCCGCTCGCCGCCAGCAGCTTGATGCCGTGGCCGTCCAGCACGCTGAACGCCTTCAACTGCTCGCCGCCCGGGCCGTACCAGAGCCGTCCGTCGGTCATGACGCCGTCGACATCGAAGATCATCAGGCGTACGCGCCTGGCGCGGGTGGCGGCGCTGCGCGTCATCGGCGTCAGATCACCCTGGCACGGAAGAGGTCATGCATGTTCAGCGCCCCCACCAGCGTCCCTGCTTCGTCTACCACCAGCAGCTGGTTCACCTTGTGGTGCTCCATCACCCGCACCGCCTCGACCGCGAGCGCCTCCGGACGGATCACGCGCGGGTTTGCGCTCATCAGCTCCGCGACCCGCGCGGCGCCGAAGTCCGCGACCCGTTCAAGCCCGCGGCGCAGGTCGCCGTCGGTAAAGATGCCGCGCACCCGGCCGGCGGGGTCCAGCACGGCGGTCATGCCCATGCGGCCGCGCGACATTTCGAGCACTGCCTGCTTCAGCGACGCGGAATCCGGCACCGAGGGCAGGTCCTTGCCGGTGCGCATCACGTCCGACACGTGCGTGAGCAGCTTGCGCCCGAGCGCGCCGCCCGGATGCGAGCGCGCGAAATCGTCCGCCGAGAAGCCGCGCGCGTCCAGCAGCGCGACCGCGAGCGCGTCGCCCAGCGCCAGCGCGGCGGTGGTGCTGGCGGTCGGCGCGAGGTTCAGCGGGCAGGCCTCCTGCTCTACCGCAGCGTCCAGGTGCACGTCGGCTTCGCGCGCGAGTTGCGACCCGGCGTTGCCGGTGATGGCGATCAGCTTCGCGCCCCTGCGCTTCAGGAGCGGCACGATCGACAGCAGCTCGGCGGATTCGCCCGAATTGGAGAGTCCGATCAGGATGTCGTCCGGCTGCACGATGCCGAGATCGCCGTGGTTCGCCTCCGCGGGGTGCACGAAGTAGGCCGGGGTGCCGGTGCTCGCCATGGTCGAGGCGATCTTGCGCGCGATGTGCCCGGACTTGCCGATGCCGCTGACGATCACCCGGCCGCGGCATTCGAGCACCAGCGAAACCGCGGCGAGAAAGCGCTCGTCCAGGCGAGGGATCAGCGCGCGCACCGCGTCTGCCTCGATGGCGAGTACGCGCTGCGCGAGCTCGAGGGCGGTGTGACGCGGTCCCATTCGCTTATTATCGCATCTGCCCCCTCCCCGCCCCCTGATGGATTCCACCGGTCTGGCCCTGTTGCCCGTGCTTGCGCTTCTCGCTTGCGGCGTGCTCGCGGTCGTCGCCTGCCGTTTCCTGCGCCTGCCGCCGATGATCGGCTACCTCGCCACCGGCGTCGCGCTCGGGCCGTACGCGCTGGGGCTGGTTGCCGACAGCAACGAGACGCGGCACCTGGCCGAGTTCGGCTTCGTGTTCCTGATGTTTTCCATCGGGCTGGAGTTCAGCCTGCCCAAGCTGCGCGTCATGCGCCGCGCGGTGTTCGGCCTCGGACTTGCGCAGGTGGCGGCGACGATATCGGCGAGCGTCGGCGCGTCGATCGCGTTCGGCGGCAGCTGGCAGACCGGGCTGGCGCTGGGCGGCGTGATCGCGATGTCATCGACGGCGGTGGTGATGAAGATCCTCGCCGAGCGGCTGGAGCTCGATACCCCGCACGGCCGCGACATCGTCGGCGTGCTGCTGTTCCAGGACCTGGCGGTGGTGCCGCTGCTGATCCTGGTGCCCGCGCTTGGCCAGCCGCCCGGGGAGATCGGCGTGCAGATCGCGTTCGCGCTGGCCAAGGCCGCTGCCGTGCTCGCGGTGCTGATCCTCGTGGGGCCGCGCCTGATGCGCGCCTGGTTCGGCATCGTCGCACGGCGCAAGTCCACCGAGCTCTTCGTGCTGAACGTGCTTTTCATCACCGTCGGGCTCGCCTTCATCACCGGCATCGCCGGCCTGTCGCTCGCGCTCGGGGCTTTCCTCGCCGGCATGCTGATATCGGAGACCGAGTTCCGCTATCAGGTCGAGGAGGACATCAAGCCGTTCCGCGACGTGCTGCTGGGACTCTTTTTCGTCACCGTCGGCATGATGCTCGACCTGCAGCTGGTGGCGGCCAAGCCCTGGCTGGTGCTGCTGCTGGTGCTGCTGCTCGTCGGCGCCAAGTTCCTGCTGATCGCGCTGCTCGCGCGCGCGTTCGGCGCCGTGACCGGAACCGCGCTGCGCACCGGGCTTGCGCTGGCGCAGGGGGGCGAGTTCGGCTTCGTGCTGCTGGCGCAGGTCGTCGGCCAGCAGCTCGCGCCGGACGAGGTCACGCAGGCGCTGCTCGCGGCGATGATCCTGTCGATGCTTGCGACGCCGTTCATCATCGGCGCCAGCGACCGCATCGTGCTGCGCCTGACCAGCTCCGAATGGATGGCGCGCTCGCTGGAACTTCACCGCATCGCGGTGCAGTCCTTCGGCACCGAGCGCCACGTCATCATTCTCGGCTATGGCCGCAACGGCCAGCGACTCGCGCGCATGCTCGAAGCCGAGGGCGTGCGTTACGTCGCGCTGGACCTGGACCCCGACCGCGTGCGCGAGGCGGCGCTGGCCGGCGACACCGTGGTATTCGCCGATTCCGCGCGGCGCGAGGCGCTGGTCGCCGCCGGCATCATGCGCGCGGCCGCGGTGGTGGTGACCTTCGCCGATCCCGCGGCGTCGATCCGCGTGCTCGCGCACGTGCTTGCGCTGAACCCGGCGGTGCCGGCCATCGTGCGCGCGCGCGACGAATCGGACATCGAGAAGCTCAACGCGGCGGGCGCCTCCGAGGTGGTGCCCGAGGCCTTCGAATCCGGGCTCATGCTCGCCTCGCACACGCTGGTCTGGGTAGGCGTGCCGCTGAACCGCGTGATGCGGCGAATCCGCCAGGTGCGCGACGAGCACTACGGCCTGCTGCGCGGCCTGTTTCACGGCGCCAGCGACGAGCCCGACACCATGGAGTCGGCGCACCCGCGCCTGTACCCGGTGACGCTCGCGGCCGGCGCCTGGGCGATCGGGCGCGGCATCGACGAACTCGGTTTCGAAGGCCTGGGCGCGCAGGTCACCGCGGTGAAGCGCAGCGGCGCCGGCAAGCTCGCGCCCTCGGCGATCGGCCGCCTGGAACCTGGCGACGTGGTGGTGCTGCTGGGCGTGCCGGAGGTGCTGGCGGCCGCGGAACTGCGGCTGCTGCAGGGCTAGCGGCGGCACAAACGAAAAAGCCGGCTTGCGCCGGCTTTTTTCTGCGACAGAGGCTGCGGCTTACAGCGAACGGCAGATCGTGTACACGTTGGACCCAGTCTCCTGGTATGAATCTACCGGCGCCAGCGCGGTGCCGATGTTCGGGTTCGGCGCAGTCTGCAATACCGCACGCACGCTGCCGTTGTTGGACACGCCATCGTCCATCTGCGTGTCCACCGAAATCGCGATCTTGTCCGGCAGGTTGGCCGAGCACATGATAAGGCCGCTAAAGCCGGCCGTACCGACGACGAGCGTGGCTGCGGGGGTTGCCTGCCCGTCGCCGGTCTGCACGCCGATCATGCCGGTGAGCGCGTTGAACGGCTGCTGGTTGCCGACGCCGGACACGAAGCCCGAGCGGCGCAGGTGATCCCACCACTTGCGGCTCTCCTGGGTTCCATCCGTAGAGTTGTATGTGCCCCCCAGTACACCATTGCCGTCGCCACCCTCGGCGCCGGTCCAGCGCGCGGTAGTGGTGCCGCAGTTGCCCATGGTCAGTCCCGCGCCGGTGCCGGCACAGGGATCGTCGCCGGGGATCTTCTTGTAGCGGTCTACATAGCCGTGGTACGCGGCCGAGATGCCGGAGAAGTCCGCGATGGCGTTCTTGATCTTGGCCTGGGTGATCATCTCCTGGCCCTTCAGGATGCCGCCGAGCAGCAGGCCGATGATGACCAGCACGATGGCGATCTCTACTAGGGTGAAGCCTTTTTGCATTCGTTTCATGGTCTTGTCTCCTCGGGCCGGTAGCGGCCCTGCCAACTCTCAAGCAACCACCGTGCCAGGCGTAAATCACCCCCCAGGCGCGTGTTTCCGGGGCTTTGGAGACCCGAGATCGTCGGATTTCCGACAGCTTCGTCAGTCCCTCAACAATTTTGACATTCTTTCATCCACCGACGCGCCGCTCCAGCTCCTTCAGCCTGAGTTCGAGGAACCTGCGCTCGGCCGGATCCCGGATGCGCCCTTCGGCCAGCATGCCCCCCAGCAGCACCTTCGCCGCCTCGAGCTCGTTCATGTCCTCGAGGATGAACACCTCCATCTGGCGAGCCCAGTCCGGGACGTCGTCAGACGTGGCCAGCCGCGCCACGTCGGCGGCGTAGCGGCGCGCCAGCGGCAGGTCCTTCAGCTGGTGCTTGGCCAGCAGTGCGGCGTGGGCGAGCCAGGGCCAGCGCCGATCAGGGTCGTCCAGGAACGCTTCGTGCACCAGCGCCAGCGCCGCGCGGCTGCGGTGGGGGTCCGGATTCTCGGCATAGACGCGGGCCGCGGAGAAAAGTGCGTACTCGCTTTTTGGGTCGGTGGCGAGCACCGCGCGCAGCCAATCCAGCAGCCTGGCGTAGTCCAGATCGCGATAGGTCAGGGCGTTCAGGCCACGATAGTCGAAGGCCTGCAGGTACAGCATGGTGATGCGGGCAAGGGCCGCGGTTTCGCCGAGTGCGAGCGCGCGCAGCACCTGCGGCCGGGGCGCGGGCGGCAGGTCGCGGGCCTCGGGCGCGCCGCGTTCCTGCCAGGCGACGATGCTGAATTGCGCCGCGCACAAGATCGCGAGCGCCGCCCACAGCCACGGCGGGACGGACGACAGCGGCCGTTCGTCGCGCTGCCGCATCACAGGTTGCGGCGATGGAAGTCGACCAGGCCGGCGACGCAGGCGAGCGCGCCGTACAGCGCCAGGCTGCCGAGCGCGGCGCTGAGCGCGGCGGCGTCCGGCGCGCCATACAGCAGCCAGTCGGTGCGGGTCACCGCGTCCAGCCGCGGCAGCAGCAAGGCCACGCCGTCCACGCCCCAGCGCGCGAGCGTACCGAACAGGCCTTCGTCGGCGGCGGGCCCGGCCGCGATGGCCTGGAACGCCGCGATGGATCGCGCGAGCAGGTAGAAGCCCGCGACCGCGGCCAGCGCCGGCACCACATTCGCGAGCGTGAAAACGAAGAACAGGCTGAGGGACGCCACCAGCGTGGTCTCGAACGCGAGCGACAGCCACCACGCGAACACCGCGCCGGACGGCGCCCACACCAGCAGCGGCAGCGCAAACACGCTTGCGACCAGCGCGCCCGAGGCCGCGTAGCCTGCGAGCCTGCCGGCGTACAGCGCGCGGCGGGAGACAGGCAGCGACAGCACCAGCTCGAAGCCCTTGTCGGCGGCGTCGCGTACCACGCTGGTGATCACGTGCACCGCGACCAGGAACACCGCGCTCGCGCGCAGCGCCGCGGCGACCAGCGCCGCCTGCAACTGCAGGCTTTCGGTGATGGCGACTCGGGAGAGGAACGCCGCGAGCCCCAGCGCCGCAGCGATGCACGCGAGCGCGAGCCAGGGCAGGCCGCCGCGGCGGGCTTCCAGCAGCGTGTAGCGTGCGAGCGTGAGCGCCGGATGCATGGTGTATCGTGTGTCAGTCCGTGCGTCCATGCAAGTGTCGAGCCAGCTTCCTTCATTCGTAGACCGGGTTTCCGATACCGTATGGCGCCTCAGCCAGCGCTGGTGGCGGCTGCTGGTCATCGCCATGCTGCTGCTGCTGCACCTGGCGGTGTTCCGCGGCGTGAACGACTTCTGGGGCCGCGGCCTGCTCGTCGCCCACCTCGGCCTGCTGCTCCTGTGGCAACCCTTCGTGCGCGGTCAGCAGGCGATCCCGCCGCTGCAGGCCGGCCTGATCGCGCTGGTCGCGGCGGCGGTGATGTGGCGCCTGGACTGGTGGATGCTGGTCGCGTGGGCGGTGGTGCTGTCGGGCATCGTCGGCGGCAAGGTGTATCAGCACGCCGCGCGCTGGCAGCGCCGCTTCTACCTCACCGTGTTCCTGTACCTGCTCGCGCTGCTCGTGGTGGCGATCCTGCCGGAAGTCGCGCCGCGGCGGGAGATCTCGGCGGACATCCTGATGTACGCGGAGTTCGGACTGCCGCTCCTCTTCATCGCCATGGCGCTGATGCCGGTGGAGCCGGAGTCGCCCGAATCCCCGCAGGTGATCGACTTCTTCTACTCGGTTTTCCTCATGCTGGTGATCGGCATGGTGGTGCTGGGCGGCTTCACCTTCATGACCATCGGTAGTACGTCCTACCTGCAGGCGATCACGTACACGGTGTTCGCGATGGCCGGCGCGGTGCTGCTGATCGGGCTGGCTTGGAGCCCGGGCACCGGCTACGCGGGACTGAACGTGTTCGTGTCGCGGTATCTTTTTTCCATCGGCATGCCGCTGGAGAAGTGGCTGTACTTCCTTGCCGAGCTGCTGCATGCCGAAGCGCGCCCGGAGCGCTTCCTGGCCGAAGGCGTGGCGGGCCTCGCACGGCTGCCCTGGGTGAGCGGGGCGCGCTGGAGCACGCCCGCGGAGTCTGGCGAGGTAGGCGCCGAGACCCCGCACACCGTGGAGTATTCGAACCGGTCGCTTTCGCTGCGCATCTACTCGCGCTATCGAACCAGTCCGGTGCTGAACTGGCACCTGCAGCTGCTCGGCCAGCTGCTGGGCGAGTTCTACGTCGCCAAGCTGCGCGAGGAGAAGCTGCGCCAGCAGAGCTACATGCAGGCGGTGCACGAGACCGGCGCGCGCATGACGCACGACGTTAAGAACCTGCTGCAGTCGCTGAACGTGCTGTGCACGGTGGCGGCGAAGGAGGAGGGCACGCCCGAGCAGCAGGCGCTGATCCGCCGGCAGTTGCCGGCGATCGCGCAGCGCCTCGCGGAGACGCTGGAGCAGCTGCAGCGTCCGCAGCCGCCGGGCGAGGGGCGCGCCGATGCGCAGGCCTGGTGGGACGCGCTCGCCCGCCAGTACCGCTCGGCCGGCGTCGAGTTCGCCGCGCGCGCGCTGCGCCCTGGCATCGAGCTGCCGCGCGCGCTGTTCGACAGCGTGGCGGACAACCTGATCCAGAACGCGCTCGCCAAGCGCGGCGCGGATGATTCGGCCCGCGTGCGCGCCGAACTGGCGTGCAACGGGAAGATCGAATTGCGCGTGATCGACTCCGGCGCCGCGGTGCCGCCGGCGCTGGCGAAGTCGCTGTTCTCCAGCCCGATCGAATCGTCCGGCCCGGGCCTCGGCCTCGGCCTGTACCAGTCGGCCCGCCTGGCCGAGGCCGCCGGCTATGCGCTCACGCTCGAGAGCAACCGCGACGGCGAGGTGTGCTTCCTGCTTGCCGGTCCGGTGACCGCCGCGTGATCCGCTAGGGCAGTACGCCGGCCGCGATCATGCGGCTGTAGAGCACGCCGACCGGGATCCAGGCCATCTGGTCGTCGAAGGCGCCATGCGCGAAGCCCTCCGGGTCCGGCTCACGGATGACGAACATCGCGTTACCGTCCAGGTTGCGCGACTCGTGCGTCCCGGTACCGCCGGATGGGCCGTTCTTCCCGGTTGAATAGACGAGCGCCACCACGGTGCTGGCGTTCGCCGCGCTGGCGCCCGCGTCGCAGGCGGTTGCCGACGCGGTGGCGCCGCTGCAGATCAGCAGGTCAGCGGGCGTCTGGCTTATCGACCACGCCGCAGTAGCGCTGTTGGGCACGTGCGTCTTCGTAAAACGCGCGAACGGCGTCGTTCCCCACTGGGTCGCCGACACTGCATAGCGGATGCGGTTTCCCCACGCGTCGAGCGCATAGCCGGCCGAATCGGTCGGCTGGAAGCCGATCGCGCTTGCGGGCAGGAAGCCGCCATAGTTGGACGTGCAGACGTCGCCGCCCGCAGGCGCCTCGTCCCCGCTGCTGGCGGCAGCGGTAGCCGGGCATGGCAGGCGGCCATTCACCACCGCAAATGCGAGCAGCAGTTCCTTCGCTTCCTCCAGTTTTCGCTGCGTCTCGCTGCGGGCCTGCTGTTCGACGCGTGTGCCCAGCGTCAGCATGATGCTGCCGAGGAGCAGCCCCACGATCGCGAGCACGACCGCGATCTCGACCAGCGTAAAGCCGCGCTGCTCAGTAGCTGCTGAGCGAGATGAAGCGGTCATTGAATGCGCGTCCGGTTGAGCGTTGCTCGAATACCTGGTCCCAGTTCTGGTTCTCTGTGACATCGAGGAAGTCGGCAAGGGTGCCGTTCGGCCGCGCGCTGCGCGTCAGGCTCTGGCCGGCAAGCGCGATGAGGGCGCGGTTTCCCGAAGCCGGCGTCAAACCGGTGACGCTGAGGCAGTCGCCGACGGCGCTGCAATCATGCGTGGCCCCGCTCGGCAGGTGGCTCGGCGCAACCGCGTAGAACGTCACCTGGTGCCAGTTGTTGGCGAAGAACCAGTACCACGCGTCGGTGACGGCGGGATTGAGGAAGGCGTGGTCCGCGAAAACGCTGATCGGTATGGTGACCGTCCGATTGCCATATGCGGTGCAGGAACTGAACCAGCAGAACGCCGCGGTGCCGGTCAGGCTGCCGAGGTAGGAGGCTCGCGCAGAGCCGTCGGCCTGGATCGGCGCGGTAAGGCTGGGCGCCGCGCCCCCGGTCGTTCCGGCGGTCGTCAGGTCTTTCAGCGTCATGCCGACGTTCGGCGCCGACGCATCGATCCTCACGCGGATGTCCGGCGTGCAGGTCGTCCACGCCGCGCAGGTTTCCCGGAACGCGATCGAGCAGGTGAGCAGCGTGGACGTGGACGTGCTGCAGTCCCAGGAGTTCAGCGTGGCGCCGCCGCTCGCCTTGCTGATCGCGATCGGCTGGACGTTCTCGATGGTCGACCAGGCGGTGTGCCAGTAGACGAAAGCCGGATCGCAGCGATCGCCTGTGGTGCACCCTTGAGAACGCGTCAGCGGCAGCAGTCCCTGGGTGTGGAGTATGGAGTTGGCATCGTCGCGGTAGCGGCGGCCACGGAAGTCCTCCGGGTTGAACGTGGCGCCGGCATCGTCCGCGAATCGCGCGGGGAACGGAAAGATCGGCGTGCTCGCCGTGGCGCCCCACTGGCTTGACGCGTAGATCGACTCGATCTGCGGCAGCACCTCGTTCTCGATGCGCACCCTGACCGGCCCTTCGATGGCGGCCATGACTTCGGCAGCCGTCACCACCACCAACTGGTCGTTGAACACCGGGTTCGATGCGTTGTCGACGACCATGCGGGTGAACACGTTGTTGCCGGTGCTGCCGTTCTCGCAATCGAGGAAGTCCAGCGGATCGGGCGAGGTGCCGGGCAGGTTGATCGCGCTGGACTGGGTGCGGGCGACACAGCCTGCGGCGAGCTGGTTCGCGTTCGGCTGGACCTGCAGCGGCGACCCGGGCGCGATGATGACCGCTACTGCCGAAGCCCCGTCCACCGTCAGTTGGCCGTTGGTGTTGGAATTGATCGTCAGCGACGCGGCGCTGCTCGGCAGGTGCCAACCGGGAGACACGACGTACCAGAGCTGGGCGCCGGAGGCGTCCAGCGGCTTGGCGATCCCCAGCGTG
This sequence comes from Burkholderiales bacterium, assembly GCA_050248795.1. Taxonomy (GTDB): domain Bacteria; phylum Pseudomonadota; class Gammaproteobacteria; order Burkholderiales; family SG8-39; genus CAZTDU01. Next base: position 28,495 of record JBFWRS010000032.1, on the reverse strand, counting down.
CGCCACGGAACCCAGCCCACCGCAGAGGCGCAGTTCCCGGCCGCGCGTCCTTCGTTTGCGCTGCCGACGTCCGCCCAGGCCTGCGGACATGGCAGTCGGCCCGGACTCGCGTCCGACATCGCTTCCATGGCGATCCAGCCTATGAGGGCCGCCTTCGCCTCCGCCAGCACACGCGCATTGTGGGCGCGCTCTGCTGCCCGGAGCTCTGCCGCCGAGCCCATGGTCGAGACCAGAAACCAGGAGCCGCCCATGATCAGCAGTGCCGCCATGATCAGCAGCGCCGCGCCACGCTGGCGAGAGCGGAGCGCGAGCCGCGCTGTCCGGCATGCGCGCGTCATTTGCGCGTACCGGGCCGCTTGACCCTGATCTCCCCGTCGCCCAGCGGATCGCGGATCTCGCCGGTCAGGGTGTCCACCGACTGGCCGACGCGGGCGCGGGTTTCGCGCGGCTCGGGCTCTGCCGGGAAGGCGATGCTCGCCTCGCCGGCGCTGCCGGGGTGGATGCGCACGGTGCTCTGCGCCGCGCCCTCGGTCAGCGCTTCGCCGTTCACCCAGACAGTGGAAGGTCCGCCCGAGCGCTGCACGTAGCCGTCGATGCGCGTCACCGGGGACGCGACCACCGCCGCGGCCGCGGGCTTGTCAGGCAGCTTCGCCGCGCGCCGCGCGTCGAGCGCCGCGCGCTCGTCCGGCGTGAGGAACAGCCTGCCGAGCTCCTGCGCCTGCGCGCCAGGCAGGACCAGCACTGCCAGCAGCGCGCACAGTGCGACGGCGAGTCTCATGACTTCGCCCCCCGGTCGAGCACGGTGATCAGGTCGATGGTGCAATCGGCTCGCAGGCGCGGCGCCAGCGTGGTCAGTGCGCTGATCTGCCCGAGGCGGACCACACCGCACTGCTGCACCGAGTAGTAGGCGTTGCCCGAGGCACGCAGGTCGTCGAGGAAGGTGAACAGATCGCCCTCGTGCAGCAGCGACAGCGATACCTTCATCGTCGACGTGTAGAACTCCACCGGCGCGGGCTTGCCGGGCAGCGAGACCATCAGGCGCTGCGGCTCGACCCGGTAGCGCACGTCCAGAAGTTCGCGCTCCTTGCGTATGCGCGCCACCGTGTCGGCCCACTCCAGGCGCCGTTCCTCGCCCAGGATGTGCGCGTCCTTCAGGCGCAGGTACACCTGCAGCTTCTCTGATACGTCGCGCTCCTCCTCGGCGATCTTGGAGAGCCGCTCCTGGTTCTGCGTTCGCTCCGCCCTCGCCGTGGCGAGTTGTGTCTGCGCCGCCTTGAGCGAGCGATCGGCATACCAGATCATCGCCGCGCCCAGCGCGAGAGCGAGCAGCAGCAGCGCCAGCGCCGGCGCCAGCTTCTTCAGTTCGTCCCGGTCCAGCGTCACTTTATCGGCCTCGCAAGCACGATGGTGAAGCGCGGCGCCTCGCTGGTTTCGACTTCGCCGATGTCGCCGGAAAGCGTGCTGTCGGGGGTGACGTCGAAAGGCAGTTGCGTCCTGACGATGCGGTAGGCCGGGTCGACCCGCAGCGCCTGTGCGAACTCCTGTACCTGCCCGGTGATGGCGCGGTAGTCGGACCGCTGCGTGGCGTTCACGCGTCCGCCCACCTCGATGATGCGGACGTAGTCACTGGATTCGTCCTTCGGCGTGCCGGCAGACGGTGCCGCGGCGGCGGCCGGCGCTGCCAATGCCGCCTTGGCGGCTCCCGGCTTGCCGGCGGCGAGCGTGCTCGCGCGGTCCACTCGCCAGTCGAGCTTGTCGAGGTCGAGCTGGCCGAACTTGTCCATCACGCGCGACACGTACTCGAAGTCCTGCGCCGGCCAAGAAGTGCGCGCGGCGAGGTTGCGGAACTCGGTCACCGTCGCGCGCAGGTTGTCGGTGGTGGTGTGCGTGACCGGGAACGCCGCCGTGATGCGCTGGTAGTCGGCAAGCGCCGTGGCTGCGGCGCGCGACTGCACATCGGCCTCATTGCGCACGCCGAGCACGTCCAGCCAGGTCACGCCGGCGTAGGCCGCGCACAGCACGAACGAGACCGCGGACGCCGCCATGACGCCGCGCCGCAGTTGCCAGAGGAAGAATCCCCGCCGGTCCTCGCGGCGCGCGAACTGTTCTTTCGGCGCGCGCTTGACGGCGAGGTGCAGGTAGAGCTGCTCGTCCTGCGCTTTCGGCGACAGGTGCTTGAGGCCGATCGCGCGCGCCGCTTCCTCGACGCCCACCGCGTGGAAGGCGAGGCGCTGGTCCGATACCAGCGTTTCCTCGAACGCGGCGCGCTGGCCAGCCGGCGCGATCGCGAACACCTGCACCGGCGCGCCGTCCCTGGGCAGCAGGCGCAGCGTCGACAGGTACTGCACCAGGCGCGAGGTCTCCGAGCGCACGAATGCCGCCAGCGCCTCGGGCGGCGCCTCGGGGATGCGCTCGAGGCGCGCGAAGCGCAGCCTGCCGTCCTCGATGAAGCTCTGGCGCAGCCCCGCCGCGTCCACCGAGACGACGAGCGCATGGCCGCCGCGCGCGCCCAGGCGCGTTGCCAGCACCGGCGCAAGGAACGGCACCGAGTAGACCCCGGCAAGCGTGACGCCGGCGCTGGCGATCTCGTCCAGCCAGGGGCCGAACTGCTCGGCGTTCGTGAACGAGGCGAGCAGCAGGCGCTCGTTGCGGCGTTCGCCGGTGGTGACGCCAAGCGAAAACGCGCTCGCCAGCCGCGTGTCGCGGTAGCGTTGCGCGAGGCGGCGCTGCACGATCGCGTCGCGGTCGCCGCCGCGCAGCCAGGGAATCTGGTCCTCGTGGAAATCCTCGCCCGATACATCGGCGACGACGTACATGTGCGAGCCCTTCGCGCGCGCGAGGAACTCGCGGAACCGGGCGACGCCGTCATCGTCCGCCGGGAAGCTCGCCTCGTGCGCGAGCGCGCCGCCCGACCAGCGGTAGAGCACCCGCGTATCGACGCTGAAGTAGAGGACGTGCTTGGCCGCCATGTCAGAGCTTCATCTCAGAACTTCATCTTCGATATGGAGTCGTACACCGGCCCGAGCACGGACAGCATCACCCAGCCGAGTATCGCGCCCAGCACCACGGTCATCGCCGGCTCGATCATCGCCTGCAGCCTGCCGATCGCCTCGCGCACCTCGCGGTTGTAGAAGTACGCGATGTTCAGGAGCGAGCGGTCCAGCGCGCCGGTGTTCTCGCCGATGCGCAGCATGCGGATCACCAGCGGCGGAAAGAGCCCGATGTCCTGGAATGCCTGCGTCATGTTCTTGCCCTCGGCGATCTGCTGCCCGACGTTCTTCAGCGCGTTCTCCAGCGGCCGGTTGCCGACGATCTCCTCGGAGGCGCGGATCGCATCCAGCACCGTGATGCCCGAGCCGTACATCATCGCGAAGCTCTGCGCGAAGCGCGACAGGATGATCTTGCGGAGGATCGGGCCGATCAGCCACGCACGCAGCTTCCAGCTGTCGAAGGCGTAGGCGAACCCCGGGCTGGAGCGTATCGCCGCCTTCAGGCCGAACCAGGCGGCGAACGGCGCCGCGATCAGCGCCCACCACCAGTCGACGAAGAACGCCGACACGACGATCAGTATCCGCGTCTGCAGCGGCACGTCCTGCCCCATGTTGCGGATGAATCCGGTCATCTGCGGCACGAGGTAGATCATCAGGAAGAACACCACCAGCATCACCATGCCGCCGACGAACGCCGGGTAGAGCAGCAGCTTCTTCGTCTGCGCGGCGAGTTCGTCCTCCCATTTCAGCGTTTCGGTGAGGCTCTTGAGTACCTCGGGCAGGCGCCCGGTCTGCTCGCCCGAGCGCACCAGGCTGACGAATACCTTGCTGAACACCTCCGGGTATTCGCCGAGCGCCTGCGACAGCCCGCGGCCGCCCTCGATCGATTCGAGCACCCCGGCCACCACTTCGCGAAAACGCACGTTCTCGACGCTGTCGCGCAGGTCCACCAGGCCTTCGACGACCGGGACGCCGGCGCTCGCGAGCTGCTCCAGGTGAAAGCAGAAGTTGATCAGGTCCTCGCGCTTGATGGTCGAGCCGGCGATCAGGCGGCTCTTGGTCGACGAGGGCGCGCCCGTGACGAGGTCCAGCCCCATGCGCGCCAGGCGCTGCTCGAGGTCGAACAGGTTGATCGCGTCGACGCGGCCGAGCACCGACTTGCCGAAGCTGTCGATGGCCTTGTAGGTGTACAGCGGCATCGCGCGCGTTCCTCGCGGCAGGCCGGCCGTCAGGCCATGCGGTCGGTGAGGTCGATGACGCGCATCAACTCGTCCAGGCTGGTGGCGCCGGCGCGCACCAGGCGTATGCCGTCGTCGGCGAGCGTGCGAAAGCCCTGCGCCAGCGCCGCGGTGAGGATCTCGCGCGCGGTGGCGCGGCGGGCGATGAGTTCGTCCAGCGCCGGGTCGATCTTGAGGATCTCGAGTATCGACATGCGGCCGCGGTAGCCCTGGTAGTCGCACTGGTCGCAGCCGACCGCGCGATACAGCGTCGCCGGTTCGGTGGGCGTGAGCCCGAGCAGGCGGCGCTCGCGCACCTCCGGGTCGTAAGCCTGGCGGCAGGTGCGGCAGAGTTTCCGCACCAGTCGCTGCGCCACCACGCCGATGATGTTTCCCGACATGATGTCCGGCACGATGCCGATGTCGAGCAGGCGCGGGAACGCGCCGACCGCGGAATTGGTGTGCAGCGTCGAATAAACCTGGTGGCCGGTCATCGCCGCGCGGAACGCCATCTCCGCGGTGTCCTCGTCGCGGATCTCGCCGACCAGGATGACGTCCGGGTCCTGGCGCATCAGCGCGCGGATGCCGTTGGCGAAATCCAGCTTCGCCGATTCCGCCACCGACGTCTGCCGGATCAGCGTCATCGGGTATTCCACCGGGTCCTCCAGGGTCATGATGTTGACCCCGTCGGAGTTGATGTGGTTGAGGATCGAGTACAGCGTCGTCGTCTTGCCGCTGCCGGTCGGGCCGGTGACGAGGATGATGCCTTCGGGGCGCGCGATCATGCGCCTGAGCAGTTCGAGCTGCGATTCCTCCAGCCCGAGCTTGTCCAGCGGCACGATGCCCTTCTGCCGGTCCAGGATACGCAGCACGACGTTCTCGCCGTGCGCCGTGGGCAGCGAGGCGACGCGGAAGTCCACCACCCGGCCGGACATCGTCGCCGAGATGCGCCCGTCCTGCGGCGCGCGGGTCTCTGCGATGTTCATCTTCGACATCACCTTCAGGCGCACCGCCATCGCCGGCCAGTAGGTCTTGTGCAGGCTGCGGATCTGGCGCAGCACGCCGTCCACGCGGTAGCGGATGCGCAGGAAGTTCTGCTCGGGTTCGAAGTGGATGTCCGATGCGCCGCGATCCACTGCGTCGGCGAGCAGCGCCGATATCAGGCGCACCACCGGCTGCGAGTACTCGTCGTCGTCCGCGATCGACGCGTAGTCGACTTCGCCGGTCTCGATCTCGCGCAGGATGCCGTCGATCGAGAACTCGTGGCCGTAGTAGTGCTCGATCGCGCGCTCGATCTCCGAGTCGCCGGCAAGGCGCAGCTCGACCTCAAGGTCGCCCTTCAGTTGCGTGCGCAGCTGGTCGATGGCGACGATGTCGTTGGTGTCCGCGAGCGCGATGATGAACTTGCGTGCGGCGCGGTCCAGCGCCACCGGGAACATGCGGAAGCGCCGCGCAAGGTCCCGCGGGAGCATTTTCAGCGCCGCGGGGTCGACGATGATGTGCGCGAGGTCGACCGACTGCAGCCCGAGCTTCTCCGACAGCGCGTCGCGCAGCGTCGCTTCCGACACGAAGCCGAGCTGCACCAGCAGCCTGCCCACCGGCAGGTGCGACTTCATCTGCTCGAGCAGGGCGATGCGCAACTGGTCTTCGGTGAGGATCCCCTGGTCGATGAGGATCTGCCCGATGTGGCGCTTGGCCTGCGGATTGGTGGGCGAATTCATGCAGCATCCATGATACCCGGACGACCGTCGCCGGGCACGCAAGGATCTGTTATCTGGAAAGCTCTTGCAGCCTCGTGCGGGCGGCAGCGGGATCGAATGCGGCGCTGCGCCGTGCCGCCAGGTCGAGCGCGCGACGGTAGTAGTCCGCGGCGAGCTTGCGCTGGCGCAGCCGATCGAGGCTCACGGCGAGGTTGTAGGCGAAATCCGGGTTGTCGGGCTCGGATGCATGCGCCTTGAAGTAGGACTGCTGCGCCTCGGCCCAGCGGCCCTGCTGCGCATACTGGTTCGCGAGCGTGAAATGCAGCACGCCCGATTCCGGGTCGTTCGCGAGCAGCGACTTCACGCGGCTTTCCCCTGCGACCGGGTCGACGCTCTGGCTGCGCAGCGCGAGCATGCCCGCCTGCGCGTGCGCATCGCGCGGGTCGGCGCGCAGCAGCTTCTGGTAGAGCGCGTCGGCGGCGCTGAAGTTCTGCGAGCGCATCTCGACCGCGGCGAGGCCGAGCAGCGCGTCGCGGTTCGTCGGGTCGGCGGCGAGCGCGCGCTCGTAGCCGCTTCTGGCCGCAGCGAGGTTGCCGGCGTTGTAGGCCTCGTACGCAGCGCTCACCTGCGGATCGATCGCGGGCGCGGCGCGGCGCACCGCGACCGGCGCGCGTGGCTGCCGCGGCGGCGTCGCCGGTGCCGGTCGGCTTTCCCGCGGCGCTGCGGCGGCGCGCGGGCTGGCGGCCGGTTTTGCCGGGGCCGCGGCGGCGGGTGCTGGCGTGGGGGGCGCACTCGGTGCTGGCGCGGGCGTCGCGGCAGCGGTCGGCGCGGCAGGCTGCGCGGGCTTCGCGTCGGGCAGCCCCGGAATCTCCGCTGCGGTCGTCGCCGCCTGTGGTGCCTGGGCGGCGGGCTTTGCGTCCGGCACCGCGACCGGCTGCTCGGCGCCGGTCTTGGGCGGATTCGGATTCACCAGCGGCGGCGGCGGGCGCAGCTCCAGATAGAAGTAGATCGCCGTGCCGATGGCGCAAGCGATCAGGATCCCCATCGTGATGTAGAAGGGCAGCTTGGGGTTCGGCTCCTTGAACTTGGCCTCGAACACCTTCTTCGCCGCGGCGCGTTCGGCCGGTTGTGCCTGCGGCTGCGCTGCAGCCGCGCGTGCCGGACGCGGGCGTTCTTCCGGTTCCGGCGGCGGCCTGCGCTCGGGCGGCGGCGCCTCGCGCGCCGGCGGTGGCGCGGAGCGGATGTCGTCGCTGCTGATTTCCATCGGCTGCGCGATGTCCGGCAGTTCGTCGCGCGTGGTGACGTGCCGCGCCGGTTCGACCGGCTCCATCTCCAGGCCGCCGCCGCTCGGAGCCGCACCGCCGGCCTGGCGCTGCGCCTCTTCCTTGGCCTTCTCGGCCTTCTTCAGCGCTTCGAGCAGCAGGCTCATGTCACCTCAGCGGCTCGCCGCTTGGGCCCAGAGGCGGTGCGATCCTTCCCGGATTGGGCTTGCTGAAAAAATCCTGGGATGGCAGCAGTCCGCGCAGGTGCCCGAAGTCTCCGCTCAGACTTGGGTCGCGAAGCACGGTGGCGCGAAGAAAGATCACCAGTTCGGTCTTGCGCGACAGCTGCGATTTCTGCGCAAGCAGATCGCCGATGCCCGGAATGCTACGTACGCCGGGAATTCCCGCGTCCCTGCCCTCCGCCTGGTCCTGCATCAAGCCCGCAAGTACACCAACATCGCCACTCTGCAGGCGCAAAATCGAGTCAAACTCGCGCGTCTCGAAGACGGGGATCGGATTCTGATTGTCCTGGCCGCGTAGCGCTGGATTGGGATCCTGGACCTCGCCAACTCGACGTCGAATCGTTGGGCGGACGCTGAGCATGATCGTGTCGGCGTCACTAATCTGCGGCAGTACCGTCATCAGGAATCCCTCCGCCGCAACCACCGGGGTCGTCGTAAATGCAGGCGGTGGCAATTGTGTATTGTCGCCAACCGCCGAAATCGTCGTAGTGCCCGTTGAAGCAGGGATCATCGTGAAGTAGATGATGTCTCGAGTGACCCGCAGGATCGCCGGTTGATTGTTAAGCACACTCAGCTTCGGACTCGATACGACTCTTACATCTCCGAACTCTTCCAGCAATTGCAAGGTAGCGCCGAAATTTCTGTTGTTCGTTCTAAAATTAATCAGGAACGGATCGGAGTTCCTCGCTTCAAGAGGGTTGATGTTTATCAGGGGTTGGAGCAGCGTGAATCGCCCGCCGCCCGCAACCCGGTCCCACGCTATGCCGCGCTGGTATTCATTGTTCAGCTGAACTTCAGCGATGGTCGCTTCGATCAGGACCTGACGCTTGACACTCGCCATGACCAGGTCGAGGAACTCACGAACTTTCTCATGCTGCCGGGATGTGGCTCTGACAAACAGTGCACCACTCTCACGATTCCCGATTACCGAGGCGAGTTCGATGAACTCGGTGGCCGGCGGCGTTGGTGCTGCGGCCGGCGCTGCCTGGGTGGTGCCGGCTTGGGCACCGGTCCCTTGGGGCTGTGGCGCGGCCGGTTGTTGTTGAGGTGTGGCCGCCGGCGTTTTCGGAACGACCTTGTCGGTCTCCCGCAGGATGTCCTTGACGTTCTGAACCAGGGAATCCCACAGCTTGTTTTCTGCGGCTACCTCTATCGACGCCGTGCCACCGGTCGATCCACCCGATCCACCACCGGAACCGCCGGCACTAGATCCGGAGCCGAACTGAGTCGATGCCGTCGACTTCATCGTTGAGGTCCGGTTGGCGCTCAGATAGTCCACTTGGTAAGCGCGCAGAAACGGCGTATCTCGCATGACCAGAAGGTTCTGGCCGTCGAGCTCGTAGCGCATATCGACCTGCCGCGACAGGCGCGATAGCAGTTGCGGCAACGTCTGGTCGATTGCGTTCAGTGTGACGAAGCCCTCCACGCCCGGATGGATGTCGATGTTGACCTTGGCGTCGCGTGCAAGCGCGAACAGCAGGTCCTGCACGCGTACGTTGCTGACCACGACGCTGTAGGTTTCCGGCTTGACTGCAGGCGAGGGCCTCGGCAGTACCGGGACCATCTGCACCGGCGGTGGGATGCTTCCCGAGTCCTGCGGCACATTCTCGGTCCGCAGGTGCGTGTCCGATGGCTTCAACGGCGCTTGCGCGCAGGCCGTGAGCAGAAGCGCGAGCGCCGGCACGAGAACCCGTGACGAAATGATGGATTTTCGTTGCATGCGGTCGGTCACTAAAACCAGCATATCATGGAATGCACATGAGCAACGGGATCTAACTTATTGTGTGGCAAGGCTTTTAATCTACAAGTCGGCTCTCAAATCGGAAAACGAGCGTAATTCCATCTGAAATGCCTTCTGGTACTTCGGCGGCAGGCGATCCCGCGCCTCGGCCGCCGCCTCTTTTGTTGAGTATGCGCCATATACGACGCGGATTCGATAGGTGCGCGGGCCGCGCATCGGCACCACGTACACCTCATCCAGCGGTACCAGGTCGCGGGCACGGATGAGGAAGCGCTCCATGCGCGCCGGATCCCAGTTGTCGGTGGTGAACAGCTCGATCGAATAGTTCGCGTCGGCTTCGGTCTCCAGCAGCTTGCGGGCTGCGGCAACGCGCCCGCGCAGCAGTTTCTGCGCAGCCGGGTAGGCCGCCATATGGCGCCGTTGCGCCGGGGAGAGTTCCGGCGGCGCAGCGGGCGGCGGCGCGGCGGGCGGCGCCTCAGCCGCCGGTGCGGTCGTGGCAGCCTCCGCCACCGGCTCGACCTTGGGCGCCTCTGCCGCAGCAGGGGGCGCGCTGGGGGTGGGTGCGGGAGCGGCAGCCGCTGGCGGCGCAGGTGGTGCAGGCGGCGGTTCGGGCGCAGTCGCGGGTACCGCCGCTGGTGTCGGCGCGGGCGCCGCGGCAGGGGCGCGCGATGACACTGCCATCGCCGGCGCGTTGGTCTCGGGCAGCAGCGCGCGCTCCAGGACGAAGCCGACGGCGAGGCCCGCGGCCAGCAGCGTGGCGCCGATCAGGTACGGCGACCTGCGCCCCGGCGGGCTCAGCGCGGCGAACTCCGAATCGCGTATCGCGGCGCGCACTTCCCGCTCGGCGACCGCGTGCCTGCCTTCGGCGAACGCGGCCAGCAGCGCCTTGTCAGCGAGGATGTTGATCCTGCGCGACAGCCCGTTGGACGCCGCGGCGATCATCGCCACCGCGCGCCGCGAAAACACGTCCGGCCCGCGGTAGCCGGCGGCGCGCATGCGGAACGACACGTAGGTCGACACCTCGGTTTCGGTGAGCGGCCGCATGCGGAAGCTGTGCGTGATGCGGTCCTTCAACTGCCGCATCGACGGCTTCGCGAGCGCCTCGTCCAGTTCCGGCTGGCCGAACAGCACCATCTGCAGCAGCTTGTGCCGGCTCGATTCCAGGTTCGACAGCAGGCGCACCTGCTCGAGCGTTTCGTCCGGCATCGCGTGCGCCTCGTCTATGAGGATGACGACGCGGCGGCCCTGCGCGTAGAGCCGGATCAGGTGCTCGAACAGTTCGCGCATCACCACGCGCGAGGCGTCCGTCGACAGCGTGATCTGCAGCTCGTCTGCGATCGAGTGCAGCAGTTCGTCGCGCGTCAGCGACGGGTTCGCCAGGTACACCGTCTCCACCGTGTCGGGCAGGCGCTCCAGCAGCACGCGGCACAGCATGGTCTTGCCGCTGCCCACCTCTCCGCTCACCTTGACGATGCCCTCGTCGTGCAGCACCGCGTAGACCAGCGCATCCAGCGTGGTGCCGCGATCCGCGCCGTCGAAGAAGAAGTCCGTGTGCGGCGTGATGCGGAACGGCGGTTCGTGCAGGCCGAAATGTTCCAGGTACATGGCTAGAGCAGGCGCGGCTGTCCGCCGGCACCGGTGGGCGCGGCGCCGCCCGAGGATGTCATGCGGCTGTAGAGGGTGGTGCGGTTCACGCCGAGCAGCCTCGCCGCCTGGCTGACGTTGCCGCGCGTCATGCGCAGCGCCGCCTCGATGTAGGCCTGCTCCCAGGATTTCAGCATCTCGTCCAGGTTGACGTTGCGCTCGCGCTCCAGGTGGCGCAGTGCCTGGCCGACCCGGTCATCGCCTTCGATCCCCGGCGTGTCCTGCGCCCCGGGCTGCGACTCGAGGTCGAACTCCTGCTCGATGTCGACGACCGAGAGACGCTGCCCCGCGTGCTTGGTGGTGAGCCGGATGACGATGTTGCGCAGTTCCCGCACGTTGCCCGGAAAGGGGTACTCGAGCCAGCGCGCGGTGGCGGCCTCGTCCAGTTCGAAAGCCTGCGTGCCGGTCTGCTGCGCGTAGCGGCGCCTGAAATGGTCGAGCAGCAGCAGCCGGTCCTGCCCGAGCTCGCGCAGCGGCGGCATGCTCAGCGTGAACACCGACAGCCGGTGATAGAGGTCGGCCCGGAACCTGCCCTCGCGCGCTTCCTGGCGCAGGTCGCGATTGGTGGCGGCGACCACACGGGCGAGCGAGCGGCGCGCCTGCGTCTCGCCGACGCGCTGGTATTCGCCGTTCTCGAGCACGCGCAGCAGCTTCGCCTGCAGTTCCAGCGGCAGCTCGCCGATCTCGTCCAGGAACAGCGTGCCTTCCCCCGCATCCTCGAAGTAGCCCGACTTGCCGGCCGCCGCGCCGGTGAACGCGCCCTTGGCGTAGCCGAACAGCGTCGGCTCGACCAGCGTCGGCGCGATCGCGGCGCAGTTGAGCGCGTAGTAGGGCATCGCGGCGCGCACGGACGCCCGGTGCAGGCTGCGCGCGACCAGTTCCTTGCCGCTGCCCGACTCGCCCTCGATCAGCACCGGGAATGGCGAGTCGGCGAACTGCTCGATCTGGTTCTTCAGCTTCTGGATCAGCGGACTCGCGCCGACCAGGCTGTCCTCTTCGGGCGCCGGCTCGGCGCGGAATACGAGCGCGCGCGAAAAGCTGCTCTTCAGCATCACCGGGTCGCAGGGCTTGGCGATGAACTCCACCGCGCCCAGCGCGCGCGCGTGCCGCGCATTCGCGGCATCGTTCTGTCCCGAGAGCACGAAGATCCTGATGTCGGGCGCGTGCGCGAGCAGGTCTGCGATCAGCAGGAAGCCCTGCTCCGGCGAGTGCGGCGTCGGCGGCAGGCCGAGGTCGATCAGCGCCAGTTGCGGCGCTTCGGGAAGCTGGCGCAGCAGTTCGATCGCATGCGGCCGCGATTCGCAGGCGTGGATGTCGAAATCGGCGCCGAGGGCGAACGACAGCGTCTCGGTGATCAGCGCGTCGTCGTCGACGATGAGCAGCGTGGGCTTGCGCAGCGCGGGTTCAGCCGGCATGGATGCACCTGATGAAGGCGCGCTCGAGCTGCGCCTCGCCGTAGCGCGCGCACAACGCGGCGGGCGAGCCGGAATGGACGATGGCGCCGGCGTGCAGCACGCCGATGGTCGAGCACAGTTCCTCCACGTCGGCCAGGACGTGCGAGGTGAAGAACAGGGTCCTGCCCTGCGCGCCCAGGCGCGCAAGCACGCCTTTGACCGCGACCCGGCTCACCGGGTCGAGCCCGGACATCGGCTCGTCCAGCAGCGTGAGCTCGCGCCGCAGCAGGAAGCACGCGGCGAGCCCGAGCTTTTGCGTCATGCCCTTGGAGAGCTGGCGCACCGGTCGCGACAGCACCCCGGGGTCGAGTTCCAGCTCGCGCAACTGCGCCTCGGCGGCCGCGGCGTCGTACGGCTCGCCGGCGAGCTCGAGGATCATGGCGATGAACTCGCGGCACAGCAGGTAGTGCGGTGGCGAAAAGCGCTCCGGCACGAACGCCAGGCGCGAGCGCGCCCGCGCGTCGCGGCTCGGCACGCCGAAGATCTGCGCGCTGCCGGCCTGGAAGTCGCAGAAATCGAGCACGCATTTCACCAGCGTGGTTTTGCCCGCGCCGTTCACGCCGACCAGGCCGAAGGACGAGCCCGCGGCGATTTCCAGGTCGACGCCGGCGAGCACCTCGTGCGTGCCATAGCGCTTGCGCAGGCCGGCGACCCGCAACGCCATACCGGGTTGCGCATCGGCCGTGCGGGGCGGGACTTCCACGCTTTGCGCATGCATGCGCGCACTATAGGCAAAAGCCGGGCGCTTGGCATGCGCCGCTGGCCGGTCGAGTAGAATCGAGCCCTTTGCGCCGGCCGCCCGATCCGATCTTGTCCGACTCCCCGATCATCGAAATCGAGCAACTGTCGTTCGGCTACGACCGGCGGCTGGTGCTGCAGGACGTGAGCCTGTCCATCCCGCGCGGGCGCGTGGTGGCGATCATGGGCCAGTCCGGCTGCGGCAAGACCACGTTGCTGCGCATCATCGGCGGCGCGCTCAGGCCCACCACGGGCACGGCACGGGTGTTCGGCAAGGCGACGAACGACCTCGACGCCGCCGGGCTGTACGCCTTGCGCCGGCGCATGGGGATGCTGTTCCAGTTCGGCGCGCTGTTCACCGACATGAGCGTGTTCGACAACGTCGCGTTCCCGCTGCGCGAGCATACCGACCTGCCGACGGACCTGATACGCGACCTCGTGCTGATGAAGCTCAACGCGGTGGGCCTGCGCGGGGTTGCGCAGGCGATGCCGGCATCGCTGTCGGGCGGCATGGCGCGGCGCGTGGCGCTTGCGCGCGCGATCGCGCTTGACCCCGGGCTGATCCTGTATGACGAACCTTTCACCGGCCTGGATCCGATTGCGCTCGGCGTCACCCGGCGCCTGGTGCGGGATCTGAACGACTCGCTGGGGGCGACCTCGATCATCGTCACCCACGACGTCGAGGAAACGCTGGACATCGTCGACTATGTGTACTTCGTCGCCGCCGGCCGCATCATTGCCGAGGGCGCGCCGGCGCAGGTGCGCGCGTCGATCGAGCCGTACGTGAAGCAGTTCGTGCGCGGCGAGCCGGACGGCCCGGTGCCGTTCCACATCGATGCGCCGCGCTACGACGCCGACCTGGAACTCGCCGCGGAGGTGCGCTGAGATGCCGGCGAGCCCGCTGTCCCTGCTCGCGCGCCTGGGCGCGATGGTGACCTCCAAGGTGTGGCGCCTGGGGTACGCGAGCCGTTTCCTCGTGCACATCCTGCTGCATTCGGGCACCGCGCTCGGCCGCTTCCGGCTCACCATCCGCGAGATCTACTTCGCCGGCGTGCTGTCGCTGATCATCATCATGGTGTCGGGCCTGTTCGTCGGCATGGTGCTCGGCCTGCAGGGATATCACACGCTCGAACGCTATGGGTCCTCCGAGGCGCTGGGCGTGCTCGTCGCGCTGTCGCTGGTGCGCGAACTCGGGCCGGTGGTGGCCGGCCTGCTGTTCGCGAGCCGCGCCGGGTCCGCGATCACCGCCGAGATCGGCCTGATGAAGGCCACCGAGCAGCTATCGGCGATGGAAATGATGGCGGTGGACCCCATCGCGAGGGTGGTCGCGCCGCGGTTCTGGGGCGGCGTGATTTCGATGCCGGTGCTTGCGGCGCTTTTTTCCGCGATGGGCATATTCGGCGGCTACCTGGTCGGCGTGAAGCTGATCGGCGTGGACGAGGGTGCGTTCTGGTCGCAGATGCAGGCCGCGGTCGACGTGCGCGAGGACATCCTGAACGGCGTCATCAAGAGCGTCGTGTTCGGCATCGCCGTCACCTGGATCGCGGTGTTCGAGGGTTACGATGCGCCGCCGACCGCAGAAGGGGTTTCCGGCGCCACCACCCGCACCGTGGTGACTTCGTCGCTGAGCATCCTGGTGCTCGACTTCATCCTCACCGCACTCATGTTCACCGGAGGAAACGCACAATGAACCGTACCGCCATCGACCTGTGGGTGGGCATATTCGTCGCGGCGGGCTTCGCCGCACTGTTGTTTCTTGCGCTAAAGGTCGGAAATCTGGCATCTTTTTCCACTTCCGACGCTTATCAGGTACAGGCCAAGTTTGCTAATATCGGCGGCCTGAAGGTACGCGCGCCGGTGAAGAGCGCGGGGGTGGTGGTGGGGCGGGTGGCTGAGATCCGCTTCGACACCGAGAGCTACGAGGCGGTCGTGATGCTGAACGTCGACGCGCGGTACCAGTTCCCGCGCGACACGTCGGCGAAGATCCTCACCTCGGGGCTGCTGGGCGAGCAGTACATCGGCCTCGAGGCCGGTGGGGACAGTGCGATGCTGAAGTCCGGGGATCGCTTGCGCCTGACGCAATCGGCGGTGGTGCTGGAGAACCTGATCAGCCAGTTTCTCTTCAGCAAGGCGGCGGAAGGCAACGACGGGAAGGAAGCGAAGAAGTGAACGCAGCTTTGTCAAAGTTTGTCAGGACCGTGCTGGCGGTGTTCGCGCTAGCGCTCGCTTCCGGCTGTGCGACGACGAACGGCGATTCGCGCGATCCCTTCGAAGGCTTCAACCGCGCCATGTTCGGCTTCAACGAGGGCTTCGACGACGCCATCGGCAAGCCGGTGG
Source organism: Burkholderiales bacterium (assembly GCA_050248795.1). Taxonomy (GTDB): domain Bacteria; phylum Pseudomonadota; class Gammaproteobacteria; order Burkholderiales; family SG8-39; genus CAZTDU01. The sequence goes on along the minus strand of JBFWRS010000032.1, from coordinate 13,170 downwards.
CGAGCGCGTACAAGGAAGTGATCCCCGACCCGGTGCGTACCTGGGTCCGCAACTTCTTCGCCAACATCGGCGACCTGTTCATCGGCTTCAACAACCTGATCCAGGGCAAGCCCGGCGACGCCGTGAACGACTGGGCGCGCCTCGCGTTCAATTCCTCCTTCGGCCTGCTGGGCATTAACGATGTGGCGACCGAGTTCGGACTGGAGAAGCATGACGAGGACTTCGGCCAGACCTTCGGCCGCTGGGGCGCGGATACCGGCCCATACATCGTCTGGCCGATCTTCGGCTCGAGCAACGTGCGCGATTCGGCGGGCAGGCTGATCGACGTCTATGTCGACCCGGTGCGGCGCGGCACCGAGGGCGGGCAGCGCAACAACCTGCAACTGCTGCGCGCTGTGAGCGCGCGCGCGGACCTGCTGGACGCGTCGCGCATCCTCGAGGAAGCCGCGCTCGACCGCTACGTGTTCAACCGCGACGCATACCTGCAGCGGCGCCGCAACCAGGTCTTCGACGGCAATCCGCCGCGCGACCGTGGTGCGCGCATGCAGGAGGCGGCGACCGTCGCCGCGGCCGGCGGAGAGGACGATGCGTTACCTGCAAGGTAGTCGGGTCTTCGGCTGGCTGCTGGGTATCGCGTTCGCCGGCGCCGCCGCCGCGCAGGACCTTGCGCCCGACGCGCTGGTGAAGAAGGTGACGCTGGAAGTCGTCGACATCATCGCTGCCGACAAGGACATCAAGGCCGGCGACCGCAGGAAGGTCATCGATCTCGTCGAGGCGAAGGTGATCCCGCATTTCAGCTTCGCCAGCATGACGGCGATGGCCGTGGGGCAGAACTGGCGGCAGGCCAACCCCGCGCAGAAAAGGCGCCTGACCGACGAGTTCAAGACGCTGCTGGTGCGCACCTACTCCAGCGCGCTCGCCGCCTACGGCGACCAGAAGTTCGAGTTCAGGCCGCTGCGCGCCAAGCCCACCGATACCGATGTCACCGTGAACGTGCGCGTGCTGCAACCGGGCGCGCAGGCGGTGACGATCGACTACGACATGGAGAAGACCGCCGGCGGCTGGAAGGTCTACAACGTCTACGTCGCAGGCGTGAGCCTGGTGCAGAACTACCGGACGGAATTCGCAAACCAGGTGCGCGATGGCGGCATCGACGGCCTGATCAAGACGCTGGAAGCGAAGAACCGGTCGCTAGAGCAGAGCGCGGCGGCGGGGAAGAAATGATCCGGCGCGAGGGCGAACGCCTCTACATCAGCGGCCCGGCGACGCTCATGCAGGCCCGCGAGCTGCTCGACCAGGGCGCGGCCCAGTTGCGCGACGGCGTGACCGTGATAGACCTCGGCGAAGTCACCGACCTGGATTCGTCGCTGCTCGCCACGATGCTGGCGTGGCTGCGCGAGTCAAAGCTCCATGGGGGCGGCCTGGCATTCGAGCGGTTGCCGGCGGACCTGGCGACGATCGCCGGTCTTTACGGGGTCGCGGAGCTGCTGCCGGCCGCGCCCGCCGCCAACCCCGCCACGGCACACTGAAGGATCCGCGCGCCTGCAGCGAGCCGCCGGTGCGGCCCGCTGCCGGACTCTTTTCCATGACACCCGCCATAGATATCCGCAATGTCGAGAAGCGCTACGGCGCGCTGCAGGCGCTCGCCGGCGTCAGCCTCGAGGTACGGCAGGGCGAGTTCTTCGGCCTGCTGGGTCCGAACGGGGCCGGCAAGACCACGCTGATCAGCGTCGTCGCGGGCCTTGCGCGCGCAGACGCTGGTGCGGTGTCGGTGATGGGCGCGGACGTGGTCGGCGACTACCGCAAGGCGCGGCGCAGCCTCGGCGTGGTGCCGCAGGAGCTGGTGTTCGATCCGTTCTTCACCGTGCGCGAGACGCTGCGCTTCCAGTCCGGCTATTTCGGCATCCGCAGCAACGATGCCTGGATAGACGAGGTGATGCACCACCTCGACCTGGTCGGCAAGGCCGACGCCAACATGCGCTCGCTGTCCGGCGGCATGAAGCGCCGCGTGCTGGTGGCTCAGGCGCTGGTGCACAAGCCGCCGGTAATCGTGCTCGACGAGCCGACGGCAGGCGTAGACGTCGAGCTGCGCGAGGGCCTGTGGAAGTTCATCTCGCGCCTGAACCGCGACGGCCACACCATCGTCCTTACCACGCACTACCTGGAGGAGGCGGAGCTGCTGTGCACGCGCATCGCGATGCTCAAATCGGGCCGCGTGGTGGCGCTCGATTCGACGCGCAACCTGCTGGCGACCTTCTCGGGCCTCTACCTGCGACTTCGGCTGGACGGCGAGACGCTGCCGGCGGTGCTCGCCGACCGCGAAGTGGCGCACGAGCGCGACCGCTTTACGCTGCGGCTGCGCGACCATGCCGAGCTCGGTGAGGTGCTGCTGAAGCTGCGCGATGCCGGCATCGCGATCAAGGAGTTCGACCTCCAGCCGCCGGACCTGGACGAAGTGTTCAAGCGCGTGATGCAGAGGCAGTGAAGCGATGAGCGGATTTCCCACGCTGCTGCAGAAGGAGCTGCTGCGTTTCTGGAAGGTCGCGTTCCAGACCATCGCCGCGCCGGTGCTCACGGCGCTGCTGTACCTGCTGATATTCGCGCAGGCGCTGGGCGACAGCGCACGCGTGTTCGGCGACATCCCGTACCGCATGTTCCTGCTGCCGGGCCTGGTGATGATGAGCGTGCTGCAAAACGCGTTCGCCAACAGCTCGTCGAGCTTCATACAGTCGAAGGTTACCGGCAACCTCGTATTCATCCTGCTGCCGCCGATCTCGCACGTCGAGTTCTTCTGGGCCTACGTGCTTGCGTCGGTGCTGCGCGGCCTCGCTGTTGGCTGCGGCGTGCTGCTGCTCACGTCCTGGATGGTCGATTTGCGCGTCGTCGCGCCGCTGTGGGCACTCGCGTTCGCGCTGCTGGGCGCGGGCGTGCTGGGCGCGCTCGGGCTGATCGCGGGAATCTGGGCCGATCGCTTCGACCAGCTTGCCGCCTTCCAGAACTTCTTCATCATGCCGGCGACCTTCCTTGCCGGCGTGTTCTACTCGATCAAGGCGCTGCCGCCGTTCTGGCAGCAGCTTTCGCACCTGAATCCGTTCTTCTACATGATCGACGGCTTCCGCTACGGCTTCTTCGGCGTCTCGGACGTGCCGCCGGGTGTCAGCCTCGCGGTGACCGCGGTAAGCTTCGCGCTGCTGTCTTATGCGACCTTGAGGCTTCTGCGCTCGGGCTACAAGGTCAGGCACTGAATCGGCAAGCGAACAGACAAGGCACAGGACCATGGTGACTCCGGAAAGCGTGAAGGCGGGAATCGAGGGCGGGCTGGCGTGCGAGCGAGTGGAGGTAAACGGCGACGGCCAGCATTTCGAGGCGCTCGTCGTATCGAGCGCGTTCGAGGGCAAGAGCCGGGTGCAGCGCCACCAGCTCGTCTACGCCGCGCTGGGCGAGCGCATGCGCGAGGAAATCCATGCGCTGTCGATGCGCACGCTGACGCCAGCGGAGCTTGCCGGGGGTGGATAAGCTGCGCATCACCGGCGGGCGCCCGCTCGAGGGCACGGTGCGCGTCTCGGGAGCGAAGAACGCCGCGCTGCCCGTGATGGCAGCGACGCTGCTCGCCTCCGGCGTGCATCGCTTGCGCAACGTGCCCAGGCTGCGCGACACGCAGACCTTCTGCCGCGTGCTCGAGACGCTGGGCGCCGTCACGTCGCGCGAAGGCGACGAGCTCGTCATCGACACGCGCGGCGTGCGCACGTTCGAAGCGCCGTACGAACTCGTCAAGACCATGCGCGCGAGCATCTACGTGCTCGCGCCGCTGCTCGCGCGCTTCGGCGAGGCGCGCGTGTCGCTGCCGGGCGGGTGTGCCTGGGGACCGCGCCCGGTGAACCTGCACCTTGCCGGGCTGCAGGCGATGGGCGCGAAGCTGGAGATCGAGCACGGCTACATCGTCGGCCGCGACGTCCGGCTGCGCGGCGCGACCTTCGGCTTCGACGTCGTTTCCGTCGGCGCCACGGTGCAGCTGATGCTGGCCGCGGTGCTGGCCGAGGGCACGACCGTGCTCGAGAACGTGGCGCTGGAACCCGACGTGACGGCGCTGGGTGAGGTACTGGTCCGCTGCGGCGCGCGCATCGCGGGACTCGGTTCGCGACGCCTGGTCATCGACGGCGTCAGCGAGCTGCGCCCGATCGATGCGTCGATCATCCCGGACCGCATCGAGGCGGCGACTTTCGCTGCCGCTGCCGCCATGACCGGGGGCAGGGTACGGCTCGAAGGCGTGGTCATCGACCACTTCGAGGCGGCGCTGCGCAAGCTCGAGGATGCGGGCTGCACCATCGGCAGGGAGACCGACGCGGTGTCGGTCGCCGCGCCGCGGCGTCCGCAGGCGGTGGACGTGGTGACGCAGCCGTTCCCGGGCTTCCCCACCGACATGCAGGCGCAGATGATTGCGGTCAGCGCGGTGGCCTCGGGCACCAGCGTGATCGAGGACACGATCTACGTCGACAGGTTCACCCACGTGCCCGAGCTTGCGCGCCTCGGCGCCGACATCGAGCTGAAGGGAAACGTCGCCGTGGTGAGAGGCGTCGACAGCCTGTCCGGCGCGCCGGTGATGGCGACCGACCTGCGCGCGTCCGCGAGCCTGGTCATGGCGGCGCTCGCCGCCAGCGGCGAGACCGTGATCGACCGCATCTATCACCTTGACCGCGGCTACGAGGCGCTCGAGACCAAGCTTGCGGGCCTTGGCGCGCGGGTGGAGCGAATCGCATGAGCGGCATCGTCATCGCGCTGTCGAAGGGGCGGATCCTGGACGAGGCGGCGCCGATGCTGGCGCGCGCCGGCATCTCGCCCGTGGAGGACCTTGGCGCGACGCGCAAGCTCGTCATCGGCACGCAGCGGCGCGACGTGCAACTGATCGTCGTGCGTGCGTCGGACGCGCCCACCTACGTGCAGTACGGCGCGGCGGACCTGGGCATCGCCGGCCGGGACGTGCTGGTCGAGCACGGCGGCGCCGGCCTGTACCAGCCGCTCGACCTCGGCATCGCGCGCTGCCGGATGGTGGTCGCGGCGCGAAAGGGCTTCGACTATGCCGCTGCGGTACGCCAGGGCGCGCGGCTGCGCGTGGCGACCAAGTACGTGCAGACGACGCGCGAACATTTTTCCGCCAAGGGCGTTCACGTCGACCTGATCCGCTTGTACGGATCGATGGAGCTGGCGCCGATCGTCGGACTGGCGGATGCCATCGTTGACCTTGTAGCCACCGGCAGGACGCTGCACGACAACGGACTGGTGGTGGTCGAGGAGATCATGCAGGTGTCCGCGCGGCTGATCGTCAACCAGGCGTCGCTGAAGATGAAGCGCGCGCTGCTGCAACCGGTGATGGCCGCCTTTGCCGGCCTCACCGCGGGGCCCACATGAAGCTGCGACGCCTGTCGACAGGCGATGCGGACTTCCGCGAGCGCCTGGCGGAACTGACGCACTACGAAGCCGCGCTGGACCCGGCCATCGACGCCGCGGCGCGCGCGATCATCGCGGACGTACGCGCGCAGGGAGACGCCGCGGTACTCGCGTACACCCGGCGATTCGATCGCGTGGACGCGGCGTCGATGGCCGAGCTGGAACTGACGCGCGAATCGATGCAGGCGGCGCTGGCGGGACTGGCGCCGGCGCGCCGCGCCGCGCTGGAGGAGGCCGCTGCTCGCGTGCACCGTTTCCACCAGCGCCAGGTGGCGGAGTCGTGGACATACAAGGAAAGCGACGGCACCGAACTCGGGCAGCGCGTCACGCCGCTGGACCGCGTCGGCGTCTACGTGCCGGGCGGCAAGGCCGCCTATCCCTCCAGCGTGCTGATGAACGTGATCCCGGCGAAGGTCGCCGGCGTGCGCGAGGTGGTGATGGTCTGCCCGACGCCTGACGGCGTGCGCAATCCGCTGGTGCTGGCGGCGGCGGCGATCGCCGGCGCAGACCGCGTCTTCGCGATCGGTGGCGCGCAGGCCGTGGCGGCGCTCGCCTACGGCACCGCGAGCATCGCGCGCGTGGACAAGATCGTCGGGCCCGGCAATGCTTACGTCGCGGCGGCGAAGCGCCAGGTGTTCGGCGAGGTCGGCATCGACATGATCGCCGGGCCGTCCGAGATCCTAGTCATCTGCGACGGCCGCACGCCCGCGGACTGGATCGCGATGGACCTGTTTTCGCAGGCCGAGCATGACGAGCTGGCGCAGTCGATCCTGTTGTGCCCGGATGCGGCCTACCTGGACGAAGTCGAGGCGAGCATCGCACGGCAACTGCCGCAGATGCGTCGCCGCGACATCATCGCTGCGTCGCTCGAGGGGCGCGGCGCGCTGGTGCTGACGCGCGACCTCGCGCAGGCCTGCGAGATCGCCAACGACATCGCGCCCGAGCACCTCGAACTGTCGGTCCAGGAGCCGGAACGCTGGCTGCCGCAACTGCGGCACGCCGGCGCCATCTTCCTCGGGCGCTACAGCTCGGAAGCGGTGGGCGACTACTGCGCCGGGCCCAACCACGTGCTGCCCACGTCCGGCACCGCGCGCTTCTCCTCGCCGCTCGGCGTCTACGACTTCCAGAAGCGAACCAGCATCGTCAACGTGTCGCGCGAGGGCGCGCGCACGCTCGGGCGAGTCGCCGCCGAGCTGGCCGAGGGCGAAGGCCTCGAGGCGCACGCGAAATCGGCGGAGTACAGGCTATGAGCATTGCGCAGAAGGTGATCCGGCCCGAGATCCAGGCCATGCACGCGTATCCGGTGTCGGATGCCGTCGGCCTGGTCAAGCTTGACGTCATGGAGAGCCCCTATCGCCTGCCCGACTGGCTGGCGAAGGAGGTCGGCGAGATCGTCTCGGGGCTCGCGCTCAACCGCTATCCGGTGCCGAGCGCGGCGAAGCTGCGCGCCTTGATCCGCGACATCATGCAGGTGCCGGCGGGGTGCGACGTGCTGCTGGGCAACGGCTCGGACGAGTGCATCCAGTACGTCACCGCAGCGCTGGCGCGCGAGGGCGCGGTGGTGATGGCGCCTGCGCCCTCGTTCGCGATGTTCCAGATGCACGCGCTCTTCTACCGGCTGCGCTTCGCCGGCGTCGCGCTGCGCGAGGATTTCTCGCTCGATACCGAAGCTTTCCTCGCTGCGATGGCGAAGGAGCAGCCGGCGCTGGTCTGGATCGCGTTCCCGAACAACCCCACGGGAAACGCGTTCCCGGTCGCAGACATCGAGCGCATCGTGCGCGCCGCGCCGGGCCTGGTGGTGATAGACGAGGCCTACCAGCCCTTCGCCGGCGCCACGTTCATGCCGCGGCTCGCGGAGTTCGAGAACCTGGCGGTGATGCGCACGGTGTCCAAGATCAGCATGGCGGGCGTGCGCCTGGGCTACATCTGCGCCGGCAAGGAGTGGATCGACGCGTTCAACAAGACGCGCTCGCCGTTCAACATCAACGTCATGACCGAGGCGGTGGCGATCAAGCTGCTGGAGAACAAGCGCGTTCTCGACGAGCAGGCGGCAAAGGTGCTCGCCGAGCGCGAGCCGCTGCGAGCTGCGCTCGGCGCGCTGCCGGGCCTGCGCGTGTATCCGTCGGCGGCGAACTTCGTGCTGGTCCGTGTCGAGGGCGGCAAGGGCGCGGGTACGCGCGTGTTCGAGCGCATGCGGGCGGCAGGCGTGCTGGTGAAAGACTTCTCGGGAGGCCATCCGCTGATGGAGAATTGCCTGCGGCTTACCATAGGCACGCCGGCGGAGAACCGTGCGATGATCGAGGCGATGAAAAAGGCACTGCAGCCATGACCCGCACCGCGGAAGTCGTCCGCAACACGAAGGAAACGCAGATCCGCGTGCGCGTGAACCTGGACGGCACCGGGGTGGCGAAGCTCGCCACGGGGATCCCGTTCCTCGAGCACATGCTCGACCAGGTGGCGCGCCACGGCATGATCGACCTGGACATCGACGCGAAGGGCGACCTGCATATCGATGCCCACCATACCGTCGAGGACATCGGCATTACGCTCGGCCAGGCGCTGGCGAAGGCCGCAGGCGACAAGGCCGGCATTCGCCGCTATGGCCATGCGTACGTGCCGCTGGACGAAGCGCTGTCGCGCGTGGTCGTCGACCTGTCCGGCCGACCGGGGCTGCAATACGGCGTCACCTACACGCGCGCGCTGATCGGCGAGTTCGACGTCGACCTGGTGCACGAGTTCTTCCAGGGCTTCGTCAACCACGCGCTGGTCACGCTGCACATCGACAACCTGCGCGGCGACAATGCGCACCACCAGTGCGAGACCATATTCAAGGCGTTCGCGCGAGCGCTGCGCATGGCACTCGAGCGCGACGCGGCTGCCGGCGGCGCGATTCCGTCAACCAAGGGATCCCTCTAGGCCGCTTCCGGTCCCGCGATGCGCATCGCCGTCGTCGACTATGGCATGGGCAACCTGCGCTCGGTTTCCAAGGCGCTGGAGCATGTCGCGCCGGAGGCGCAGGTGCTGGTGACGGCCGACCCGGCCGTGATCCATGCCGCCGACAAGGTCGTGGTGCCAGGCCAGGGCGCGCTTCCGGATTGCATGCGCAGCCTCGAGGCGAGCGGCGCGCGCGACGCGGTGCTCGAAGCTGCCCGCGCGCGGCCCTTCCTCGGCATCTGCGTCGGCATGCAGATGCTGTTCGAGCGCGGCGAGGAAGGCGACGCAGCGGGACTGGGCCTGCTGCCGGGCGACGTGCCGCGCTTCCCCGCGGCGGCGATGCATGCAGAGGACGGTTCGCGGCTGAAAGTACCGCACATGGGATGGAACCAGGTGACGCCGCGCTTGTCGCACGCACTATGGGCAGGAATCGAGCCGGGCGAGCGCTTCTATTTCGTGCACAGCTATTTTCCGCGCCCGCGCGACGAGGCTGATGTGGCGGCGACCTGCACGTACGGAATATCCTTTACCTGCGCGGTTGCGCGGGATAACCTCTTTGCCGTACAGTTCCACCCGGAAAAAAGCCAAAGCGCCGGACTGAAGCTCCTCTCCAACTTCGTTCACTGGCAACCCTGATTCACCTGTCCACGCCGCCGGCTCGCGGTTCATGCTGATCATTCCCGCAATCGACCTCAAGGATGGCCGCTGCGTCCGCCTGCAGCAGGGCCGCATGGACAAGGCCACGATCTTCTCCGAGGATCCGGTCGCCATGGCGCGCCACTGGGCCGAGCAGGGTGCGCGGCGCCTGCACATCGTCGACCTGAACGGCGCCGTCGCCGGGCATCCCAAGAACGAGAAGGTCATCCGCGAGATGATCAAGGCGGTGGGCGATACGCTGCCGATCCAGATCGGCGGCGGCATCCGCGACCTCGATACCATCGAAAGCTACATCGACGCGGGCGTGGCCTACGTCATCATCGGCACTGCCGCGGTGAAGAACCCCGGGTTCCTGCAGGACGCCTGCTACGCGTTCACCGGCCACATCATCGCCGGCCTGGACGCGAAGGACGGAAAGGTCGCGGTCGAGGGCTGGTCGAAGCTGACCGGCCATGACGTCGTCGACCTCGCCCGGAAGTTCGAGGACTACGGCACCGAGGCGCTGATCTACACCGACATCGGGCGCGACGGCATGATGGGCGGCGTCAACATCGAGGCCACCTACAACCTCGCCACGCAGATCAAGATTCCGGTGATCGCCTCGGGCGGGCTTAACAGCATCAAGGACGTCGAGGCGATCTGCAAGAAGCTGGTGCCCGAGGGCGTGGTCGGCACGATAGCCGGCCGCGCGCTCTACGAGGGAACGCTGGATTTCAGGAAGGCGCAGGCAGCGGCGGACAAGGCCGTCGGCAAGGCCTGACCGGCGCCATGCTCGCCAAGCGGGTGATTCCCTGCCTGGACGTCACCGCCGGTCGGGTCGTCAAGGGCGTCAATTTCGTCGAGCTGCGCGATGCCGGCGACCCGGTCGAGATCGCCGCGCGCTATGACGGCGAGGGCGCCGATGAGCTTACGTTCCTCGACATCACCGCGAGTTCGGACGAACGCGACATCATCCTGCACATCATCGAGGCGGTTGCCGCGCGCGTGTTCATTCCGCTCACGGTCGGCGGCGGTGTTCGCAAGGTCGAGGATGTGCGCCGCCTGCTGAACGCCGGCGCCGACAAGGTGTCCATGAACACCGCTGCGGTGCAGAACCCGGAGCTGGTGCGCGCCGCGGCGGACAAGGTCGGCCGCCAGTGCATCGTCGTCGCAGTGGATGCGAAGCGAAAGTCCGCTGGAGGATGGGAGGTCTATACGCACGGCGGGCGCAAGCCCACGGGACTCGACGCGATCGACTGGGTGCGCCGTATGGATGAGGCCGGCGCCGGCGAGATCCTGCTCACCAGCATGGATCGCGACGGCACGAAGATCGGCTTCGACCTCGAACTCACGCGCGCGGTAAGCGACGCGGTGGGAATCCCGGTGGTGGCCTCGGGCGGCGTGGGTGCGCTCGAGCACCTTGCCGATGGCGTCATCAAGGGCGGTGCCGACGCGGTGCTGGCGGCGAGCATCTTCCACTTCGGCGAGTTCAGCGTGCGCGAGGCGAAGGAGCACATGCGCGCGCGCGGCATCGAGGTGCGACTGTGACCGAGTGGGTCGACCAGGTGCATTGGGACGACAAGGGCCTGGTTGCCGCCATCGCGCAGGACGCCGCGAGCGGTCGCGTGCTCACGGTGGCGTGGATGAACCGCGAGGCGCTTGTCGAGACCGTCAGGCGCGGCGAGGCGGTGTACTGGTCGCGCTCGCGGGCAAAGCTCTGGCACAAGGGCGAAGAGTCCGGATACGTGCAGAGGATCGTCGAAGTGCGGCTGGACTGCGACGCCGACGCGATACTGCTGAAAGTCGAATCGGTCGGCGGCATCGCCTGTCACACCGGCCGTGAAAGCTGTTTTTTCCGCAAGCTCGAGGACGGGCGCTGGATCGGGACCGACCCGGTGCTGAAGGATCCGAAGGAGATCTACCGAAAATGAGCCAGACCATGAAACCCGGCCTGACCGACACGCTGGAGCGGCTTGCCGAGACGCTGGAAGCACGGCGCAGCGGGGATCCCGAGACTTCCTATGTCGCGCGCCTGTTCGCCGGCGGCGAGGACGCGATCCTGAAGAAGATCGGCGAGGAGGCGACCGAGACCATCCTCGCCGCCAAGTCCGGCCGGCAGCTGGACATCGTGCGCGAAACCGCCGATCTGTGGTTCCACTGCCTCGTGCTGCTCGCGCACCACGGCCTCGGCCCGGTGGACGTGCTCGCCGAGCTGCGCCGGCGCGAGGGGATCTCGGGAATCGACGAGAAAGCCGCACGCAAGGCCAAGGCGCGCGACGGAGGGAAGTAGGCATGCAGGGCTGCATCTTCTGCAGGATCGTGCGCGGCGAGATTCCCGCGACCCGGGTCTACGAGGACGAAGACATCCTCGTCTTCCCGGACATCCACCCGCAGGCGCCGGTGCACCTGCTGGTGATCCCGAAGGCCCACGTCGCGACCCTCTACGACGCCACGCCGGCGCACGAAAAGGCGTTCGGCCGCATGCTGTCGATGGCGGGGGAACTCGCGCGCCGTCATGGTGCCGCGGATGGCTTTCGCACCATCATCAACACCGGAAAGGTGGGCCATCAGGAGGTGTATCATGTTCATATGCACATCCTCGGCGGGCCACACCCCCTGGGAAGGATGCTTTCACGCAAGGCGGAAGGAGGTTGACATGGGTGCGTTCAGTATCTGGCACTGGCTGATCGTCCTGGTCATCGTGATGCTGGTATTCGGCACCAAGAAGCTTCGCAACATGGGTGCCGACCTGGGCGGCGCGGTGCGGGGTTTCAAGGACGGCATGCGCGAGGGCGGCGACAAGGCCGAAGGCGCGCAGCAGCAGGTTTCCGGCAAGACGATCGAGGGCGAGGTCAAGTCCAAGACCGAGTCAAAGGCCTGATCGCTCCGAACCAGCAACCGGAAGGGCGCTCCGCGTGAGCGCCCTTTGCTTCTGAGTCCCGCATGTTCGATATCGGCTTCTCCGAACTGATGCTGATCGGCCTGGTCGCGTTGATCGTGATCGGGCCGGAACGCCTGCCGCGCGTCGCTCGCACGGTCGGGCACCTGGTCGGACGGCTGCAGCGCTACGTGTCCGACGTCAAGGCGGACATCAACCGCGAGGTCGAGCTCGAGGAACTGAAGAAGATGCGCGACTCCGTGCAGGAGGCGGCCACCAGCATCGAGTCTTCGGTGCATTCAGGGTTGTCCGAGGCCGAGGGCGAACTCAACAGCGCGGCTGCTGCCGCGACCGGCGACACGGCCGCGGCGCCGCAGCCGGCGCCTGATCCCGCGCTGTCCGGGCCGGCCAGGCAGCCGTGAGCACGCAGGACACCTTCGTCTCCCACCTGGTCGAGCTGCGCGAGCGCGTGGTGCGCGCGCTGGCCGCGGTGGCCGTGGTGTTTGCCGTGCTTTTCGCCTGGCCGGGTGCGGCCGCGATCTACGACTTCCTCGCGCAGCCGCTGATGCTCGCGTTGCCCGAGGGCGCGAAGATGATCGCCACCGGGGTCATCACGCCGTTCATGGTGCCGATGAAGGTGACCGCGCTGGTGGCGTTCCTGGTCGCGCTGCCGGTGGTGCTGTACCAGGCTTGGGCCTTTGTCGCTCCCGGCCTCTACGAGCACGAAAAGAAGCTCGCGCTGCCCATCGTCGTCGCCAGTTCCGTGCTGTTCCTGGTCGGCGTGGCGTTCTGCTACTACTTCGTGTTCGGCACGGTGTTCCGCTTCATCAACGACTTCGCGCCCAAGTCGATCACGCCCGCTCCGGACATCGAGGCCTACTTCAGCTTCGTCATCACCATGTTCCTCGCCTTCGGTGTCACTTTCGAGATTCCCATCGTCGTCATCCTGCTGGTCCGTGCCGGCGCGGTAAGCATAGAAAAGCTGCGCGATGCGCGCCCCTACGTGGTCGTCGGCGCGTTCATCGTCGCGGCCATCGTCACCCCGCCGGACGTGATCTCGCAGTTCATGCTGGCGGTGCCGATGTGCCTGCTGTACGAGGCGGGACTGCTGGTGGCGAGAATGATGGGTAAGCGCGTCGATGGCGAATCGGACTACAAGCCCATGTCGGACGCCGAGGCCGAGCGGGAACTGGAGCGCTAACGGCTATTCCTGCCTGGTCTGCGGCTTCGGCCGCCGTCCCACGGTCACCGTCAGTTCGATGTCGTCGCCCTTGCGC
>JBFWRS010000031.1:0-45620 GCA_050248795.1 Burkholderiales bacterium | reverse complement strand
ACGGCTGGTTGTGCACCGGCGACCTCGGACACTGCGATGCCGACGGCTACTACTTCATCACCGGGCGCTCCAAGGAGCTGATCATCAAGGGCGGCGAGAACATCGCGCCGCGCGAGATCGACGAGGCGCTGCTGCGCCACCCTGCGGTGCTGGAGGCGGCGGCGGTAGGCGTGCCGGATGCCGCGTACGGGCAGGACATCCTCGCCTGCATCGTCGTGCGCGAGGGCGCGCGGCTGGACGAAGCCGAGTTGCGTGCGTTCTGCCTGGCCGAGCTGGGGCGGTACAAGACGCCGAAGGCGTTCCGTTTCGTCGCCGAGCTGCCGAAGGGCCCTTCTGGCAAAATCCAGCGGCTCAAGCTCGCAGAACTGGCCTGACGACATGAAGCTCGAACTGCGCAATCCCGCGACCATCGCCATCATCGCCGCCATCGTGCTGCTCATCGCCGGCCCGGGCTGGTGGTACTACAACGAGACCGTCAAGGACGCGCAGCGCAAGGCCATTGCGCAGCACGTCGCGCAGACCACACGGGCGGTCACGCTGGCGATTTCGCTGCGCGGCGCGGACGGCGAGGCGACCCAGCTCGATGCGCTCGCCGAGGCGGCCGAGGCACGCCTCGCCGCGCTGCGCGCGGAGCCCTCGCGCAAGGTGCGTGCCGCCTTCGAGGCAGGCGAACAGTACGTCGCCGACGTGCAGCGCGTGCTGCGCCGGCAGGCGACGCTGGTGCGGGTGCGCGCGGCGGCGGCGGATGCGCAGAATGCGCTCATCGCCCACATGGCGCGTGCCGAGAGCCGCTCCGAGGACTGGATACGCGAGGCGGTGGCGCTGCGCCAGAAGCTGGAGAAGGATTTCTTCGAGTTCCGCGCCGCCGCTGCGGCGTACTCCTCCGCGCTCGAGGCGCTGCCGGCGTCGCGCCGGCAGGCCGCCGCGGCGGTTCCCGGCGCCGAGCTCTACGTCGAGGCGGAACTCGGCAAGCTGCAGATGCGCGCCGCGGAGGACGCGAAACTCGCGGCAACCGAACTCGAGAACCTGAAGAAGCTGCCGCCGCCGCGCTAGGGGCAACTGTAGCGGAACTGTTCAGGCAAGTAGTCGTTCGCGGCGGTGCCGGATGTCACACCACGGCGAGAAATCGCACCGAAAACCGGTATAAGTCCTGCATGAGCACAAAGCCCCGCAAGTCGGAACTGGACCTCGAGAACCGGCTTGCATATCGCTTCTCGAACATCGCCGCATTCAGCTATCGGTCGATTGCCGGCATGCTGTCGGAACGCTACGGCATGACCGTGGCGGGCTGGCGTGCCATCTCGGTAATCGGCGCCTACCAGCAAATCTCCTCCGGCGGCCTGGCGAGCCGCTGCAGCATGGATCCAGACAAGGTCACGCGCGCGGTCGACCGGCTTGCGGCGAAGGGCTTTGTCGCGCGCAGCGTCGATCCCTCGGACCGGCGCAGGGTGATGCTGACGCTGACCGCGCGCGGCAGGCGGGCGCACGACGAGATCGACGAAGTGCGCCGCCGCATGGATGCGGAGTTCCTCGCTGCCATCCCGGAAAGCGAGCGCAAGGCGCTGTTCGCCACGCTCGACAGGCTGGAGCAGCAGGCGCGCGCCGTGTACACCGGCCGCGACACCTGGCGGCGTTATGCAACGCCGAGGCGCAGGGCGGCGGCAAAGACGGAGATCGACCGCAGGGGACCGTTGCGCGCTTGACGCAATGGGGCGGTGCTGGCGAGAATGCGCCGACACATTCAGGAACACTGTTCCGATAATCGGCACAACGACGTGCAATGCCCGCCGCTCCCCCTCATGCGAACCAGTCGGTTGCGCGCGCGCTGCGCATCCTGCGGGCGCTCGCGGCCGCACCCGACAGCCTGGGCGTGAGGGACCTGGCGCGCTCGACCGGCGTTTCCCCGTCGATCGCGCAGCGGTTGCTCGCGACGCTGTCGGAGTTCGGGTTTGCCGAGCAGGATGCCTCGCGCAGATACCGTGTCGGCCTGCAGGCGTATTCTGTGGGCAATGCCTTCCTGTCCGGGCATGCCCTGGCGCGCGAAGGACTCGCCGAACTGCGCGAGCTGGCCGACAGGCACCAGCTGAACAGCTACCTCGGCGTGCTCAGGGGCCGATCCATCGTGTACCTGCTCGCGCTGCAGTCGAGCGGGCCGATCGCAATCAAGAGCGCGCCGGGGAGCGAGACGCACCTGCACACGACCGCACTGGGCAAGGCCATGCTCGCGCACATGGACGAAGCCGGCGTATCGCGCCTGCTCGGCCCGCAGCCGTACGCGCGTCTTACGCCACACACCAAAACGCGTCTGGCCCCGCTGATGGCCGACTTGCGGGCCGCCGCACGGAGCGGCTATGCGGTATCCGACGAGGAGAACCTGGTCGGCGTGTACGCAGTAGGCGCCGCCCTGCGGGACGCCAGCGGCGCGGCGGTGGCGGCGATCAGCGGTGCGCTGCCCCGCCACATGGCGACACGCGCCCGCCAGGCAAGCTTGTGCCGGCTGGTGCGTGACGCGGCGGATCGCATTTCGGCGCGGCTCGGGGGCCTGCCGCAGGCGACGCCCCGCAACGGATCAACCCACAGGAGAGCATGATGCTGATGAACACGCCACGTCTCCAGGAGCGCATGAAGCGCGAAGGCATGGATGCCATCGTTGCCACCGCGCCCGAGAACGTAACGTACACGAGCGGTTTCTGGGCGATGAGCCAGTGGATCCGCCGCGGCCCGCAGGCCTACGTGTTGACGCCGGCGGAGGGCCGCGGAGAGCAGGCGGTGATCGCGAGCACCGGCACGCTGGACCTGCTGGCGGACCAGGACGTGGACGTCGATGACGTGCGCCGCTACGGGTTTTTCGCCATCGAGACGGACGCGCTGTGCGTGGACCACGACGAGCGCGACAAGCGCGTGTCGAAGTGGCTGGAGCGCGCGGATGCCGGCGATGCGGTGGCTGCGCTGGTGTCGGCGATCAAGGACCGCGGGCTGGACACGGCGACGATCGGTGTGGACGAGATCGGCATCATTCCGCAGTATATGGACAAGCTCGCCGCGGCGCTGCCAAAGGCGAAGATCAAGCGCGCGGCCGAAGCGTTCCGGTACACACGCGCAGTGAAGACCCCTGAGGAAGTCCGGCGCCTGCGGCACTCCGCGCACGTCGCCGAGCTATCCATCGATGCGGCGCTAGCAGTGGCCCGCGAAGGCGCCACCGAGCGCCAGCTCGCCAATGCGTTCCACGGCAAGACCATCATGGAGGGCGGCATGCCGGTGCTGGGCGTGATCTGCACCGGGCCGCGCAGCGCGCTCTCCAGCGGGCAGCCCACCGACCGCAAGCTCGAGCGCGGTGATGTCATCCGTTTCGATGTCGGCGGCCGCGTCGAGTACTACCGTGCCGACATCTCGCGCATCGCGGTGCTGGGCGAGGCTTCCGAGAAGGTGAAGACCTACCACCGCGCGATCCGCGCCGGCCTGCTGCATGCCTGCGAGATCATCAAGCCGGGCGTGAAGACCGCCGACGTGTTCGAGAAGGTGGTGGAAACCGTTCGCAGGAACGGCATCCCGCACTACAAGCGCAACCATGTCGGGCACGGCATCGGCCTGGACGGATACGATGCGCCGAACCTGACGCCGGGCAGCAACGAGGTGTTCGAGGAAGGCATGGTGATCAGCTGCGAAACGCCGTACTACGAAATGGGCTTCGCCGGCCTGCAGGTCGAGGACATGCTGCACATCACGAAGCATGGCGTGGAGACGCTGATGACCACCTCCAGCGAGCTGAGGATCGTCTGAACACCATGCACGCCAGCGGACTGGCCTGCCTGCGTTGCGGCGCGGCGTACCCGCTCGCGCACCATGCCGAGGACTGCCCGGCCTGCCGCGGCAGCGCGCGCGCCAACCTCACCGTGACCTACGCGGGGGCTGATGCGCCGGCGCGGCCTGCGCAAGGCGCCGGGCGCTCGATGTGGCGCTGGGACGCGATGCTGCCGGTTGCGCGCGCGGACGCAGTGAGCATGGGCGAGGGCGGTACGCCGCTGACGGCGTTGCCGCGCGCGAGCGCGGCGCTGGGAATGCGCGCGGTATACGCGAAGGACGAGACGCGCAACCCGACCTGGTCGTTCAAGGACCGCCTTGCCAGCTCCGCGATTTCCGCCGCGCGCGCGCTTGGCGCGAAGGTGATCGCGTCGAGTTCCTCCGGCAACGCGGGTGCCGCGGCCGCAGCCTATGCCGCGCGCGCGGGGCTGCCGTGCGTGGTGTTCACGTTCCAGGGAACGGCGGGGCCGATGGTGACGCAGATGCGTGCCTATGGCGCCATGCTGCTCGCGGTAAAGGACAAGGCACATCGCTGGACGCTGCTCGAGCGGGGCGTGCGAGAACTGGGCTGGTTTCCGACCTCGCCATTCTTCGGGCCCGCGGTGGGCAGCAATCCGCTGGGGGTGGAAGGCTACAAGACGCTGGCCTACGAGATCGCCGAGCAGTGCGACTGGGACGTTCCCGAGTGGTGCGTGCTGCCGGTGTGCTATGGCGACGCGCTGATCGGCATGTGGAAGGGCTTCACCGACATGAAGCGCTGGGGCTGGATCGACCGCCTGCCGCGCATGGTGGCGGCCGAGGTCTACGGTTCCCTCGGCAGCGCGCTTGCGGCAGGCACCGACGCGCCGCCGGCGATGCCGCGCAGCTTCGACACCGTCGCGGTTTCCATCGGCGCGCAGCAGGGCACCTTCCAGTCGCTGGATGCGATCCGCCGCTCCGACGGACGCGCGGTCACGGTCGGCAACGAGGACATGCTGCGCTGGCAGCGCGCGCTTGCGGCCGGGGACGGACTCTACGGCGAACCTTCCGCGGTCGCGCCGCTCGCGGCGCTCGAGGCGCTGCGGCGCGATGGCGAGGTCGCGCCGCAGGATCGCGCGGTGATCCTCTTCACCGCGTCCGGGCTGAAGGACCCTGCATCCACCGAGCGTTCGCTGCCGGCGTGCCCGGTGGTGGACGCGGAATTTTCCTCGGCGCTTCGCGCGCTCGAGGATCACTACAGTTTCGACCCCCGCGGCGGCGCCGCAAAACCACAAAGGAGAGCCCCATGAAACGCAGCATCGTGCAGTTAGTAGCCCTGGTGGCGGCGTTCGCCGCCTTCGGCAGCCACGCGCAGAAGTTTCCGGAGCGCCCGATCACGATGATCGTGCCCTGGGCTGCCGGCGGGAGCACCGACCAGAGCGGCCGCGCGCTGGCGAAAGCCGCCGAGAAGCACCTCGGGCAGCCGATTGTGGTGCTGAACAAGCCCGGCGCGTCCACCACCATCGGCATGGCGGAACTGGCGCGCGCGAAGCCCGACGGCTACACCATCGGCACGCTGTCCAGCACGTCGTACCTGCTCGCGCTGCAGGGTCGCACCATGTCCTACGACCCGATCGAGAGCTTCAGCTACATCAGCTACTACGGCGATAACCTGATCGGCATCGCGGTGCTGGCCGACAGCAAGTGGAAGACGCTCAACGACCTGGTCGCCGACGGCAAGGCGAATCCCGGCAAGCTGAAGTACGGCACTGCCGGCGTCGGCACCACGCAGCACCTGACTACCGAGGCGGTGGCGCTGGCAAGCGGCGCGAAGTTCACGCACGTGCCGCAGAAGGGCTCCGCGGGCTCCATGCCGGCGCTGCTGGGCAAGCACGTGGACTTCATCACCGAGGTCTCGGTATGGTCGCCGTTCGTGAAGCAGGGTCAGGTCCGCTTGCTCGCGATCACCACGCCGAAGCGCTCGAAGGCCTACCCGAACGTACCGACGCTGGCCGAGCTCGGGCATTCGACGCTGCGCTCCGTGCAGGCGATCATCGCGCCGGCCGGCATGCCCGAGCCGATCCGCAAGCGGCTGGAGACGGCGTTCCGCAAGGGTCTGTCCGATGAGGGGTTCCGCAACGCGATGAACCGTTTGTCGATGGAGATCGTCGACCTGCCCGGACCCGAGGTGAAGAAGCTCGTCGAGAACGAGTTCCTGCGTGCCCGGGTGGTGGTCGCCAAGACCAGGCCGTAAGGCTCCTGCCGGCAGCATGACGTCGTTCCCGCCCCGCCGCCTCGCGGCCGGTATCCTGGGCTTGCTCGCGCTCGCGTTTGCAGGGGCGTCGTGGAAGCTCGGCTACTGGGGGCAGGGTTTGCCGGGGCCGGGGCTGCTGCCGCTCGCGACCAGCGTGCTGCTGCTCCCGGCTGCGGTCCTGCTGCTGCGCGCGCCGCCGACCGAAGAGGAGGCGCCCGCGCTCGCGGCGCGCTCGCTTGCGGGACTGGCGCTCTGTACCGCGTGTGCGCTGGCGATGCCCGCGCTCGGCATGGTCGTGCCTTCTGTCGCGCTGGCGACTGTCTGGATGCGCCTGTGGGGCGGTCGCTCATGGATAGGGGCGCTGCTGTACGCGGCCGCGATCGTCGGCGCGCTGGCGTTGCTGTTCGTCAGCGCCCTTGGCGTGCCGGTGCCGCTGTGGCCGGCCAGGCCATGAGCGAGGCGCTGGATCTTCTCGGTTACGGCTTCACGCTCGCGCTGACGCCCGAGAACCTGTTGTACGCGTTCGCCGGTTCGCTGCTCGGTACGCTGGTGGGCGTGCTGCCCGGCTTGGGGCCGGTGACGACGATCGCGGTGCTGCTGCCGCTCACCTACCACGTCGGTTCGCCGCTTGGTTCGCTGATCATGCTGTCGGCGATCTACTACGGCGCCATGTACGGCGGCTCGACGACGTCGATCCTGCTCAGGCTGCCCGGCGAGGCCGCATCGGTGATCACCTGCATCGACGGCTATGAAATGGCCAGGCGCGGGCGTGCCGGCTCGGCGCTGGCGATCGCCGCGGTCGGCTCCTTCGTCGCCGGGACCATCGCCGTCCTCGGCTTGTCGCTGGTCGGGCCGGCATTCGCGCGCGTCGCGGTGGACTTCGGGCCGCCCGAGATGTTCGCGCTCGCCACACTGGGGCTGGCTTTGTGCGCCTCCCTTTCGGGGGGGCCGCCGTTGCGCGGCATCGCCATGGCGCTCGCCGGCATCCTGCTCGGACTCGTCGGCGTGGATACGGTCACGGGGGTAGAGCGCCTGACGTTCGGCTCGCATCAGCTTGCCAATGGCATCGAGCTGGTGCCGATGCTGATGGGACTGTTCGGCCTCGGCGAGGTGTTCCACAACCTTGCGCGCAGGGAGGCGCCTGCGCTGCTCAGCACCAGGATCGGCAGCCTGATGCCGAACCGGCAGGAACGTGCTGAATCGGCGCCGGCGATCCTGCGCGGCTCGGTGCTCGGCTTTTTCGTCGGCCTGATACCGGGCGGCGGATCCATCCTCGGCTCCCTGCTCAGCTACACGGTGGAAAAGCGCATCTCCAAGACGCCGGAGCGCTTCGGCAAGGGGGCCATCGCCGGCGTGGCCGGCCCGGAATCGGCGAACAACGCCGCCGCCGGGTCGGCTTTCGTGCCGCTGCTAACGCTCGGCCTGCCAGGCAACGCCGTCACCGCGGTGCTGTTCGCGGGCCTGCTGATCCAGAACATCGAGCCCGGGCCGTTGATGCTGCGCGAGCATCCGGACGTGTTCTGGGGCGTGATCGCCTCGATGTACGTCGGCAACGCGATGCTGCTGGTGCTGAACCTGCCGCTGGTGGGGCTGTGGGTGCAACTGCTGCGCGTGCCCTTCTGGCTGCTCGCCCCCCTCATCGTGCTGATTTCGGCCTTTGGTGCCTACTCGTTGCGAAGCAGCTGGTTCGACGTCGGCGTGCTGCTCGTCGCGGGCCTGTTCGGTTACGTGTTCCGTGCCGCGAACTACGAGGTGGCGCCGCTTGCCATGGCGTTCATCCTTGCCGACATCCTCGACACCTCGCTGCGTCAGGCGCTGCTGATGGGCGATGGCAGCCCGCTGATCCTGGTTTCGCGTGCACTCTCAGGCAGCGTGCTCGCGATCGCGCTCGGCGTGATCGCGCTGCAGCTCTGGAGCCACCGCCGCGGGCGCGGAGGACCCTGAGTGGACGCCGCAAAGGAACTGCATGCCGGCGCGGAGGCGCGCGCCGACTACCTGGAAAAGGTCACCGGCGAGGCGTGCTTCGCCAGCGACGTCGTGGTTCCCGGCATGCTGCAGGGACGCATCCTGCGCAGCACCATGCCGCACGCGCGCATCCGCAGCATCGATGCCTCCGCCGCGCTGGCGATGCCGGGCGTGGTGGCGGTGCTCACCGGCGCCGACATCGCTGGCGCGGATGCGCACTGGGGGCTGTACCTGCGCGACAGGCCGCTGATCGCCATCGACCGCGTGCGTTACGTCGGCGAACCGGTGGCGGCGGTGGCGGCGGTGGACGAATTCACCGCCGAGGAGGCGCTGGACGCGATCCTGGTCGACTATGAGCCACTGCCTCATGTCACCGACGCCGCCGAAGCGATGCAGCCGGGCGCGCCGCTGGTGCACGAGCACATGGTGACCCAGAAGGACTACTACTTCCGCGGCGAAACGAAGCCGCTGCCCGGCACCAACGTGTTCCAGCACTACGAGTATGCGCACGGCGACGTGGCGTCGGCGTTCGCAGGGGCGGCGCGGGTGTTCGACGACCGCTACACGTTCCCGATGGTGTTCCACTACGCGATGGAGCCGCACGTGGTGGTGGCCGACTGCCGTGACGACAGCCTCGAGCTGTGGAGCTGCGGGCAGTCGCCCACCGCGGTGCAGAAGGTTTGCGCGGGACTGTTCGGGCTGCCGCTCGCGCGCGTGCGCGTTCATTCGCCCTACGTAGGCGGGGGCTTTGGCGGCAAGGCTTCGGTGAAGATAGACCCGCTGGTGGCGATGCTGTCGCGCAAGGCGCGCCGGCCGGTGCGCGTGTGCCTGTCGATCAACGAGTCGATGCTGACATGCCGGCGCCTGTCAGCCACGGTGGAGCTGAAGACTGCCGTGGATGCGGCGGGGAGGTTGCTCGCCAAGTCGGTACGCGTGGTGATGAACGGGGGCGCGTATGCGGACACCGGGCCGGCGGTGGCGATCAAGTCCGCGATCCGCGCCATCGGGCCCTACCGCTTTCCGCACCTGAAACTCGAGGCGTTTGCCGTCTATACGAATACGGTGCCGGGGGCCGCGTTCCGCTCGATCGGCGGACCGCAGGCGGTGTGGGCCACCGAGTCGCAGATGGACGTCATTGCCGCGGCGCTCGGCCGCGACCCGGTCGAGTACCGGCTTGCCAACATGGTGGAGAAGGGCGAGTCGATACGCCCCGACATGCGCCCGCTGGACGTGGACCTGAAAGGCGCGCTGGTGAAGGCGGTGGCGGCGATGGACGACATCGCAGGCGCGCCCGGGCCGCAAAGCGCGCGCGGCGTCGCAGTAGCCGCCACCGATCCCGGCATCCTGCCGATTGCCGGCGCAATCGTGCGGCTGAAGGCGGATGGCTCGGTACTGGTGTTCGCGAACACGGTGGAGATCGGGCAGGGCTCGCGCGGCGTGCTGCGCACCGTCGCCTCGCAGGCGCTGCACCAGCCGATGCATCGCGTCAGCGTGGCGGAGCCGGACACGAATTTCGCCCCCTACGACTGGGGTACCGGCGCGAGCCGTTCCACGGTGGTGGTCGGGCTTGCGGTCGAGTACGCGTGCGCGGACCTCGCAAAACAAGTATGCGAGACCGCGGCGCAGGTGCTGGGCGGGGAGCCCTCCGCGTATCGACTGGTCGAGGAAGGCGTTGCCGGCGCCGGCGCCAGGCTGGGCTTTCGCGAGTTGCTGCATCGCTTCCATGGCATCGACAGCGGGGAGTTCATCGGCATCGGGCGCGTGACGCCAAACTCGCGGCAGGGCGGATTCGGCCTCGCGCCGCTGTTCTGGGAAACCGCGGCGGGTGCCTGCGAGATCGAGCTCGACGCCGAAACGGGAGAACTGCGGCTGTCGCGCTACGTGAGCGCCGCCGACGTCGGCCGCGTCATCAATCGCAAGGCCGCGGAAGGCCAGGACGAAGGCGCCGCGGTGCAGGGCATGGGGCATTCGCTGTACGAGGAATACCTCTACGAGGATGGACAGCCGATCAACGCCAGCCTTATCGACTATCACGTGCCCATGCTGGACGAGGCGCCGCGCGAGATGTTGACGCTGCTGATCGAAAGCGGCGACGGTCCCGGGCCGGGCGGCGCCCGCGGCATGGGTGAGGGCGGCATCCTGCCGGTGGCGCCGTGCATCGCGAATGCTCTGGCGCGAGCACACGGCGTGCGCCTGCGGGAACTACCGCTGACGCCCGAGCGCGTCTGGCGCGCGCTGCGCGAGGCGAAGAAGGGTGGTGCGGCATGAACTTCAGCATCGATGCCGACCTGCCTGCCGAGGCGTCGCGGATCTGGCTGGTGTTCTTCGACATCGGGCGCGTCGCCGCGCTGATCCCGGGCTGCGAGAACGTCGTCGAAACCTCGCCGCTCGCCACCTACACGGCGGTGATGAAGCAGAGGATCGGGCCGTTCCGGCTCGAGGTGCCGACGCAGATCACGGTGGAGGAACGCGAGGAACCACGCCGGGTGCGCGTGCGCGCCGCGGGGCGCGACAAGCTCACCGGCACCACGCTCGAAGTGCTGCTGTCAGTGGCGCTGGACGCGTTGCCCGGGGGCGGCACGCGCCTGGGCGTGGCGGCGAGCATGCAGGTGGCAGGGCGCCTGGCTGCGCTGGGCTACCCGGTGGTGAAGAAGAAGTCCGAAGAACTGTTCGCCGAATTCGAGAAGCGCCTGCGCGCGGAACTCGGGGTGCCCTGATGCTGCCCGCGCGCTTCGCATTCCATCGTCCCCAAACCGTCGCTGAAGCGCTGGCGCTGCTGGCGGCACACGGCGAGGAGGCTACCGCCTATGCCGGGGGTACCGAGATCCTGGTCGCGATGAAGGCGCGGGTGTTGCGCTACGCGCACGTGGTGGACCTGAAGCGCATCGCGGAACTGCACGGCATCGTCGAGCAGGTAGACGGCACCCTCTCGATCGGCGCGCTGGCCACGCATCACCAGCTCGCGACCGATCCGCTGGTGAGGGCGCGGCTGCCGGCCTACGCCGAGCTGAGCGGGAACGTTGCCAATATCCGCGTGCGTGTCGCGGGGACGCTTGGCGGCAACCTGTGCTTTGCCGAGCCGCACGCGGATCCACCGGCGCTGCTTTGCGCGCTGAAGGCGGTCGCGATACTTCGCGGACCGCAGGGCGAGCGTCGGGTGCCGATGGCGGAGTTCATCGTCGGCGAGTTCACCACCTTGCGCCGCGAAGGCGAGTTGCTGGTGCGCATCGAAATCCCGCCGATGGCCGCCGGCGCGCGCGCCGCGTATCGCGCATTCGGACACCTTGAGCGCCCGGCGGCAGGCGTGGCGGCGTTGCGAGGCGCCGACGGTGCGTGGGAGTTCTGGGCCGGCGCGGTAAGCGGGCGGCCGGTTATGCTGGCGCGCGACCCGGGCGAAGTCGAGTCGGCTGCCGCGGCGCTCGATGCCACCGACGACATGCACGGCAGCGCCGAGTACAAGCGCCACCTGGTCACCGTGCTCGCGCGGCGCGCGGCGCAGGCCTGCGAGCAATGAGCGACGCCATGTTCATGGACATCGCCTTCACGCTGAACGGCAATGCGGTGTCGGCGAAGGTCGAGCCGCGCGAACTGCTCATCGACGTGTTGCGCACGCACTTCGGGCTGACGGGAACCAAGCGCTCCTGCGACGTCGAGGTGTGCGGCGCCTGCACCGTGCTGGTGGACGGCTTGCCGGTGTCCAGCTGCACCACGCTTGCCGTGGACGTCGATGCGCGCAGCGTGCAGACGATCGAAGGCCTTGCGCAGGACGGGCGCCTGGATCCGGTGCAGCGCGCATTCGTCGAGCACGGCGCGATGCAGTGCGGCTTCTGCACGCCCGGCATGGTGATGGCGGTAAAGGCGCTGCTGGCGCTCGATCCGCATCCCACGGAGGAAGCCATCCGGCATTTCCTGCGCGGCAACATCTGCCGCTGCACGGGCTACGTGAAGATCATCGAAGCGGTGAAGGACCTTGCCCAGCGTCAGCCTGGTCACTGACGGGCGCGAGGCGCCCGACGCGTTTCTCGCCAAGGCGATGGCCGGCGAGTCGGGCGGCGCCGCGCGCATGTGGGTGGCCAACCACCTGTTCGAGCGTGATCCGGTCTCGCTGGCCGCGCTCGCGCTTGGGGCGACGCGTCGGCTGCCGGCAGCGCTGATGGCGGTAAGCCCGTTCACGATGCACCCGGTGCAGGCGGCGATGATCGCGGCGACGCTTGACGAGGTCTATCCCGGCCGCGTGAGCCTCTCGCTTGGCGTGGGCGCGCCGGTGGACCTGGCCTCGGCGGGCGTCGAGGCACCCAGGCCGATTGCGCCGATGCGCGACGCGATCACCATCATCCGTGCGCTGCTTGCCGGCGAGACCGTGCAGTACGAAGGCAGGAAATTCAGTGTCCGCGGCCGCGCCCTGGCAAGCGGCGCGCGGCAGGTGCCGATCCTGCTGGCCGCCTCGGGGCCGCAGATGCTCGAACTTGCCGGCGAGGTTGCCGACGGCGTACTGATCAGCGCCGGTACCTCGGTGGAGTTCGTGCACTGGAGCCTGGAACATGTGCGGCGCGGCGCGGCGGGGCGCCCGGTAAGGGCTTGCGGCCTGGTGTTTGCGGCGACGGACGCGGATCGCGAAGTGGCACACGCGCGACTGCGGCGTCCGCTCGCCGTGGTGCTGCGCGGCGCGCATCACCGCATGAACCTGGACCTCGCGGGCACGGTGCTCGACCAGGAGGCGCTGGGTGCGGCGGCGGCGCGTGGCGACTGGGCCGCGGCGGAAGCCATGATCACGCCGCAGGTGCTCGCGCATCACGCGGTATGCGGAACGCCCGCCGACGTGCGCGAGCGCATCGCCGCCTACCACGCGGCAGGTATCGAGGAAGTGGTGCTGTCCGGACCGCGCGATGGCGCGCAGGCGGCGGCGCTGCTGGATGCAACGAAGTAGAGGAGTACTGCCAATGAGCATGAAATTCAGCGTCTGCCTGTCGACCGGCTTCGAAGGCGTGATGTATCCGATTCCGTTTGCGACGCCGGAGCAGTTCGTCGAGCAGTCCCTGCTGTGCGAGAGGCTCGGCTACGACTCGGTCTGGGGCAACGACCACATCACCACGCAGGACTACGTGCGGGAGCTTTTCCCGGGCAAGCCGCCGAACTTCTACGAGCCGCTGATCACGCTTGCCGCGATCGCGGGCGCGACGAAGACGATCCGGCTTGGCACGGCACTGCTGGTGCTGCCGATGCGCGAGCCGGTGTACCTCGCCAAGCAGATCCTGACGCTCGACCACATGAGCGGTGGCAGGTTCATGCTGGGCGTGGGGATCGGCGCCTACCGTGAGGAGTTCACCGCCTGGGGCGGCAGCCGCGTCTCGGGCGTGAGGCGCGGAGACCTGATGGACGAAGGGCTGGCGGCGCTCAAACTGCTGCTGGAATCGCCGCGCGCGAGCTACGACGGCAAGCACATCAGCTTCAAGGATGTCGAGATGCAGCCCAAGGCGCGGCGACAGCCATTTCCGCTCTACGTCGGCGGCCACAACATCGAGGCCGTCGAACGTGCCGCGCGCGTGGGCCAGGGCTGGCTGCCGGGCTGGCGGCCCTGGAACGAGCTTGCCGAGCGCGTGCAGCTGCTGCGCAGGCGCGCAGCCGAGCACGGCCGCGATCCGGCACAAATCGAAGTGGCGCCGCAGTTCTCGGTAACGCTCGGCAAGACCCCCGAGGCGGCGGAGAAGCGCTACATGGCGAGTGGCCTGGTGGCGCACCGCAAGTCGCTCGCCTACACGGGCCGGGACCTGGGCCAGCAGGTGACTGCGAACCTGGTGGGTTCGCCCGCGCAGGTGATCGACAAGGTCGGCAAGCTGCGCGACATCGGCGTCCAGCACTGCTGCGCGCTGATGTTCCCCGCCGATACGGTCCAGGAGATGAACGACCAGGTGCAGTGGTTTGCCGAAGACGTGATGGCGAAAGTGGCGACCTGACCAAGGCGCGGCGGTAGCCGGTTGTCAGCCGGGGCCGGTTTCGGCTACCCTTAAATGGAATACGGTTCCAAATATCAGAATACTCTCAGAGGAGCGCCGGGCCACATGTCTCAAGCCAAGGGTTTGCGGGAAATTTCCTACTTCGACTGCGCCGGGGGCGGCCAGGTGTACGTCCAGGGCAACTATGCCTACATCGCCCACATGGACGCGCCGGCCGGCACTTCGATCGTCGACATCAGCGATCCGAAGCACCCCAAGCAGGTAGCCCATATTGCGATTCCCGAAGGCGTGCACACGCACAAGGTGCGCGTCGAGAACAACCTGATGGTGGTGAACTGGGAGTGCCCGCCGCCCTATGTCTACGACGAAAGCTTCCAGGGCGGGCTGCTGGTGTACGACGTGTCCGACCCGCGCAAGCCGAAGCAGCTGTGCTTCTGGAAGTGCGGCGGCGCCGGCGTGCACCGCTTCGACTTCGACGGCCGCTACGCCTACATCACGCCGCCGGTCGACGGCTACCACCTCAACATCGCGATGATCCTCGACCTGAAGAACCCCTCCAAGCCGGAGGAGGTCGGGCGCTGGCACATGCCGGGGCAGTGGGTGGCGGGCGGCGAGAAGCCGGACGAGGGCTACCGCATGACCTGGTGCCACCACGTGCTGCGCCGGGACAATCGCCTGTACCTGGCGTACTGGCATGCGGGACTCGCGATCCTCGACATCGAGGACATGAGCAAGCCCAAGCTGGTGTCGCGCTTCCAGTACAGCCCGAGCTTCGCGCATCCGACGCACACCGTGCTGCCGATCCCGTTCCCGGTGGCAGGGCGCAAGATCGCCGTGGTGGCGGACGAGGACGTGCGCAAGCTGCGGCCTTCGCCCGGTGCCTTCATGTGGATCTTCGACACCACCGACGAGAAGCAGCCGGTGCCGATCTCGACGTTCCAGATCGAAGGCATGGAGAACACGAACATGCCCGAGTTCAGCGGCTGCCACGAGCCCGCCGAGCAGGTCTACAGCACCGAGATCCCGGTGGCGTGGTTCCAGTTCGGCCTGCGTGTCGTCGACATCAAGAACCCGCACGCCCCGAAGGAGGTCGCGTACTTCGTGCCGGATACGCCCTCCGGCTACGACCGGCCGCAGACGAATGACGTGTTCCTGACCAAGGAAGGCCTGATGTACGTCATCGACCGCAACCGGGGCATGCACATCCTCGAGCGCACCTGAGCATGGGGGCGCAGGGCGACGCGCCGAAGATCCCGGTGACGATCCTCACCGGCTATCTCGGCGCCGGCAAGACGACGCTGCTCAACCGCATCCTCACCGGCAATCACGGCAGGCGCTATGCCGTGATCGTCAACGAGTTCGGCGAGATCGGCATCGACAACGACCTCATCGTCGAGTCCGACGAGGAGATCTACGAGATGAACAACGGCTGCGTCTGCTGCACGGTGCGCGGCGACCTGATCGGCGTGCTCGAGCGCCTGCTGCGCCAGCCGGGGCGCTTCGACGCCATCGTCGTCGAGACCACCGGGCTCGCAGACCCCGCGCCGGTGGCGCAGACCTTCTTCATGGACGAGGAGGTGAGGGCGGCCACGGCGCTGGATGCGATCGTCACCGTGGTCGATGCGCGGCACTTCCCGCTGCAGATCCGCGAGCGGCCCGAAGCCGAGGACCAGATCGCCTTCGCCGACGTGGTGCTGGTGAACAAGGCGGACCTCGTCAGCGCCGCGGAGTACGCGGCCGTGGAGGCCGCGGTGCGTGCGATCAACCCGTACGCCGAGCTGCATCGAACCGAGCGTTCGGCGATTGCGCTGGATCGCATCCTGGACCGCGGCGCCTTCGACCTGAAGCGCGCGCTGGAGCACGATCCGGAGTTCCTCGGTCACCAGGACCATCATCACGACCATGATCACGGCCACGAGCATGGCGAGCATTGCGCGCCGGGCTGCGGGCATGCGGTGCGCTCGCCGATCCACGACCAGACGGTGCACTCGGTGTCGCTGCTGGCGGGCGAGATCGACGGCGCGCGCTTCTTTCCCTGGATACACGCGCTTACCCAGGCCGAGGGCGCCAACATCCTGCGCATGAAGGGCATCCTCGCGCTGCACGGGGAAGACGAGCGCTATGTCGTGCAGGGCGTGCACATGATCGTCGAGGGCGAACGCCAGCGGCCGTGGAAGGAGGCCGAGAAGCGCCAGAGCCGGCTGGTGTTCATCGGCCGCAATCTCGAGGAAGCGCGCCTGCGCGCCGGCCTCGACGCCTGCCTCGCCTGAGCATGGCGGACGCGGTGCTCGATCTCGGCTGCCACTGCACGGCGGCGCTGTTCGCGGGCGATGCGCCGATGTTCGCGCTCGCGGACGGCACCATCCGTCGCGGCGCGGGCGCGGACGCCTGCCTGCGCGCCCACAGCGCGCTGCTGGCGGCGGTGGCGAGCGCCGACCGCCGTTCGCTGCTGACATCTGGCGAGGACGGGCGCGTGTGCAGGACCGGCGTGTCTGGCGACCCCGCGGAGCTCGCCGCGATCCCGCGCAAGTGGATCGGCAGCGTCGCCTCGAGCGTGCGCGGGACACTCGCCTTCGCCGCCGGCCGCTCGGTGTGGCTGAGCGAGGCCGGCGGGCCGCTGCGCGAGCTGCAGCATCCGCGCAGCGTCGCCGGCATCGCCTTCTCTCCGGACGGTTCGCTGCTCGCGGTTGCGCGCTATGGCGGCGTGACGCTGCATGCGGTGTCCAGCGCGACGCCGCCGGCCGAACTCGACTGGAAAGGCATCTACGCCGCGCTGGCTTTCTCCCCCGACGGCAGGTTCCTGCTCGCCTTCATGCAGGACGAACTGCTGCATGGCTGGCGGCTGAAGGACTCGCGGCACTTTCGCATGAGCGGCTACCCCGGGCGGATCAAGGACTGGTCGTGGAGCGCGGATGGCCGCTGGCTCGCCACGTCGGGGGCGCACGCGGCGGTGCTGTGGCCGTTCGAAGGCGAAGACGGACCGATGGGCAGCACCGCGCTCGAAGTCGGCGCGCCGCGCGGCGATGCGCGGGTGAGCGCAGTCGCCTGCCATCCGCGGCGCGATGAGATCGCGCTCGGTTACGCCGACGGCGCGATCGTCGTGGCGTCGTTCGACGACGATGCAGCGGTTACGCTGCGCGACGCCGGACGCAGCGCGGTAAGCTCGGTGGCGTGGAACAGCGAGGGTTCGCGGCTTGCTTTCGGCAGCGAGCTCGGCGAATGCGGGGTGCTGGATGTCCGGCAGTAACCGCGGGGAGGCGTCCGATGGACAAGACCGTAGTCAAGGCGTTCCGCGTGCTCGAACTGCTGGTGCAGGCCGACGCGCCGATGAGCGTGACGAAGCTCGCCGCGGAAACCGGGATGCAGAAGAGCAACGTTCATCGCTTGCTGAGCACGCTGGGGCAACTTGGTTACGTGCGCAAGGGCGAATCGAGCCTGTACGAACCGAGCCTGCGCATCTGGGAGATGGGGCAGCGCGTCTATTCCCGGCTGAGCCTTGCCAGCGTGGCGCGGCCTATCCTGCGCCGCCTGATGGAGCAGACCGGGGAGTCGGCGCACCTGGCGATGTTCGACCGCGTCGAAACCGTCTACATCGACCGCGTCGAGACGGAGAATCCGGTACGTGCCTATACCGTGATCGGTGGGCGCGCGCCCGCGTACTGCACCGCGTCCGGCAAGGCGCTGCTCGCCTGGCAGCCCGTGGAGACCGTGCGTGCGGTTGCCGCCACGATCAGGCGGCTGACGCCGGAAACCATCGCCGACCTTCCCGCGCTGACGAAGGAACTCGCCCTGGTTCGCAGTCAGGGCTATGCGATCAACGTCGGCGAGTTCCGCGACAACGTTGCGGGCCTGGCGGCTCCGGTGCGGCTGGGGAACGGCGAGGTGATCGCCGCAGCGGGGATATCCGGGCCGCTGGATCGCCTGCGGCCGCGCAAGATCCGGTCGCTCGCGCCCGCGGTGGTGTCGGCGGCGCAGGCGATTGCGCGCATGATGGTCGCGCCGAGGCGCTAGCGTCCCGGCCAAACGGACTGGAGCACTGACCCGTGTGCGGCTTTTCGAGCATCGAAGACGGCCTGATCTACCGCGCTTTCGTACCGCCCAGCGACGCGCTGGTCGAGCGCACGCGCGCGATCGAGGCGGCGATGCAGGGCGAGCGCGTGCCGGAGGATGCCTGGCAGGTATTTTTCAGCCCGGCGTGCAGCGCGATCGAGTGGCCGCATTTCGAGCGCATGTTCCTCGCGCGCAAATCCGCGGTGGCTTTCCTCGCCATCGAGGTGTCGACGCGACGCCGCGCGCGGGCGAGGTCGTCGTTTCGCTGCGTGGCCGACTGATCCGGACAGGAAAACAGGGGTTGTCTGCGGCGCCAAGCTCGGCTAATCTCGTTTATGGAAAGCTGTTCTGAATAATGGAATCCAGTAGCTACTGAAACACAGCGGCACCTCAACAGGAGAGTTCACGCCATGTTCGATCTGAAAAAGCTGTCATGCACCTTCGTCGCCGCGGTCCTGATGCTCGGGCCGGTGTCCTCGGCCCTCGCGCAGGCTGGCGACTATCCGAGCCGCAGGGTCAATATCGTCGTGCCGTTCCCGCCCGGCGGCGGCGCCGATTTCCTCGCGCGCCTGCTCGCCAAGCACCTGACCGAAGTCTGGAAGCAGCCCGTCACCGTGGAAAACAAGCCAGGCGCTGCCGGCACGCTCGGCGCGAACGCCGTGGCGGC
Source organism: Burkholderiales bacterium (assembly GCA_050248795.1). GTDB lineage: Bacteria > Pseudomonadota > Gammaproteobacteria > Burkholderiales > SG8-39 > CAZTDU01. Next base: position 26,971 of record JBFWRS010000031.1, on the reverse strand, counting down.
ATCGGCCCCGGATGGCTACACGCTGCTGGTAGGGGCGAGCGGTTCCGTCGTCGTTTCGAACGCCAAGTCCCTCGCCGCCGTTTCCCTGCTCAGCTATCCGCCGTTCATCGCCACGGTGAACCCCTCGTTCCAGGGTTCGAGCCTCAAGGACCTGGTCGCGTACGCTAAAGCGAACCCGGGCAAGGTGACCTACGCCTCCTCGGGCGCCGGTGCGGCGACGCACCTTGCCGGCGAACTTTTCATGGAACTGACCAAGACGAAGATCACGCACGTTCCGTACAAGGGCATGGGCCAGGCGGTGCAGGATCTGCTCGGCGGGCAGGTAATGCTGATGTTCGGCCCGCCGCCGGTGATGCTGCCGCAGATCAAGTCCGGCAAGCTGAAGGCACTGGCGGTGGCGAGCGACGAGCGCTCGCCGCTGTTCCCGGAGATTCCCTCGGCCAAGGATGGCGGTGTGCCCGGATTCAAGTCCGGGGCATGGTTCGGCATGCTGGCGCCGGCGAAGACACCGAAGGACGTGCTGAACAAGATCTCCGCCGAGGTGGCGCGCACGCTGAAGAAGCCCGACGTGATTGAAGCGCTCGCCAAGGGCGGTTCTGCCCCGGTCGGCAACACGCCGGACGAGTTCGCACGCTTTCTCGACGCCGACGTCGCCAACGCCGATCGGTTGCTGAAGAAGGCCGGCGGAAAGTAAGCCCAGGGCCGCGATGATCCACGAGCTGCGGATCTACCAGGTAGGCGCCGGGCGCGCGGCGGAGATGGACGCGATGATGAGTCGCGACTGCACGCCGGTGTTCCAGCGCCACCGCATCCCGCGCCCGCTGGGTGCATGGGCAGCCACGGCAGGGCCGCGGCTGCCCGCATACATCTGGATCCTCGGCTGGCCGTCGATCGACGAGCGCAACAAGGGCTGGGCCGCGTTCGGCGCCGATCCCGAGTGGCAGCAGATCCGCCGCAAGGCGCACGAGAAGAGCGAACTCACCGTGCGCATCGATACGCAGTTCATGTCGGCGTGGCCGCAGCCGGCATTGCCCGCCGACATGGCGCCGCGCGGCGCACCGGTGGACCTGTGGCTGATGCGCGTGCATGCAGGGCTCGCCGGTGCGGCACGCAAGGCCTTCCTCGAATGCGACCTGCAGGTGCTCGAGTCCCTGGGCGCGCGCGTCGAGGCGGCATTCGACCTGTTGAGCGGCGAGGAGCTGCCCGTGGTGGCCTGCCTGGTGCGCTGGCCGGATGCGGCGCGGCGCAGCGCAATCCTCGACAGCTACGAGTCCCATCCGGACGTGCGCGCCGCGCGCGCTTCCGAGCACGCTGCGCACGGCTGCGACCTGTTCGCGAACTGCGATCGGTATGCGATGGCCGCGGCGTCGCCTTTCGGCGCCTAGAACTCACAACTCCACGACAGGAATCACATGAAGGAACTCTCGACTCCGCGAGAGGAGGCGCTGCGCCTCCTCGACCGCCTCGGCGTCAGTCGCGCGCTCGTCAGCGCCGCCGGCGCAGGCATCACGGTCACTTCACCGATCGACGGCCAGCCGCTCGCGACGCTGGCGGCTGCCGATGCCGCCGCCACGCGCAGCGCGGTGGCCGCGGCGCACGCGGCCTGGCTGCAATGGCGCGAGGTGCCGGCACCGCGACGCGGTGAACTGGTGCGGCTGCTTGGCGAGGAACTGCGCGCCGCCAAGGAAGACCTGGGGCACCTGGTCACCATCGAGACCGGCAAGATCCGCTCCGAAGGCCTGGGCGAAGTCCAGGAAATGATCGACATCTGCGAGTACGCGGTCGGCCTGTCGCGGCAGCTCTTCGGCCTGACGATGGCCACCGAGCGCAGGAACCACCGCATGATGGAAACCTGGCACCCGGCCGGCGTGGTCGCGGTGATCTCCGCGTTCAACTTTCCGGTCGCGGTGTGGTCGTGGAACGCCGCGATCGCACTGGCGTGCGGCGACAGCGTGGTGTGGAAGCCGTCCGAGAAGGCGCCGCTGACGGCGCTGGCGGTGCAATCCCTGTTCGAGCGCGCCGCGGCGCGCTTCGGCGATGCGCCCGCCAACCTGTCGACGCTGCTGATCGGCGGCCGCGAGGTCGGCGAAGCGCTCGTCGACGACGCGCGGATTCCGGTCGTTTCCGCCACCGGGTCCACCGCGATGGGCCGGCTCGTCGGCCCCAGGGTGGCGGCGCGCTTCGGCCGCGCCATCCTCGAACTCGGCGGCAACAATGCGGCGATCGTCTGCCCGTCGGCGGACCTGGACCTCGCACTGCGCGGGATCGCCTTCGCCGCCATGGGCACGGCCGGACAGCGCTGCACCTCGCTGCGGCGCATCCTGGTGCACGATAGCGTGGCGGACAAGCTGCTCGAGCGCCTGCGCAAGGTGTACGCGTCGGTGGTCGTCGGCGATCCGCGCGATGCGCGCACGCTGATCGGCCCGCTGCGCGACCGGGGCTCGTTCGAGGCCATGGAGCGTGCGCTCGCCGAAGCGAAGAACTCCGGATGGCGGGTTCATGGCGGTGAGCGCGTCCAGGTCGGCGGGCACGGCGATGCCTACTATGCGAGGCCGGCGATGGTAGAAGCAGGCGAGCAGTCCGGCGTCATGCGCAGGGAGACGTTTGCGCCGATCCTCTACGTGCTGCGTTACACCGAGCTCGCGGACGCAATCCGCTGGCATAACGACGTGCCGCAGGGGCTGTCGTCGTCCATCTTCACGAACGACCTGCGCGAGGCGGAACGCTTCCTGTCCGTATCCGGATCGGACTGCGGCATTGCCAACGTCAACATCGGGCCTTCGGGCGCGGAGATCGGCGGCGCATTCGGCGGCGAGAAGGAAACCGGCGGTGGGCGGGAAGCGGGCTCCGACAGCTGGAAGGCCTACATGCGGCGCGCCACCAATACGATCAACTACGGCAGCGAGCTGCCGCTTGCGCAGGGAGTAAAGTTCGACATTTCCTGACACGAAGTGACGGACAGGCAAAGGGAGGATTGGTGACGACAACAGGGCAGCCCGAAACCATCGCCGTGATCGGCGGCACCGGTGCCGAGGGCGGAGGTCTGGCGCTGCGCTGGGCTGCGGCGGGCCATCTGGTGATCATCGGCTCGCGCGATGCCGCGAAGGCGGCGGCCGCGGCAGCGGAACTGTCGGCGCTGTTGCCGTCGGGCGCAATCGAGGGAGCGGAGAGCGTATCCGCCGCCGAGCGCGCCTCCATCGTCGTACTCGCAGTGCCCTACGCCGGGCAGCTCGCCACCGCGCGACTGCTGAAGCCCGCGCTGGCGGGCAAGATCCTGGTGGATGTCACCGTGCCATTGGTGCCGCCGAAGGTGGCGACGGTGCAGCTTCCTGCCGGCGGATCCAGCGTGGTGCTGGTGCAGAAGGAGCTCGGCGAGGGCGTGCAGGTGGTGTCCGCGTTCCAGAACGTTTCCGCGCACAAGCTGAAGAAGCTCGGCACCAAAGTGGCCTGCGACGTGCTGGTGTGCTCGGACTCGAAGGAAGCGCGGGCGCGCGTGGTGCAGCTTGCCGGGGACGCGGGCCTGCGCGGCGTGGATGCAGGCCCGCTCGCCAATTCGGCCGCGGCGGAGGCGATGACTTCGCTGCTGATCTGGATCAACCGCACCTACAAGGTGCCGGACGCGGGGCTCGCCATCACCGGTTTGCCGTGAGCGGGCTGGCGCGGCTGGAACTCGTTGCACCGGCCGGCTTCGGTGCGGTGCACCCGGGAGACGAGCTGGCGCAGCGTGTGGTGGACCTGCTGGGCCGCGAGGGCCTCGGGCTGCGTGACGGCGACGTCGTCGTGTTCGCGCAGAAGGTAGTGTCCAAATCCGAAGGCCGCCTTGTCCGGCTCGATAGCGTAGAGCCTTCGCCGCGCGCGCGAGAGATTGCCGCTCGCGCGGGCAAGGATCCCCGGCTGGTGGAACTGATCCTGTCCGAATCGCGCGAGGTGTTGCGCGTAGCGCCGGGCGTGATCGTCGTCGAGGACTGCCGCGGCCTGGTACTCGCGAACGCAGGCATAGACCAGTCCAACGTCGAGCCGGATGCGGACGGCGGCGATCGCGCATTGCTGCTGCCGCAGGACCCGGACGCCAGCGCACGCCGCCTGCGCGAGCGGCTGGAGTCGCTTTCGGGGGCAAGGCTTGGCGTAGTCATCAACGACAGCCTCGGCCGCGCCTGGCGCCTCGGCACGACCGGCACGGCGATCGGCGTCAGCGGCATCGCCGGACTGCATGACCGGCGCGGCGAGTCCGACCTGCAGGGGCGCGCGCTGCAGAGTACCGAAGTGGGCCACGCGGACGAACTCGCGGCGGCTGCCTCCGCGCTGATGGGCCAGGCTGCGGAAGGGCGTCCGGTGGTGCTCGTCCGCGGCGCCGCCGGGCCGCGTCGCGACGGCAGCGCGCGCGAGCTGCTGCGTCCGCGGGACAAGGACCTGTTCCGGTGATCCTCGCGCTCGCAGGCGGCGTCGGCGGCGCGAAGCTGGCCGCAGGCCTCGCGCGCGTTCTCGCGCCAGGAGAACTCGCCATCGCGGTGAATACCGGCGACGATTTCGTGCATCTGGGCCTGCACGTGTCCCCGGACCTGGACACCGTGATGTACACGCTCGCGGGCGTCGCCAATCCGGCGACCGGCTGGGGCCGCACCGATGAAACCTGGTCGTTCATGCAGGCGCTAGAGGCGCTGGGCGGCCCGACCTGGTTCCGGCTGGGAGACCGCGACCTGGCGACGAACGTCGAGCGCACGCGCCGGCTTGCCGCGGGAGAGTCGCTGTCGGCGGTGACGCAGGCGCTTAGCGAGCGCCTCGGCGTGCGGCATGCGGTGATGCCGATGTCGGATGAGCCGGTGCGCACGGTGCTGCATACGGACCGCGGCACCCTGGAATTCCAGCACTACTTCGTGCGCGAGCGCTGCGAGCCGCGCGTGGCGCGCATCGAATACCGGGGCGCGGACTTGGCGCGGCCGGGCGCCGCGCTGCGCACGGTACTGGCGCGCGAAGACCTCGAGGGCATCGTGATCTGCCCGTCGAACCCGTACCTCAGCATCGCGCCCATGCTCGCGATACCCGGCATGCGCGAGGCGATCGCGCGTTGCGCGAAGGTGGTCGCGGTGTCGCCGCTCATCGCCGGGCAGGCGGTGAAGGGACCTGCCGCGAAGCTGATGCGGGAGCTGGGCGTTGCGCCTGGGTCACTGGAAATCGCGCACTGGTACCGCGGTCTCGCACGCCGCCTGCTGATCGATCGTTCAGACGCAGCACTGGCGGACCCGATACGCGCGCTTGGCGTCGAGCCCGTGATCGACGACATCCTGATGCGCGACGACGCCGGACGCGAGCGGCTGGCGCGGGCCTGCCTGGCTCAGCTGGCGAAGGTGGGCTGAAGCGACGCGCCGGCGCCGGTGCGTCCAGTCCCGGTCCAGGCGCGATAGTCCTCCGGGAGGTCGAGGTCCAGCGCGAGATCCTCCGAGCGGTGGATGCGCACGCGGCAGCCACTGGCCGCCGCGAGTGCGGCGTGGCGCTGCAGGCTCCCGTCGCCGAATGCGAACAGGTCGCTGCGTGCGGGAGACAGCACGAGCAGGTTGGTGCCGCTGCCGCGACGGTCTGGTACCAGCAGGCAGCCAGGCCCATCCGGCATCGCTGCGGTGGCATCCCACAGCGCGGCATGCGAGATCAGCGCGAGGTCGACCGGGACCACCGCAACCGCATCCGCGCCGGCGTCGATTGCACCATGGGCTGCAGCGGCGAGGGCGCCGTTCAGCCCGTCGTCGCCGGCCTCCGGGATCACCCCGGCGCCGAGCCCGCGAGCCAATGCGGCCACCGCAGCGGAGGTGGTGACCACCAGGGTGCGGCGTGCGCCGAAGAACTCGCTGCAGACTTCCAGCGTCTGCCGCGCCAGGAAGAGGTTCAGCGCATGGCGCGAGTCGGGATCGAGCAGCGGCGCGAGGCGGGATTTTCCGCGCGCAGGGTCCTTCACCGGCACCAGCGCCCAGGGACGTCTCATGTCAGACGATGGCGATGGCACGCCTGGCGATCGGCGTCTGCACCACAGGTGTCAGCACGGGCGCGGCGAAGCTGGCGCGCCGGCGCTCGTCGTCCACGCTACGGTAGAGGGTGTCGCGCTGCTCGGGCCTGCGGCCCAGGCTTTCGATCAGCGCTTCCATGCGCGCGGGCGGCAGCTCCTCGCCGTGCTCGTTGCCCGCGGCGCGCGAAATGCTTTCGTTCATCAGCGTGCCGCCGAGGTCGTTTGCTCCCGCCCGCAGGCACGCCGCCGCGGCCTGCGCGCCAAGCTTGACCCAGGATACCTGGATGTTCGGGACGTGCGGGTGCAGCACGAGGCGGGACACGGCGTGCATCAGCAGCGTCTCGCGCCAGGTCGGGCCGCGCCGGGCGCCTTCCTTCAGGAACATCGGCGCTTCCATGTGCACGAACGGCAGCGGCACGAATTCGGTGAGCCCGCCGGTGCGCGCCTGCAGGTCGCGCAGTTGCAGCAGGTGGCGTGCCCAGGCCTGCGGCCCTTCGACGTGTCCGAACATGATCGTCGAGGTGGTGCGCAGGCCGGCGCGGTGCGCAGCCTCGATGACATGCAGCCACTCGGCACTGTTCAGCTTGTCCGGGCAGATGCGCGCGCGCACCGCATCGTCCAGGATCTCGGCAGCGGTACCCGGAAGCGATCCCAGCCCGGCGTCGCGCAGGCGGCCGAGGAAATCCTCGACCGGCACGCCAAGCGTGCGCGCGCCATGCGTGACTTCCAGCGGGGAGAAGGCGTGCACGTGCATGCCGGGTACCGCGTCCTTGACCGCCCGCAGCAGCGCGAGGTAGGTCTCTCCCGTATAGGCGGGATGGATGCCGCCCTGCATGCAGACCTCGGTGGCGCCCCGCGCCCATGCTTCGCGCACGCGGCGGGCGACTTCCTCCATCGCCAGGTCGTAGGGCTGGCCGCGCAGGGTCTCGGCGGTTTTGCCCTTCGAGAAGGCGCAGAAACGGCAGCGGAACGAGCAGATGTTGGTGTAGTTGATGTTGCGGTTCACCACATAGCGCACGGTGTCGCCGGCAGCTTCGCGCCGCAGCGCATCCGCAGCGTCGAGCACTGCGTCGAGTTCCCCTTCGCGCGCCGCGAAGAGGCGAACGATGTCCGCCTCGGCAAGCCGCTCGCCGTCGCTCGCGCGGGCGAGGAGCGCATCCAGGGATCCGTGCCGCGGCGACGCGCCGATGCCGCCAGGCAGGACCGCATTCGCCACTCCGGGGCTCCAGGCATCGGCGCGTGCATAACCTTCGGCGTCCATCGCTTCCAACAGCGCCGGTTCCAGCGCCCGGTCCACCCATTCGCGGGCGGTAGCGGCATAGGACGGATAGATCGCGAGCCGTTCCACCGGGATCAGCCCTGCGTCACGCGTCGCGCGCTCGAGTACGGCGATCGCCGGCCACGCGCGTTCGGGATTCACGTAGTCCGCCGTCACCGGCGAGATGCCGCCCCAGTCGTTGATGCCGGCGCCGAGCAGTGCCGGAAAGTTTGCGTCGCTCAGGTTGGGCGGCACCTGGATGTTGGCCTGTGCGCCAAGCACGATGCGTGCGACGGCCGCCGTCCACAGCAGTTCGTCAAAGCCGGGTTCGGCGGCGCCGCGCATGCGCGTGTCGTCCTTGGCACGGAAGTTCTGCACGATGACTTCCTGCACATGGCCGTGGCGGGCGTGCGCATCGCGCAGCGCCAGCAGCGCCTCGATGCGCTCCAGGCGCGTCTCGCCGATGCCGATGAGGATGCCCGACGTGAATGGCACCCTGGCGACGCCTGCTGCCTCGAGCGCTGCAAGGCGCACCGCGGGGAGCTTGTCCGGGCAGCCGTGATGCGGCCCGCCGGGCTCGGCGAGGCGTGCCGACGTGCTCTCGAGCATCATCCCCTGGGAAACCGTGACCCGTCGCAACGCGCGCATTTCGTCCTGCGTGAGCACGCCCGGATTCGCGTGCGGGAGCAGCCCGGTTTCCTTGAACACCAGCGCGCACATCGCGGCGAGGTAATCGATCGTGGATGCGTAGCCGAGCGACTGCAGCGCCGCGCGGGCGGCCGCGTGCACCGCTTCCGGACGGTCACCGAGGGTGAACAGCGCCTCCTTGCAGCCCGCGTCGCGGCCGAGGCGCGCGATCTCGAGCACCTCCTCGGGACGCAGGAACGCGTGGTCCACCTGCTTCGGCGGCCGCACGAAGGTGCAGTAGCCGCAGGTATTGCGGCACAGGCGCGTCAGCGGGATGAACACCTTGCGCGAGTAGCTGATCCTGCACCCGTGTCCTTCTCCACGCAGGCGGCGGGCTTCCTGCATGAGATCTGCAAGCGCGCGCGATTCGATCCCGGCGAGGAGGGCTGAGGCGTCGGTGTCCAATGCTTCCATGCGGCGATTATAGGGTCGCCGCCGGTAGCAGACCGGGTCTTCGGCTAGGTGAACCAGCCGCGTGTGCGGTTTGCGAATGCAACCAGCGACAGCATCACCGGAACCTCTACCAGCACCCCGACCACGGTGACCAGCGCCGCGCCTGAGTCGAGGCCGAACAGGCCGATGGCGACAGCCACTGCGAGTTCGAAGAAGTTGGATGTGCCGATCAGCGCGCAAGGCGCCGCGATGTTGAAGGGCACGCGCCACAGCCAGGCGGCACCGTAGGCGAGCACGAAGATGCCGTAGGACTGGATCAGCAGCGGGACGGCAATCAGTGCGATCAGCAGCGGCTGGGCGAGGATGACGTGGCCCTGGAAACCGAACAGCAGCACCACGGTGGCCAGCAGGCCGATGACGGAGAAGGGCTTGACGGCTGCCGTGAAGCGGGCGACCGCTGCCTCGCCAGCGGCACCTGCACCGGCCCGGTTGGTGATTCGCATCCGCGTGAACGCGCCTGCGGCCAGCGGAATGACGACATAGAGGACTACGGACAGAAGCAGCGTCTCCCACGGCACGGCGACGTCGGTAACGCCGAGCAGCAGCGCGACGATGGGCGCGAACGCGAACACCATGATCACGTCGTTCAGCGATACCTGCACCAGCGTGTAGGTGGCATCGCCGCGGGTCATCTGCGACCAGACGAAAACCATGGCCGTGCATGGCGCGGCACCGAGCAGGATGAGGCCGGCGATGTACTGCCCGGCGTTGGCGGGATCGATCAGATCGGCGAATGCATACTGGAAGAACAGCACGCCAAGCGCCGCCATCGTGAACGGCTTGACCAGCCAGTTGATGACCAGCGTGATCACCAGCCCTTTGGGACGTTCATGGATGCGCTTCAGGCTGGTGAAATCCACCGCCACCATCATCGGATAGACCATGAACCAGATCAGTACGGCGACAATGAAGTTAACCGAACCGGCTTCGAGGCCGGCAAGGAACTGGAATACCCCGGGCAGCAGGCTGCCGAGCGCGATTCCCGCGATGATGCACAGGACTACCCACACAGACAGGTAGCGCTCGAACAGGCTCACGCCAGCGTGCCGATGCGATCGAGCTCGGCCTTCAGCCGATCAGGCTGGCTCGCCAGTTCCGCCAGCGGCAGCGCGAGGAACGCCTCGATGCGGGTGCGCAGGATAGTGTAGGCGTCGCGGAATGCGGCTTCTATCTGCGCATCCGTACCGGTCACGTGCGCCGGGTCATCCACGCCCCAGTGCGTGCGCAGGACCTTGCCAAGGTAGGCGGGGCAGGTCTCGCCCGCGGCGTTCGAACAGACGGTGACGACGATGTCCGGTGTCAGCGGCAGCGCGTCCCACGACTTGCTGTGGCAGCCGTCGGTCGCGATGCCTTCGCGCGCCAGCAGCGCAAGCGAGCGCGGATGCACCTGCCCGGTGGGCTGGCTGCCGGCGCTCATCGCCTTCCATCCGGCCGGCGCGAGGTGATTGAACGTGGCCTCGGCCAGGATCGAGCGGCAGGAATTGCCGGTGCAGAGGAAGAGGACGTTCATCGCTCAGCGCCTTGCCCGCGCCGTGGCCGGAGAAGCCGCCGTGGACCTGGGGCGCCTGGGCACAGGGCTTGCCGCGCAGAGTTCCGGCCGGCCTGAGCAGCACTCGGCGGTCAGGTACGCGATCAGCTCCTGCATCAGTGGCAGGTTGGCGCGGTAGCGCTGGAAGCGGCCCTCCTGCTCGACGCTCGCCAGGCCCGCCTGCAGCAGCGCCTTGAGGTGAAACGACAGGTTGGTAGGCGGCACGTCCAGCGCCGTCGCGATCTCCCCGGCAACCAGGCCTGCCGGCGCATGTTCGACGAGCAGCCGATACACGTCCAGGCGCACACCCGACGAAAGGGACTCGAAGACCGCAAGCGCAACATGCTTTTCCATAAATCAATAATACAAGAAGTATTGAAATAATGGGGCGGCCGTTTCGCCTGCCGGCCCGTCGAAGGCTCAGGCGCAGCTTGCGGACGAGCAGGTACCGGCGTGACTCGCGGATTCGACCTGCAGCGTCGGATGCAGGATCCCGAATTGCTCGTGCAGCGCGGTGGACGCAGCGCGCAGCAGCGCGTCGGCATCCGGGTGACCGTCCGGCACGACGAGATGGGCGGTAAGCGCGGTTTCCGAGGTGGCCATCGCCCACACGTGGAGGTGGTGAACGTCGATCACGCCGGGCAGGGCCCGGAGACAGCGGCGGACGTCGCCGAGGTCGATGCCATCCGGCACGCCGTCGAACAGCAGGTGCAGCGAGCGGCGAAACAGCGACCAGGTGCCGACGACAATGACGCCGGCGATCACGAGGCTCACTGCGGGGTCGATCCAGTCCCAGCCCTGCCACAGGTACAACGCACCCGCCAGCACCACGCCTGCCGATACCAGCGCGTCTGCCGCCATGTGCAGGAACGCGCCGCGTATGTTCAGGTCCCTCCCGCTACCCGACATGAACAGTGCGGCAGTCGCGGCGTTGATCAGCATGCCGATCCCGGCCACCACCATCACGGTGCCACCCTCGATCGCCGATGGCGCCTGCAGGCGCTGCAAGGCCTCCCAGGCGAGCGATCCCATGGCGATCAGCAGGATCACCGCGTTGGCGAAGCTCGCCATGATCGACGCGCGCCGCCAGCCGTAGGTGTGGCGCTCGTCCGGGCGCAGCCGGGTGGCGGCAAGCCCGGCCCATGCCAGCAGCAGGCCGCCGACGTCGCTGAGGTTGTGGGCGGCGTCGGCAAGCAGCACCAGCGAGCCGATCTTCCAGCCGTAGTACGCCTCGATTGCGACGAAGGCGACGTTCAGCGCGATGCCAATGGCGAAAGCGCGGCCGAAGCGCGAAGCAGCGTGGTCGTGGGCGTGTGCGCCCGCGTGATGTGAGGTCACGTCAGATGGCGTGTTGGTGGAGGTGGCGGGAGTCGAACCCGCGTCCGTGAGCACTCCACAGTCAGGACTACATGCTTAGCCTGGTTGTTTGAGTTTCGCCTTGGACCCGCCAACCGGCAGGCTGATCCGCGGCTAGCCGCTTCGACGGATCCCCATGGAGAAGCGACCACTCCATGAAGAGAGGCTGATGAAAATGACGCTGCACCCCTTTCGGGGCCTAGCCCATCAGCAGGCTAGTGCAGCGTCTCGCCGGTATTAGGCGGCGAGAGCGAAACGCTCGTCGTTGGCGTATGTAGTGATTCCAGCTGGATTTACGAGGGAAACTGGTCCTCGGCATGCCCTGCGCTGCTTCGCTACCCACGTCGAAACCGAGTCACCCCCGTGTTTCGCGTGCGACTGCATTATCCCATATGGGGACTCACAGCAGCCGGATCAAGTCCAACGGGCGTGAGATGACGTGATCGGCACCCCAGGCGTGCGGGCCGCCGCCGTTGCCGTGATAGCCGTATTCGACTGCTACCGAGGGCATGCCGGCGGCCCTGGCAGACTCGATGTCGCGCCGGTCGTCGCCCAGGTAGATGCAGTCGGCAGGCGGGAGATTCAGGTCCTGTGCCGCACGCAGCAGCGGCGCAGGGTGCGGCTTCAGGTGCGGCGTGGTATCGCCGCACACGACGCACGACGGTGGCGGCGACAGCGGCAACAGCTCGAGGATCAGCGACGTCAGCCGCGTGGACTTGTTGGTGACGATTCCCCACGCCATGCGGCGCGACGCGATTTCGGCGAGCAGTTCTGCGGTACCCGGAAAGAGCCGCGTGTGATTGCAGATGCGCGCCTCGTAGTGCGCCAGGAAGGCAAGCCGCATGGCCTCGTATCCGGCGTGATCCGGCTTTACGCCGAAGCCGACGTCGAGCAGGCCGCGGGCGCCGCTGGAGGCGAACGGGCGTACCGTTTCCACCGGCAGTTCGGGCAGGCCGCGGTCGGTGCGCAGGCGATTCAGCGCGCCGCAAAGGTCCGGTGCGGTATCCGCGAGCGTACCGTCGAAGTCGAACAGCACTGCGCGCGGCATGCTCAGGCGTCCTTCGTAAAGTGCTGGATGTAGTTCACGCTGCAATCCGCCCCGAGCGCATAGACGCGGGTAAGCGGGTTGTACGTCATGCCCGTCATCTGCGCCATGCGCAGACCGGCAGCGCGGCACCAGCGGGCAAGTTCCGAAGGCTTGATGAAGCGCTGGTAGTCGTGCGTGCCGCGGGGAAGCAGCTTGAGCACATACTCGGCGCCGATGACGGCGAAGAGGTAGGCCTTCGGATTGCGGTTGATGGTGGAGAAGAACACCTGCCCGCCCGGACGCACGAGCTTCGCGCACGCCGCCACCATGCCGGCAGGGTCGGGCACGTGCTCGAGCAGTTCCATGCAGGTTACCGTGTCGAACGAGGCTGGACGCTCGTGAGCGAGGACTTCCGCCGACACGCTGCGGTAGCTGACATCCAGCCGGCTCTCGAGCAGGTGGAGTTCCGCCACGCGCAGCGCCTTGGCGGAAAGATCGATGCCGGTGACGCGGGCACCTGCTCGCGCCATGGCCTCCGACAGAATGCCGCCGCCACAACCAACGTCCAGCACTTCGGCACCGGCAAACGGGGCGCGGGCGGCGATCCACCCCAGCCGCAGCGGATTGATCTCGTGCAGCGGCCTGAAGTCGCCCTGCGGATCCCACCAGCGGTGTGCCAGGCGGCTGAACTTCTCCAGCTCGACCGGATCAGCGTTCGTCATCGCGTCGACCATACAAGAAAACAGGCGAAAAAAAAGCCCTGCCGAAGCAGGGCTTTCTTGCGAAGGGTGGAGCTTACCGCTTCTTCGTACCGATGACTTCGATCTCCACACGGCGGTTCTTCTGCCGGCCTTCCTTGGTCTTGTTGCTGGCGACAGGCTGCTTCTCGCCCTTGCCCTCGGTGTAGATCCGGTTCGGCTCCACGCCTTTGGACACCATGTACGCCTTGACCGCTTCGGCGCGGCGCACGGACAGCTTCTGGTTGTAGGCGTCGCTGCCGATCGAGTCGGTGTGGCCGATCGCAATCACCACTTCGAGGTTGATCGCCTTGACCTTGCTGGCCAGGTCGTCGAGCTTGGACTTGCCTGCGGGCTTGAGCACGGCCTTGTCGAAGTCGAACAGCACGTCGGCGGCCAGCGTCACTTTTTCGGCAACGGGCTTGGGCTTCGGCTTGGGCGCGGGCTTCGGCTTCGCCGGCCTCGGCTTCATCGCCGGCTTGGGCGCGGGCTTCGGCACCAGATCGGGATCGCACTCGGCTATCGCCATCGCAGGCGTCCAGTAACCTGCGCGCCAGCACTGGCCCGAGGCATTCTTCCAAACCAGATTGCCACCCGCAGGCTCAGTCCAGTAGCCCTGCTTCGACTGGGCTGCGACGTTGAGCGAGGCAGCAGAAAGGCCGACTCCCGCGGCAACCAAAAGCGGCATCCAAAGTTTCTTGCTCATGCTATCCCCTCTCTGATCGTTGTTCTTTACGAAAGTTCGTCCAGAAACCCTATGCAATTCAACGAGTTCAATCACCCGCGCGCATCTTGAGGCTATTCTGCCACAACTTCCAACGCGAGTCCAAGCCCGAAAGGGTGGATTGTTGCAGTTTCGCATCAGCAACCGCAAGCCTGCCTTCCACCCAGACGTGGGTGACGTGTTCGCGCCCCGCTGCATAGACAAGCTGGGACACTGGATCGTATACCGGCGCGAGCTCCGGCGCATCCAGTCGTACGGCGGTCAGATCGGCCGCCTTGCCGACGACGATCGAGCCGACAGTGCCGTCGATTCCCAGCGCCGTGGCGCCGCCCAGGGTCGCCGCCCGTAGCGCGGCATGTGCCGGCAGGGCCGCAGCGTCGCCTGCCACCGCCTTGGCCAGCAGGGCCGCGGTGCGCATCTCCTGGAGCATGTCCAAGCGGTTGTTGCTGGCGGCCCCGTCTGTGCCGATGGCGAGGTTGGCGCCGGCGGCGACAAGCGCCGCCACGGGCGAGAATCCGCTTGCCAGCTTGAGGTTCGACGAGGGGCAGTGCGCGATCGATGCGCGGTGCCGCCCCAGCATCGCGATTTCCGCGGCGGACAGGTGCACCGCGTGGACGGCGATCAGGTTCGGGCCGACCAGGCCGAGCCGCTGCAGCCGCTCCAGCGGCCGCATACCGTGTTCCGAGACGGAACGCTCGATCTCCTCATGCGTTTCGTGCAGGTGGATATGCACCGGGCAATCGAGTTCGCCCGCAAGCGTCGCGACTTTGCGCAGGCTGGCGTCCGACACGGTATAGGGCGCGTGCGGCGCGAGGCAGAAGGAGAGCAGGGGATGGTCGCGGTGACGGTCGCGCAGCGACAGTCCCTTGGCGAGGTAATCGTCCGGATCCGATGCGTAAGCAGACGGGAACTCGATGACGATCATGCCGATCGCCGCGCGCATGCCCGCCTCGAGTACGGCTTCAGCCGCAGCCTCGGGGAAGAAATACATGTCGTTCATGCAGGTGATTCCGCCGCGCAGCATCTCCGCGCAGGCGAGCAGCGTGCCGTCCTTGACGAACCGCGCCGAGACGTGCCGCGCCTCCGCGGGCCAGATATGGTCCTCGAGCCAGCGCATCAGGGGCAGGTCGTCCGCGAGGCCGCGCATCAGCGACATCGATGCGTGCGTATGCGCGTTCACCAGCCCCGGTATCAGGACGTGCTCCGGCAGCTCGATCACCTGCGCGCCCGCATAGCGGCGCGTCGCCTGCGCGATCGGCAGGACCGACTCGATCCTGCCACCCCGGATCGCTACCGCGTGCGCCTCCAGCACGACGCCGGAAGGCTCGACGGGCACCACCCAGCGGGCGCTGACAAGCATCGGTTCTGTCATGGAAAAACAAAGGTTACAGGAACCAGGGCGGGCAGTGTCCGCGTGTTAAAATTTCGTGCTTCGAACGGGTGCTTTTTGCACCCGCCGCCGCGTGCCTGACCAGCCAGGCCGACAACAAGAGCCGGAATGGAACCTTTCGCAAAAGAAACCCTGCCAATCTCCCTCGAAGAGGAGATGCGGCGATCGTATCTCGACTACGCGATGAGCGTCATCGTGGGCCGCGCGCTGCCGGATGTGAGGGATGGGCTCAAGCCCGTGCACCGGCGCGTACTGTATGCGATGCACGAGTCGAACAACGTCTGGAACCGACCCTACGTGAAGTGCGCGCGCGTGGTTGGCGAGGTGATGGGAAAGTTCCATCCGCACGGCGACTCGGCGATCTACGACACGCTGGTCCGGATGGCGCAGGACTTCTCGCTGCGCTACATGCTGATCGACGGCCAGGGCAACTTCGGCTCGATCGACGGCGACAACGCCGCGGCGATGCGCTACACCGAGTGCAGGCTCGCCAAGGTCGCCGGCGAACTGCTTGCCGACATCGACAAGGAAACGGTCGACTTCGGGCCGAACTACGACGGCAAGGAACTGGAGCCGCTGGTGCTGCCCTCGAGGATCCCGAACCTGCTGGTGAACGGCTCGTCGGGCATCGCCGTGGGCATGGCGACCAACGTGCCGCCGCACAACCTCGGCGAGGTCATCGACGCCTGCCTGCATTCGCTCGCCAACCCGGACTGCCCGATCGAGGAGCTGATGCGGCTGGTGCCCGCGCCGGACTTCCCGACCGCGGCCATCATCTACGGCGTTTCGGGGGTTCACGAGGGATACCGCACCGGCCGCGGCCGCGTGGTGATGCGCGCGCGCACCCACTTCGAGGACATGGAAAAGGGCAACCGGCAGTCGATCATCGTCGACGAGCTGCCCTACCAGGTGAACAAGAAGGCCCTGCTCGAGCGCATCGCGGAACTCGTTAACGAGAAGAAGATCGACGGCATCTCCGACATTCGCGACGAGTCCGACAAGTCCGGCATGCGCGTCGTCATCGAACTCAAGCGCGGCGAGCTGCCCGAGGTGGTACTGAACAACCTGTACAAGCAGACGCAGTTGCAGGACAGCTTCGGCATGAACATGGTCGCGCTCGTCGACGGTCAGCCCAGGCTGCTGTCGCTGAAGGAACTCATCGAGTCGTTCATCTCCCACCGCCGCGAAGTGGTGACGCGGCGCACCGTGTTCGACCTGCGCAAGGCGCGCGAGCGGGGTCACCTGCTGGAAGGCCTGGCGGTCGCGCTGTCGAATGTCGACGAAGTCATCGAGCTGGTCAAGAAGGCGCCGAACCCGGCCGCGGCGAAGGCCGCGCTGATGGCGCGGGCGTGGCCCTCGACGCTGGTGCGCGAGCTGCTGGCGCGCACCGCCGAGGGCATCGATCCCCTGCAGTTCCGGCCGGCGGGCCTTGCTGCCGAGTACGGCATGAAGGACGACGGCTACCGGCTCTCGGACGAGCAGGCGCAGGCGATCATCGACCTGCAGCTGCGCCGCCTCACCGGGCTCGAGCAGGACAAGATCCGGGCTGAGTACCGGGACATCATCGCGGCGATCGCCGACCTGCTGGACATCCTTGCAAAGCCGGCCAGGATCACCGCGATCATCGGCGAGGAACTCGCCGCGATAAAGGCGGAGTTCGGCGACGGGCGGCGCAGCGAGATCGTCACCGTCGCCGAAGACATCTCGATGGAAGACCTGATTGCCCCGCAGGACATGGTGGTCACGTTCTCGCACGGCGGCTACGTCAAGGCGCAGCCGCTCGCCGACTACCGCGCGCAGCGCCGCGGCGGTCGCGGCAGGCAGGCGGCGGCGACCAAGGAAGACGACTTCATCGACCGGCTGTTCGTCGCGCACTCGCACGACCACCTGCTGTGCTTCTCCAACCGCGGCCGGCTGTACTGGCTGCGGGTCTTCGAAGTGCCGCAGGGTTCGAGCAACAGCCGCGGCAAGCCGATCGTCAACATGTTCCCGATCGAGGACGGCGAGAAGATCACTGCGGTGGTGCCGGTAAAGGAGTTCGACGAGAACCATTTCGTCTTCATGGCAACCGCGCAGGGGACGGTGAAGAAGACGCCGCTCGCGGAGTTCTCCCGGCCGCGGCCGTCGGGGATCATCGCCGTGGGGCTTGACGAGGGCGACTACCTGATCGGCGTCGGCCTGACCGACGGCAGCTACGACGTGATGCTGTTTTCTTCGGAAGGCAAGGCGATCCGCTTCCACGAGGAAGACGTGCGCGCGATGGGTCGGCAGGCCACCGGGGTGCGCGGCATGCGGCTGCCGGAAGGAGGCGAGCATCGCGTCGTCTCGATGCTGGTGGCGCGGGACGAATCGAAGACCGTGCTCACGGCGACTGAGAACGGCTACGGCAAGCGTACCGCGATCGCCGAGTACACCAGGCATGGCCGCGGCGGGCTGGGAATGATCGCCATCCAGGCCTCCGAACGCAACGGCAGCCTCGTCGGCGCGGTGCTGGTGGACGACAGCGACGAAGTCATGCTGATCTCCACCCGCGGCGTGCTCATCCGCACCAAGGTTGCGCAGATCCGCGAGATGGGCCGCTCCACGCAGGGCGTGACGCTGATCGCACTGGGCGAAGGCGAAAAGCTGGCCGGGCTCGAGCGTATCGAGGAAGGCGAAGGCGGCAACGGCCATGGCAACGGGAACGGCAATGGCAACGACGGTGGAGAGCCGCTGCCCGAGCCGTCGGCGCCGCCGCAGATTCACTGATGTCCCGCCTGTTCAACTTCAGCGCCGGGCCGGCGATGCTGCCCGCCGAGGTGCTCTCGCGCGCAGGCGACGAGATGCTCGACTGGCACGGCTCGGGCACCGGCGTCATGGAGATGAGCCATCGCGGCAGGGAGTTCATGTCGATCGCCGCCGAGGCCGAGCAGGACTTCCGCGAACTGCTGGCGGTCCCGGCGGGCTACAAGGTGCTGTTCCTGCAGGGCGGCGCGACGCTGCAGTTCGCGCAGGTGCCGATGAACCTGCTGGCCGGCAAGGGCGGGGCGGACTACGCGATTACCGGCGAATGGTCCAGGAAGGCGGCTAAGGAGGCGAAGTCCTGGTGCGACGTGTCGATCGCAGCATCGTCCGAGGATCGCGCATTCACGTATGCGCCTGAGCAGTCGCAATGGCGGCTCAGTCCGGACGCAGCTTACGTGCACTACTGCTCGAACGAGACCATCGGCGGCGTCGAATTCAACTGGATCCCGGACACCGCCGGCGTGCCGCTGGTCGCGGATGCCTCTTCACATCTGCTGTCGCGGCCGCTGGAGGTGTCGAAGTTCGGACTCATCTACGCAGGTGCGCAGAAGAACATCGGCCCGGCAGGGCTGACCATCGTGATCGTGCGCGAGGACCTCCTTGGCAGGGCGATGAAAGGTACGCCCAGCGTGATGGACTACAAGCTGCAGGCCGATGCCGATTCGATGCTCAATACGCCGGCAACCTATGCCATCTACGTCGCCGGGCTGGTATTCAAGTGGCTCAAGGCGCTGGGCGGGCTCGCCGAGGCCGAGCGCAGGAGCATCGCCAAGGCGAAGCTGCTCTACGACTGCATCGACGCGTCCGCGTTCTACGCCAACCCGGTGGCGAAGGCGGACCGTTCGCGCATGAACGTGCCGTTCACGCTTGCCGACGCGAAACTGGACGCCGAGTTCCTCAAGGGCGCCGAGAGCGCGGGCATGACGCAGTTGAAGGGGCATCGATCGGTCGGCGGCATGCGGGCATCGATCTACAACGCGATGCCGATCGAGGGCGTGCAGGCGCTGGTCGCCTACATGAAGGACTTCGAGAAGCGCCGTGGCTGAGCGCGAGCGTCGTGGCTGAGCGCAAGCGCGGACACGGCGCTGGCACGGTACGCAAGACCGAGGTGCTGGTTCTGAACCAGGTGGCGCAGGTCGGCCTCAAGCGGCTGCCGCCTGAGCGCTATTCGCTGGTCAAGGAGGCGAAGTCCCCCGACGCGATCATCCTGCGTTCGCAGGACCTTCATGGCCACGTTTTCGGTGCGAACCTGAAGGCGGTCGCCCGTGCCGGCGCCGGCGTCAACAACATTCCGGTGGCCGAACTCTCGGCGCGTGGCATCCCGGTGTTCAACGCGCCGGGCGCGAACGCGAATGCGGTCAAGGAACTGGTGCTTGCAGGCATGCTGATCGCCGCGCGCAACCTCAAGGGCGCACTCGACTTTGCCGGCGCGCTGGATGCCAACGCCCCAGACCTGGACAGGCGGGTCGAGGACGGCAAGAAGGCCTACGCAGGGGTCGAGCTCGCCGGGCACACGCTCGGCATCATCGGCCTGGGCCGGGTGGGCAGCCTGGTCGCGGACGCCGCCATCCGCCTGGGCATGAACGTGCTCGGCTTCGACCCGCACATCACGGTCGACGCGGCGTGGAGCCTGCCTTCCCGGGTGCGCAAGGCGGCCTCGATCGACGAAGTGCTGAAGGCGAGCCACTTCGTCTCGCTGCACGTTCCGCTCGTGGAGAAGACGCGGGGCCTGATCGGCCCGAAAAACATCGAGCACCTGCGCGCCGGGGCGGTGCTGCTCAACTTCTCGCGCGAGGGCATCGTCGACGAAGCGGCGGTTGCGGCGAGCCTGCGCGCGCATCGCCTTAAGTACTACGTCACCGATTTCCCGTCTGCAGCGCTATTGCGGGAGCCGGGGGTGATCTCGCTGCCGCACCTTGGCGCATCCACCCGCGAGGCGGAGGAGAACTGCGCGGTCATGGTGGTCGACCAGCTGCGCGACTACCTCGAGAACGGCAACCTGACGAACGCGGTCAACTTTCCGGACTGCACGCTGCCGAGGGAGTCGGCGTGCAGGCTGGCGATCGCGAACGCCAACGTGCCGAACATGCTGGCGCGCATTTCCCAGGTGATGGGCGCACGCGGCCTCAACATCCACACCATGCTGAACCGCTCGAAGGGCGACATGGCCTACACCATCGTTGATGTCGACTGTGACGTGCCGGCGGAATCGCTGGACGAACTGCGCATCATCGACGGCGTGCTCGCGGTGCGCTATCTTCCACTGGCATGAGCGACCCCGGAATCCAGAAGCTGCGCGCGCAGATCGACGCCATCGACGACGAGCTGCTGGTGCTCATCAACCGGCGCGCCGCGATCGCTCGCGAGATCGGTGGATTGAAGGGCGGCGCACCCGCTTATCGCCCGGAGCGCGAGGCGGAGATCCTGCGCCGGATGGCTGCGGCCAACCCCGGGCCGTTGCAGCAGGCGGCGGTGAGCGGGATCTACCGGGCGGTGATGTCCGCGTGCCGCGGCATGGAGGTTGCACTGCGCGTGGCGTACCTCGGTCCGGAAGGCACTTTCAGCGAGCAGGCGGTGCGCATGCACTTCGGCCACTCGGTCGAGGCTTCCGCGCTGGCGACGATAGACGAGGTTTTCCGCGCAGCGGAGTCCGGCGAAGCCCAGTTTTCGGTGGTGCCGGTCGAGAACTCCACCGAGGGCGTGGTAGGGCGTTCCCTCGACCTGCTGCTGCTGACGCCTCTGCGCATCTGCGGCGAGATCGAGCTTCGCGTGCAGCAGAACCTGATGGTGAAGTCCGGCGACATCGCCGCGATCCGGCGCGTTTACTCGCACCCGCAGTCGCTCGGTCAGTGTGCCGGCTGGCTCAGCCGCAACCTGCCAGGCGCGGAACGCGTGCAGGCCTCGTCCAATGCCGAGGCAGCGCGCCTGGCCTCGGCGGAGGAGGGCGCTGCTGCGATTGCAGGCGAAGCCGCGGCGTCGCGCTGGGGACTTAGGATCCTCGCGCGTGCGATAGAGGACGACCCCAGCAACACGACGCGTTTCCTGGTGCTCGGCAACCTGGACGCCGCACCGACCGGTCGCGACCGTACGTCGCTCGTGCTGTCCGCCGAGAACAGGCCGGGCGCGGTGCACGCGATGCTCGCACCGCTCGCCGAGAGCGGCGTCAGCATGACGCGCATAGAGTCGCGGCCCTCGAAGGCGATGCGCAGCGCGCTGTGGGAGTACGTCTTCTTCATCGACATCGAAGGGCACCAGCAGGATGCTCGCGTCGCGCCTGCGCTTGCCGCGCTGCGCCAGCGCGCGCCCTTCCTCAAGGTGCTTGGCTCGTATCCCGTCGCAGTGCAATGAGGAACCGGACATGCTGATGGATCTGTGCGAACTTTCCCCGTCCTGGGTGCGGTCGATCGCGCCCTACCAGCCGGGCAAACCGACCTCGGAACTGGCCCGTGAGCTCGGCCTGGACGAGAAGAAGATCGTCAAGCTCGCGTCGAACGAGAATCCCCTCGGCGTCGGCCCGCGCACGCGGGCTGCGATCGAAGGCGCGCTCGCCGACATCGCGCGCTACCCGGACGGCAACGGCTTCGACCTGAAACACGCGATCTCCGGGCGCTTCGGCGTCGACATGGGCGGCATCGTGCTCGGCAACGGCTCGAACGACGTGCTCGAACTCGTCGCGCTCGCCTTCCTCGGAACCGGCCGTTCCGCGGTCTACTCGCAGCACGCGTTCGCGGTCTACCCGCTGGCGACGCAGGCGCGCGGCGCGCGCGGCATCGCGGTGCCGGCGAAGAACTGGGGACACGACCTCGAGGCGATGGCAGCAGCGGTGGCCGAGGACACTTGCGTGCTGTGGATTGCCAACCCGAACAATCCGACCGGTACGTACGCGCCGTCCGACGCGATCGAGGCGCTGCTCAAGCGCGTACCGGAGCGCGTCATCGTCGTGCTGGACGAGGCATACAACGAGTACCTGCCCGCGGAACTGCGCACCGGCACCGTGAAGTGGCTGAAGCGCCACCCCAACCTGGTGATCACGCGCACCTTCTCGAAGGCCTACGGTCTCGCAGGCCTGCGCGTCGGTTACGCCCTCGCGCACCCGAGCGTGGCCGACATGATGAATCGCGTGCGCCAGCCATTCAACGTCAACTCGGTGGCGATCGCGGCGGCGACGGCAGCGCTGGACGACATGGAGTTCGTCGCCAGGGCCTATGCCGCGAACCTGCAGGGCATGCGCCAGTTCGAGGCAGGCGTATCGGAGCTTGGCCTGGAATGGATCCCTTCGCACGGCAACTTCCTTACCGTGCGCGTCGGCAGGGCGGGCGAGGTGTTCAAGCGCATGCTCAAGCGCGGCGTGATCGTGCGGCCGGTGGCCAACTACGGCATGCCCGAGCACCTGCGCATCACGGTCGGCACAGCCGAGGAGAACGAGCGCTGCTTGGCGGCGCTCGCCGCCAGCCTGAAGGATTGACGGCACGATGCGCGCGACATGACGCCGTTCAGGCGCATTGCGGTCATCGGCGTCGGCTTGATCGGAGGATCATTCGCGCTCGCGCTGCGCCGCGCCGGCGCCTGCGGCGAGATCGTCGGCTCCGGCCGCGACCCCGGCAACATGCGCCGCGCGGTGGAACTCGGCGTCATCGATACGGTTTCGCCGGACCCGGCCGGCGCGGTGCACGGCGCCGACCTGGTGCTGATCGCCGCGCCGGTGGCGCAGTTCCCGCGCATCTTCGCCGCGATCGCCCCCGAGCTGGAAGCGGATGCGCTGATTGCGGACGCAGGCAGCACCAAGCAGGATGTCGTCGCCGCAGCGCGCGCGCACCTGGGCAAGGCGCTCGCGCGCTTCGTTCCCTCGCACCCGATTGCCGGTGCCGAGAAGAGCGGCGTGGGCGCCGCAAAGGCAGACCTGCTGCGGGACCGGCGCGTGGTGCTGACGCCGCTGCCTGAGAACGCCGCGCACGCGGTGGATCGCGTTTCGGCTGCGTGGGAAGCCTGCGGCGCGCGCGTGAGCCGCATGTCGCCCGCGGAGCACGATGCGGTGCTCGCCGCGGTGAGCCACCTGCCGCACCTGCTGTCGTACGCGCTGGTGCACGAATTCGCCGCGCGCGCCGACTCGGCACGGCTGTTCGGCCTCGCAGCCGGCGGCTTCCGCGACTTCACGCGCATCGCCTCGAGTCATCCGGAGATGTGGCGCGACATCTGCGTCGCCAACCGCGAATGCCTGCTTGCCGAGCTGGACCGCTACACGGCCAAGCTCGCAGCGCTGCGCCCGCTGGTGGAGCGCGGCGACGGCGCCGCGCTGGAGAAGGTCTTTGCCGAGGCGCGGGCTGCCCGCGAGCGCTGGCTGGACGGCGATTACAGGTGAAGTCGCTGACGCTGGGGCCGATCAGGCGCATCGCCGGCACTGTGCGGCTGCCGGGCTCGAAGAGCATATCCAACCGCGTGCTGCTGCTCGCTGCGCTCGCTACCGGCACGACGCTGGTACGCGACCTGCTCGACTCCGACGACACGCGCGTGATGCTCGACGCGCTGGCGAAGCTCGGCGTGCGCTGCGAACCGGCCGGCGAGGGTGCGGTGCGGGTGCACGGTTGCGGCGGGGTGTTTCCGGTGCGCGAAGCGGCGCTGTTCCTCGGCAACGCGGGCACCGCGTTCCGGCCGCTTACCGCGGCGCTGGCCCTCGCGGGCGGGCGCTATGCCCTTTCCGGCGTGGCGCGCATGCACGAGCGCCCGATCGGCGACCTGGTGGACGCGCTGCGAGGCATCGGCGCGGACATCGCCTACGCGGGCGCCAAGGGCTTCCCGCCACTCGCGATCGGCGACG
Organism: Burkholderiales bacterium; assembly: GCA_050248795.1. Classification (GTDB taxonomy): domain Bacteria; phylum Pseudomonadota; class Gammaproteobacteria; order Burkholderiales; family SG8-39; genus CAZTDU01. Next base: position 3,217 of record JBFWRS010000031.1, on the reverse strand, counting down.
GCAAGGTACGCGCCGGCGCGCCGGTGCGCGTGCGCGGCGATGTCTCCTCGCAGTTCCTCACCGCGCTGCTGATGGCGCTGCCAGCGGTCGGTCCGGTGCGCATCGAGGTCGATGGCGAGCTGATCTCGAAGCCCTATGTCGAGATCACGCTGCGCATGATGCAGGACTTCGGCGTAACGGTGGCGCGCGATGGCTGGCGTGCGTTCGACGTGCCGCAGGCCGCGTATCGCGCGCCCGCAGAGATGCACGTCGAGGGCGACGCCTCCTCGGCATCCTATTTCCTCGCCGCCGGAGCGATATCCGGCGGACCGGTGCGCGTCGAGGGCGTGGGCCGCGCAAGTGTGCAGGGCGACGTCGCATTCGCGCAGGTGCTCGAAGCCATGGGCGCGCGCGTGTCCTGCGGCGACAACTGGATCGAGGCGAGCGGCGAGCGCCCGCTGCGCGCGATCGACCTCGACCTGAACCACATTCCGGATGCCGCGATGACCGCGGCGGTCGCCGCGCTGTATGCGGACGGCCCGAGCACGCTGCGCAACATCGGCAGCTGGCGCGTCAAGGAGACCGACCGCATCGCCGCCATGGCCACCGAGCTGCGCAAGCTCGGTGCCGGGGTCGACGCGGGCGAAGACTGGATCCGGGTGTCGCCGCCGCAGGCGCTGAAAACGGGCGCCGCAATCGACACCTATGACGACCACCGCATGGCGATGTGCTTCTCGCTTGCGGCGCTCGGTGGCGTCGCGGTAAGGATCAACGACCCCGATTGCGTCGCCAAGACGTTTCCGGCGTATTTCGAGGTCTTTGCGAGCCTGGCGCGATGAACGTGCCGGTGATCGCCATCGACGGGCCGTCTGCCTCGGGCAAAGGCACCGTGGCGAGCCGGGTGGCCGCGGCGCTTGGATTTCACTACCTGGAAAGCGGCGTGCTGTACCGCTTGGTGGCGCTGGCAGGAGGGGATGCCCCTGAGCGCACCGCCGCGCAACTCGAGGTGGAGTTCGTGGACGGCAAGATACTCCTTTCCGGACAGGATGTTACGAGCGAAATTCGGGCCGAGGCGGTGGGCATACGGGCGTCCGCAATCGCCGCGATTCCGACGGTGAGGGCGGCGCTGCTGGAGCGGCAGCGGCGCTTTCGCCAGCCACCGGGCCTGGTCGCCGACGGGCGGGACATGGGCAGCGTGGTATTTCCCGACGCCGTGCTCAAGGTATTCCTCACCGCAAGCGCCACTGTGCGCGCGCAGCGCAGGTATAAGCAGTTGATAGACAAGGGAAACCATGCTAACCTCGCGTCCCTTTCCCAAGACCTTGAGGAGAGGGACGAGCGGGACGCGAAGCGTAGCGTAGCCCCCCTCGCCCCGGCGGCGGATGCCGTAGTGGTCGACTCCTCGGCGCTTTCGGTGGACGAAGTCGTCAGCCTGGTGCTTGATTGGTATGGGAAAAGGTCGCTTCAGCAGGCGCAGTAACCCGCAGTAACCGGTGGAGCAGGCCCAAGGCCGGCTCCGATTGCAACTTGACCCGCGCAACGGCCCTCCGCGGCGCGGCAGAAACAGGCCAACCCCTACACATGTCCAGCGTTTCCCAAGCCGTATCGCAGTCCACCCCCGTCAATCCAGAATCCTTCGCCGCGCTGTTCGAAGAAAGCCTCACCCGCAAGGAAATGCGGATCGGTGAGGTCATCACCGCCGAAGTCGTGCGCGTCGACCAGAACATCGTTGTCGTCAATGCGGGCCTGAAGTCCGAGAGCGTGATTCCCGTAGAGGAGTTCCGCAACGACGCAGGCGAACTCGAAGTGAAGATCGGCGACCTGGTGAAGGTCTCGATCGAGGCGCTGGAGGATGGCCACGGCGAGACCCGCCTGTCGCGCGAAAAGGCCAAGCGCCTCGCGGCCTGGATGGAACTCGAGGAAGCGCTGGAGAAGGGCGAGAAGGTCACCGGCATGATCACCGGCAAGGTGAAGGGCGGCCTGACCGTGATGACCAAGGGCATCCGCGCATTCCTGCCCGGCTCGCTGGTCGACCTGCGCCCGGTCAAGGACACCACGCCCTATGAGGGCAAGGAAATGGAGTTCAAGGTCATCAAGCTCGACCGCAAGCGCAACAACGTGGTCGTGTCGCGCCGCGCGCTGCTGGAGGAAACCGTCGGCGCCGAGCGCGAGGCGCTGCTGTCGACGCTTGCCGAGGGCGCGGTGGTCAAGGGCATCGTCAAGAACATCACCGACTACGGCGCGTTCGTCGACCTCGGCGGCATCGACGGCCTGCTGCACATCACCGACCTGGCCTGGCGCCGCGTCAAGCATCCGTCCGAGGTGCTGAACGTGGGCGACGAGGTAACCGCCAAGGTCCTCAAGTTCGACACCGAGAAGAACCGCGTGTCGCTCGGCCTGAAGCAGCTGGGCGAGGACCCGTGGGTCGGCATCGCGCGCCGCTACCCGCAGGGCACGCGCCTGTTCGGCAAGGTCACCAACCTCACCGACTACGGCGCATTCGTCGAGGTCGAGGCGGGAATCGAAGGCCTGGTGCACGTCTCCGAGATGGACTGGACGAACAAGAACGTGCATCCGTCGAAGGTCGCGCAGGTTGGCGACGAGGTCGAGGTGATGATCCTCGAGATCGACGAGGACCGCCGCCGCATATCGCTCGGCATGAAGCAGTGCATGCCGAACCCGTGGGAGGATTTCGCGCGCGAGTTCAAGAAGGGCGACCGCGTCAAGGGCCAGATCAAGTCGATCACCGACTTTGGCGTCTTCGTCGGCCTGTCCGGCGGCATCGACGGCCTGGTGCACCTGTCGGACCTGTCCTGGTCCGAGGCGGGCGAGGAGGCGGTCAAGCGCTTCAAGAAGGGCGACGAAGTCGAGGCCGTGGTGCTGGCGATCGACGTCGAGCGCGAGCGGATTTCGCTCGGCATCAAGCAGATGGAAGGCGACCCGTTCACGAATTTCATCGCCGGCCACGAGAAGAACAGCGTCATCGAGGGAACCGTGAAGTCGGTCGATGCGAAGGGCGCAGTGATCCAGATCTCGGCCGACACCGAGGGCTACCTCAGGGCGTCCGAATACTCGCGCGACCGGATCGAGGACCTGCGTACCGTGCTGAACGAGGGCGACAAGGTGCAGGCGATGATCATCAACGTCGACCGCAAGAACCGCTCGATCAACCTGTCGGTGAAGGCGAAGGACATGGCCGAGGAAACCGACGCGATGAAGCAGTTGCGTTCCGAGAACG
>JBFWRS010000030.1:0-45874 GCA_050248795.1 Burkholderiales bacterium | reverse complement strand
AGTCCCGCGGCGAGCCCCACCGGGTTGGGGAACTGCAGGCCGAAGGCGGTTACGGGAAGCGGGGCGGGGCGGCGGAATCGCAGCAGGCCGAGCCGCAGCGGCGCGTCGCTCAGGCCGAGCGTCAGTTCGTGCGCGGTTTCGGGGTCGAGCGCGAACAGCAGCGGGCGAGCCAGCGCATACAGCATCTCAGCAGCGGTCTTCGGCGAGTTCGCGCGCGGAGAGCCTGCGCCAGCCGCCGCCGACGAAACCCTCGATCGGCAGGAAGCGCGACTTGTACGCCATCTTCGGGCTCTCGCGTATCCAGTAGCCCAGGTACAGGTAGGGCAGGCCGAGCTGCCTGCAGGTCTCGATCTGCCACAGCACGTTGTAGGTGCCGAGGCTGGCGCCGCGCCGCTCCGGCTCGAAGAAGGTGTAGACGGAAGACAGACCGTCAGGCAGGTGGTCCACGATCGACACCATCATCAACTGTCCCTGCTCGCGGAATTCCACCAGCCGCGTGTCGACCCTGCTCTGCAGCAGGAAGTGCGAATACTGGTCGCGGCTGTCGTTGTCCATGCCGCCGCCCGAATGCCGCCGCGACTGGTAGCGGAGGTACAGCGCGTAGTGCTCGAGCCGGAACTTCAGCGGCTGCACATGCATCGTCAGGTGCGTGTGCTGCTTCCACGCGCGGCGCTGCGAGCGCGCGGGCTGGAACTCGTCCACGGGGATTCGAACCGGCACGCAGGCGCGGCAGGCATCGCAGTGGGGCCGGTAGGTGAAGATGCCGCTGCGGCGGAAGCCCGCCTTGACCAGGTCGCCGTACAGCTCGGTGTTGATGAGGTGGCTGGGCGTGGCGACCTGCGAGCGCGCCATCCGGTCCGGCAGGTAGCTGCACGGATACGGCGCAGTGACGTAGAACTGCAGTACTGCGTGCGGCAGGTCGTTAAGTCGCGACAAGGGCCCAAGTCTCCGGTAGCGCCGGGTAGTTTACCAACGGTGCGAGGTCGCGCAAGAAATCAGCGCGCGGAATTTCGCGCGCGCCGAGCGATTCGAGCAGCGGCGTGTGCACCTGGCAGTCGATGAGCGGCCAGCCGCGCGCGCGCAGCTCGTCTACCAGCGCGGCGAGGGCCACCTTGGAAGCGTCGGTGGCGCGCGAAAACATCGATTCGCCGTAGAACATGCGCCCGAGCGCGACGCCGTAGAGCCCGCCGACGAGCTCGCCGTCGCGCCAGGTTTCGAAGGAATGCGCGTGCCCCGAGTCGTGCAGGCGCAAGTAGGCCTCGCGCATGTCGGCGAGCAGCCAGGTGCCGCCGCCGTCGCGCGCCGCGGCGCATTCCTCGAGCACGCGGCCGAAGCAGGTGTCGATGCGCACCTCGTAGCCGCGGTTGCGGCGGCTCTTCGCGAGCGAGCGCGAAACCCTGAATTCCGCCACCTTCAACACCATGCGCGGGTCGGGCGACCACCACAGGATCGGCTGGTCGCCCGAGTACCAGGGAAAGATGCCGTGGCGATAGGCCTCGAGCAGCCGCGCCACCGACAGGTCGCCGCCGGCGCACAGCAGACCGTTCGGCTCCTGCAGCGCCTGCTCCACCGGTGGGAAGGGGCTTCCCCGCTGCAGCCAGGGAATCATTTCAAGCCCGCGTCAGCACTTTACCTGCTGGCGGCAATAGAACCGCATGTCGGTGACCGTCGCAGTGTCTTCTACGGGCCTGCGCGCCGCACCGCCTCTCTCCATCGACAGCCGCATCTCGTACTTGGCGAAGAATTCGCGGAACAACTCGCCGCCGAGGGTGCCCACCGCATGCAGTTCGTCCGAGCGCGGGTCGTGCTCGAGCAGGATCGCCGCGAGCGGCTGTGGCGCCGGGCCGGCGAGCACGCGGCCGCCCTCGGCAGGGTCGTACTGGCTGTGTTCGGCGCAGCAGTGGATCACGCGCGCATGCCTGTTGCGCGCGCTCGCCTCGGCGCGATAGCTGATGAAGCTGATCTCGCGCGTGGGATAGGCAAGCTGGTGCGCGCAGATTGCCGAGTAGGCGACGATCGAGCGCTGCGCGCCGACGCCGCCGGTCCAGCGGTAGTCCTGCCGGTCGGCGGTACGCAGCGTGCGAGACGTGGTCAGCGGCCGGCCCAGGTTGAGCAGGAAGCAGGGCGTGCTGGTGTACGGGTAGTGGAATATCAGGTTGCGGTGCGCGGGCACCGCGGTCGCGCGCAGCGGGCGGCCCGCGTCGTCGACGAGTTTCACCCGCGCATACATCACTGGCGCGGCGTCGGCGCTGGCGTTACCGGTGAAGCCTGCCGCCGCTGACGCGCCGCACAGCTTGATGAACTCACGGCGCTGCATGGGCGGATTGTAGCGAACGAAAGTCGCGCACCAAAGCTGTGCAACAATGTTTCCGGGGACAAGGGGGAGGGGAGATGGAGACGCTCAAGACAGGCTCGGACACGTTGTTCATCCTGCTGGGGGGGATCATGGTGCTTGCCATGCACTCCGGCTTTGCCTTCCTGGAACTGGGCACCGTGCGTTCCAAGAACCAGGTCAATGCGCTGGTAAAGATCCTGGTCGATTTTTCCGCCTCCACCGTGGCGTACTTCTGCATCGGCTTCGGCATCGCGTACGGCGTCTCGTTCTTCACCGGCGCAGAAGCGCTGGCGCAGAAGAATGGCTACGAGCTGGTGAAGTTCTTCTTCCTGCTGACCTTCGCGGCGGCGGTGCCGGCGATCATTTCGGGCGGCATCGCCGAGCGCGCGCGCTTCGGCCCGCAACTTGCCGCGACGGTCGTGATCGTCGCGCTCGTGTACCCCTTTTTCGAGGGCATCGCGTGGAACCAGGCGTTCGGCATCCAGGCGTGGATGAAATCGGCGTTCGGCGCCGAGTTCCACGATTTCGCGGGATCGATCGTCGTCCATGCGGTGGGAGGCTGGATCGCGCTGGTTGCCGTGCTGCTGCTGGGTCCGCGTCGGGGCCGCTATGGCAAGGACGGGCGCCCGGTCGCATACCCGCCGTCGTCTATCCCGTTCCTCGCGCTGGGCGCCTGGATCCTCGCTGTAGGATGGTTCGGCTTCAACGTCATGTCCGCGCAGACCATCGACAAGATCAGCGGTCTCGTCGCGGTCAATTCCCTGATGGCGATGGCCGGCGGCACGCTGGCCGCGCTGGTCTCCGGAAGGAATGACCCGGGTTTCGTGCACAACGGACCGCTTGCCGGGTTGGTGGCGGTGTGCGCGGGGTCCGACGTGATGCACCCGGCGGGCAGTTTCGTCGTCGGCGCAGTGGCCGGCGTCCTCTTCACGCGCCTGTTCACCATCGCCCAGAACCGCTGGAAGATCGACGACGTGCTCGGCGTCTGGCCGCTGCACGGCCTGTGCGGCGCGTGGGGCGGCATCGCCTGCGGCATCTTCGGCCTGAAGGCGCTGGGCGGCCTGGGCGGGGTGAGCTTCATGTCGCAGCTTGCCGGGACCGTGCTCGGCATCCTCGTTGCCGTCGTCGGCGGCGCTATCGTCTATGGCACGCTGAAGGCGACGACCGGGCTGCGCCTGGACGAGGAAGCCGAGTTCATCGGCGCCGACCTGTCGATTCACAAGATTTCCGCCACCCCGGATGCCGGCCCGGGACGCCCCCAGCACTGAAAACGGCCTAGGACTTCGCGACGTCCGCGGCGTGAAAGCCGAAGTTACCGGTGCGGCGGTCTTCGACGAAGTACTTCAGCGTCATCGACACGGTGCGGAACGCAAGTTCCTTCCACGGCAGGCGCTCCTCGTCGAACAGCGCCACTTCCAGCGACTCATCTCCCGGCTGGAACGAGAGATCGAGCAGCTTGGCGCGGTAGAACAGATGCACCTGGTTGACGTGCGGAATCGAGATCAGCGCGAACGGGGCCCCCAGTTCGATGTTGGCGCCGGCCTCCTCGCGCGTCTCGCGCAGCGCTGCGTCGGCGGTGCCTTCGCCGTTTTCCATGTAGCCGGCGGGCAGCGTCCAGTAGCCGTAGCGCGGTTCGATCGCACGCCGGCACAGCAGCAGCCGGCCTTCGAATTCCGGCAGCGTGCCGACGACCAGGCGCGGGTTCTGGTAGTGGATGTCGCCGCACTGGTCGCAGACGAAGCGCGGCAGCGAATCCCCCGGCGGGACGCGCAGCGAGACCGGAGCGGCGCAACTCGAGCAGTACCTCACGATGGCATCGATGGTAACAAACCGTCCGGCCGCGGCAGTGGCGCGATCGGGCGATAATCGCCGCACCATGGACCGCTACGACGCGCTGTACCGGGGCTACCGCTGGGAGGTGCCGGCACGCTACAACATCGCGCAGGCCTGCTGCGACCAATGGGCATCGGATCGCTCGCGCTTCGCGCTGTACTGGGAGGACGAATCGGGCGCGAAGGCGGCGTACTCGTTCTGGGACATCCAGCAGCAGGCGAACCGGCTGTCGAACGCGCTCGCCGCGCTGGGCGTGAAGCGCGGCGAGCGCGTCGCGCTGATCCTGCCGCAACGGCCCGAGAGCGCGATCGCCTACATGGCGATCTTCCAGATGGGCGCGGTCGCGCTGCCGCTGTCGCACCTGTTCGGGCCCGACGCGCTCGAATACCGCATGGAGCACGCCGGGGCGTCGGTGGCGATCGTCGAGCCGTCCACGCTGCCGAACCTGGCTGCGATCCGCGATCGTCTCGGCCACCTGCGCCACGTCATCGGCGCTGGCGGCGCGCGGGAATCCGGCGTGCACGACTGGGACGCGCTGCTTGCGCGCGCGTCCAGCGACTACGCCTGCGTCGATACCTCGGCCGACGACCCGGCGATCATCATCTACACCAGCGGCACCACCGGCGCGCCCAAGGGCGCGCTCGAGGCCCACCGTTCGATCATCGGCAACCTTTCGGGATTCGTGCATTCGCACGATTTCTTCCCGCAGCGCGGCGACATGTTCTGGTCGCCGGCCGACTGGGCATGGGCCGGCGGACTGTTCGATGCGCTGTTGCCGACCTGGGCGTTCGGGCTTCCCATCCTCGGCTATCGCGGCAAGTTCGACCCGGAGCGTGCCTGCGACCTGCTGGCGCGCTACGGCGTGCGCAACACGTTCCTTTTTCCCACCGCGCTGAAGCTGATGATGAAGGCAGTTCCCGCGCCGCGCGCGAAGTACCGGCTCGACCTGCGCTCGGTGATGAGCGCCGGGGAATCGGTCGGCGTGACCGTGATCGACTGGGCACGCGAACATCTGGGCGTCACCATCAACGAAATGTTCGGCCAGACCGAGATCAACTACGTCGTCGGCAATTGCCAGGCGGCGTGGCCGGTGAAGCCGGGTTCGATCGGCCGGCCGTATCCCGGCCATACGGTAGCGATCCTGCGCGAGGACGGCAGCGAGGCGCCGCGCGGCGAACTCGGCGAGATCGCGGTGCGCCGCACCGACGTGCACGGTGCGCCCGACCCGGTGTTCTTCCTCGAGTACTGGAAGAACCCGGACGCCACGCGCGACAAGTTCATCGGCGACTGGGGCTGCACCGGCGACCAGGGCCGCATGGACGAGGATGGCTACATCTGGTACCAGGGCCGCTCGGACGACGTCATCAAGAGCGCCGGCTACCGCATCGGCCCGGCGGAGATCGAGAGTTGCCTGGTACGCCACCCGGCGGTGGCGAACGCCGCGGTGATCGGCAAGCCGGACGCGACCCGCGGCGCGATCATCAAGGCCTTCATCGTGCTGCAGCCGGGGCAGCAGGCGTCCGCAGCGTTGGAAGACGAGATCCGCGCGCACGTGCGCGGCCGGCTCGCGCCGTACGAGTACCCGAAGGAAATCGAATTCATCGACCAGTTGCCGATGACCACCACCGGCAAGGTGCAGCGCAAGGAACTGCGCAAGCGCGAGGAAGCGAAGCCGGCGTAGGCCGCCTTCAGGCCGCGGCGGGTCGCGACGCGACCAGGATCTTGCCGTCGGCCTCGACGGCCGTTTCGCCATGCTGGTTCGTCGTTTCGCAGCGCATCACGACGATGCCGCCCTTGTGTTTGGGCTTGTCGAGGCGATCGGTGACGGTCCATTGCGTCGCCAGCGTGTCGCCGGCGCGCACCGGCGCCTTGAAGCGGCAGGCGTGCTCCAGGTAGGCGATCGCAGTGCCGGCGAAGAACATGCCTACCGGCGCGGCGACCAGCGCGCTGGTGAAGGGGCCGTGCAGGATGCGCGAGCCGAACATCGACTGTTTCGCAAATTCCTCGTCGACGTGCAGCGGATTGAAGTCGCCGAACATGCCCGAGCCCAGTACGAGGTGCGTTTCGGTGACCGTAAGGCGGGTACCGAAGCGCATTCCGACCTCGGTTTCGTCGTACCATTTGCCGTGAAATACCATCGTGTCCCCCTCGGGACGGATTCTAGCGGAGACCCCATGCAGAACACCGAAATCATGCAGGCGCGCCACGACGCAGTGCGCGCCGCGATGGCGAAGGTGCGCGAGATCGCGCCCACGCCCGACGTCACGCGCGAGCAGCTCGAGAAGATCAAGCCGGTGCTCGTAGAACTCGCGTCGAAGACCGAGCTGTATCCGGCGGATTCGTTCCCGATACCGCCGGGCAAGCACGGCGGCATCTATGAGTTGTCCGTCGACGCCGGCCTGCGCTACGCGCTGTACGCATCGGCAGGCGCCGGCGGCAAGTCGCAACCGCCGCACAACCACACCACGTGGGCGGCGATCTCCGGCGTCCGGGGTGAAGAGCACAACGTCGCCTACGAGCGCGTGGACGACCGCTCGAAACCCGGCGCGGGCAGCATAGAGAAGCGCTGGGAACTGACCTGCCAGCGCGGCAACGCGGTGGCCTTCCTGCCGGACGATTTCCACACCATCGAAGTGAAAAGCGGCAGCTCGACGCTGCACCTGCACCTGTATGGCCGCAGCCTCGCGCACCTGCCTGAGCGGGTGTACTTCCCGGACGCTTCCGGCGGGCCGCTCAAGCGCTTCATGGCGGTGCCTGAACTGTATTCGCCCTGCATCAGCCCGGCCGGACTGCGCGCCATGCTCGCCGATGGCGACGAACTGGCGCTGCTCGACGTGCGCGAGGGCGGCGTGTTCGCGCGCTCGCACCTGCTGGTGGCGTCCAACGTGTCCTTGTCGCAGCTGGAGCTGAGGATCCCGGCGCTGCTGCCGCGCAGGGACGTGCGCGTGGTGCTGGTCGATGACGACGACGGCCTGGCGCAGAAGGCGGCGGGCGTGCTGCGCACGCATGGCTACCTGAACCTCGCGGTGCTGAAGGGCGGCGTCAAGGCCTGGGGCGATGCGGGCTACGAGCTGTTCTCCGGCATGAACGTGCCTTCGAAGGCGTTCGGCGAGGTGGTCGAGCACGCGAACGAAACGCCGCACGTCGACGCCAAGGTGCTGAAGTCCTGGCAGGACGAGGGCCGCGACATCGTCGTTTTCGATTCCAGGCCGATGGACGAGTACCGCATGATGAGCATCCCGGGGGCGATGGACTGCCCGGGCGCGGAACTGGTGTACCGCGTGCCCGGGCTGGTGAAGTCGCCCGACACCACGGTGGTGGTGAACTGCGCCGGCCGCACACGCTCGATCATCGGCGCGCAGAGCCTGCGCAATGCCGGCATCCCCAACAAGGTGGTGGCGCTGAAGAACGGCACCATGGGCTGGCACCTGTCCGGCCTGCAGGTGGCGCGCGGCGAGACGAACCTGGCACCCGAACCGCAGGGCGAGGCGCTGGCGAAGGCGCAGGCGCTGGCGCGCGAAGTCGCTGCCCGCTTCCGGATCGAGTTCATCGATGAAGCCCGGCTCGCGGAACTGCAGCGCGACACCACCCGCACCACCTACATGTTCGACGTGCGCCTGCCCGAGGAGTACGCGGCCGGGCGCCGCGCCGGCTCGGTGAACGCGCCGGGCGGCCAGCTGGTACAGGCCACCGACGTCTATGCGCCGGTGCGCTTCGCGCAGTTGGTGCTGGTCGATCGCGATGCGGTGCAGGCGGTGATGACGGCACACTGGCTGAAGCAGATGGGCTGGAACGACGTCTTCGTGCTGAAGGACGGCCTCAAGGGCAAGCTGGAAACCGGCAAGCCGCGTGCGGCGGCGCTGGGCGAAGCCGCGCTTACCGCCCCCGGCGTCGCGCCTGCCGCGCTGAAAGCCGCTCTTGGCACCGTCGAGGTCATCGATGTCGGCGAGAGCCTGAAGTACCGCAAGGGCCGCATCCCCGGCGCGTGGTACGCGATCCGCTCGCGCCTCGCCTACTGCCTGCAGCGCTTCGACAAGGCCGCGCAGCTCGTGTTCACCGATTCCACCGGCAGGCTCGCGCGTTATGCCGCGCAGGACGCGATCGCGCTCGGCTACGCCAACGCGCGCTACCTCGAAGGCGGCAACGCCGCGTGGAACCACGACAAGCTCGGCACCGAGCCGGCGCAGGGCGACAGTGACCCGAAGCTGCTGACCGCCACCGAGGACGTCTGGTACCGGCCCTACGACCGCAACGTCGGCGTCGAGGAGGCGATGCAGCAGTACCTGACCTGGGAAGTGAACCTGGTGGAGCAGCTCAAGCGCGAGGACTACCTGAAGTTCAATACCGCGCCGGCGTGACGGCGCGGGCGCCGGCAGCGACAGCGCTGGTCCCCCCGTCCGGAATCGAACCGGAATCTAGCGCTTAGGAGGCGCTCGTTCTATCCATTGAACTACGGGGAGGGAAAGCCGATTTCTGCGAGAATGCCCGCCGGAATGAACGCGCATTTTAGCCGACGCAGGTTCCTCGACGCCGCCTTGACGGCACTAATGTTGTCTGCGGCCGGTGCGTCGGCGCAGAGCTGGGCATACGACGACGGCACCACGCCCTATGTGCCGACGCCGGTCGAAGTCGTCGAGCGCATGCTGCGCCTGGGCAATCCGCAGGCGGGTGAATACGTCATCGACCTCGGCTCTGGCGACGGGCGCATCGTCATCGAATCGGCGCGGCGCGGCGCAAGCGGCCTCGGCGTGGATATCGATCCGAGCCTGGTCCGGCTGGCGCGCGAGAATGCGCGCCGCGCCGGCGTCGCCGGGCGCGCGAGGTTCGAGGTGCAGGACCTGTTCGACACCGACCTCTCGAAGGCGAGCGTGGTCACGATGTACCTCCTGCCCGACGTGAACATGAAACTGCGGCCGCGGCTCATGTCCATGCTCAAGCCCGGCGCGCGCATCGTTTCCCACGACTACGACCTCGGCGACTGGCAGCCCGACGAAACCGTGGAGCTGCGCTCGCCGGACAAGCTGATCGGCCCGGTCGGCCGCTCCAAGGTGATGCTGTGGATCGTGCCGGCGAACCTTCGCGGCCGCTGGGTGTCCGAGTTCCCGGCGTTCGGCGGCCGCTGGCAGTTCGACGTGGCGCAGAAGCACCAGCAGCTGGACGTCGACGCCCGCGCCGGCGGCGGCGAGGTGCTGATACGCGGCACCGGCCTGCTGGGCAACGACGTCATCTGGGTCGGCAGCGGCAGGATAGGCGACAGGTCCTGGGGCATCCGCTTCCAGGGGACGCTGAAGGGCGATCGCATCGAAGGCGAGATGCGCGCGCAGGACGGCGACACGACGAGGAGATTTCCTTGGCAGGCAACGAGAAGCCCCTGAGCGACGCGGCAGGCCAGCCGCAACGGCTGATGACGGTGCCGGATGGCATCGCGCTGGTCATCGGCATGGTGGTGGGCGTCGGCATCTTCAAGGCGCCGTCGATCGTCGCCGGCGCCGCCGGCGACACGCTGAGCTTCATCCTGTTCTGGATCGCAGGCGGCATCGCGTCGATCTGCGGCGCGCTGGTGTATGCCGAGCTCTCCGGACGTTTTCCCGAGGCGGGCGGCGAGTACCGCTTCCTCGCGCGCGGCATCAGCCCGGGCGCCGCGTTCGTGTTCGCGTGGGCGCGCATCACCGTGATCCAGACCGGCGCGATCGCGTCTGTCGGCTTCGTCCTCGGCGAATACGCGCAGCAGGTGCTGCCGCTGGGCAAGGCGGGTGCGTCGGTGTACGCGGCGCTGGCGGTGATCGCGCTCACCGCGCTCAACCTGGCGGGCACGCCGCAGTCGAAGACGCTGCAGAAACTGATGAGCGGCCTGCTGATCGCGGCGCTGCTCGCAGTGGCGGTGGTCGCCATGTTCGCGCCGGCGCCCGGCGCCGCGGCGCCTGCGCCGCCGGCCGCCGGCATAGGCCTGGCAATGATCTTCGTACTGTATGCGTATGGCGGCTGGAACGAGGCGGCGTACCTTGGCGGCGAGGTGCGCGACGAGCAGCGCAACATGGTGCGCATCCTGGTCGGCGGCATCGTCGTCATCACCGCGATCTACGTGCTGGTGAACATCGGCTACGTCAGCGCGCTGGGACTGGATGGCTTGCGCGCGTCGAAGGCGATCGCGGCCGACGCGATGCGCGCGGCGGTCGGCGGCGCGGCCGCGATGGTGGTGGCGCTGATCGTCTGCGTCGCCGCGGCTTCGACGATGAACGCGGCGATCCTCACCGGGGCGCGCACCAGCTATGCCTTCGGCCGCGACTTCCCGATGTTCGGCGTGCTGGGGCGCTGGCGCGCATCGGGCAGCACGCCGCAGAACGCGCTGCTGCTGCAGGGCATCATCTCGCTCGCGCTGGTGCTCGCCGGCTCGTTTACGCAGGACGGCTTTTCGGCGATGGTGGCGTACACCGCGCCGGTGTTCTGGACCTTCTTCCTGCTCTGCGGCGTGGCGCTGTTCGTGCTGCGCGCGAGGCATGGCGCGCCGACAGGCTTTCGCGCGCCGTTCTTTCCGCTGGTGCCCATCGTGTTCTGCGCCGCCGCCGGGTTCATGCTGTACTCGAGCGTCGACTGGGTCGGGTTCTCGGCCTACGGGCCGAAATTCGGCAATGCGGTGCTTGCAGGCATCGTCGTGATGGCGCTCGGCATCCCGCTCTACTTCATCGCGAGGAAGCGATGAGGATCGTCGCGCTGCTGCTCGCGTTCGCCAGCCTTGCCGCGTTCGCGCAGGACTACGCGCGCGAGAAGCGCTGGGCGGACCAGGTCGTGCCCGACCTGGTGGTCGGCGACGCGGTGCGCATCCGCCTGCCGGCCGGGCGCGAGTTCCTCGGCATCCACACCGGGGTGCCGAAGGCGCGCGTCGCGGTGATGCTGGTGCACGGCATCGGCGTGCATCCGGACCACGGCGTCATCGGCATCCTCAGGGCTTCCCTTGCGGACGCCGGCTACGCCACGCTGTCGATCCAGATGCCGGTGCAGGCGTCCGACGCCAGCGCCGAGGACTACCACCCGGCGCTGTTCCCGGAGGCGGTGCAGCGCATCGCCGCGGGCGCCAAGTGGCTGCAGGACAAGGGCGCGAAACGCATCGTGCTGCTGTCGCACAGCCTGGGGTCATGGATGAGCAGCGCGTACATGGAAGGCACGCAGTCGCCCGCATTCGCCGGCTGGGTGTGCATGGGCATGGGGCGCGGCGTCGAGGCGATCGGGAAGGCGCGCGTGCCGGTGCTGGACGTCTATGGCGAGCAGGACCTGCCGCAGGTGCTGAAGACCGCGCCCGCGCGGCTCGCCGCGATACGCGCGACTGCCGGCTCGGGCCAGGTGAGGATCGCCGGCGCCGACCATTTCTTCCTCGGCAGGGAGAAGGCGCTCGAAGCGGCGATCCGGGGGTTCATCGAGAAGCTCGAGTGACCCTGACCGAGCTCAAGTACATCGTTGCCGTCGCGCGCGAGAAGCACTTCGGCCGCGCGGCGAGCGCGTGCTTCGTCTCCCAGCCGACGCTGTCGGTGGCGATCAAGAAGCTCGAGGACGAACTCGGCGTGCTGCTGTTCGAGCGCGGCGCGGGCGAGGTCACGGTAACGCCCGCGGGCCGCGGCATCGTCGAACAGGCGCAGCGCGTGCTGGAGGAGGCGGCGCGCATCAAGGAGATCGCGCAGGCCGGGCGCGATCCGCTGGCCGGCCCCTTGCGCGTCGGCGCGATCTACACCATCGGTCCCTACCTGTTCCCGAAGCTGGTGCCGATCCTGCGGCGCGAGGCGCCGAGCATGCAGCTGATCATCCACGAGAACTACACGCACGTGCTCGGCGCGATGCTGAAGCAGGGCGAGGTGGATGCGATCGTCGTCGCGCTGCCCTTCACCGAGCACGGCGTCGAAACCCTGCCGCTGTACGACGAACCGTTCATGGTCGCGTTGCCGCAGGGCCACGCGCTGGAGAAGAAGAAGTCGATCTCCGCAGACGAACTGGGCCGGGAGAGCCTGCTCCTGCTGGGCGCCGGGCACTGCTTTCGCGACCAGGTGCTGGATCTCTGCGCGCACGTGCACCGCTCGGGCAGCAACATGCAGCGCGCGCTCGAGGGCGGGTCGCTGGAGACGATCCGCCAGATGGTCGCGAGCGGCGTCGGCATCACGGTGCTGCCTTCGTCCTCGGTCGCGCCCGGAAACGGCAATGACGGCCTGATCCGCATGCGGCCGTTCGCGAAGCCCGTGCCGGTGCGCCGCGTCGCACTGGCCTGGCGCAAGAGCTTTCCCCGCCCGCAGGCGATTGCCGCGCTGCGCGACGCCATCCTCGCCTGCGAGTTGCCGCAGGTGGCCCGGCTGCGCCATTAGGCGCGCCCGCGGCTAGTACCGTGACCGAGCCTTCGCCCTGGGTGCTGCGCTGGGCTGCGCTTGTCGCCGAAGGGCCGGTACTCGATCTTGCCTGCGGCGAAGGGCGGCATGCGCGGCTGTTCGCGGCGCTCGGACATGAAGTCGTCGCGGTCGACCGCAACGCGGACGCGCTCGAGTCCCTTGCCGGGCTCCCGCGCGTGCGTGTGCTGCGCGCCGACCTCGAGGACGGCAGCCCATGGCCGCTTGCGGGCAGGACTTTCGGCGCGGTCGTGGTCACCAACTACCTGCACCGGCCGTTGTTCCCGGCAATCCTCGCGTCGCTCGCGCCCGGTGGCGTGCTGATCTACGAAACCTTCATGCTGGGGAACGAACGCTACGGGAAACCGTCAAACCCGCAGTTCCTGTTGCGGGCAGGGGAGTTGTGGTCGGAACTTGGCGCGAAGCTGGAGGTCAGGGCCTTCGAGCAGGGGCAGGTTGCGCAGCCGAAACCGGCGATGATTCAAAGACTTTGCGCCATTTCGGGGCGCATCCGCTAAAATTCGTCATGGCGAAAGCGCGAGGGCATTCCACATGATCACCGGCAGCCTGGTAGCGATAATCACCCCGATGCACGAGGACGGGCGGCTCGACCTTGCCCGCTTCCGCAAGCTGATCGACTGGCACGTCGCCGAAGGCACCGACGGCATCGTCGTCGTCGGCACCACCGGCGAGTCGCCGACGGTGGATTTCGACGAGCACAAGGAACTGATCCGCATCGCCGTCGAGCACGCCAGGGGCCGCATTCCCATCATCGCCGGAACCGGCGGCAACTCCACCGCGGAGGCGATCGAACTGACGGCATCGGCGAAGAAAGCCGGCGCTACTGCCTGCCTGTCGGTCGTGCCCTATTACAACAAGCCGACGCAGGAAGGCCTGTACCGGCATTTCCGGCAGATCGCGGAGTCCGTGGACATCCCGACGCTGCTCTATAACGTGCCGGGCCGCACCGTCGCCGACATGCAGAACGACACCGTGCTGCGCCTCGCCGAGGTGCCCGGCATCATCGGCATCAAGGACGCCACCGGCAGCATCGAGCGCTGCACCGACCTCATCAAGCGCGCGCCGCGCGACTTCGCCATCTACTCGGGCGAGGACATCACCGCGCTGCCGCTGATCCTGCTCGGCGGGCATGGCGTGATCTCGGTGACGGCGAACGTCGCGCCGCGGCTGATGCACGAGATGTGCGCGCGCGCGCTGGCCGGCGATGCGAAAACGTCGCGCGACATCAACATGCGCCTGCTGTCGCTGCACCAGAAGCTCTTCGTCGAGGCCAACCCGATCCCGGTGAAATGGGTGCTCGCCGAGATGGGCATGATCGAGGCCGGGCTGCGGCTGCCGATGACGCCGCTGTCCGAGCGCTTCCACGAGACGCTGCGCGCCGCCATGCACGATGCCGGCATCGCACCCGCGCAGGGGCTGCGCGTGGTGGAAGGGCGCTCGTGAGGGCTTCGAACACCGCCCTCGTACTGGCGCTGGTGCTTGCGCTGGCCGGCTGCAAGTCGGCCTCCGACCTGCTCGAAGGCCCGAAGGTCGACTACAAGTCCTCCGGAACCCTGCCGCCGCTCGAGATTCCGCCCGACCTGACGACGCCTACGCGCGACAACCGCTACGTCGTGCCCGAGACCGGGCGCGGTGCGGCCACGCTGTCCGGCTACCAGGCCGAGCGCAACCGCGCGCCGCGTGCCGGCGAGACCGGCGTCCTGCCCAGCGTGGACCGGATGCGCATCGAGCGCTCGGGCAGCCAGCGCTGGCTGGTGGTGAACGAGCCCGCCGAGAAGCTGTGGCCGCTGGTGAAGGATTTCTGGCAGGAGAACGGCTTCCTCATCAGCCTGGACCTGCCGGCCGCGGGCGTGATGGAAACCGACTGGGCGGAGAACCGCGCCAAGATTCCGCAGGACATGCTGCGCACCACGCTGGGCAAGCTGCTCGACCAGGTCTATTCGACGCCCGAGCGTGACAAGTTCCGCACGCGCCTGGAGCGCGGCACGGATCCGAATGTCACCGAGGTCTACATCAGCCACCGCGGCATGATCGAGATCTTCGTCACTGAAGCGCAGGCCCAGACGATGTGGCAGCCGCGCAATCCCGACCCGGAACTCGAGGCCGAGTTCCTGCGCCGGCTGATGATCCGCCTGGGCACGCAGGAGGAGAAGGCCAAGCAGATGATGGCCAGCACGCCGCAGCAGCGCCGCGCTGCGCTGGTCAAGGGAGTCGATGGCAAGGAACTGCTGGACGTGTTCGAGCCGTTCGACCGCGCGTGGCGCCGCGTCGGCCTGGCGCTGGACCGCGTCGGCTTCACCGTCGAGGATCGCGACCGCCAGAAGGGCCTGTACTTCGTGCGCTACGCGGACACCGACGCGACCAAGCCCAAGGAGAAGCCGGGCATCCTCGACCGCTTCGCGTTCTGGCGCAGCACCGATCCGAAGATCAAGCCCGAGCAGTACCGCGTCCACGTCAAGCAGGCCACCCGGGACGGTTCCGAATCGAGCGAGGTGCTGGTGCTCAACAAGGACGGCGCCGACGAGCAGTCGCAGACCACGAAGCGCATCCTCACGCTGCTGCACGAGCAGTTGCGGTGAGCGCCCGGCAGTGACCGTTCGGCTGTGACGCTGCGCTTCGCTGCGCTCGGCAGCGGCAGCAAGGGCAACTGCCTCGTCGTCGAATCGGGTTCCACGCGCGTGCTGCTCGACTGCGGCCTGTCGCCGCGCGAAACCGCGCGCAGGCTCGAGCGACTCGGGCTGTCGGCGGCCGACATCACCGCGATCCTGGTCACGCACGAGCACGACGACCATGCCGGACACGCGTTTGCGTTCTCTGCGCGGCACGGCGCGCCGGTCTGGCTTACGCACGGCACCCATCGCGCGCTCGCCGAGGAACGCAAGGCGCAGGAGAACGTCCGCTTCATCGAGGACCGTTCCGCGTTCGCCATCGGCGAGCTGCAGGTGCAGCCCTACACGGTGCCGCACGACGCGCGCGAGCCGGTGCAGTTCGTGTTCTCGGACGGCGCCGTACGCCTCGGCGTGCTGACCGACATCGGCGCACCCACGCCGCATGTCGAGCAGACGCTCTCGGGTTGCGACGCGCTGGTGCTCGAATGCAACTACGACATCGACCTGCTGTCGGCGAGCGACTATCCGCGCTGGCTGAAGGAACGCATTTCGGGGCCCTGGGGACATCTGGACAACCGGCAGGCCGAGCGCCTGCTCGCGTCGATCGACCGCTCGCGGCTCAAGCACGTCATCGCCGCGCACCTGTCGCAGCAGAACAACCGCCCGGCGCTTGCGCAGGCGGCGCTGGCAAGCGCGCTCGGCTGCGAGGCATCGTGGATAGGGGTGTCGACGCAGGAAGAAGGCTTCGGCTGGCGCGAAGCCTGACGCACTGCGCAAAGGCGAGGACTCAGAGCCCCAGCGTCTTCAGCATTGGTGCAGGGTAGGAAGCCGCCCAGATTTCCATGAAGCGGGCGCGCATCGCGTAGGCCTCGACGTCGTCGTGCAGGCCGATCGCGCCGCGGTAGTAGCGCGCCACCGCGCGGCGTACGTAGTGGGATGCATCGAGCACCAGGAAGCTGTCCTTCAGCTCGCGTATGCCGTCGTGCGTGCGGTGGATGGCGATGGCATGCGTGTAGCGCGCATACAGGTTCATGAAGCGCGGCGCATGCCGGGTCAGGAAGGTGGTGTCGTGCGTGGCGATGTAGATCCGCCGCGTGCGGCTCGCCTGCAGGAATCTGAGCAGCGACGCCGTGCGCCCCGGAAGGTTGAGCCGCAGCGAGGCGAGGTCGGGGTCGAAGATGCGAAGCTCGCGTCCGGGGATCTCCAGCAGCCGCTCGATCGCCTCCTGCAGCCCGGCATCGTTGTCGAAGCGCGCGTATTCCTGCGGCGGCTTGTCGTCGTCGTTCATTCGAGGTGCAGGAACCCCGAGCGGTACCAGTCGCGCAGCAGCGCCGCGGCGTGCGCACCCCTGAAGCGGCGTCCGGGCGCGCGGCGCGCGTCGGCGAGTTCGCGCAGCGCCGCGCCGAGCGCGCCTTCCGGTTCGAGCGACTCGCCGTTCAGGTAGATGCGTGAGCCGCGATAGAGCATCAGGCTGCGCGGATCGAGCACGACGGCTGACGCGGCGAGACTGCGCGCGAATGCCGCCGCGCCCGGCACGCGTTCCCGGCGCTCGAAAGTCACCTGCGGCTTGGGCGTCGTCAGCCAGGTGCCCAGAAAGGCGTCGATGTCGCGCCGCGACCAGCGCACGCGCCCGATCATCGCGCGCGCCTGGCGCAAGAAGTCCGCGTCGATGCGGGCCGGGTGGGCGGACGGCCGCATCCCCGGATCCCGCCAGGCCGCATCGGGCAGGCCGCGGTCGGCGAGGAAGTCGAGGAACGCGGCGCCGAGTTCGGCGCCGGACGGCGCCCGAAAGCCGACCGAGCAGGTTACCGAATCGTCCAGCGCAATGCCGTCATGGCCCCAGCCGGGCGGCAGGTACAGCATGTCGCCCGGCTCGAGCAGATACTCGTCCTCGGCGACGAAGCCGGCAATCAGCCGCAGCGGCTGGCCCGGAATCGCCTCGAAGGCGCGCGGCCGGCAGATGTTCCATACCCGTCGGCCGCTCGCCTGCAGCAGGAACACGTCGTACGAGTCCCAGTGAGGTCCGACGCCGCCGCCGGGCGCCGCGTAGCTCGCCATGACGTCGTCGAGCCGCGCCTGCGGAATGAAGGAAAAGCGCCGCAGCAAGCCTTCCGCGGCGGGCAGGTGGTGGTTGACGCCCTGCACCAGCAGCGACCAGTCGCGCTGCGGCAGCCGTGCAAGCGCGGCGCGCGGGAACGGCCCGTGCGCCACCTGCCAGCGGCGGGCCTTGCGCTGCACGACGCGCGATTCCACGCTGTCGCGCGCGGCAAGCGCTTCGAGCGCAGCGCGCGACGCCGCTTCCAGCCCTCCGGGAATCGCCCCGCGCACCAGCAGCGGCCGCTTCTGCCAGTGGCGGCGCAGGAACGCGCGCGGCGACAGGCCACCAAGGAGTTCGTCCATCACCGCTTCATTATATTTAGTTGTCGCTATTGCGCGACGATGCGCGCGGAACGCTTGTCACGCGGAAAAAGAACTGGTCTAGAATCGCCGCGACACCGACATGCTCCGTCCCGGACAAACCGCACCAGCCTTCTCGCTGCCGGACGCCGACATGCAGCCGGTGGAACTGTCCTCCTTCAAGGGGCGCAAGCACGTCGTGCTGTACTTCTATCCGCGCGACGGCACGCCCGGCTGCATCATGGAGGCGATCGACTTCTCCGACCACGAGGACCAGTTCGATCGCCACGGCTGCGTGATCCTCGGCGTGTCGCGCGACGACTGCCTGACGCACGCCGAGTTCCGCGACAAGCACGGCCTGTCGATCAACCTGCTCTCCGACACCGAGGGCGAGGTCTGCCGCAAGTACGGCGTGCTGCAGCAGAAGGAAGCCGAAGGCGTGCGGCGCGAATGCCTGGTGCGCTCGACCTTCGTCATCGACAAGAAGGGCGTCATCCGCCACGTCGCCTACGGCGTCAACCCGCGCCATCAGGCGGCCGAGGTCTTCGACGTCGTCAGGAAGCTGAAGTCTTGAGCCTCGTTGCCCGCAACACCGTGGTCACGCTCGAGGTCGACCTGCGCGACGCGCAGGGCGGCGAGTTGCAGCCGCCCGGGCAGCGCGTGACCTACCTGCATGGCGGCTACGGCGGCGTGCTCGACGCGATCGAAAACGCGCTCGAGGGCCGTGGCGCCGGCGATGCGGTCCAGTTGCACCTCGAACCGGAGCAGGCGTTCGGCGACTACGATGCGGAGCTGCTTTGCGTCGCGCCGCTCAGCCGCTACGGCGAAGGGCTGGAGGTCGGCATGCAGATCGAGGACGACCTCGACGGCGAGGGCGCGCGCGTGTACACGGTCACCGACCTCGCGGCGGACAAGGTCGTGCTGGACGGCAACCACCCTTTCGCCGGCATGGCGCTGCGCCTGTCGTGCAGGGTGCTCGCGGTGCGCGCGGCGAGCGCGCAGGAGATCAGCGTCGGCGAAGCCCGACCCGACGCGGCGGATTAGGTATCATGGTGCCCGGCCAGGGCACGGGGGGAACCAGCATGGTGATGGACATACTGTCCTACGGCGTGGGCACGCTGATCGCGTTCGTCATCATCGGCGCTCTGCTCTTCGTGTTCATCAGCGACATCACGCAGAAGAAGCACGGCGTGCTGCGCAACTACCCGGTGATCGGGCACCTGCGCTACTACTTCGAGCAGCTCGGCGAGTACTTCCGCCAGTACTTCTTCGCCGGCGACCGCGACGAGATGCCGTTCAACCGCGCCACGCGGGGCTGGGTCTACCGCCTGGCGAAGAACGAGGGCGGCGTCATCGGCTTCGGCTCGACCTACGACCTGCACGAGCCCGGCGCGCTGATATTCGTCAACCACCCGTTCCCGGTGCTGGAGGAGGAGCGGCTGCCCACGCCGTCGCTGCTGCTGGGCGAGGGCTACTGCAAGAACCCGTTCGAGGCACGCTCGATCGTCAACGTCAGCGGCATGAGCTACGGCGCGATCTCGGCGCCGGCGGTGAGGTCGCTGTCGCGCGGCGCCGCGGTGGCGGGATGCTGGCTGGACACCGGCGAGGGCGGTCTGTCGCCGTACCACCTTGAGGGCGGCTGCGATGTCATCATGCAGATCGGCACCGCCAAGTACGGCGTGCGCGACGCCCACGGCAGCCTGAACCCCGAGCGGCTGATAGAACTCGGCAAGGTGGTGAAGGCGTTCGAGATCAAGCTGTCGCAGGGGGCGAAGCCCGGCAAGGGCGGCGTGCTTCCCGGGAAGAAGGTCACCGCGGAAATCGCGCAGATACGCGGCATCCCCGAGGGCCGCGATTCGATCAGCCCGAACCGCCATCGCGACATTTCGAACATCAACGAGCTGCTCGACATGGTGCTGCAGGTGCGCGACCTCACCGGCCGGCCGGTGGGCGTGAAAACCGCGGTCGGCGGCTGGAAGTTCCTCAACGAACTCGGCGATGCGGTGCATCGCCGCGGCCTGGAGTGCGCGCCGGACTTCCTCGTCATCGACGGCGGCGAAGGCGGCTCGGGCGCGGCGCCCCAGGCGCTCGCCGACCACATGAGCCTGTCCATAGACGAGGCGCTGCCGCGGGTCGTGGATTCGCTGATCGAATGCGGGCTGCGCCAGCGCATCCGCGTCGTCGCCTCGGGCAAGATCGTCACGTCGGCGCGCGCCGCGTGGGCGCTGTGCATGGGCGCGGATTTCGTCAACACCGCGCGCGGCTTCATGTTCTCGCTTGGCTGCATCCAGGCGCTGCGCTGCCACCAGAATACCTGCCCCACCGGCGTCACGTCGCACAACAAGCGGCTGCAGCGCGCGCTCGTCGTCGAGGAGAAGTACCTGCGCGTCGCCAACTACGCGATGAACATGAACAAGGAAGTAGACATGATCGCGCACTCCTGCGGCCTGCGGCACGCGCGGGAGCTCAAGCGCGAGCACGTGCGCATCGTGCAGGCCAACCAGCAGTCGGTGGCGCTGAACATGCTCTATCCGTATCCGGAGCCCAAGGCGAGGGTGAGGGTCGCTTGAGGCGCTGGGCGCTCGCAGTCGCGCTCGCCGCGACGCCGGCGCTGGCGGTATCGCCCGCGGCACAGGAGTTCCTCGAGGTGTCGAAGAGGCTCGAGCCGGTGCAGTGCGAGAAGATGAAGCTGCGGCGCGCGCTGGCGATTGCCGAAGTGCAGCGCGACGATGCCACGGCGAAGGCGCTGCGCGAGCGCTTCGAGGAAATCAACCGCGACAAGGACGTCACGCGCATGGAGCGCCGCCTCGCCGAGCTGCAGCCGCGCATCCTCGACGACGCCGGCCGGCCGCGCCATCCCGAGGACCTGGACGCCATCAGCGCGCAGCGGCGCGCCGCGTACTACCGCTGCGGCTAGTCCGGAAGTCGCTCCCCGGCTAGCGGCTGCCGGCAGCGAGCCAGCCGTTCCACACCCGCCGCGCGGCCGCTATGGTCTCGCCGGCAGTGAGCCCCACCGGGCCGATGCCTTCACCGGCGAGCAGGTCCGCCGCGGCGCCGTGCAGGTGCGTGCCGGCGATAAGCGCCGCTTCCCCGCTCAGCTTCTGCGCCAGCAGCGCGCCGAGGATGCCGGAGAGCACGTCGCCCATGCCCGCGCTCGCCATGCCCGGATTGCCCGAGGTGTTGACGAACCAGTGCCCGTCGCGCGCGACCAGCACGCTGCCGACGCCCTTCAGCACCACATGCGCGTTCAACTCCGCCGACAGGCGCCGCGCCGCGGCAAGCCTGTCTTCCTGCACCGCCGCGGTCTGCATGCCGAGGAGGCGTGCTGCCTCGGCAGGATGCGGCGTTGCCAGCGTGTCGGCTTTGCGCCGCATGCATGCGGCGCGCAGGTCCGCATTGCCGGCGATCAGGTTCAGCGCGTCCGCGTCCAGCACGCAGGGGGCGCCGATGGCGAGCACCTCGCCGACCAGCGTCTCGGCATGGTCGCTGGTGCCGATTCCCGGCCCGACGACGATCGCGTTCAGGTCCAGCCCCAGGGCGTCGTCCGGCGAGCGCAGCATCAGCTCCGGACACGTCGGGTCGAAGCGCGGCGCATCCTCGTCCAGCAGGCCGGCATAGACACGGCCCGCGCCGAGCATCAGCGCGGCGCGCGCGGCGAGCAGCGCGGCGCCGCTCATGCCGGCGGCGCCGCCGATGATGGCAACCGATCCGGCCATGCCCTTGTGGAAGTTGCGCGGCCGCGGACGCAGCAACCCGTGCAGCAGACCCGGTCCGGCGACCCAGCCGCCCGGAGCAGGCATGGTGGCGGCGTCCAGGCCGAGATCGGCCAGCGTGACTTCGCCGCAATGGTCCGGCCCATCCAGCGTCAGCAGGCCCGGCTTCAGCGCGATGAAGGTGATGGTGTGCGTGGCGCGCACCGCGCGGCCGAGCACGCGGCCGGTGTCGGACTGCAGGCCGCTGGGCACGTCGAGCGCGAGTCGCGGGCAGGCCTGCCGGTTCGCCAGGTCGACGAGGTTTGCGTACGCGCCTTCGACCGGGCGCGTGAGGCCGATGCCGAACAGGCCGTCGACGACCAGGTCCCAGCGGCGCTCCGCCGGCACCGCATCGGCGGCCGTGACAAGCGTCACGCGGCAGTAGCGCGCCTTCAGCAGCCCGGCGACGAGCTTCGCGTCGCCGCCGTTGTTTCCCGGCCCGGCAAGCACCAGCACGTCCTTGCCGCGATCACCGAGCAGCCTGACGGCAAGATCGGCCGCTGCAGTAGCGGCGCGCTCCATCAGGCTCGGCGTAAGCGCGCCCGCGGCTTCCTCGATGGCGCGGATTTCCTGCGTGAGTCGAATCGGATTCGTCATGGTGGCGATTATCCGCGAGAATCGACGCATGCCGCACAGCATCACGCTCATCACCACCATTGCGGCCGCGCTCGGCCTTGCGCTGATACTCGGCTTCGCCGCGGTGCGCCTGAAGGTTCCCGCGCTGGTTGGTTACCTGCTCGCCGGCGTGCTGATCGGACCGTACACGCCAGGCTTCGTTGCCGACCTCGAGCTCGCCGGCCAGCTCGCCGAGATCGGCGTCATGCTGCTGATGTTCGGCGTCGGCCTGCATTTCTCGCTCGACGACCTGATGGCGGTGCGCAAGATCGCGTTGCCCGGGGCGGTGGTGCAGATCGCCGCCGCGACCGCGATGGGCATGGCGATCGCGTGGCTGTGGGGCTGGAGCCTCAGCGCGGGCATCGTGTTCGGGCTGGCGTTGTCGGTAGCGAGCACCGTGGTGCTGCTGAAGGCGCTCGAGAGCCGCGGCGCGCTCGAGTCGGTGAACGGCCGCATCGCGGTCGGCTGGCTGGTGGTGGAGGACCTGGTGATGGTGCTGGTGCTGGTGCTGCTGCCCTCGCTGTCCGGCCTCATCGCCGGCAACGGGCAGGAGGAGGGCAGGCTGCTGCGCACGCTCGGCATCGCGCTGGGGCAGGTGGCGGTGTTTGTCGCGCTGATGCTGGTGGTGGGAAGGCGCCTGTTCCCGTGGTTGCTGTGGCAGGTGGCGCGCACCGGCTCGCGCGAGCTCTTTACGCTGTGCGTAATCGCCACCGCCGTGGGCATCGCTTACGGCGCCGCGGCGCTGTTCGGGGTTTCGTTCGCGCTGGGCGCGTTCTTCGCCGGCATGGTGATGCGCGAGTCGGAGCTCAGCCATCGCGCGGCGGACGAGTCGCTGCCGTTCCGGGACGCCTTCTCGGTGCTGTTCTTCGTCTCGGTCGGCATGCTGTTCGACCCGTCCCTGCTGCTGAACGATACGCTGCGCATCATCGCGGTGGTGGCGGTCATCATCGTCGGCAAGTCGCTGGCCGCGTTCCTCATCGTCCTCGCCTTCCGCTATCCGCTGAATACCGCGCTGACGGTATCGGCAAGCCTGGCGCAGATCGGCGAGTTCTCCTTCATCCTGGTCGCGCTGGGCGTGTCGCTCAACGTGCTGCCGCCCGAGGGCCAGAGCCTGGTGCTGGCCGGCGCGCTGATCTCGATCGCGCTCAACCCGCTGGTATTCACGGCCATCGAGCCGCTGCAGCGCTGGATCCGCGCGCGATCGGCGCTGGCGCGCAGGCTCGAGCATCCCGACGACCCCTACGCGGAGCTGCCGACGAGCGTGCCGCAGGAGCAGCTGAGCGGCCACGTCATCGTCGTCGGCTACGGCCGCGTCGGCAGCCGGATCTGCGCCGCGCTGCGCCAGCGCGGCCGGCACGTCGTCGTCGCCGAGCGCAACCGCGAAACGGTGGAGCGGCTGCGCGACGAGGGCGTTGCGGCGGTGGCGGGCGACGCCGCCGAGCCCGCGGTGCTTATCCAGGCGCACGTGGTGCGCGCGCGCATGCTGGTGATCGCCACGCCCGACACCGTCGGGGTGCGCAGGATGCTGGAGACGGCGCGCACGCTGAATCCGGCGATCGAGGTGGTGCTGCGCACGCACAGCGACGAGGAGGCCGCGCTGCTGGAAAAGGCGCAGGCCGGCAGGGTGTTCATGGGAGAGCACGAACTCGCGCTCGGCATGACGCGATACGTCCTGGAGCGGCTGGAAGGCCAGGGCCCTGCGACTCAGAAAGCGAGTTCGTCCAGCACCTGATCTGCCAACGCCAGCGACGCCGTCAAGCCGGGCGACTCGATGCCGTAGAGGTGCACCAGCCCCGGAACACCGTGCTCTCGCGGGCCCTGCACGATGAAGTCCGGCGCGGGCGCGCCCCTGGGCGCGGTCTTGGCGCGGATGCCGGCGTAGCCCGGCGACAGCGCGCCGTCCGGAAGCGCCGGCCAGTAGCGGCGGATCGCGGCGTAGAAACGATCGGCGCGGTGCGGGTCCACCGTGTAGTCGACGCGCTCCACCCATTCGACGTCCGGGCCGAAGCGCGCCTGGCCCGCGAGGTCGATGGTGACGTGCACACCGAGCCCGCCCGGCTCGGGCACCGGGTAGACCAGGCGCGAGAACGGCGAGCGCCCGCTGAGCGTGTAGTAGTTGCCCTTGGCGTAGAACTCGCCCGGCGCGTGCACCGCGGCGTAGCCCTCGATGCGCCGCGCCACCGCCGGCGCGGTGAAGCCGGCGCTGTTGACCACCTCGCGCGCGAGCACCGGCTCGGCGCCGGCGACGTGAAGCTCGATGCCGCCGGTCCGCACCACGGCGCGCTCGAGCCGGCTCTTCAGCGCCAGCATCGCGCCTGCGCGCTCGGCGTCGCCCAGGTACGCCAGCATCAGCGCATGGCTGTCGATGACGCCGGTGGAGGGCGAATAAAGCGCCGCGACGCAGTGCACCGCCGGCTCCAGCGCCACCGCCTGCTCGCGCGTCATCCAGACGACGTCGGTGACGCCGTTCGCGTGCGCCTTCGCCTGGATCGCCTGCAGTTCGGGCAGTTGCGCCTCGTCGGCGGCGACGATCAGCTTGCCGCAGCGGGCGTGAGGCACGCCGTGCGCCGTGCAGTACTCGTACAGCCGGGCGCGGCCGGCGACGCACGCATGCGCCTTGAGCGAGCCCTGCGGGTAATAGATGCCGGCGTGGATCACCTCGGAGTTGCGCGAACTGGTGTGGGTGCCGATCGCCTCCTCGGCTTCGAGCACGATCACCTCGCGCCCCGATCCGGCGAGCGCGCGGGCGACCGCGAGGCCGACCACGCCGGCGCCGATGACGACCGCGTCTACGCTTTCCATTTCAGCACCGGGCGCACGAGCCAGCGCTCGAAGGAAAACGCGGCGATGCCCGCGCATGCCGCGACGCCCGCCATCGGGCGCGCGCTGCCGTCGAAGGCCGCGCCGAGCAGCGCGCTGATCGTCGCGCCGAGCGCGAAGGCGCTGGCGCCGATCAGCGACGAGGCCGCGCCCGCCGTCTTCGGGAACGGCGTCAGCGCCGCCGCCTGGGCGTTGGGTATGGTCAGACTTGCCGCGAACATGTACAGCGCGAATGGTGCCACCATCGCCGACCAGTGCGGCGCGCCGGACCATGCGGCCGCGAGCGCGGCGAGGCCCGCGGTCATCGACAGCGCGGCGCCTGCGCGCAGCAGTCCGGTGACGCCGATGCGCAGCACCAGCCGGCTGCCGAGCCACGAGCCGGCGATCTGTCCCAGCATTACCGTCGCGAACAGCACGCCGTACAGGCGCCCCGAGACGCCGTAGCCCTGCGTGAACGCGAATGCCGATCCCGACACGAAGGCGAAGATCCCCGCCTGCGTGGACAGCATGACCAGGAACGGCGCGACGAAGCTGCGCTCGCGCAGGATGGCGCCGAACGTGCCGAAGATTCGCGCCGGGTGTATCGAGCGGCGCTCCGCGGGCGCGGATTCGCGCAGGCCCGCGCAGCCGAGCGCCACGGCGACGGTGATGCCCGCCATCGCCCAGAATATCGCCGGCCAGCCGGCGTAGCCGAGGATCAGCGCGCCCAGGAGCGGCGCCGATATCGGCACCACGGCAAACACCATCGTCATGCGCGACAGCAGGCGCGCAGCGAGGTCGTGCGAATAAAGGTCGCGCACGATCGCGCGCGCCACCACCGGTCCGCTGGAGAGTCCCAGTCCCTGCACGAAACGCAGCAGCACGATCTGCTGCACCGATTCCGCGGACACGGCGGCGAGCGCCGCCGCGAGCGCGAGGCCGAGCCCTGCGAGCAGCACGGGCTTCCTGCCGAAGCGATCCGACAGCGGGCCCCATGCGAGCTGCCCGAACGCGAGTCCGAGGAAGAACGTCGTCAGCGTGAGCTGCGTCGATGCGACCGGTGCGCCGAATGCATCTGCGACCGCGGGCAGGGCGGGCAGGTAGATGTCGGTGCCGAGCGGCGTGAGCGCGATCAGCACGCCGAGCAGCACGGTCAATGGAAACGACGCGATGGGAAATCCTCTTTACAATGCGATTCTACGTGAACGTCAATGACGGCACGGCATCGCAATTGCACGGAGTGTGAAATGGGAGCATTGGAAGGCGACGTGCTGACTTACGACCCGGTGGCGGTACGGCACGCAGCGCGCAGCGGCGCGCTGCGCACGCATACCGCGGGCCTGGCGCGCGGACATGTGCAGGGCAACCTGGCGATCCTGCCTGCGGCGCTCGCCGCGGATTTCCACCGCTTCTGCCTGCGCAACCCGAAGCCGTGTCCGCTGATCGGCATGTCGGAGGCGGGCTCGCCGCTGCTTCCTGATCTCGGCGAAGACCTCGATATCCGCACCGACCTGCCACGCTACCGCGTGTTCCGCGATGGCGTCTGCGTCGACGAGCCGTACGACATCTCGCAGTACTGGCGCGACGACCTCGTCGCCTTCGTCATCGGCTGCTCGTTCTCCTTCGAGGAGGCGCTGCTCGAAGCCGGCGTGCCGCTGCGCCACGTCGCCGAGGGCAAGGGCGTGGCGATGTGGCGCACCAGCATCGCCTGCGCGAGCGCAGGGCCGTTCAGGGGGCCGCTGGTGGTGTCGATGCGGCCGATGAAGCCGGCGGATGCGATCCGCGCGGTGCAGGTCAGCTCGCGCTTCCCGAACGTGCACGGCGCGCCGGTTCACATCGGCAAGCCCGGATCGATCGGCATCGCCGACATTTCGCGCCCCGATTGGGGCGACACGGTGGAGGTGAAGGACGACGAACTGCCGGTGTTCTGGGCCTGCGGTGTCACGCCGCAGGCGGTGATGGAGGCGACGCGCCCGGAATTCTGCATAACGCACTACCCGGGCAGCATGCTGGTGACGGACCTGCGCAACGCGCAGCTGGCCTCGTTTTGATCCCGGCAGCAGCGGGGGCGCCGAGGATGGCCGGCTGGCAGTTCTGGATCGACCGCGGGGGCACGTTTACCGACATCGTCGCGCGCCGCCCGGACGGCACGCTGACCACGCACAAGCTGCTGTCGGAGAATCCCGAGCGCTATGACGACGCCGCGCTCGCGGGGATCCGGGCGGTGCTCGGCATCGCCGGCGATGCGCCGATACCCGCCGCGGAAATCGAGTGCGTGAAGATGGGCACCACGGTGGCGACCAACGCGCTGCTGGAGAGGAAGGGCGAGCCTACCGCGCTGTTCATCACGCGCGGGTTCCGCGACGCGCTGCGCATCGCCTACCAGAACCGCCCGCGCATCTTCGACCGCCACATCGTGCTGCCCGAGATGCTGTACGCGAAGGTGGTGGAGGTGGACGAGCGCGTCGGCGCTCACGGCGACGTGCTGCTGCCGCTGGACGAAGCCGCGGTGCGGCGCGACCTCGCCGCGCTGCACGCCGATGGCATGCGCGCGGTGGCAATCGTCTTCATGCACGGCTACCGCTATCCGGACCACGAGGCGCGCGTCGCCGAACTCGCGCGCGAGGCGGGTTTTCCCCAGGTGTCGGTGTCGCATCGCGTCAGCCCGCTGATGAAGCTGGTCGGGCGAGGCGACACCACGGTGGTCGATGCCTACCTGTCGCCCATCCTCGGCCGCTACGTCGAGCGCGTCGCCGCGCAGTTGCAGGGCGTGCCGCTGTTCTTCATGCAGTCCAACGGCGGCCTGGCCGACGCGCGGCGCTTCCAGGGCAAGGATTCGATCCTGTCCGGCCCTGCGGGCGGCATCGTCGGTGCGGCGCGCACGTCGCTTGCCGCGGGGTTCGAGCGCATCATCGGCTTCGACATGGGCGGCACCTCCACCGACGTGTCGCACTATGCCGGCGAGTTCGAGCGCGCCTTCGAGACCCGCGTCGCCGGCGTGCGCATGCGCGCGCCGATGATGAACATCCACACCGTCGCCGCAGGCGGCGGCTCGATCCTGCACTTCGACGGCGCGCGCTACCGGGTCGGGCCGGACTCTGCGGGCGCCAATCCCGGCCCGGCGTGCTACCGGCGCGGCGGCCCGCTGACGGTGACCGATGCGAACGTCATGCTCGGCAAGATCCAGCCGGGGCATTTCCCCGCGGTGTTCGGCGAGCGCGGCGACGCACTGCTCGACGCCGCACTGGTGCGCGAGCGCTTCGAGGCGCTGGCGCGCGAAACCGGAGACGGCCGTACGCCCGAGGCGGTGGCCGAGGGTTACGTGCAGATCGCGGTGGGCAACATGGCAAACGCGATCAAGCACATCTCTGTGCAGCGCGGGCACGATGTCACCGAGTACACGCTGTGCTGCTTTGGCGGCGCCGGCGGGCAGCATGCCTGCCTGGTGGCCGACGCGCTGGCGATGACGCGGGTGTTCATCCATCCGCTGGCGGGCGTGCTGTCGGCCTACGGCATGGGACTTGCGGACCAGGCGGCAATGCGCGAGCAGGCGCTCGAGGTGCGCCTGGGGGATGACGCGCATGCCGACATCGTGCGCACGCTGGATGCGCTCGAAGCCGGTGCGCGCGAAGAACTCGCGTCCCAGGGCGTCGAGTCCGGGCGCATCCGCGCGTTGCGCCGCGCGCACCTGAAGTACGAAGGCACCGACAGCGCGCTGGTGGTCGGCGCGGGCACGCCGGGCGAGATGCGCGCGGCCTTCGAGGAGGTGTACCGGCGCCAGTTCAGCTTCCTGATGCCCGCGCGCGAACTGATCGTCGAGGCGGTATCGGTGGAGGCGCTGGCGCACGGCGAAGCGGTGCCCGACGCAGCGCCCGGCGCCGGTGCATCCGGCCCGCCGCCCGCGGCACTGGAAACCGTGCGCATGTACACCGGCGGCGCCTGGCGCGACACGCCGGTGCACCGTCGCGAGGCGCTCGCTGCGGGGCATGCGGTCGACGGGCCGGCGATCATCGCCGAGGCCAACGCCACCACGGTGGTGGAACCGGGCTGGCGCGCGAGCGTCACGCCGCGCAACGACCTGGTGCTCGAGCGCGTCGTGCCGCGCGAGCAGCGCGCCGCGATCGGTACCGCGGCCGACCCGGTGATGCTGGAGATCTTCAACAACCTGTACATGTCGATCGCCGAGCAGATGGGCCTGCGGCTGCAGAACACCGCCTACTCGGTGAACATCAAGGAACGGCTCGACTTCTCCTGCGCGCTGTTCGATGCCGACGGCAACCTGATCGCGAACGCGCCGCACATGCCGGTGCACCTGGGATCGATGGGCGAGTCGATCCGCACCGTGATCCGGGAAAACGCGGGCCGCATCAGGCCGGGCAATGTGTACGTGCTGAACGCGCCGTACAACGGCGGCACGCACCTGCCGGACGTCACCGTGATCACGCCGGTGTTCGACCAGGCGCAGAAGGAGATCCTGTTCTACGTCGGCTCGCGCGGTCACCACGCCGACATCGGCGGCATCACGCCGGGCTCGATGCCGCCGGACTCGAAGACCGTGGACGAGGAGGGGGTGCTGATAGACAACTTCCTGCTCGTCGAGCAGGGACGTTTCCGCGAGGAAGAGACTCGCGCGCTGCTCGGCTCGGGGCGCTGGCCGGTGCGCAACATTGCGCAGAACCTGGCGGACCTGCAGGCGCAGATCGCCGCCAACGAGAAGGGGGTGCAGGAACTGCGCCGCATGGTGGCGCACTTCGGCCTCGACGTGGTGCGCGCCTACATGCGCCACGTGCAGGACAACGCCGAGGAATCGGTGCGCCGCGTCATCGGCGTGCTGAAGGACGGCGCGTTCGACTTTCCGCTGGACAACGGCGCGGTGATCCGCGTGAAGATCTCCATCGGCGCCGACCGGCGCAGCGCCACCATCGACTTCAGCGGCACCTCGTCGCAGCTGCCGAACAATTTCAATGCGCCCGCCGCGGTGGCGATGGCGGCGGTGCTGTACGTTTTCCGCTCGCTGGTGGACGACGACATCCCGCTGAATGCCGGCTGCCTGAAGCCGCTGGAGGTCATCATTCCCGAAGGCAGCATGCTGCGTCCGCGCTACCCGGCGGCGGTGGTTGCCGGCAACGTCGAGACCTCGCAATGCATCACCGACGCGCTGTACGGCGCGCTCGGCGTGATGGCCGCCGCGCAGGGCACCATGAATAACTTCACCTTCGGCAACGCGCGCCACCAGTACTACGAGACCGTGGCGGGCGGGTCCGGCGCCGGGCCGGGATTCGATGGCGCCGACGTGGTGCAGTCGCACATGACCAATTCCCGCCTCACCGATCCCGAGGTGCTGGAATGGCGCTATCCGGTGCTGCTGGAAAGCTTCGAGATCCGCCGGGGATCCGGCGGGCGCGGACGACACCGCGGCGGCGACGGCGCGATCCGCCGGCTGCGCTTCCTCGAGCCGATGACCGCGTCGATCCTGTCCGGCCACCGGCTGGTGGCGCCGCACGGCATGGCCGGGGGCGAGCCGGGCAAGCCAGGACGCAACTACGTGTTGCGGCGCGACGGCACGCAGGTTTCGCTGGGACCCTTTGATCGCACCGAAATGGCGGCCGGGGACGTGTTCGTGATCGAATCCCCGGGCGGCGGCGGCTATGGTTCGCCCGGGGGCTGATCCCTGCTTATAATGGCTGCTCTCATTCCGTTGGCGAACGCACTAACAAGAGGGCGCTGAAAGCCGCACAGGCGGCAGGTCTTCCTTACGGCATGAATCCCACAGCGATCTATTCGAAGACCGGCAAGGGCGTGCAGGAAGCGTCCGGAAAGACCAGCCTGCTGTCGCGCGCGGATCGCATGGTGCTTGCCGCGATCGATGGCAGGTCCACCGTCGCCGAGATCACGATCAAGTTCGACAGGATGCCGGAGGCAAAGCTGTTCCAGCTCATCGAGCAGCTGGACAAGGACGGCTTCGTGCGCCAGGTCACAGCAGGCGCCGCGGCTGCGCCGCCGCCAGGCGCCAAGGCTGCGCCGGGCCCGGCCAAGCCCACCGGCAAACCCCCGCTCGGGCGCGACGAGCCCGAGGAAGAACTCGATTTCACCGCGTTGTCGGCGCCGACGCTGCCCAAGTCGCCGCCGCCTCAGCCCGCTGCACCGCCACCCAAGCCCGCCGCGCCGCCACCCAAGCCTGCAGCGCCGGCCAAGCCGGCGCCCCCGCCGCCCCCCAAGCCTGCGGCACCGAAACCGCCGGTGATGGACCTTGCCGCTGCTGCGCACGCGCAGTCGGCGAGCGAGGAGAAGGACGACATGTTCGACTTCCTCAGCCGGCAGAAGGCCGAGCCGCAACTTCGGGCCGAGGCCGAAGCCAAGGCGAAGGCCGAAGCCGAGGCGAAGGCGAAGGCCGAGGCGGCCGAGAAGGCGCGCGTGGAGGCGGAGGCCAGGGCGCGTGAAGCCCAGGCCAAGGCCGCAGCGGAAGCCAAGGCCAGGGCGGAAGCCGAAGCGAAGGCAAAGGCCGATGCAGCGGCGAAAGTGGCCGCGGACGCGGATGCCAAGGTCAAGGCCGCGCGCGAGGCTGCAGTTCGCATGGCGACCGAGGCGAAAGCCAAGGCCGAGGCCGAGGCCAAGGCGGTATCGGCGGCCGCGGCGCGCGAGGCGCAGGAGGCGAAGGAAGCGGCTGAGAAGGCTGCACGCGAGGCCGAGGAACTGCGCAAGCAGCTCGAGGAAGAACGCGCCAAGGCGAAGGCCGAAGCGGAGCGCCTGGCGAAGGAGGCCGAGGAGCGCATCCGCCGCGACGCCGAGGAGAAGGCGCGCGAGGAGGCCGAGGCGCTGCGCCGACAGCTCGAGGAAGAGCGCGCCAAGATGGAAGCCGAGCGCAAGGCGCGCGAGGAAGAGGACCGCAAGCGCCGCGAGGAAGAGGAACAGCGGCGCAAGGCGGAGGAAGAGCGCCGCGCGAAGGAAGACGCCGAGCGCAAGGCGCGCGAGGAAGAAGAGCGCAAGCGCCGCGAGGAGGAAGAACGTCGCGCAAGGGAGGAGGCCGAGCGCAAGGCGCGGGAAGAAGCAGAACGCAAGGCAAAGGAAGAGGCCGAGCGCAAGGCGCGTGAGGAGGAAGAGCGCAAGCGCCGCGAAGAGGAGGAGCGGCGGGCGAAGGAGGAAGCCGAACGCAAGGCGAAGGAAGAAGCGGAGCGCAAGGCACGCGAGGAAGACGAGCGCAGGCGGCGCGAGGAGGAAGAGCGTCGGGCCAGGGAAGCGGCCGAGCGCAAGGCACGCGAGGAGGAAGAGCGACGCGCGAAGGAGGATGCCGAGCGCAAGGCGAAGGAAGAGGCCGCGCGCAAGGAGAAGGACGAGGCCGAGCGCAAGTCGCGCGAGGAAGCGGATCGCCGCGCAAGGGAGGAAGCAGAGCGCAAGGCGAAGGCCGAGGAAGAAGAGCGTCGTGCCCGCGAGGCGGCCGACCTGAAGCTGCTCGAGGAGGAAGAACGCCGCGCGAAGCTCGAGGCGGCTCCGATGGAAGTCGCGGCGCCGGCGAGTCCCGCGCCGGCCTCGCCGGCGTTCGGCGATTCCCTGCTCGCGGACCTGGACAATTTCGGCAAGCAGGAAGAGGAAGAGCAGAAGGCGCGGGAAGAAGCCGAGCGCAAGGCGAAGGAAGAAGCGGCGCGCAGGGCGCAGGAGGAGGCCGAGCGGGCCGAGCGGGAGGCCGCCGAGCGCAGGCAGCGCGAGGAAGAGGAGCGCCGCCGCGCCGAAGAGGAAGAGCGCCAGCGCAAGGAAGAACTCGAGCGCGTCGAGCGCGAGGAGGCGGAACGCGCTGAGCGCGAAGCCGCCGAGCGAAAGCGGGCCGCGAAGCAGGGCACTGCGCGCGCGGCAGCGGCGAAGTCGCTGGACGACCTTGACGATATCCCGTTGTCGGACGAAGACCTCGACCTCGACGACGTCAAGGAAGACGAAAAGGCGCTGTCCGCGGCCGCGAAGAAGCGCGCCAGGGAACGCGAGGCCGAGGCCGCGCATGCCGCCGAGGCGGCGCCGTCCTCGGTGCCGGGCGCGGCGCCGGCGAAGCTGCGCAAGCCGCTCAAGCTCGGCAAGGCCGCCGGCATTGCCGTCGCCGTGGTGCTGGTCGGCGGCTTCGGCGCCGCGCACGTCATGCCCATAGGCACTGCGGACTACGAAAAGGCGGCGAGCGAGGCGATCGGCATGCCGGTGAAGATCGGCGGCGCGCGGTTGTCGCTTTATTCCGGCGTCAAGCTGAGCCTGGACAAGGTCATCATCGGGGACGGCGTGGCGACGATTGCGACGGTGCGTGCAAGCCCGTCGATCGGCTCGCTCACCGGCGCGCAGAAGAGCTTCTCGCACCTCGAACTGGAAGGTGCGGTGGTGAAGCAGTCGGCGCTCGCCGGTGCGCTGCTTGGCACTGCCAAGGGTGCGAACTTCAGAGTCGCGCGTGTCTCGGCATCCGGCGTCCGGCTCGAGGGCGCTGTCGCGCTGCCCGCGATCGGCATCGACGCAAGCGTGGGCGCCGACGGGCGCATCGGCGCGATCAAGCTCTCGGGCGGCGACAACATCGTCGGCAGCATCACGCCGCAAGGCGATGCCGCCGCGATAGAACTCACCGCGGCGACGATGCCGGTGCCATTCGCGTCCGGCCTGACCCTGAACGACTTCGGCATGAAAGGCAGCATCACGCGCTCGGGCCTGGATGTCGCGTCATGGGATTCGCGCCGCTACGATGGCGTCATCGGCGGCACCGCGAGCATCCGCTGGAGCGGCGGGCTGAGCGTCCAGGGCGAGCTGCAGGCGAAGAACGTCAACGCCGCGGTGATTGCGCCGGCGCTGGTGTCCGAGGGGCGCCTGAACGGGCGTGGCAGCTACAGGATGGCCGGCGCGGAACCTGCCAAGCTGATCGACACGATGACGCTGGATGGCAGCTTCACCGTCAGCCAGGCGGTGATCGGCAGCTTCGATTTCGCCCGCGCGCTGCAGTCCAGCGGCGCGCAGACTTCCGGGCGCATGCAGGTCAGCGAGCTGAACGGCAAGGCGAGCATGAAGGACGGCACCATCTCGATCCGCGAGGTGGCGTTCTCGGTCGGTGCGCTGAACGCCGCGGTGACGCTGGACGTGAACCCCGAAGGCGCGCTCAACGGCCGCGTCGTCGCGGACCTGAAGACACCCGCATCGACGCTGCGCGGCAGTTTCGCGCTCGGCGGCAGCTACAAGGACCCGACGCTGAGGAAGTAGCTGATGTCCATGGTTCTGAGGCTCCGCGGCGCATCGGCGCTGTCGGGGTTCCGGCTGGCCAAGATCCTACCCCTGCTGCAGGCAATACATCCCCGGGTGCGGCGCATTGCCGCGGCGTACTGGCACTTCGTGGAGCTGGACAGGCCGCTGCAGGCGGACGAAGCCGCGCTGCTTTCCCGGTTGCTCGAGTACGGTGAACCCGCCAGCGAGGCGAAAGGCGAACTGTTCCTCGTCGT
Source organism: Burkholderiales bacterium (assembly GCA_050248795.1). GTDB lineage: Bacteria > Pseudomonadota > Gammaproteobacteria > Burkholderiales > SG8-39 > CAZTDU01. Next base: position 11,701 of record JBFWRS010000030.1, on the reverse strand, counting down.
GCCGCGCGTGGGCACGATTTCCCCCTGGTCTTCGAAGGCCACCGACATCGCGCGCAACTGCGGCCTGGGGGCGGTGCGCCGGGTGGAGCGCGGCATCGCCTATCACGTGGATGGCCGGGTGCCGGCGGCGCTGCGCGGGGCGCTCTCCGCGCCGTTGCACGACCGCATGACCGAAAGCGTGCTCGCGGCGATAGAGGACGCCGACGCGCTGTTCCGGCACGTACCGCCGCGGCCGCTGGCACATGTGCCGCTTGCCGAGCTGGAAGCGGCGAACGCGCGGCTCGGGCTCGCGCTTGCCGCAGACGAGATTGCCTACCTGCGCGATGCCTACCAGGCGCTGGGGCGCGACCCGACCGATGCCGAACTCACCATGTTCGCGCAGGCGAACTCCGAGCACTGCCGGCACAAGATCTTCAACGCCGACTGGACCATCGATGGAGAACAGCGCGAGCAGTCGCTGTTTGCCATGATCCGGCATACGCATGCCGCCAACCCGCAGGGCACGGTGCTGGCGTACTCGGACAATGCCGCGATCATGCAGGGCCGCGACGCGCAGCGCTTCTACGCCGATGCGGACGGCGTCTACCGGCCGCACGCGGGGCTCACGCACACCGTGATGAAGTGCGAGACGCACAACCACCCGACCGCGATCTCGCCGTTTCCCGGCGCCGCCACCGGTGCCGGTGGCGAGATCCGCGACGAAGGCGCCACCGGCCGCGGCGCAAAGCCCAAGGCAGGGCTGGTGGGCTTTTCGGTATCGCACCTGCGCATTCCCGGCGCGCTGCAGCCCTGGGAGCTGAACGACCCGGGCAAGCCCGGGCGCATCGTTTCCGCGCTGGACATCATGCTCGACGGGCCGATCGGCGCGGCCGCGTTCAACAACGAATTCGGCAGGCCGAACCTCGCCGGCTACTTCCGCACCTTCGAAGCCGAGGCGCACGGCGTGCTGCGCGGTTACCACAAGCCGATCATGCTGGCGGGCGGCATCGGCAACATCGCCGCGCGCGACGCGATGAAATCGCCGCTGCCGCCGGGCTCGCTGATGATCCAGCTCGGCGGCCCGGGCATGCTGATAGGCATGGGCGGCGGCGCGGCCTCCTCCATGGGCGCGGGCGCCAACACCGAGGACCTGGACTTCGATTCGGTGCAGCGCGGCAACGCCGAGATCCAGCGCCGTGCGCAGGAGGTCATAGACCGCTGCTGGCAACTGGGGGACGCCAACCCGATCCTGTCGATACACGACGTTGGCGCCGGCGGCCTGTCGAACGCGTTTCCGGAACTCGCGCACTCGGCCGGACGCGGCGCGAGGCTCGACCTGCGTGCCGCGCCTTCCGAGGACTCGGGCATGTCGCCGCGCGAGATCTGGTGCAACGAGGCGCAGGAGCGCTACGTGCTGTCCATCGCGCCGGAAAGCCTCGCCGTGTTCCGTGCCATCTGCGGGCGCGAGCGCTGCCCGTACGCGGTGCTGGGCGCCACCACCGCCGACGGCCACCTGACGGTGGAGGACCCGCTGCTCGGCGGCAAGCCGGTGGACCTGGACCTGTCCATCGTGCTGGGCAAGCCGCCGAAGATGCTGCGCGACGTGAAGCGCCTGCAGCGAGCGCCCGCGCCGCTGTCCCTGGACGGCATCGAACTGCAGGATGCAGCGTACCGCGTGCTGCGGCACCCGGCGGTGGCCGACAAGAGCTTCCTCGTCGCCATCGGCGACCGCACGGTGGGCGGGCTGTGTTCGCGCGATCCTTTCGTCGGCCCCTGGCAGGTGCCGGTGGCGGATTGCGCGGTGACGCTGCTCGACTACGCGGGCTACGCCGGTGAAGCATTTGCGCTCGGCGAGCGCACGCCGCTGGCGCTGATCGACGCGCCCGCATCGGGCCGCATGGCGGTGGCCGAGGCGATCACCAACCTCGCCGCGGCGCGCATCGGTCGGCTCGATCGCGTGAAGCTTTCCGCCAACTGGATGGCCGCGGCCGGCTGTCCAGGCGAGGACGCCGCGCTTTACGACACGGTGCGCGCGGTGGCGCTGGAATTCTGCCCGGCGCTCGGTGTCGCGATTCCCGTGGGCAAGGATTCGCTGTCGATGCGCACCGCGTGGGCGGACAAGGAGGTGCTCGCGCCGCTGTCGCTGATCGTCACCGCGTTCGCGCCGGTGGAGGATGCGCGCGGCACGCTGACGCCGCGGCTGCGCACCGACGCAGGCGAAACCGAGCTGATCCTGGTGGACCTGGGCTGCGGCAGGAACCGCCTCGGCGGTTCGATCCTCGCGCAGGTGTACATGCAGCTGGGCGATGCCTGCCCGGACGCGGACGACGCGATGCTGGTGAAGGGCCTGTTCGACGCGGTGCAGGAACTCGCCGCCGACGGCGTGCTGCTCGCCTATCACGACCGTTCGGATGGCGGCCTGTTCGCCGCCGCCTGCGAGATGGCCTTCGCCGGCCATTGCGGCGTAACGCTGAACCTCGATCCGCTCGCCGCCGACGCGCTGGAGGACGTGGATGCGTTCCGGCGCGACGCCGGCGCGCAGCTCGCCGGCCGCGCGCGCGAGCGCGCGCTGGCGGCGCTGTTTGCCGAGGAGCTCGGCGCGCTGCTGCAGGTGCGCGCCGCCGACCGCACGCGCGCGATGGACGCGCTGCGTGCCGTCGGGCTGGGCGATTGTTCGCACATCGTCGGCTCGCCGAATGCGCGCGACGAGATCCGCGTCACGCGCGACGCGAAGCCGGTGTTCGCCGCGCCGCGCGTGGCGCTGCAGCGCGCGTGGTCGGAAACCAGCCATCGCATGCAGGCGCTGCGCGACAACCCGGCCGACGCGCAGCAGGAGTACGACCGCGTGCTGGACGCTGGCGACCCCGGACTTTCCTTTGCGCTCAGTTACGACGCCGCCGAGGATGTTGCAGCACCTTTCATCGCCACCGGCGTGCGGCCTCGGGTCGCGGTGCTGCGCGAGCAGGGCGTCAACAGCCAGGTGGAGATGGCGGCGGCCTTCCACCGTGCCGGCTTCGAGCCGGTTGACGTGCACATGTCGGATGTGATCGCCGGACGCGCATCGCTGGCCGGCTTCAAGGGCCTTGCGGTGTGCGGCGGCTTTTCCTATGGCGACGTGCTGGGCGGCGGGCAGGGCTGGGCGAAGTCGATCCTGTACCACCCGCGCGCGCGCGGCGAGTTCGAGGCGTTCTTCCGCCGTACCGACACCTTTGCGCTGGGTTCGTGCAACGGCTGCCAGATGATGGCGGCGCTGAAGGAAATCATCCCCGGCGCCGAGGCGTGGCCGGTGTTCGTGCGCAACCGCTCGGAGCAGTTCGAGTCGCGCTTCGTCATGGTCGAGGTGAGCGACAGTCCGTCGATCCTGCTGCGCGGCATGGCCGGCAGCCGCATGCCGATCGCCACCGCGCACGGCGAGGGCCGGGCGCAGTTCGCCAGCGCAGCCGACGCGCGCTCGGCGATCGTCGCGCTGCGCTTCGTCGACAACCGTGGCGCGGTGACCGAGACCTATCCGCTGAACCCGAACGGCTCGCCTCAGGGCATCACCGGCCTGACCACGCCGGACGGCCGCTTCACCGTTGTCATGCCCCACCCCGAACGCGTGTTCCGCTCGGTGCAGATGTCCTGGTCCCCGGACCGCTCGCCCGAGGATTCCCCGTGGATGCGCATGTTCCGGAATGCAAGGATCTGGGTAGGATGACGCAAGTTAACCAGGAGGAGGTCCGAATGCGCCCGATTGCCGCAGTATTGCTTTGCCTCGCGCTTGCCGCGCCTGTCCATGCGCAAAGCCCGACCGTCAATGCCGCCGACACCACGCAGTCGGTGGTCGCCGCGCAGAAGGGCAAGCGCATCAGCGTGCAGTTGCGCAACGGCCAGGAACTGTCCGGGACGGTGCGCGAGGTCACGGACAAGCTGCTGGTGCTTGGCGGGCTCACCGGGCGCGAGTTTTTCGACGCGGTGATCCCGCTGGACGCCATACAGGCAGTGATCGTTCGCACGCGGCAGTGAGCGGTAGGCGTACGTCGGGGCGACCTCGATGAAGGCGCACTTTGAGCGCATGGCCCGGTACAACGCCTGGGCGAACGCGCGGCTGTATGCCGCGGCGCGCAAGCTTCCCGACGAGGCATACCGCAGGAACGTCGGCGCATTCTTCGGCAGCCTGCACGGCACGCTGAACCACCTGCTGGTCACCGACCGCATCTGGATGCGGCGGATTACCCGTGAAGGCGACCACCCGGCGAAGCTGGACGCGATCATGTTCGACGACCTGGGCGCGCTCGATGGCGCGCGCAAGGCCGAGGACGATCGAATCCTGCGCTACGTCGACGGCCTGGGCGAGGAAGACATCGACAGGCGGGTGGACTACGCGACCACCAGCGGTGTCCGCCAGCGCAATCGCCTCGGCGACATCCTTGTGCACCTCTTCAACCACCAGACGCACCATCGCGGCCAGGCGCACGCCATCCTCACCGTGCTGGGCGTTGCGGAGCCGCCAGTACTGGACCTGCTGGCGATGTACCGCGAGGAGGCGCGCACCGGCGCGCCCGCCTGAGAGGAGCAGAACAGCAATGCCTTCCTTCATTGCCTTCGTGCACCACGTCGCCGCGTTCGCCCTGGTCGCCGCGCTGGCGGTGGAGTTCATGCTGATGCGCGACGAACTGAGCATGAAGAGCGCGCGCCGGCTGCAGGCCGCGGACGCGGTGTACGGCATCGCGGCGGGGGTGCTGCTGGCGGCGGGCTTTGCGCGCGTGCTGTGGTTCGAGAAGGGCGCGGCGTACTACTTCGCGAGCGTGCCATTCATCGCCAAGCTGTCGCTGTTCGTCCTCGTCGGCCTCTTGTCCATCGTGCCGACCGTGGAATTCCTGTCCTGGCGCGCGGGGCTGAAGCGCGGCGAGGTGCCGGTGCTGGCGGAGGCGAAGAAGCGCCGGCTGCGCGCTATCATCCATGCCGAGCTGGGGTGCGTGGTGCTGATACTGCTGTGCGCCGCGCTGATGGCGAAGGGCGTGGGCTACCTGGGCTGAGGTCGAGCATGGCACTGCAGAGGATCAGCGACACCGAGGTGACGTCCGACGACGGCTACCGGGTCAGGTTCGACCACGCCAGCCTGGTGTTTGCGCAGGGCACGCGCTACATCACCATCCCGGTCGAGCTGGACGCCGCGAGTGGCGAGCTGCGCGTGTCGATGTCGCTGATGAGCAGCTGGCTGGAGAATGGCAAGCCCTGCGAGGCCGAAGGCACCCTGAACGTCAACGTGCTCCGGAGCCGCATCGCCGCGGCGCTCAAGTTCCTCGACCGCAAGGCCGTGTTCTCCTGATGGCCGGCGGCAAGACCGCGGTGCAGCGCCCCGGCCAGCACCGCTCGGTGCGCCGGCCGGGCGGCTTTCACATCCGTCCGGCGAAGCCCGACGAGGCCGACGCCGTCGCCGCGTGCGTGAAGGCCGCCTACCGGCACTACGTGGCGCGCATCGGCACCGAGCCCGCGCCGATGCGCGACGACTATGCGCAGGTGCTGCGCGCGCGGCAGGTGATGGTTGCGCTGATCGACAAGGCAATCGTCGGCGTGCTCGTCATGGCGGTCACCGACGAGGGCTTCCTGCTCGAGAACGTTGCGGTCGTGCCGGCCTGCCAGGGCCAGGGCATCGGCCGTGCGCTGCTGGAGCTCGCCGAGAGCACCGCGGCGCAACAGGGCTTCGGCTCGATCTACCTGTACACGCAGGAGCAGATGAACGAGAACCTCGCCCTGTACGCGAAGATCGGCTACGTCGAGTACGACCGCCGCAACGAGCTGGGGCTTGCGCGCGTCTACATGCGCAAGCGCTTCTGAGGCGCCAGCTTCCTAGACCTTCATCGCGCGCTGCGTCGCCGGGCGCGCGGCGATCTCGGCGGCCCAGCGCTCGATGTTCGGGAAGCCCTCGCACAGCGCCGGGATCACGCCCTTGGCGCGCGCCCAGGATGCATAGATGGCGAAATCCACCACGCTGACCTCGTTGCCGACGCAGTACTTCGACTTGCCGAGGATGGCGTCCCAGGCGCCCAGGTAGGTCTTCCAGCGCTTCTCGAACGGCTCCAGCGACGGGCGGTGCTGCTCTTTCGCGCGCACCATGCCGAAGATCGCACCGAGCGTCGGGCCGATGTCGCTGGCCGCGCTCATCAGACCCTGCAGGAACAGCGGCCGCAGCGCCGGGTCGGCCGGGATGAACTTGCCGGACTTCTCCGCGCAATACATCAGGATCGCCATCGACTGCGCGATCGTCGCGGGCTTGCCGCCGGGGCCGTCCGAATCCACCATCACCGGGATCTGGCCGTTGGGGTTGAGCGCGAGGAACTCGGGCGTACGGTTGCCGCCGGCGGCGAGGTCCACCATGTGCAGCTTGTAGTCGAGGCCGCATTCCTCCAGCGCGATGCGGGCGCGCATGCCATTGGACGTGGCGGCAGCGTACAGGTCGATCATGATTCCCTCCGTTCGATGAGGTGCGGATTCTGGCGCAGAAGGGCGCCGATTGCACGGCCAAACATGAAACAGGAGGTGGAGGGCATGCGCGGAAAGCGTTACCCTGCGGTGCGGGCAATCCGCGACATCCACTCAGGGAGGACTTCGGGCATGAGCATCACGCGTCACGAAAGCAACAAGATCCTGTCGCAGGCGGTGGAACACGGCGGCCTGGTCTGGCTCGCCGGCGTCACGCCGGACGACACCTCCAAGGGCGTGAAAGGCCAGACCGAGGAGATACTGAAGAAGATCGACGCGCTGCTCGCCAAGGGCGGCTCGAACAAGTCGAAGATCCTCAGCGCCACCATCTGGGTTACCGACATCCGCAACCGCCCCGAGATGAACGAGGCGTGGACCGCGTGGGCCGACCCGAAGAACCTGCCGGCGCGGGCCTGCGTGGAAGCCAAGCTCGCCGACCCGAAGATCCTCGTCGAGATCATGGTAGTGGCCGCAAAGTAGCCTTTTCGACGCAGGCCCTGCAGATGCACGCCTTGTCGCGTGCCTCGGCGGGCACGCGGGCGAGGAGGGCGGCGGGGAAGTCCAGCGTTGCGCACCAGCAGGGCTTGCCGCTGCCTGCTGCCATCTCGCAGGCGTTCTGTTCGCCGCACAGCGGGCAGCGCGCCGGGTCGGGGCTCATTCGCAGAAGTACTCCACCACCTCTTCGGCGCCCTCCAGCGGCTGGCCGAACGCGATCCAGCCGTGCTTGCCGAGCGTGAACTCCTCGCGCTGCAGCAGGTGCTCGGTGTCGCCCTCGGGGGTGATGAAGGTGCCGTTGGTGCTCTGGTCGCGCAGGATGAACTTGTCCTGCCGGCGCTCGATGATGCAGTGCCGGCGCGACGCGGTGCTCGCGGCGACCACCAGGCCGCAGTCCTCCTCGCGGCCGATGACGATCGAATCGTTGTCGCGCCGCCGGATGATCTCGCGGCCCCTGTGCACCAGCCGCAGCCGTACCGGCAGCTGCCGCGAGATGGTGCGCAGGCCGAAGCTGACGGTCATCTCGCCGGCCTTGCGCCATATCAGCTCGCACAGCGCGACTTCCTCGGCCTTGCCCTTGACGTGTATCGAATACAGCGGCCGTACCTCGCTGCGCAGCGCCCTGCTGAGCATGGCGGCGGTTTCCTGCGAGGTGATGATCTGGCTGCGCCCGGCCTGCGCGACCAGGCGCGCGGCCATGTTCACGGTATCGCCGAAAACGTCGTCGTCCTGCTGGATCACCGGGCCGCAATGAAAGCCGATGCGCACCGCGAGCCGCGTCGTGCCCACCGCGGGCAGGGCATCGATGGCGAGCTGCATCGCCGTGGCGGCGCCGCCCGCGGCGTCGGCGTTCGGGAACAGCGCCATGATCTCGTCGCCGATGGTCTTCACTACGCGGCCGCGGGCTTCCTGGGTCGCCGCGCGCAACTGCGCCAGGCACAGCGCGATCGCCTCCAGTGCGGCCTTGTCGCCGACCGCCTCGTAGAGCTGCGTGCTGCCGCTGACATCCGCGAACAGGACCGCGCTGGTTCTGTGCTGTTCCATCCCCTTATCCCGTCAGGCGGCTAACGCAGCGCGCTGGCGAAGCCATCGCCGCCTGGCCAGTGGGAGACGAGCCGCGCGGCCTTGTGCAGCTGCGCGTCGATCGCCGTGGACAGCAGCTTCCCCGTGGCGTCCGTGCGTGCGTCGAACAGCACTGCCCAGTTGGTGCGATCGTATCCGCGCACCAGCAGGGCGGTGTTGCCGCCGAGGGCGCCATCGTGCCATGAATGCGCCTGTCCCAGCCTGCCGATCGGCCGCACCAGCCAGCCGCAGCCGTAGTACACCGCGAGCGGCCTGCCGTCGGCGTGCCGGCCGGCGCGGCCATCGGGGCGCGCGAACATGCGCTCGACGCTGTCGGCGCCGAGGATCGGGCAGGCATCGCGATCGTCGAACGCGGCGGCGAAGCGCACCAGTTCCGGCGCTGAAGCGTGCCAGCCGGAATGCGCGTCGAGCACCCGGCGCGCGTCGAGCTGCATGCGGCGGATGCCGAGCGGCGCGAGCACCTCGGTCCTGACGTAGTCGCCGTAGGCCATGCCGGAGGCGCGTTCGATGATGCGCCCGAGCAGGCAGTAGCCGAAATTCGAATAGGCATCGCGGCTGCCGGGCGCGAAATCCAGCGGCCGGCGCAGCATGTCGAGGATGATCGCCTGCGTGTCCTCGCCGGCAGGCGAGTGGAACATGGGATCGAAGCCCAGGCCGCGGTCCCAGCCGCCGGTGTGCTGCAGCAGGTGCAGCACGGTGACGTGCTTCCAGCGCGGGTCCGCGGGCTCGGGCAGGCCGAGCAGGCGCCACGCGCCGGCATGCAGGTCCAGCTTGCCGCGCTCGGCGAGCTGCAGCGTCGCGGCGGCGGTGATCGGCTTCGACAGGCTCGCGGCGGGGAACGCGGCTGAGTCAGCGACGCCGAAACCGCGCGAATAGGCCAGCCGCCCCTCCCGGCTGATGGCGAGCGCGGCCGCCGGCACGCGGTGCTCGGCGACGAATTCCTCCATCAGGACGTCGAACTGCCAGAGTTCCCGCGCCGCCTGCAGTGGCGCGCCCGCGGCGAGCAGGGCAACGCCCGCAAGCATGGCGCGGCGCGCCGGATCAGGCCTGGTAGACGTACCCACTCGGCTGGCCGAGGATCGTGGTCCGCATGCAGTACCGGTGTGCGCCTGGCGCGAAGTCGGCCAGCGCCAGGTGCATGGTGCTGCGGTTGTCCCACATGATGACGTCGTTCTTCGCCCACTTGTGGCGGTAGGTGTAGAGCGGGTCCACCGAGTGCTCGAACAGCATCCTCAGGATGGGACGGGATTCCTTCTCGGTCATGCCGACGATGATGTGCGTCATCTGCTCGCTCAGGTACAGGCACTTGCGTCCGGTCTCCCAGTGCGGGCGCACCAGCGGCTGCGCGATCGGCGGGTTCGCCGCGCGCAGCTGCGCGACCAGCGCGGGGTCGCGCTTCTTCATGTTCTCCACGCCCATGTAGTCGTGCACCGCCCACAGCGGCTCGATGACTTCCTTCAGCTTGTCCGACAGTCCCTCCCAGGCGGCTTGCGTGCTGGTGAACACGGTGTCGCCGCCGACTTCGGGCAGGACCTGCGCGTGGAAGATCGACCCCAGCGGCGGACGCAGCGTGTAGGAAAGGTCGGAATGCCAGTGCCGGCCGACGTTCTCGCTGACCGAGGGCTTGCCGTCCACCGGGATCGTCGACAGCACGAACAGCTCCGGGTGCTCCGGGTGGCGGAACGGTTTCACCGTCTCGTGCAGGTCGAGTTCGCCGAAGCCGCGGCTGTAGTCGATCAGTTGCTGCGGCGTGATGTCCTGCCCGCGCAGCAGCACGATGCCGTACTCGTTCCACAGCCGGCGCACCTCGGCGATGGTCTGCGCGGGCAGCGGCTGGCGCAGGTCCAGGCCCATGATCTCGATGCCGAAGGCGTTGGACAGCCGACGCGTCTTCAACCCGCTCGTCGCGCTACTCATAGAGGTTCACCAATCCGTCAAGGCCACAGTGCATGAAAGCACAGCTTGCCTGCGCACGCACCACCGGTTTCGCCCGGAAGGCCACCGACCAGCCGGCCTCGGCCATCATCGCCAGGTCGTTGGCGCCGTCGCCGATGGCGACCGTCTGCTCTCGCGCGGCGCCGAGCGTGGCGGCGACGTCGCGGAACTTCGCCGCCTTGGCCTGCGCGTCGACGATGTCGCCGATCAGCGCGCCGGTCAGCCTGCCGTCGCGCAGTTCGAGCCGGTTCGACAACGTGTAATCGAGGCCGAGGCGGGACTTCAGCCGGTCGGTGAAGAAGCTGAAGCCGCCGGAGACGAGCAGCAGCCGGATGCCCGCAGACTGGCAGCGCGCCACCAGCGATTCGGCGCCGGGCGACAGCCTCAGCTTGTCGGTGTAGACGCGCTCCAGCGCCTCCACGCCAAGCCCGGCGAGCAGCGCCACGCGCTGGCGCAGGCTGGCCGCGTAGTCGATCTCGCCACGCATCGCCGCCGCGGTGATCGCGGCGATCCTGTCCTTGATGCCGAGCATGCCGCCGATCTCGTCTATGCACTCGATGGTGATCAGCGTCGAATCCATGTCCATCGCCACCAGGCGCAGCGCGGCGAAGCGCCTGCCGGGAGGCACCCAGGCCCAGTCGATGTCCCGCGACTCGCACCATGCGCCGACCGCGTCGGCGGGTGCGGCGTCGCGCAGGCGGAACGCGCGCGCACCCAGGCCCTCGATGGCGCGCGCGCCGGTCATGCGCGCAAGCTCCGCCGCGCGCTGCGGCTCTGCCCCCGGGCCCTGCACGACGAGGTTCATGTCAGGCGGCGAGCTCGCGCAGCGCAGTGGCCACCTGCCGCGCGCGGTCCGGCCATTCCGGCATCTTCGCTTCCAGGCGCACGCGGTCGGGGCCGGTGAGGCGCGCGCGCCGCCGGTGCGCCCAGGCGATCAGCTTCGCCGGCTCGATCGGCGGCTGCTTCTCGAACTGCAGCAGCACGGTCTCGTGGGTGGCGTCCACGCGCGCCACACCCAGCGGCTTCGCGGCGATGCGCAGGCGATGGCATTCCAGCAGGGCCTTCGCCGGCTCCGGCAGCAGGCCGAAGCGGTCGACCAGTTCCTCCTGCATCGCGTCCAGCTCGTCCGCGCCGGCGCAGTTGGACAGCCGCTTGTAGAGCGTCAGGCGCTCGTGCACGTCGCTGCAGTAGGCCTCGGGCAGCAGGGCTGGCGCGTGCAGGTTGATCTCGGTGGCGACGTCGATCGGCTCGTCCAGGTCTATCGCCTTGCCGCGGCGCAGCGAACGCACCGCGCGATCGAGCATGCGCGCGTACAGCTCGAAGCCGACTTCCTGGATTTCGCCGGACTGCGATTCGCCCAGCACTTCGCCGGCGCCGCGGATCTCCAGGTCGTGCATGGCGAGGTAGAAGCCCGAGCCCAGGTCTTCCATCATCTGGATCGCCTCGAGGCGCTTCTTCGCGTTCGCGCCCAGCGCTTCGAACGGGTCGCCACCGGCGCCAGCCGGCGGCGTCATCAGGTAGGCATAGGCCTGGTGGTGCGAGCGGCCGACGCGGCCGCGCAACTGGTGCAGCTGCGCCAGGCCGAAGCGGTCGGCGCGGTGGATGACGATGGTGTTCGCCGTCGGGATGTCGAGGCCGGTCTCGATGATGGTCGAGCACAGCAGCACGTTGTGGCGCTGCTGCGTGAATTCGTGCATCACGCGCTCGAGGTCGCGCTCGCGCATCTGGCCGTGCGCGATGGCGA